>MGUK01000045.1 GCA_001799995.1 Elusimicrobia bacterium GWF2_62_30
CGGCGCGGGGGTAGCGGGCGATGATGGCGGCTTTGTGGGCGGCGGTCATGGCCAGGACCACGTCGTTGTGTTTTATCATCTTGCCGGTCAGCATGACGGGCACAGGTTTGAAGTCTTTTACTCCTTCCTTGGCCAGCAGGTCGGCTACTATCCTGGGCTGGGGGATGGTCGCTTCGGCGGCGAGGCCGGCGGATGAGAACTGATGCTTGAGCTTTTCCCCGGCGGCGAGCACGGCGCCGTAGCGGTGGGCGAGCACGCTGCGGCAGGTGTTGCCGGTGCAGACGAAAAGTATTTTCATGCGGGCGAGGGGCCGGCTCCGGGGTCATCTTGCGCGGCCTCTTCTTCGTCCGCCTCAAGGCAATCGGGCGGGCGCAGCAGCACCACCACTTCTCCGCGCACTTCGCCGGCGGCTTCCGCCGCGGCTATCGCGTCGTCTATCTTGCCGCCGGTCCATTCTTCGTAGACCTTGCTTATCTCGCGGGCCACCATGGCGGTGAGGCCGGGCCCGAAGGTTTCGCGCATGAGCGCCAGGAATTTCTTGAGGCGGTGGGGGGACTCGAAGAGTATCACCGTCTTGTGCAGCGAGAACGCGGCGGTCAGCGCCTTGAGGATCTTCGTCCGGGAACGCGGCAGGAAGCCGAGAAAAATGAAGGAGTCGGCGGGCAGGCCGGAGCCGGCGGCCGCGGCTATCACGGCGGAAGGTCCGGGCAGGACCGTCACTTTCGCCCCGGTGGACCGGGCCAGCGCCACCAGCCTGCGGCCGGGGTCGGAGATGCAGGGGGAGCCGCCGTCCGTGACCAGCGCGGCCGTCTTGCCGGACCGCAGCCAGGCCATGGCCCCGGCCAGGGAGCGCTCGTCGTGTTCGTTGTAGCGGAAAAGTTTTTTCTTCAGGCCGAAATGGGTGAGCAGCGTGAGCGTGCGGCGGGTGTCCTCGCAGAAGACCGCGTCGACGTCGCGCAGCACGTCGAGCGCGCGCAGCGTGATGTCTTTGAGGTTGCCTATGGGGGTGGGGACGATGAAAAGCACGGCCGCTTACTCCGCCTGCGGCCAGTCGGTGTTCTCCAGGCGCAGGAAGGCTTCCACCACCTGCGGGTCGAACTGTTTGCCGGCGCCTTTGGTCAGCTCGCTCTCGGCTATTTCGCGGCTGAGCGCCTTGCGGTACGGGCGGTCGCTGCGCATGGCGTCCCAGGCGTCTATGGTGGCCACTATGCGCGCGCCCAGCGGGATCTCCTCGCCTTTGAGGCCCTCCGGGTAGCCCATGCCGTTGAACCATTCCTGGTGGTACAGCACCATCTGCGCCACCGGGCCGAGGAAATGGATGGGGGCCAGGATCTGGTAGCCGATGGAGGGGTGTTTCTTGATCTCGTCGTATTCCTGCTGGGTGAGCTTGCCGGGCTTGGAAAGGATGGCCCCGTCCACGCCGATCTTGCCGATGTCGTGCAGCAGCGCGGCGTATTCCACGTAGCGCTGCATCTGCGCCGGGATGTGCAGCTCCTGCGCCAGGCGGCGGGCCTTGGCGCGGGCGCGGCCGGCGTGGTCGCCGGTGTAGGCGTCCTTGGCGTCGATCACGCGCGCCAGCGTCTGCACCATTTCAAGATAGAAATTCTCGAGGCTTTCGTAGAGCTTGATGTTCTCCAGGGTGATGGCGGTCTCGCCGGCCAGCAGCGTGAGGAACTTCAGGTCGTAGTCGGTGAAGGATTCCTTCTCGCGGGAGAGGTGGAGGTTGAGCACGCCGAAGGGTTTGTCCTTTACTTTGAGCGGGATGGCGATGAAGGGGTCCTTCTGCTCTTCTTTGCCTATATAATCCTTATACTGCGTGTTCTGCTGCGGGTCCGTGACGAAGATGGTCTCGCCGGTCTGGAAGGCGCGGCCGGCTATGCCGAGGCCGGGCTTTATGTGGGTGCTCTCCGCCACTTCCCGGGAAATATTGCGGGAGGCGACGATGCGCAGGTCGTCGGACTTGGCGTCGTAGATCATCAGCGAGCCGCGCGGCGAGCTTATCAGGTCGCAGGCGCAGTCCACCACGGTATGGTAGAAATCCTCTTTTTTTATGGCGCCGGCGTCCACTATGCCTATTTCATGGATGGCCAGCAGGCTGGTGAGCAGTTCGTCGAACTTGCTCCAGGTGGTTTTCAGGGAGACGTCGCGGGCGTCGGTTTCCTGGCAGGGCATGTCCAGGCGCATGGCGTAGATCCTGCGCAGCAGGGCGCCGAGAGCGAAAAGCAGTATCAGTATGACCGCTGAAAGCGCGTATATCATCCGGAATTAGAATAGCAAAAAAAACGGGAGCAAGCGAATAGGCGGCGGGGGCGGCGGTTTACGGGCGCCACGGTAAATATCTATAATCGGAATGATGAAGAACCGCATTTTGCGCGTTTTGGTGTGCGGCGCCGCGGGCCGGATGGGCCTGGCCGTGCGCCGCGGGATCGAAGCCGGCGGCGCTTTCGCCTATGCCGGCGGGGTGGACGCCAGGCCCGCGGAAGGCGTGTCGGCCGCCGGGGAATTAGCGGTGCTGCTGGCCGGCGCCGATGTGGTGGTGGATTTTTCCGCCCCGGGTCCCGCCTGCTCCTTCGCCGCGGCCTGCGTTAAAGCCCGCAAACCGTTCGTTACCGGCACCACCGGTTTTTCCAGGCCCGGCCTGGCCGCGCTCAAGAGGGCCGCGCGCCGCATCCCCGTTTTCTTTTCCCCGAACATGAGCCCCGCCGTCAATCTTACCTTCGCGCTGGCGGCCCTGGCCGCGCGGCGGCTGGAGGGGTTCGACGTCCATGTCAGCGAGGTGCACCACAAAGCCAAGAAGGACGCCCCGTCGGGCACGGCGCTGCGCTACGCCGACTTCATCGCCGCGGCCCGCGCCGGGCAGAGGCCGGCGGTGACCAGCGCGAGGGCGGGGGATATAATCGGGGAACATACGGTCCTTTACGCCGGCCCGCACGAAAGGGTGGAACTGACGCACAGGGCCCATTCTCGCGAGGTTTTCGCCGCCGGGGCCCTCAGGGCCGCCGCGTGGACGGCCGGGCAGAAGCCCGGCTTTTACGACTATTTCGACCTGCTGGACCTCAGGGGGCTGCTCCCCAGGCCTTAGGAAAACCTATGAACAAAGCCGAACTTCTCAACTGGATCATCTTCGCGGTCTGCGCCGTTTCCGCGCTGGCGGTTTACTCGTCCTATGCCAAGACCGCCGACATTATACAGCCGGGGCGCAAAAACCCGGTGGCCTTCTCGCCGGAGCAGTACGGGCTGGCCTTCGAGACCGTCGAGTTCACCACGGCGGACGGGATACGCCTGCGCGGCTGGTTCATCCCGGCCCCCGGCGGCGAAGCGGGCCGCACGGTGATCTTCTGCCACGGCTGGGGCTCCAACCGCGGCGAGATGCTGCGCGATACGCACTTCCTGGCCGAGCAGGGTTTCAACCTGTTATATTTCGATTTCCGCGCCTCCGGCGAAAGCGCCGGCGCTATTTCCAGCGTCGGCTACCTGGAGATGCGCGATTTCGACGCGGCCTACGACTTTCTCAAACTGAACCGCCCGCATGCCGCCGAGCAGGTCGGCGTTTTCGGGACCTCCATGGGCGGCTCCGTGGCCATCTTCGCCGCCGGCAAATACCCGGAGCTGGTCTGCCTGATGGCCGAGAACACCTTCCTGTCCTATAAAAAAGTCGTGGCCAACTGGAGCTGGCACAGGCTGAAGACGCCGTATTTCCCGCTGGTGGCGCTTACGCTCTTCTTCGTGCGCCGCAGGCTGAAGGCCGACCCGGAGCCCTACAGCCCGCTCTATAACATCGGCAAGGTTAAGATGCCCGCCATGTTCATCAACGGCGATAACGACGACCTGGTGCCGTTGCGCGAAGCGGAGGCGCTCTTCGGGATGTGCCCGTCGGAAAAGAAGCGGATGTGGGTGATAGCCGGAGCCTCGCACGCGAAGTGCGCCGAGGTGGGCGGCGAGGTATACCGCGGCAAGGTCTCGGAGTTCTTCAGTGAGAACCTGCACGAGCTGGCGGCGGCGCAGCCCGTTCCCCCTTCGGCCGCTCAGCAAAAATAAATAAAATTAACTGTTGGCCGCTTGATGAGCATAGCTCTTGATGCGGCACAGACAAATGTCTTGCTTTCTCCGTCGGCATAATGTAATATTTTCCTAACGTCCCCGACGGGGACGAAATTCTGCCCCGGCGAGAGCAGGGGGGAAGTGATAACTGGAGGAGTAAAAACATGGCAGAAATGATACAGAAAGTCGGTCTGAAGCGTGAGAAGGGTTACCTTTATTTCATCGACAAGAAAGGCGACATCTCCTGCGCGCTGATGGCTCGCGGCAAAAAGAAGGGCGGCAAAGCCAAGGTCGCCGTGAAGGTCGGCCTGAAGAAAGAAAAAGGCTACCTCTACTTCATCGACAAGAAGGGCAACGTGTCCCGCGCTATCATGAAGAATTCCGGCAAGAAAAAGAAATAACATTTCTTTTTGCTTGACGAATCCCCCCGCAGGGAAACCGGCGGGGGGATTTTTATTTGCCGGGACGGCTTCGGGGTCTTTCCCGCGGGTGGGTACTTTGGTCCCCTGCCGCCTGGGCCTTTTGGCCTTTGACGAAAATTTTTTCAGGGACAATAATATATTTATAATTGGCCGTACTATCGCTTAATATACAACAAAGGAAATCAATAATGTCCCTGATAAAAAAACTGCGGTCCGCTCTGCTCCTCTCGTCCGCCATAGTGTTCAGCGGCGTGGCTTTTGTTTCCGCCGAAGTCGCCTCTTCCGGCGCCAAACAGTCCCTTGAAGCGTACGCCGCCGTTTCCGGCGCGCAGGTAAGCGCCGAACTGCCCGTGCCGGTTATGCAGGAAGTCGTGAACGAAGAGCCCGCGCTGCTGGAAAAGAGCAAAGGCAATCCCTGCACCCCCAGCGCCGATATCGCCCCCGGCAAAGGCTTCTCCCCTGTCATCGAGGACCAGGTCCGCATCACCGCCATCACCCAGCTGCTCGGCAAGATCTCGGTCTGCAGCGCCCTGCCGTATTCCCAGGACGGCGTGACCAACAACAACCTGGAAGGCGGCATGCCCCAGGCCCCTAAAGGCTATTACAAAGAATACACGCTGATCGTGCCCGGCCGCCAGACCGGCGACGGCGCGGTGCCCGTGGTTATCGGCGGCAAGACCTATATGACCGGCACCATGCAGAGCAAGCGCGGTCCCGAGCGCATCATAATCGGCGGCGGCAAATTCATCTATTACACGATGGACCATTATAAGACCTTCGTGCCGCTTACCATCGTGAAATAAGCCGGCGTATTTAGTACCATAAAGATCACGGCCCGCGCCGTGATTTTTATTTATGAACAAAGATTTCCTGAAATCCCCTTTTCCTCCGGACCTGGCCGACCTCTCCCCGAAAGAGGGGCCGGACCTGGCGGCCAACTCCAGGGCGTACGGGTTCGTTGTGCTGGAGCTGGACGGCGCGCGGATGAAGAGCAAGCCCGCGCTGATGAAGCATGCCGCGCAGGCGCTGGCCTTCCCCGGGGACTTCGGCGAGAACTGGGACGCCCTGGTGGATTACCTCGGCGATCTGGCCAATGTCCGCAATAAGGATAAGATACTCGTGTTTATCAGGAACTCCCGCGAGATCCTGGCGGCGGACCCCAGGCTGTATTCCGAGCTGCGCAACGCCTGCGCCCTGGCCTGCGAGAATGCGCGCGAATGGAGCCGGAACAGCGTCATCCTGAAATTCGCCTTCATGCCCTGAGCCGCCGGCCGGTCTTAAACCATATCCACAAAAACGCCGCCGGCTTCGGTTTTGACCGGCCAGGTCCGGAGGCCGCGCGTAGCCAGGGCGGGGGCTTTGGGGTCGGGGTGGGCGCTCTGGCCCTTCGCCGGGGCGGGGCCGCACAGGGCCTCCCCGGTGCGGATGTCGAACCTGGCGTAATGCAGCGGGCAGGTAAGTATCCAGCCGGTCAGCGCGCCGCGCTCCAGGCGCGCCCTGGCGTGGCCGCAAGCGCGCTCCACGGCGTAGAAGGCCCCGCCGTAATTGCAGAGCACCACGTCGTGCCCGGCCAGCGTCACGGCCTTCATGCCTCCCGGGGCTATCTCGTTCTCGGGCGCGGCCTTAATGAACATCTTCAGCCTTCCTTTATAGCGCTCTCGGGGAATTGCACCAGCTTGTCGGGGTCCGTCACGTCCTTGTGCACGAAAAGGCCGCACCAGCAGCGCTTCATCGCGTCGTAGTGGCGCCGGTGGAAGGGAATGCACGGGCAGACTATCTTCATGTTTTCCGCGCGGTCCTTGCCGCGCGCCTGGCACGGGCAGTACGGCATGCCGGTCTCGGCCTCCAGCAGCACCTCCTGCTCCAGCAGGAACTCCGCGTCCTCCTCTACGGGCGTGAACTTGTAGCCCAGCTTGTCGACTATAGGCCCGAAGAGGAACCTGAGGGCTTGTTTGCGCTGCTCGACGTTCATTTCTTTTCCAGCAGTTTCTCGAACTCGCCGGGGTTGTAGCCCTGCGTGCAGGAGTTGCCTATCTTCACGAAGGGGAAAGAACCCGTGCCGCCGTTGGCCTTGATCTCCTCCATTATCTTCTGCTGGCAGTCATCGTCCTGCTTGTCGTAGTCCACGGCCTCGAAAGGGATCTTCTTTTCCTCGAAATATCTTTTGGTCTTCTTGCACCACAGGCAGGTGCTGAGCGCGTATACTTTTACTTTTTTCATTTTATACCTCTACAAATATCTTACCTTCGGCTATCCTCGTCCTGTAGATCTTCAGGCCCAGTTCGGGCGCGTCCAGGAACCTGCCGCTGCGGATGTCGAAACGCCAGTCGTGGCAGGGGCAGGTAAGAACGTCGCCGTCCAGGGAGCCGAGCGTGAGCGGGCAGCCCAGGTGCGGGCAGCGGTTCTCCAGCGCGAAGAGCGCGCCGTTCTTTTTTATCAAAAGCACCGGCAGTCCCTTCGGGAACGTCGGGGCGAGGCCCGGATCCCGGAGTTGCGCGAGCGCGGCCGCTTCTATGAATTCCGCCATTTCCAGATTATATAAAACCTGCGGAGAACCTTATGCGCGTAAAAAAAATTAAAAATTTAAATTGCCCCTTGCATATTGGCAAAACATGATATACAATCTTGCAATGCTCACTGAGTGAGCAAGGAGAAAAAATGCCTGCTAAAAAGAAAGCTGTAAAGAAAGTTGCCAAGAAGAAAGTTGCGAAGAAAGGTAAGAAGAAATAGTATTCGCAGTACTTGGCAAGACGGCGGCGCCAGGAGCAATAGCTCTGAAGCGCCGCCTCTTCTTTTTATGATACCAGCGGTCTTCATCCTTAATCCCGCCGCGGGCCACGGCCGCGCGGCCGGCGTGTGGGAAGCGTGCCGGGACGCGGCGCTGCGGGCCCTGCCCGGGGCCGTGTGCCTGCGCACCGAGCGGCGCGGCCATGCCGCGCAGCTGGCGCGCAAAGCCCTCGAAGACGGCGCGCGGCGGCTGGTAGCCGTGGGCGGCGACGGCACCTTCGGCGAAATGCTGGAGGGCGTGATGGGAGCCGCTCCCGAACTGCGGCGCGCGGCGGCGCTGGCGGCCCTGCCCGCCGGTTCC
>MGUK01000046.1:0-24429 GCA_001799995.1 Elusimicrobia bacterium GWF2_62_30
CGCGGGTGATGGCCATCACGCCCATGTTCTCGGCGTAGGTGGTCTGCGGCGTGCCGCCGCCCATGGCCGAGATGAAGCTGGCCGCGGCGTCGCCCAGGTAGGCGCGGCCCAAATGCTGGTTCATGTCGCGCTTCATGTAGCCGCCTATGGCTTCCAGGTGGCCTTTGTTCTCCGCCACCAGCACCACGAAGACCGGCGCTATCACCAGCAGCGCGTTGAGGCTGAAGACGGGCGCGATGAAAGGCGGCAGGCCCACCCAGGGCGCGTTGCGTATGGCTTCCAGCTGCGCCAGGTCTATTATGCCGAGGACCATCGACAGCGCGTAACCGGTAACCACGCCGGTAAGGATCGGCAGCAGCCTGATGAAGCCGCGCAGGTAGATGGAGACTGCGGCGGCCACGATGAAGGTGACGGAAGCCACCAGCAGTTTTACCCCGTCGCTCCCGCCGGCCAGGCGGAAATCGGCGTTAAGGAAATTGGAGACGGCCGACGAAGACAGGTTAAGGCCGATAATGGCCACCACGGCGCCGGTCACTATAGGCGGCATGAGCTTGTCTATCCACTTGGAGCCGTATTTCATGGTGACGAAGGCGGCCAGCGCGTAAAGCGCGGCCGCGCCGGCTATGCCGCAGAGGGCGAAGGGGATGTTGGCGGCGACGCCGCCGGTAACCGCCAGCACCGGGCCGATGAAGGCGAAGCTGGAGCCCAGGTAGCTGGGGACTTTGGCGCGCGTGATGAAAATAAAGACCAGCGTGCCTATGCCCGAGAAGAAAATTGCCGTCTGGGGATTGAAGCCCATCAGTATGGGCGCCAGCACCGTGGCCCCGAACATGGCCACTACATGCTGCATGCCCATGGGGATAAGGCGGGAAAGCGGAAGTTTATCTTCGGGATAATAAAGTTTCTGCATCATTAGATAGTAATAATAATAAATCGAAAGGTAAAGCGCCTAAGGCGCGGAACGGAGAGCAGAGGGCCGCCGTACGGGGGAAAATAAAAACCACGCGCCCTTGCGCGTGGCTTTTATCGGGGCCCGGGACCCGGTTACTTGGCGTCGGCTTTCTTTTCCGTAGTCGCGGCCGGGGCCGCGGGCGCGGCAGGCAGCGCGGCGGCTTTCGCCTTGGCGCCGGAGAAATCCCCGGCCTGCACGTAGATGAGCTTCGCCGGATCAATGTGCCGGTTGAACGCGGTCCGGATCTCCTCCGGGGTAAGCGCCGCGGCGCGCTTTTCCAGCTCGCCCTCCCAGGCCATGGTGCGGCCCAGGTACTCGTTGCTGCTGAGCTTGCCCGCCAGCGTGCGGTCCTGCGCGCGGGACATCTTGCGCGACTGCAGCCAGCCGGTGCGGGCTTCCTTCAGTTCGTTCTCTGTGAAACCGTCCTTGGCTACGCGGGCCAGTTCCTCGCGGAAGGCCTGCTCCAGCTTCTCCGCGTTCAGCGGGTTGAAGATGGCGTAGGCGCCCAGGCCGGAGAGCTCGTCGAGCGAGCTCGCCCAGATGTAGCAGCCCACGCCGTAGCTCAGGCCGTCCTTCTGGCGGATCCTGACGGCCAGGCGGGAATTGAGGAACCCGCCGCCGGTCATGAAATCGGCCAGCTTCAGCGCGGCATGATCCGGGTGGTCGTCGCGCATGGGGAAGATCAGGCCCAGCATCACGTTGGCGTTGGCCTTGTCGGGCGTTTCCAGCGTGATCTTTTCGGGTTTGAGCTCGGCGTATTTGCGCTCTATCCGCTTGTACGGCTTCACGTTGGCCCAGTTGCCCAGCGTTTCCTCCGCCAGGGCCTTTACGTCGGCGGGATCGAAATCGCCGACCACGGCCATCTGCCCGAAAGAAGCGCCGAAGAAGTCCCTGTGGTAAGCCTTAACGGCGTCCAGGCCGGCGGCCTTGACGCGCTCTATCTGTTCATCGGCCGTAGGGACATAGCGTATATCCTCGGGCGTGTAAGGGAACAGGTAGCGGTTATAGGCGTTCTCGGCCAGGTAGTCCGGCTGGCTCTTCTGCTCCTCGATGGCGGCCAGTTCCTCCTGCTTGAGCGTGGCGAACTCCGCCTCGGGGAACGCAGGCTCGCGCAGCACCTCGACCGCCAGCCGCAGGGCCGAAGCCAGGTTCGTCCTGTCGGTCTCGAGCGAAACGTAACCGCCGCCTATCGAGGCCCGGGTCTTGAGCCTGTCGAATTCGTCCTTGATCTGCTGGCGCGTATGCTTGAGCGTGCCGCGCATCAGCATGGAGCCCGCCAGGTCCGGCACGGCGCCGAGGCCTTTAAGCGAGTCCTCGTCGCCCATGTTGAGCGAGATCATCACCTGCACGGAAGCGCCGCGGGTCTTCTTGGGCAGCAGCGCCAGCTTCAGCCCGCCCTTGAGCGCGGTATGGATGGTGCGCTTGTCTATGTTCTCCGTGGACGGGTCGAAAACCTCGCCGGCGGCCAGGGCTTCTCCGCCTTTGTAATCCTTGACCAGCGCGTTGATGTCCGGCGGCGGCGGGACTTCGGCGCGGTCGGCTTTTTCAGTGGGATAGAACAGCCCCAGCGTGCGGTTGCTGGACTTCAGGTACTGCGCGGCTACGCGCTTTACGTCCGCGGCGGTGACGGCCTTCAGGCGGTCGCGCTGCAGGAAGAAAAGGCGCCAGTCCCCGTCCGCCATGGATTCGGAAAGCCGGATGCCCAGGCGGTCAGGGGATTTCAGCGCGAGCTCCACGCCCTTGAGCATGGTAGCGCGCGCCCTTTCCACGTCGCCGGTGGAGATCTCCACCGAGGCGGCGTCCTCCACGGTCTTTACCAGGATGTCGCGGGCTTCTTCCAGCGAGTTTTCCTTGCGCACCGTGGCGGCGAAAACCAGCATGCCGGACTCGCGCATGGAATCGTTGTAGCCGTAGGCGGAGGCCGCCTTCTTGGTCTCTACGAGGGCCTTGTAAAGGCGCCCGGAAGGAGTGTCTCCGAGTATGTAGGCCAGGATGTTCAGGGCGGCGCTGTCCTGGTGCGAGGAGGCGGGCACGTGGTAGGCGGCCATCACTTCCTGGGTATCTCCGGCCCGGCGCAGGGTCACCAGACGTTCGCCGTCCTGCGTCGGGTCCTGGGTATAGGTCTTCTGTATCACGCGCTTGGGCCGCGGGATGGAGCCGAATTTTTTATTGACCAGCGGCAGGACCTTGGCCGGGTCGAAGGCCCCGGCTACTACCAGCACGGCGTTGTCGGGCTGGTACCAGTTGCGGTAGAAAGACTGCAGGCGCTCTATGGGCACGTTCTCGATATCGGAGCGGGCGCCGATGGTGGTCTTGCCGTAGTTGTGCCAGAGGAAGGCCGTGGCGTACAGGCGCTCGGACAGGATGCCCTGCGGGTTGTTCTCGCCGGCTTCGAACTCGTTGCGCACCACGGTCATCTCCGTTTCCAGGTCCTTCCCGGAGATAAAGCTGTTCACCATGCGGTCGGCTTCCAGGTCCAGCGCCCAGTCGAGGTTCTCGTCGGTAGCGCCGAAGGTCTCGAAGTAATTGGTGCGGTCGGCATTGGTGCTGCCGTTGGGGCTGGCGCCGTGCGCGGTAAGCTCCTGGGGAATGTTCTTGTGTTTAGGGGTGCCTTTAAAGACGAGGTGCTCCAGCAGGTGGGCCATGCCGGTCTCGCCGTAGTTCTCGTGGCGGGAGCCCACCAGGTAGGTGACGTTCACCGTGATGGTGGGCTTGGTGGCGTCGGGGAAGAGCAGCACCTTCAGCCCGTTGGCCAGCGTGTATTCGTCTATGCCCTCCACCGAGGCGCCCTTAGAGACGCCGGCGGGCAGCGGCAGGGCGGCCGCGCAATAACCCCCGGCCGGCAGCAGCGCAGCCAGTATAAGGACAAGCAGGACTTTCTTCATTATGTTCCTCCCAAAGCCGGGCCGGCTTCTTTGTGCGGCGCCGTGCCCGAAGATATTATCCATTATACGCGGCGCGCGGTCAAAAACCGGGGAAGCCATTGACGGCGGCTATAAGAAAGAATCCCTGAAAGCCCTGAGATACAGCGGGAGGTCCGTCCAGCGCATTCTCTTCAACTGCGTCAGGAAGGGCTTCGGCCGGAAATAAAAGCTTCTGAAGGCCTTCTTCTGCATTTCTTTGAGCGACGCGCTGGTATGGCCGGGAGCGGCCCAGACGGTGCCGCCGTCCGAGAAGGAAAGGTACGCCGAGTACCGGGGCCAGACGGAAACGTCCAGCGTGCCGTCGGGCCTGCGGCCGGTGTCGAGCTCGCCTTTCTTGCTGAGCTCGTCGAACAAGGGCGAGCCGGGGTAAGGCGTAAGGATGCCGAACTGCGCCATGTCGAGGGGCAGGCGCCTGGCGAAAGCGATGGTCTCGAGCGAATCCGCGGGCGTCTCGCCCGGCAGGCCCAGTATGAACAACCCCGTCACGTTGATGCGGGTATGGCGTTTTACGGTCCTTACGGCGGCTTCCACGGTCTCCAGCTTTATTCCTTTGTGCACCCCGTCCAGCAGCCGCTGCACTCCCGATTCGATGCCGAAGTTCATATCGGCGCAGCCCGCCGCTTCCATGGCTTTTACAAGTTCCTCGTCCACGCAGTTGGCGTGCGCGGTGCAGCCCCAGCTCACTTTCAGGCCGCGGCGGCGTATTTCCCCGCAGAGGTCCAGGACGCGCCGCCTGTCGCTGATGAAATGCGAGTCCATGAAGAAAATGTAGCCGGCGTTATAGTCGTTGATGAGCAGCTCCATCTCGGCCGTTATCTGGCCGAGGGAATGGGCCCGCTGTCTGCCGCCATGGTGGACCACGCAGAAATCGCACCTGTTGGGGCAGCCCCTGGACGTGAACATGTGCCTGCTCGCCTTTCCTTTCGGGGCGCTCGTCAGGCGGAAGGTGCTGAGCGGCCCGAGGTCGTAAAGCTCCCGTTTGACGAGCTCGCGCGCCGGCGGCGGAAGAAGGGCAAGGTCCTCAACGTAGCTGGGAGCGGAAGTGGTAACCACCGCGCCGTCTTTGGCGTAGGAGATGGAAGGTACGGCGCCCCAATCCGACCCGGTCCCGCGGACTTTTAACAGTTCGGTGAAAGTGTATTCCCCTTCGCCATGGATCACGGCGTCGCAGCAGCCGTTCCTGAGGTACTGCTCCGCGAACACGCAGGCGTGGACGTTGCCGAACACGACAAGGGTAGCCGGCAGCTCTTTTTTCAGGAGCCGCCCGTAAGTGTAGAGGAAAGCGCCGTTCGAAGTGAACGAGGAGAAACCGGCCGCGTCCGGACGGGCCGCCAGGATCCGCCTGAAGGCTTCTTCCTGCGACAGGCCTTCGGCGAAAGCGTCGAGCACTTCAACTTCATGCCCGGCCCGCTTTGCCACGGCGGCTATGTAAAGAAGGCCGAGCGGCTCGAGTTTGGGCACAAAAACCGATCCGCCGCCGAGGATCGCGAGGTCGTCAGGAGGATTTACCAGTAGGATCTTCATTTGAGCCTGCGGCGGAGCTGCGCAAGGGGCGCGGCTGGTCTTGGGGTATTCCCTACTTGGCGCGGTGCAGCATGGACACCACGGCGTTGATCTTGCCGGCCAGCTCCCCGTGGATGCCGAAGCGGCGGCGCAGCAGCGACAGGAACTTGTGTTCGGGGCTGACGGTCTTCCTGTCGGCGGCTATCACGTAAGTCGCCCAGGCGTAGGCGGTCTCCCGCAGGCCGGGGGAAAGCAGGCCGGTCGCCTCGATGAGGGTGGCTTCACGGCCCTTGCAGGCTATGGCGGCGGCGATGGCGCACCTGTATTTCACAGGGTTCTTCACTTTGGCGAAAACGGGACTGGCGAACAGCGCCCTTTCCAGGCCGGAGAGTTCGCGCTCGTCGGGTTTTCCGTCCGCGCCCGCCGCCAGCACGGCCACGGCCATTACCGCGTCGGCCGGTGTGAGCAGGGACTGCTGATCGAAGCTGAATACCTTAGCCTTTTTTTCCATAAAAGCCTCCATAAAACCCGGCAACTTACCCCGGTATTCTACAATAAAACCAGCCTGTCCCCTTTTCCGCGCTTTGGAGCAAATTGCTATCATAGCGGAGACCGGAAGGCCGGCGAAAACAGCTTTTATGTCCTCTACGGCTCCTGTTGCTCTAACACCGTCCGCGGGCGCGGACAAGAAGATCCTGCGAACGGCGCTGGGCGCGCTGGCCATTGCCTTGCTGACGCTGGCGGTTTACTGGCCGGCGGTGCGGGGCGGCTATGTCTGGGACGACGAGCTTTACGCGGCCAACCCCGTGCTGGAGCGGCCCGGGAGCATTCTCACCATCCTGACCTTCGGCGATTTCACGGACAGGTTCTATTACAAGGAATTCCCGGTCACCTATTCTTTTTTCTGGCTGGGGCGGCGCCTTTGGGGAAACCAGCCGGCCGGGTTCCACCTGCTCAATGTCTTCCTGCATATAGTTAACGCCTGCCTGGTGTGGCTGATCCTCAAACGCCTGGGCCTGAAATGGGCGTGGCTGGCCGGCGCGGTCTTCGCCCTGCACCCGGTGCACGTGGAATCGGTGGCCTGGATCACCGAGCTTAAGAATGTCTTGTCCGCTCTTTTTTTTCTTATGTCGGCGGGAGCCTACCTGCTTTTTACGGAAGCGGGCGAAAAGAAATTTTACCTGGGTTCGCTCGCGCTGGCGCTGCTGGCGCTGCTCAGTAAGCCCGTTACCGTTACGCTGCCGCTGGCTTTCCTCCTGCTGCGCTGGCTGAAAGGGCTGAAGACCGGGCGCGAAGAAATAAAACAGCTGGCCCCCTTCTTCGTGCTGGCCCTGCTGGCCGGGCTGTTTACGATGTGGCTGGAGCTGGACGCGCGCAACCTGGAGATAAGCCTGGGCCCCGCGCAGCGGGCGCTCTTGGCCGCGCGGGCGCTGTGGTTCTATCCTATAAAGCTGCTCTGGCCGGCGGGCCTGGCCTTCAGCTATGAACGCTGGGCGCTGGAGCCGGCGGCGTTGTCCGGCTGGCTGTGGGCGGCGGGCGCCGTCCTGGCCGGCGGGCTGCTGTGGCGGTTCAGGGAGCGCCTGGGCCGCGGCTTCTTCGCCGGGCTCTGGTTCTATGTCCTGAACATCGCGCTCTTCCTCGGTTTCATCAGCATCTACACCTTCCGCTACTCTTTCGTGGCGGACCATTACCAGTATCTGCCCAGCATAGGCCTTATCGCCCTCGCGATAGCCGCGCTTGAGCGCGCGGCCAGCGCCGCGCGCCTGCCGCTGCCGCTCTGCGCGGCGCTCCTGCTGGCGCCGCTGGGGCTGGCCGCGCGCGCCCAGAGCGCCGTTTACCGTTCGCAGGACGCGCTCTGGCAGGATACGCTGAAGAAAAATCCGGGGTCGAGATTGGCGCTGGTCAACTATGGCGCGGGCCTAAAGCCGCCGGAGGCGGTAAAGCATTGGGCGGAGGTGCTGGCGCTGCACCCGGAGTTCTACGAGGCGCAGAGCAATATGGGCGCGGCCCTGGCGGCGCTGGACCGGCGCGGCGAGGCTGAAAAATATTTCCGCAAAGCGCTGGAGCTGAATCCGGATTATTCGCAGGCGCATGAGCACCTTGCGAAGCTCTACAGCCTTGCAGGCAGGACCACTGACGCGGCCCGTCACTACGGCGAACTGGTAAGGCTGGACCCGGGCTATGCCCGCGCGCGCAACGATTACGGGCTGGCCCTGCTCGCCGCCGGCAACGGCCCCGAGGCCGTCGTCCAGTTTAAAAAAGCCATAGAGCTGCGGCCGGAACAGGCCGAGATGCGCAGCAATCTCGGCATGGCGCTCTACACCCAGGGGAAAATGGAAGAAGCGGCGGAAGCGTTCCGCGCGGCCCTGAAGGCGGACCCGGCGCTGGCCGAAGCGCATAACAATATGGGGATGGCCCTGCTCGCGCTCGGGCGCAGCGGCGAGGCCGGGGAATGTTTCCGCGCCGCGCTGGGCCTGAAGCCGGAGGAAGCGTCTTTCCACCTTAACTGGGGGATCGCCGAGGCGTCGTCGGGAAAATTAGTCGAGGCCGAAAAACATCTGCGCGACGCGCTGCGCCTGGCCCCCGGCAACCCCGTAGTTAAGCAGACCCTGGAAGCAGTGCTGCAGCGCAGGAAGCAGGCGGGGTCCCCCGCCGGCGCGAAAAAATAAAATAAGAGATGCGGGCCTAAGGCTTGGAAACCAGCTTTACCTTGAGGCGGAAATAGATGGGGTCGGGCCTTATCGGCGCCAGGCGCGTGAGCCGGCCGCCGGGGCCGTCGCCCATGCCCGCGGCTCCGGGCCCGCCCATTCCCGCGCCGGTGCCGCCGGGGCCGCTGCCGATGGCGCCCGGTACCCCCAGCATGCTGCCGGGGTTCGCCATGCCCCGGCCGGGGTAGGCTTCGGAGAACATTCCTGCCGGCAGGGCGCTCTCGTCGATGTCAGAGGTTTCAAAGCCCAGGCTCAAAGCGCCGCCGGGTCTTACGGCGGCCTTCGCCAGCGGTATTCTAAATTCGAACAGCAGCCGCTTTTTTTTGCCAAGGCCGGGCATGAACCCTATCCCCTCCGACTCCAGCGAGCCCAGCGGTCCGTCCTTGTCGACGACGGTTGCGGTATAGGACGCCGTAGATACGGCAAGCGGCTCCCGCTCGGGAGCGCCGCCCCTGTGGTCAAGCTTTATGCCGTAGCCCTTCTTTTTGCCGCCGGCGTCCAGCCAGAGCGTGAAGGATTGTTTGAACGCGCCGCCCAGCTGCGCCGCGCCGTCGCGGTCGGCTGCCCTGACGCAGACGTAGAGGTACTGGTCGTCGTTGGCCGCGGCTACGGCCAAGCCGTTCTTTTCTATGCTCCCGCCCTCGTCCCAGTCTCCATCGGCGCCGTCCACTATTATTTTAGAATCATTCCACTTCGCCGGCAGCTGCCTGGCGCCGAAAAGCCCCGCGCCGGCAGGAGAAGCCAGCAGGACGGCCAGGGGAACGAAGAGGAGGGCGGTTTTCAGGCGGCCGGTCACTTCAATTTCTCCTGCCCGGCGAAGCTGCGCTCCAGCCTGAAGCCCGCCAGTATTTCCTTGTCCTCGGCGGCAGGCTTGCCGGCTATGTGGGCCGCCAGGGCCTCGCCCAGGCCGGGCCCGAGCATGAAGCCCTGCCCGCACATCCCTACGGCCAGCACGTAGCCTTTCAGGGCAGGGGGGAAATCCACCACGGGGAAACCATCGGGGGTCATGGGGTAAAGCCCGCGCCAGGTGCGGCGCACCTTCAGGTTGGCCACGTTCGGCATCAGCGCTATCATGCGCTTGGAGATCTCGGGCAGGAACTCGGAAGTGGAGCGCCTGTCCGCGCCCCAGAGCTGCGGCTGCGGAGTGAGGCAGAACACTATCTGGCCTTCGAAGTTCTGGTAGAAATAATAGTTCTTGGAC
This sequence comes from Elusimicrobia bacterium GWF2_62_30, assembly GCA_001799995.1. Lineage (GTDB taxonomy): Bacteria > Elusimicrobiota > Elusimicrobia > Elusimicrobiales > UBA9959 > UBA9959. Next base: position 9,289 of record MGUK01000046.1, read on the forward strand.
TTGTCGCCGGGGCGGATGTCCACCACCATCGGCTCGAAGAACCTTTCCGCGGGCTCGGTGATGCCGGCTTCGTGGCAGTCCGGCTTTACCGGCACCTTTATCCCGGTCGGTTCGGATACTTTGGCGGCCTCGGCGCCCGCGGCGTTAACTACGCAGGCGGTGGTGTAGCAGCCCTGCGCCGTGCGCACTCCGGTCACCGCGCCCTTTTCGGAAAGGATCTCCGTCGCGGGCTCCCTGAAGCGGAACTCCGCGCCCAGTTTTACCGCGCGCCTGTAAAAAGCGTTAATGGACAGCAGCGGCGAGGCCGAGCCGTCGTCGGGGGACCAGGTGCCGCCGCGCAGGTCCTTGGCGGCTATACCGGGCACCAGCTCGCGCACCTTGTCCGCGCTTATCCAGTTGATGTTAAGGCCGAAGCCCTGCTGTACCTTCAACAGTTCTTTAAGCACCGACTCGTCGTTCTCGGTGTAGACCGGGAAGAGGTACCCGCCCTTTATCCACCCTATGTCGTCGCCGTGGTCCTGCTCCCAGCCCGAGAAGATCCTGATGCTGCGCAGGCAGGCCTTGATCTTGGAGCCGTCCGAATGGGTGGCGCGGATGCCGCCTATGGCGCATTTGTTCTGACCCTGGCCGGGCGAGGCCGCGGCCTCCAGCACCAGGGTCTTAAGCTTTCTCTCCGCCAGCGACATGGCCAGCGGCACGCCTATGCTGCCCGCGCCTATTATGATGACGTCGTATTTGTTTTTCATGATAGTCCCCTGGTTATCAGAATCCGCTCCAGCTGGCTTTCTCGTCGGCCTCGGTGCGGCATTTCACGCCCGAGAAAACGCCCAGGGGCGCTTCCACGAACAGCGGCCGCCTGGTGAAGCCCGTCACCTCTTTGAGGTCCACGCCCTCGCTGCGGAAGATGTTGAGCAGGATGGTGGCGCAGGTCTTGGCGCCGCAGGCGCCCATGCCGGCGCGCGTTACGGCCTTGAGCTGGTTGAGGTCGCGCATGCCTGAGCGGATGGCCCGGCGTATCTCGCCGAGGCTCACGCGCTCGCAGCGGCAGATTATCGTTTCGTCGTCGGCCCGGGCCAGGTCCGTCACCGTCTTTCTGCCGGCTTCCGCGGGGAAAAGTTTCAGCGAAGCGGCCAGGTCGGCTTTCTCCGGCGTGGTCTTAACTATGACCACCAGCGTGTTCTCGGCCTTGAAGTCCTTCACGTCCACCACCTCGGCCTCGCCGAGGTCGGCCCCTTCCCAGCCGGTAAGCTGCACCTTGTCGCCTTTCCTGACCAGGCCGCGGCCTATTTCGAACGGCAGCGCCACCGTCGGGTTCTTGGCGTCCTTGCGGTAATCCACTATGGTCACGGCCAGGCCGGGGCAGATGATGAGGCATTTGAAGCAGCCTATGCAGTCGCCGGTGAACTGCGGCGTGTTCATGATGCTGTCGCCGCACAGCTTTATGGATTTTTTCGGGCAGACCGTCACGCAGGGGTTGCAGGGGATCTCCTGCCGGCAGTGCAGCACGGGGTAGACGGGCTTGGCGTGGTCCTTGGCGGCCGGGGTCTTGGTGACGCCGGGGCGGGACTTGAGCACTTCCAGCCTTTCGAACCAGAACTGCGGCACGGGGGCGGCCATCACGCCCAGGCTCTTGAGCACCTTGTGGGCCGTTATCTTGCCGCTGAACATGGCGGCCGAGGCTTCGGCGATCTCCTCGGCGTCGCCGCAGACGAAGGATTCCATGCCGGCTTCCAGCGCCTGGGCGTGGAATTCGTCCACGGAGCTGAGGCCCACCGCGATAAGCAGGGTGTCGGCCTCAAAGGTCTTTTCGGTGCCGGGCAGGGTCTTGAACTTCTCGTCCACGCCGGCGATGGTAACGGTCTCCAGGCCCTCTTTGCCGTCGGCGCGCACTATGGTGTGGCGGGTGTAGACGGGAACGCCCAGGCGCTTTATCTTATCGGCGTGGACCTTATAGCCGCCGCATTCGGGCAGGGCCTCTATCAGCCCCACCACCTTTATGCCGGCCTGCAGGGCGTGGTAGGCCGCTATCAACCCCACGTTGCCGCCGCCGACGATGAACAGCCGCTCGGCCGGCCGCACCAGGTCGCGGTTGACCAGCGTCTGGAAGGCGCCGGCGCCGTAAACGCCGGGCAGGGTATTGCCGGGGAAGGCCAGACTTTTTTCGCGCGCGCCGGTGGCGCTTACCAGGGCTTTGGGGCGTATCAGGTAATATTTGTCGCCGCGCAGCACGCCCGCCTTCTTGTCCGAGAAGACCGCCAGGCAGGTGGCGTCGGGCCAGGCTTTAACCGAGGGATATTCCTTCAGCTGGTGCTCCAGCTTGCCGGCTATGTCGATGCCGCGCGTGCCGGCGTAGCAGTCTTCCACCGAGCCGAAGAATTTATGCGTCTGCAGCACCAGCTTGCCGCCGAACGTGGTTTTATCGTCTATGATCAGCGTGTTCACGTTGAGCTTGCCCAGCTCCGCCGCCGCGGCCAGGCCGGAGGGGCCGCCGCCTATTATCAGGGCGTCCACGTCCAGCTCTTCCACGCGGCCGAATTCCTGCACGCAGGCCACGCGCGGGAGCCTGGCCGTGCCTTTCAGGGTGGCCACCTTCATGCCTTCGCGCACGGGGGTGACGCAGGATTTCACGGTGAGCCCGTCGGCTATCACCGAGCACTGGGCGCACTGGCCGTTGGCGCAGAAGATGCCCTGCGGGCCGTCGTCCTTCTTGTGGCGGCTGAAGATCTTGATGCCGTTGGCGTAGAGGGCGCTGGAGATGACTTCGCCTTCGAGCGCCTCGCACTTCTTTCCGTCGAAAGAGAACGCGACCTTTTTGCGCTCTTCCGGCTGCAGCACCGGGTGTTCCGTGATCCTGTTCATTGAAAACTCCTTAGTCGCGCCCGCCTCGGCCTGCCGGGTCTTTCTATTATGGTACAATAAAAAAATCCGGCGATAAAATCCTCCCATGGCGCAGAATAAAAAGAAAAAGAACAGGGAAGAAGCGCCAGCGCCCAGCCCCTGGAAGCGGCCCCGCCTGCTGCTGGGCGCCGTGCTGCTGCTCACGCTGGCGGCCTACGCGCCTTCCTTCAACTGCGGCTTCACCAACTGGGACGATAACGGCTACGTCACCGAGAACAAGCTGGTGACGGATCTGTCCCCGGCCGGCGTCAAAAAGATCTTCGCGCTGGAAAGCGACGTGATGCTCAACTATCACCCGCTGACCATGCTGACGCTGGCGCTGGACTACAAATTCGCTGGGCTGACCCCTCTGCGCTACCATGCGGTGAACGTGCTGCTGCATCTGGCCAATACCGCGCTGGTCTTCTGGCTGGTCTGGCTCCTGGGCGGCGGCAGGCTTTTTGCGGCGGTCTTCACGGCGCTTTTCTTCGGCGTGCATCCCATGCACGTGGAAAGCGTCGCGTGGATCTCGGAGCGCAAGGACGTGCTTTACGCGCTGTTCTTCCTGGGCGCGCTCATTTCCCACTGGTATTACCTTGAAAAAAACCGCCTTTCCTTGCTGGCCCTGACGTTCGCGCTGTTCGTGCTGGCGCTGCTTTCCAAGGCCATGGCCGCGCCGCTGCCGGTGGTGCTGATGCTGCTGGATTACTGGCACGGCAGGAAACTGTCCTGGCGCGCCGTCGGCGAAAAGCTGCCGTTCTTCGTCCTGTCCGTAGCGTTCGGCCTGCTGGCCGTGAAGATCCAGGCCAAGAGCGCCCTGGGTCATTTCGACCCGTCCATGACCTGGGAGCGGCTCTGTTTCGGCTTTTACGGCTTCTCGGCCTATCTCTGGAAGCTTTTTATCCCGGTGCGGCTATCGGCGCTGCACCCTTACCCGCTGCACCTGCACGGCAAGCTGCCCTGGCTTACCTTCTACCTGCCGGCCTTCGCCGGCGCGGCCGCGCTCCTGGTGGTGGGGCTGCTCGCGCTGGTAAAAAAGGAAAAAGTGAAGCTGCTGTTCTTCGGCTCGGCTTTTTTCTTTCTCACGATAGCGCTGGTGCTGCAGTTCCTTTCTGTGGGGCAGGCGCTGTACGCGGAGAGGTACTCCTACATTCCGTATATAGGCCTCCTCTTCATGCTGGCCATGTGGCTGGAGGGCTTGATGGAAAAGCGGCCCGGCGCGAAGCAGGCCGTGCTGTTCTGCGCCGCGGCGGCCGGGGTTTTTTTCTCGGGGCTTACTTTCGAGCGGGCCAAAGTGTGGAAGGATTCCGGCACGCTGTGGGCCGACGTTATCGGGAAATATCCCTACCCCCCGTGGCTGTGCGAGGTGGCCTATGAAAGCCGGGGGGAATACTTCGCCAAGGACCGCGGCGAACTGGACAAGGGTCTGGCTGATTTCGAAGTGGCCGAAAAGCTCAACGGCCTGCTGCGCATGAAGGAAAAGAACCACAAACTTTACCGCAACATGGGCAACGCCTTCGGGCTGAAGGGCCAGGAACTGGAAAAGGCCGGGCAGAAACCCGGGGCCCTGGAATATTACGACAAGTCCGCCAAGTATCTTTCCATGTCCGCCCTGTTCTGCGACTCGGACCCCAAAACTTTCATTAACCGCGCCATAACTTATACGTTCATGAAGCGCTACGACCTGGCCGCGGCGGATTTCGACAGGGCGCTGAAGCTTTCCCCGGGCGACCTCGAGGCCCTGGAGAAGCGGGCTTATTCTTTCTACATGGCCGGCAGGGACAAAGAGGCCGCCGCGGATTATACCGCGGCCATCGCCAAAGCGCCGGGCAGGAACCCGCTTTACCTTTACAGGGGCATAGCCAGGTCGCGGCTGGGGCAGTATAAAGAAGCGCTGGAAGATTTCAGCCTGCTTGCGGAGCGCGAGCCGCAGAACGGCAACGTTTTCTTCAATATCGCCGTGTGCCAGACCAAGCTGGGCCGCGCGGCCGAGGCCCTGGCCAGCGCCGAGAAAGCGCTGGTGCTGGGTTACCGGGTGGACCCTTCCCTGCTGGGCCAGCTGCGCGCTGCCGCGCGCAAGTGACCGGCGCCGGTTCCGGGCTTAATTCCCGCTTATAATCAGCGATAACCGCATTCATTGTGAACCTGGGTTTCTTCCTCCAGCAGGTTCCGGAGCGCGGAGCCCTCGGCCGCTCCCGCCGGCGCGGGGTTGTCCGACCGGTAGTACTCCCCGAGAAGCTTGTAGAACCTGGCCTTTACTTCCGGGTCGGTTATTTCGGTTCCCGGGTTGCGCGTCAGGGTGCGCAGGCTGAAGCCCGGCTCCTTCATCTTCGCCGCCCAGTACCGGGCTTTGTCGTCCACAAGCTCGGAGTTAAGCCGGGTCAGCCGCAACTTCCTGCCGGAGCACGAGGCGCCGCTGGAATTGGAAATGGCGTCCCTCAGGTCGGTCGGGGGAGCGGGCCAGGCCGCCGCGTCCCAGTCGGCGTCCATGGCCGGGAGTTCCGGGAACTGCGCCCACTCCCGGTCTTCCTCGGATTGCGCCGCCAGCAGCACGCGGCCTGTCTTAACGTCTATCAGCCTGGTCAGCACCTTCAGCCTGGTGCCGGCCGCGAACACCGTGCCGGTAACCACCGCATCGACGTGAAAAATATCCCTGAGCGCGGTTGTCATTTCGCTCTCGCCGTTGCCGGCCGAGGACAGCCTGGCTTCTTTCAGGACTTTTTCAAGGAGCGCGCGTTCTATAAGCGCCGGTTTTTTATGGCCGGCCAGGTAGGCCCCGAGCTTTTCGGAGATATAGTCGGTTTCGTTAGCCTCAGTCCCGCCTTTGGGAGTGAAGCCCAGCACGGAGATCCTGTTTATGCCATTGGCCGCCGAGAACCTGGCAATTTTGGCCGCAACTTCCTTACACTCCCCGTCCCCTGCGGCCGCCGCGGCGACGGAAAACCCGAGCCCGCAAAAAAAAGCGAGCACGGCAAGTATTTTCAAGCCCGTGCTTCTCATAACGCCCCCTTATCCTAAGTATACAGCGCGGGCGCGGACCGGGCAATTGGCTGATTCGCTTTGTGACTGACTTTATTCCACGTCCGGGCTGAAGCGGCGCAGCCTATGGCCTTGGGTCGAATGCCGGCGTCAGTCTGGGCCGTATGCCCCTGTTGGCCGACTGTAACTAATGTTACACTTTGCATATAGCCGGGGGGCTATGCGGCAGGTGAGGGCATCGGGCCGGTGTGAAGGGAAGTAGAGATGCCTAAAAGTATACTTGTAGCGGACGACGATGAGACCATGCTGGACCTGTATGCCCGCATGTTCCTGAAAACGGGGTATTCGATCTCGCGGGCTTCCAGTTTTGAGGAAGCCGTCGGCCTGATCGATGCTAATACCTACGACCTGCTGATAACGGACCTGATGTTCCCGGACAGGCTGGGCGACAGGCTGGTAAAACATTTCGAGAAGAAGAGGCCCGGCGCCAGGGCCCTGATAGTGACGGGCGCTGTTTCCGAGCTTTCTCCCAAAAATAGCCCGCGGGTCTACCTGCAAAAGCCTTTCGACTACGATGTCTTCATGGGCGAGGTGACCAGGGCCCTGGAAAACTGACACGGTGAAGAGGGGACAGGCTGGTGTATGAAAAAGCAGCCTGTCCCCTTTTTAACCTGCAAAACGCCGAAAACTATTGTAAAATATACTTTTACGGGTGGTTAGCTCAGCGGTAGAGCGCTGTCCTCACACGACAGATGTCACAGGTTCAAATCCTGTACCACCCACCAGATTTAAACCGTATTTAAAGATTGCCGCCGTTAAGCGGCAGTTTTTATTTAGGCAGGGGAAACAATGGAAATAATAGAAAAAGCTTTCGCGTTCCTGGTGCACATGTTCGACATCTTCATGCACCTGGATAAATACCTGGGCGCGGTGATACAGGATTACGGCGCCTGGACCTACCTGATACTTTTTCTCATCATCTTCTGCGAGACCGGGCTTGTGGTCACGCCCATCCTGCCCGGGGATTCGCTGCTGTTCGCCATCGGCGCCTTCGCCGGGCTGGGCTACCTGGACATAAAGCTGACCCTGCTGCTGCTTTGCGTGGCGGCCGTGCTGGGCGATACCGTGAACTACGCCGTGGGCCATTATATCGGGCCCAAGGTGTTTCACTACGAGAATTCGCGGATCTTCAAGAAGGAATACCTGCAGAAGACCCACGCTTTCTACGAGAAGTACGGCGGCAAGACCATCATCATAGCGCGCTTCGTGCCCATCGTGCGCACCTTCGCGCCGTTCGTGGCGGGCGTGGGCGCGATGACCTATGGCAAGTTCCTGTCCTACAATATCATCGGCGGGCTCCTGTGGGTGTTCTCCATCGTCCTGGCCGGGTATTTCTTCGGTAATATCCCCCTGGTAAAGAACAATTTTACGGCCGTGATAATGGGCATCGTTTTTGTTTCCATCCTGCCGGGAATAATCGAATACATAAGGCATCGCCGCGCCGCCTCCGCCGCTAAAGCCTGAACAGTCTCCGCGCGCGCGCCAAAAGCCCCCGCCCGCGGGGGCTTTTTTTGTCCGGGCGTTTGAGAAGATGTAAGATATAAGTATGCCGCGCGGCGGCTCTGATCTCGTTACAAATATCACGGAGGATAAAAAAATGAAAGAAGCGTTCATAGCGGAAGGCGTGCGCACGGCTATAGGGAATTTTGCGGGGGCGCTGTCGGAGCTGAGCTCCGTGGATCTGGGCAAGACCGTGGCCAAAGCGCTGCTTGAGCGTTCCGGCCTGAAGCCCGAGAACGTGGACGAGGTGCTGCTGGGCAGCATCTACCAGGCCGGCATGAACCAGAATATGGCGCGGCAGGTGGAACTGGGCGTGGGCATCCCCAAAGAGAAGACCGCCATGACCATCAATATGGTCTGCGGTTCCGGCCTGCGCGCCGTAGCTATGGCCGCCCAGCAGATAAAGTGCGGAGACGCGGACGTGATAATCGCCGGCGGCGCCGAGAGCATGACCAACGCCCCTTACCTCCTCAAGAAAGCCCGCGCCGGCTACCGCATGGGCAACGGCGAGCTGATTGATTCCATGATAAACGACGGCCTGTGGGACGTGTTCAACAATTGCCACATGGGGATAACCGCCGAGAACCTGGCGGCCAAGTACGGCCTGACCCGGGAGGAGCAGGACAAGTTCGCGGCCGAGTCGCAGAACAAGGCCGAGAAGGCCATGAAGGAGAACCGCTTTAAGGACGAGATAGCACCGATAGCCATACCGCAGCGCAAAGGGGATATCGTGGTGGTCGAGCGGGACGAGTTCCCGCGCGCCGGCGTGACCGCCGAGGGCCTGGGCAAGCTTCGTCCCGCGTTCAAGAAAGACGGCAGCGTGACCGCCGCCAATTCTTCCGGCATCAACGACGGCGCGGCCGCCGTGCTGGTGGTTTCGGAAGAGGCTCTGAAAAAATACAACCTCAAGCCGCTGGCGAAGATAGTCTCCTACGCCTGGGCCGGAGTGGACCCTGCGATAATGGGTATCGGCCCGGCGGAAGCCGTGCGCCTGGCGCTCAAGAAGGCCGGCTGGGAGCTGAAGGACGTGGAGCTGATAGAGGCGAACGAAGCCTTCGCCGCGCAGGCGCTCTCCGTGGCCAAGGAGCTCGGCTTCAACAACGACATCGTTAACGTGAACGGCGGCGCCATAGCGCTGGGCCATCCCGTGGGCGCCTCCGGCGCGCGCATCCTCGTTACGCTGCTGTACGAGATGAAGAGGCGCAACGTAAAGAAAGGCCTGGCCACGCTGTGCATCGGCGGCGGCATGGGCATAGCTATGTGCGTGGAGCGCTGAGCGGAAGTAAACAAGAAGAGCCCCCGTTTTGAACGGGGGCTCTTTTTTTGCGCGTCCGCGGGCCGGTCAGCGCCCGGCGGCCGTCCGTTTTTGGACCAGCTGCTGGTGCAGCTGGCAGGCGTTCTTTTCGTTCAGCCCGCAGGCTTCGTCCAGTAATTGCTCGGCCTTGGCGGGATCCGGGGGCAGGCCGCCCTTGCCCTCGGCGTAGAGCGTTCCCAGGAGCATGCAGGCTGCCCCAAGCTTGGCGCTGCAGGCGGTGTCTAACAGCTTGACGGCGCGGGCGGGGTCCGCCGGCATATATGTGCCTTCGAGATATAACCCTCCAAGCATGGAACAGCCGTACATGTCGCCCGCGGCGCAGGCCTTGTCGCACAGGGCTATGCCGGCGGGTATGTCCTGCGCGGTGCCGTGCCCGGACATCTGCAGGATGCCCTGGGTAGTGCAGGCTTCCGCGATCCCTCCGGCGCAAGCTTTGTTGATAAGAGGGAATGCGCGCCCGGCGTCCCTCTCGACGCCGTGGCCGGCCAAATACCTGCCGCCCAGGCGCAGGCATTTGAACATGTCGCCGGCCTTACAGCCGGCCCTGTCTTCGGCTACTTCTTTTCTGAGCGCCGCCGGGGCCAGGGCGGGGCCGGTATACGAAACAGTGTTTAAACTGACCGGGGCCATCAGCAGCCCGGGGGCCGGCGGCGCCAGGTCCTCTTCCTGGCCGGTTCCGTTCGCCGGGGTCAGGTGGCCGCCGGGCGCGCCCGCGCCGTAGTCCGGCGGGACAGGCAGCGGCGCGCTTTCCTGCGCGGCCCGGCTGACGGCGGCGAGCTCCTCTCCGGCAAGCGGCCCGCCGTTCCTGGCCTGCAGCCAGGGCTGCAGGACGGACCGCCAGAGCAGGTATAAAGCGAGCGCGGCCAGCAGCAGGAACGCGGCGAGGATCAGCGCAATGGTCTGGAAATTAGACTGTGACGCCTGGGCAGCGCGGGGAGCCGCGCCCTGAGGCGGCGGCGCATATTCCGGGTTGGGGTCCGCGTTCGGCATGACTTTTTTTTAGACGCGGCGCGGCCCCGGGACTTATTTCCCGGCCTGCGCCGTGCCCGGCTTCTCGGAGGGATAACAGACGATCTTGCCGTCCGGGCCCAGGCGGAATGAAACGGCCTTCACTTTCTTTTCGCGCATCGACACCAGCTGCTCGGCGAAGAAATCGAAAAGGATGCGCTCCAGCTCCCGGATGCCGAAGCGGCTCACCTTCAGGTTGGCCTCCAGCGCCTGCAGCAGGAGCTCCGGCGCCACGAACTCCACGGTCATCCCGTATTCCTTGCCCAGGCGGGCTATCTTCAGCAGTGCTATCTCCGCCACTATCATGCCGGAAAGCGGCTTGAACAAATAAACCTTGTCGATGCGGCCCATGACCTCGGGCCTGAAGGTGCCCTGCTCGGAAAGCAGCGTCTTGATGGCGTTGAGGACCTCGCGGTAATCGGTCATGCCCTGCGTGGCCTTGGCCGCTTCCTCGGCGATGGCGTTGCTGGTCAGCACCACGATGGTCTGCGTGAAATCGGCCGTCTTGCCGGTGCTCTGCTCGGTCAGGCGCCCGTCGCCCAGGAGCTGCAGCAGCAGGTCGAATACCAGCGGGTGGGCCTTCTCCACTTCGTCGAAAAGGATCAGCCGGCGGGGGTTGGCCATGATCGGGCGCGTCAGCTGGCCGCCGGACTCGGAGTCCTTGTAGCCGGAGGAGGAGCCGGTCAGGCGGCTCTTGGCCATGTCCGGGCTTGAAAGTTCGGAGCAGTCGAAGCGCAGCATGTCCTTCTCGCTGCCGTAAAGGTATTCGGCCAGCGCCTTGGCCATTTCGGTCTTGCCGGTGCCGGTGGGGCCCAGCAGCAGCAGGCTGCAGATGGGGCGCGTGCGCTCCTGTTTCTCCCAGCTGAGGCGGATCACTTTGGCGACGTCGGAGATGATCTCGTCCTGGCCTTTTATGCGCGAATGCAGGTGCGCCAGCAGCAGCTTCTCGTCGACGGTGCGGCTCTTGTTCTCCAGCTTGGAATCGCTGACCAGCGCGCGCAGCTTTTCCCAGTCCGTCATGTTGTTAAGGTCGCTCATAATATTCCCGTTATTCCTCGGATTCCACGTCTTCCTCGATGGGCCGTTTTTTCGCGGCCGCGCGCTTTTCGCCGGGCACCAGCAGCCCGGAGTTGCCGCCGCCGGTGATCAGCGCCTTGTCGCCCTGCAGCGGGCTGACCGCCACCGCCCCAAGCGTATTGTCTGAAAATTTGTTGCCGCGCGCTTCCAGGCTGCCCGCGCCGGCAAAGCCCACCCCGCACTTGTTGCGCGTCAGGGTCACCTTCTCCAGCACCAGCTTGCCGTTCTCCTCGATATAGGCCCCGCATTCGCCGTTGCCCGTCAGCTGCGACCTGGACACGCGGACCTCCGCGCCGGAAGCGACCATGATCCCGGCGTAGCGGTTGCCGGAGATGGTGGTGCCGCTGATCCTGGCCCAGGCCCCGTCCGAAACCCTGAGGCCCGCCCCGCCCCCGCCCGAGACGCGCGAATTGTCCAGCTGCAGGTCGGCCGAGGAGTCCTGCATGCTGATGCCTATGACGCGGCCGGTCAGGGAAACGCTGGTGAGCTTCACCCTGGATTTTCCGGAAACGGCCACCGCGGCGCCGGCCTCTATCTCGCAGTCCGAGGCCTCCAGGTCCGCGCCCAGCAGCCTTAAGCCCTTGCCCGAAGACCTGATGTTGACGTTGCGCAGTACCAGCGCGGCCCGCGACACGGACAGCGCCCAGTAATCCACCTGGCTGCTGTTCGTGAGGGTGAGGTTCTGCATGACCACGCGGCCGCCGGAAACGGCGAAGGTGGGGTTGAGGGGATTGGTCAGTTCCACTTCTCCCGGCGTGCGGCCGCCGCCGGAGATGGTAAGCGACTTGGAGGTGAGCACGCTGACCTCGTAGGTGCCCGGGCGTATCACAATGGAGTCGCCGTCGGCCGCGCGGGCTACCGCGTCGCCCAGCGAGGCGCAGTTTATCGCGGCGTTGCCGTCATTGCCCACCACCCAGCGGCCCGGCGTCCTGGGGTCGGCCGGCTTTTCGGGCGCGGCCTCGGGCGGCGCGGCGGCCGTGACGGGAGCCGCCGTATGCGCCAGCGCCGGCAGGACTTCCGCCAGCGGTGTGCCGCGGGCCAGCGCGGGCTGGACGGCGGCAGGCAGCGAGACCGGCGGCGCCGGCTGCTGCCCGGCCTGGGCCGGGCGCAGCATGTAATGCAGCGAGAAGATGCCGGAAACTATGAGCAGCAGGGAGAAGACCTGCAGCCAGACGTCTTCGAAGACGGACATTTTGTTGTCGGTGCTCATACGCTTACCGTGACCTGGCCCGTATTCTTGTCCAGCTCCAGCCGCACCCGGGTCGAGCCGGTGCGGCGCGCCTCTTCTATGGACGGCGTGGTTATTTCCCTTATCAGGCCGGCCAGCTGCCGTACGCCGTAATCCTGGAACTCGACGTTGCGCCTGATGGCCTCCACCAGCACCTCGGGGGAAGTATATTCCACCTCTATGCCGTACTGGCGCCAGTGCTTGGCTATCTGCAGGCAGGCCACCTCGGCTATCTCCACCGGGGACAGCTGGTCCATCAGCAGGATGTCGGTGAAGCGGGCCAGCAGCGGCCGCTCGAAGCCTTCGCGGGCCATGGCCTCGCGGGCGCGCCCGGTGCGCAGGGCGTTGTCCGGCGTGTCCTTCCAGATCTTGCGCAGGCTGTCCACTCCCGAGTTGCAGGTGGCGAAAAAGACGCAGGCGCCGAAATGCACTTTCTTGCCGGAGCTCTTCTCGTAGCACTGCGCGGTGTCGAGGATATCGTAGAAGCAGTGCTGCACGTCGGGGTGCGCCTTCTCGAATTCGTCGAGGATCACCACCCGGTACGGGTTCTCCAGCACCGGGCGCGTAAGCGAGCCGCCTATCTCGTAGCCCTGGTAGCCCGGAGGCGGGCCGATGAGCGTGAACACGTCCTGCGGCGATTTGTACTGGCTCATCGACAGCAGCAGCGGTTCGCTTTCCTTGTAAAGGGCTTTGGCCACCATCTCGGCCAGGAAGGTCTTGCCCGTGCCGGTGGGCCCGGGCAGCAGGAAAGCCCCCAGCACCTGGCCCGGCGCGGCCACGGCCAGCCCCTGCTGGATATGGCCCACTATGTGGTCGGTGATCTCGTCATGGCCCCGGACGTTCTCTTTGATCCAGTCGCCGAAGAAAGAAAGCTGCTTGGAGCGCAGCTTGGCGAAATCTACGGCCGCGCCGGCGTCGGTCTGTTTCTTTTTTTCGTGGATGAACTGGTTGAGCCGTATGAAGAAGCCGGCCAGGCTGGCCACGAAGATGATGGGCATGCTGACGGGGAAGATGCCGTAGACGGAATACATGCCGGTCACTATGCCCAGCACGACCATCAGCGTGAATAGCGGGTGCATTTTCATCTTAAAAAGAGTATCCCCAAAGTTGCCGCCAGCGCCAGCAGCAGGGCGGCCGCCGCGTACAGCCAGCGAGGGCGGGCTGGCTCCGAGAGCTCCGGCATCGGCGTATAGGGTTCGCCCGGGCCCGAGGTCCCCGGGGTTTTCCCGGCCGCCTTCCCGCCGGAGAAAGGCACGGGAGACGGCGCAGGAGCGGCGGCTGTTTCGCTCCTGGGGGCTGCGGCTGCTTTTTCCGGTTCGGGGCTCATAGTTTAATTCATCACTTCGCTTATCCTGAGGGACTCGTAAGTGCCGGGGGCGAACTGGGTGGCGCTTTTAATGCTCTTCGTCTGGCCCGGCCTTAGCGTGAAGGTCCAGGATTCCCCGCCGGTGGTGCGCACTTCCATGCCTATGGTCAGGTTGGAGGTGACGTTCTTGTAGTCGTAGGCGAATTTCCCGTCGCAGGGGCCCGCATAGGACAGGGTGACCTCGTTCTGCACGTAGGACCTGCCGCCCTGCAGCGAGCCGTCCGTCCTGGAGCCCGGGGCGGCTTTAGGACAGCTGGCGCAGGGGACGGCCGCGGCCCCCGCGGAGGCTGGCCCCCGTGAAAATCCCGCCAGCCCTCCGCCCCGCGAGGGCTGCAGGCGCGGGGTGAGGCGGTTAGCGGCCGGCAGCACGGGCCTTGCGGCGCCGGCCTGTGGCGAGCCGGCCGGCGCGGCGCCGTACGGCTGCAGGTTGGTAACCTTCGGCACTACCTGCTCTTCTTCGGAACTGAAAAAAGGCAACGGGCTGGAGTAGCTGTTCGGCGCCGGCCTTGCCGTTTCCTCCGCAGGGCTTCCCGAAGTGATGAACGAAGGCAGCTCGGACGGAGGCTGCACGCGGGCGACAGCCGCGGGCGCAGGCAGAGGGGGCGGCGCTTTCGCCAGCGGGGCCTGCACGCTGACTTCCACGGCCGGCGGGGGCAGGGCGGCCTGCTGCGCCTGCCGGAAATCGCCCCTGAAAACTATGGCGGACGCCAGCCCGGCGGTTAGAATAGCCGCCGCAAGCAGTCCTAAGCGGTGGGAGCTTTTTTCTCCTGAGCTGTGCCGCGCGCTGCCCGGCCCTGCGGGCATGGGGGCGCGCTCGCCGGGGCGCGGCATGGGAATGCTGCCGGAATGTTCCGCCGGCATAGGCTGCAGCTCTGGCCTTTCGCGCTCCGGTTCCATATTAATTAATTATTATACAAACTCTTAGTCAAGCTCCGGCCTGCCGCGGGCTCAATTGCTCTCCGGGTATAATTTAGCCGCGCTAAGTGTTATGTTAAGTAGTGTCAGGCACCAGGGTCACTGGGTACTGTTCACTTCGGTGGGCTGCACCGTGGTGGAGCCGAAACCTTTCAGCTGGATCTTCTTTATCTGCGGCACCGGGCCCAGCTTCTTTTTTTTGGGAGCGGCGGTTTCCCCGGGCCGGGCGGTGTTGTCCGCGTCCGCTTTCTCTTCGGGCCCCGCGCTTCCGGCGTCTTTGGCGACGCCGCGTTCCTTCATGAACCCCGCCAATTTAGCCGCCTGTACCGCGTTGAAGTCCGCCGTGGCGCGGTCTCGTTCCGCTTCGTACTCGGTGCGGGTATCCAATATCCGGGGCGGAGCGGCCGGCTGCGCTGCCGGCGACGGAGCCGCCGCGCCCGCGTCGGAGCCGGGCAGGCCGGTTACCGCACCCACGGCGGAGAGCACCGGCTTTATCAGGGAAAGTATCAGCAAAAAGCACAGCGGGGCCAGCGCCGCAGTGGTGGCGATGGTGAAGAACGTGGAGAGCAGTTTCAGCCGGTGCAGGTGCAGGTCGTAATGGGTCTTGCCCAGCCGCAAAAGCGTCTCCTCAAGTCGCCCGGTCTTTTCGGCTATCTCCATGGCGGCGAAGTCTTCCTTCGGGATAAAGCCGTCAAAGCTGCCGGTGAAGGTGACGCCGCCCGCCAGCATGGCCTCCGCGCGCCGCAGGCGCCGGCGCAGCAGCAGGTCGTCCTCGGAGAACTGCAGCAGCACGTCCAGCATGGCGCTGGGCGGCAG
>MGUK01000046.1:24510-24742 GCA_001799995.1 Elusimicrobia bacterium GWF2_62_30
GCGCAGCAGCCAGCGCAGTATAAGGAAGCAGGCCAGGGCGCCCAGCAGCACCTGCGGCCAGTTCGCCTGCAGGTACGCGGCCGCGCTTGTGAGCCAGGCCGCCTGCGGCGGCATCGCTGCCCCGGCCTGGGCCAGGGGCCCGACTATCATCGGTATGGCCTTCAGGGTGAGCGCCAGGAAAAGCGCCGCGGCCAGCAGGGCCACGAAAGCCGGGTACACCAGCGCGCGGCGT
>MGUK01000047.1 GCA_001799995.1 Elusimicrobia bacterium GWF2_62_30
CTGGATGGCCCTCTCCGGCGACAGGCCCGTCAAGGACCTGATGAACTACACCAACGACGTGCTGCGCGACCAGTTCAGCATCATCGAAGGCGTGGGCGAAGTAAACATGGGCGGCTACGTGGACCCGGCCCTGCGCGTCTGGCTGGATTCGGACAAGATGGACGCGGCCCAGCTCACCGTCACCGACGTGCTCGGCGCCATCTCGGCGCAGCATGCCGAGCAGCCCGCCGGCTATATCGATACGGGGAAAAAGGAACTTAACGTGCGCGTGCTGGGGGAAGCCCCCACGCCCGAGGCCTTCTCGCGCATCGTGATAGCCGGGCGCGGCGGTTCCGCCATCTGGCGCACTTACCATATCGGCGACGTGGCCCAGGTGGAGGACGGCCTGGCCGACGTGCGCCGCATCACCCGCAACTGGGGCAAGCGCGCCGTGGGTCTGGGCGTCAACAAGCAGCGCGGCTCCAACGCGGTGGCCACGGCCAAGCGCGTAAAGGCCAAACTGGAGGAGATCAAAAAGAACCTCCCCGAAGGCATGCGGCTGGAAATAGTCAACGACTCCACCCGCTTCATCGAAGAGTCCACCCACGAGCTGAATTTCACGCTGGTCCTGTCCGTCATCCTGACGTCCCTGGTCTGCTGGCTGTTCCTCGGTTCCTGGTCTTCCACGGTCAACGTATTGCTGGCCATCCCCACCTCCATCGTCGGTTCCTTCATAATCCTGTACTTCATGGGCTTTACGCTCAATACTTTCACGCTGCTGGGCCTGACGCTGGCCATCGGCATAGTGGTGGACGACGCCATCATGATGCTGGAGAACATCGTGCGCCACAACGAAAAGGGGGAGGGACGCGTGCGCGCCGCCATCCTGGGCGCGCGCGAGATGACCTTCCCGGCGATGGCCGCCTCCATAGCCATCCTCGCCATCTTCCTGCCCGTAGTGTTCATGCAGGGCATCATCGGCAAGTTCTTCTTCCAGTTCGGCGTCACCATGACGGCCGCGGTCATGCTGTCGCTGCTGGAAGCCCTGACGCTGACGCCGATGCGCTGTTCCCAGTTCGTGGACGCCGAGCGCTCCCTCTGGATCGGGCGCGCGATGGACCGTCTGATGGAAAGGGCGCGGGTCTCCTACGCGTCCCTGCTGGGCCGGCTGCTCCGGCGCCGCTGGACCGTGATAATAGTTTCGGTGCTCGTCTTCGCGGCCTCGCTGTCGCTTACCAAATTCATCCCCAAGGAATTCTCGCCGGCGCAGGACCAGAGCCGTTTCCTGGCGCGCGTCCAGATGCCCGTCGGCACGCCGCTCGAAGTTACGGCCAAGGCCATGGAAGAGGCCGAAAAATGGGCCATGGCCCAGCCGAACATCCGCACCTTCATGGCCAATACCGGCGGTTTCGGCGGCGGCCAGGTGAACCAGGGCATGCTGATGATAGCCATGAAACCTTTTGAAGAGCGCGTGGCCCTCCCCGGGCGGAAAAAGCCGCCTACCCAGCAGGAATTCATGCGCTACGCCCGCAAGCCGCTCAACGCAGTTCCCGGCGTACGGCGCGTGGCCATCCAGGACCCGTCGCTGGGCGGCTTTACCGCGCAGCGGGGCTTCCCGGTGGAGTTCAGCGTGCGCGGCCCCAACTGGGAGAAGCTGGGCGACTACAGCCGCCTGCTGATGGAAAAGATGACGGCCTCGGGCCGCATGACCGACGTGGACACCGATTACCAGGAGGGCATGCCCGAAGTGCAGGTGGTGCCCGACCGCGAAAAGGCCGCGGCCCGCGGCGTCTCGGTCTCCTCCATCGGCGACGCGGTGAACTCGATGATAGGCGGCGTGCGCGCCGGCAAGTTCACCCGCGGCGGCAAGCGCTACGACATCCGCGTGCAGCTGCTCGGCCGCGACCGCAGCGACCCGAAGGATATCAACAAGATCTGGGTGCGCAACAACCGGGGGGAAGTCATCCGCCTCTCCGAGGTGGTAAAAGTGGAGCAGAAGACCACGCTGCTTACCATCTCGCGCAAGAACCGCGAGCGCGCCATCGGCGTCTTCGCCAACGTGGCGCAGGACTCGTCGCAGGAGCAGGCCTTAAAGGAAGTGGAGCGGCTGGCCGGCGAGATACTCCCGGACGGCTACCGCGTGGTATTCTCCGGCACTTCCAAGACCTTCAAGGAATCTTTCTCCAGCCTCACCTTCGCGCTGATCCTGGGCGTGTTCGTGGCGTACATGATCCTGGCTTCCCAGTTCAACAGCTTCCTGCACCCGTTCACGGTGCTGCTGGCGCTGCCTTTCAGCGTCACCGGCGCGTTCATCGCCCTGAAACTGGGGGGCTATTCGCTGAGCATCTACAGCATGATAGGCCTTATCCTGCTGATGGGCATAGTCAAGAAGAACTCCATCCTGCTGGTGGACTTCACCAACAACAGGCGGCGCCTGGGCGGCCTGGGCGTGGACGAGGCCCTGCTGGAAGCCTGCCCGATCCGGCTGCGCCCGATACTCATGACTTCTTTCGCCACCATAGCCGCGGCCATCCCGCCGGCCCTGGGCTACGGCCCCGGCGCCGAAACGCGCATTCCCATGGCCCTGGTGGTCATCGGCGGCGTACTGTTCTCCACTGTGCTCACCCTGCTGGTGGTGCCCTGCGCCTACAGCCTGCTGGCCCCGCTGGAAAGCCGCCGCCACGAGGCCGCCCTGAAACAGGCCCTGAAGGAACTCGGCGAACTGCCGGAAGATAAGTAAAAGCGCTTTCACGGGACAGGGACCCTCCCTGTGCTTCGTTTGCGGTATTTTGCTATAGTTGCCTGATATCAAAGGGAGGCTTTCCCGCAATGAAGAAACTTATCCTTTCAGCCGCTTTTGCCCTGCTCCTTTCCGGCGCCGCCTTCGCTGCCGATACCGCCGCCGATAAACCCGCCGGCATCTCTTTCTCCCAGCTGCTTGCTCAGTTGAAGGGGGAGATACCCCGGCCTCCCTCCGCCGGCGACCCCGTCTCCGTACTGGTGGCGGAGGACCTTAAGGGCGACAGCCGCTATTGGGTCACGGTGGCGGCCGACAACAAACACGCGCGTACCGCGCTGCTGGAGGCGGGGCTGGACATAGTCGAGGTGGCCGACAAAAGCGTTTCCGGCTTTATAACCGCGGCCGATCTGGACAAGCTCCCGGGCAGCGGGTTCGTAGTTACGAGCCGCCAGACCATCTACGAATACGCCAAGAAGCACCTGAAGGATTTCCCGGCCGCCGACGCGCGCTACCACAATTACACCGAGACCACCGAGGTGCTGCGGGGCCTCGCCGCGGGCAACCCAGAACTGGTCTCGCTGTTCTCCATAGGCAAGACCACCGAGGGCCGCGACATCTGGTGTCTGCGCCTCAACCCTGCCGAGAAAGGGCTGACCCCCAGCGCGAAGCCCGGCGCCCTGTACATGGGCAACCACCACGCGCGCGAGCATCTCTCCAACGAAGTGGCGCTGCTCTACGCGGTCTACCTGCTGGAGCATAAGAACGACGCCGACATCAAAAAATACCTGGCCACGCTGGACATCTACATAATCCCGATGGTGAATCCCGACGGCGCGGAATACGACATCAAGACCGGCAAGTACCGCTGGCACCGCAAGAACACGCGGGTGAACCCGGATAAGTCCGTAGGCGTGGATCTTAACCGCAACTACGATTTCCTCTGGTGCACCCAGGGCGCGTCGCACTCTCCCGGCTCCGATACCTACTGCGGCCCCTCGGCCTTCTCCGAACCTGAAACGCAGGCCATAAAGGCTTTCGTCCCGGCCCACCCCAACCTCAAGGTCGTGATGTCCTACCATTCCTACTCCAGCCTGATCCTGTATCCCTGGGCCGGAAAAGACGCGGAGGTGGAAGAGGCCAAAGACCGGGACGTTTTCGTCAAGCTGGGCGCTGAAATGGGGAAACTCACCGGTTACAGGCCGCAGCGCGCCAGCGACCTGTACGTAGCCACGGGAGAGACCGGCGACTGGCTCTACTCCAATTACGGGATTTTCGGCTTCACTACGGAGCTGGAAGGCAACAGCTTCTATCCCGGAGCCGAACTCATCGACCGCGCCGTGGCCGGCAACATCAGGGCCGCCGTCTACCTGCTGAGCGTGGCGGATGACCCGTATAAAGTTACCCGCTAGTTGAACTTAATTATCAATGCCCCTGAGGGCATAAAAAAAGCCGCCAAGAGGCGGCTTTTTTATGTCCTAGCGGCTGCTTAATGGGCCATGAAGGTCTCAAGCCCCACGCGCTCGGCCAGCGTGTGATCGTCTATGAAAGGATTGCGGTTTCCCTGGAAGCTCTCCACCTGGTCGTTGCGGCGCAGCTCGGCGGCGTCGGGCGGGTCCTGGCGGTTCCACTCCAGCAGCATCGGGACATTGTTCTTCCAGAACTCGGTATAGTTCATGCCCTGGCTGATGTTGCGGTCGTGGTAGCGCACTATGAAGTAGAAAAGGGCGCGGGCCACATTGCCCTTCACGGCGCTGGTGGGCTCGAAGGCGTTACTGCCCAGCTTGGAGCCGGCGGAGGTGCTGTAGACGTAATTGGCCACCCGGGCGAATTTGTAATTGGCGCGGCGGCCGTTGGGGACCGAGAAGGTGGGGGCGAGGTGGTGCAGGTCGGCCACCATGGGCAGGGCGCTTTTGAAATAGCCCTGGGGCCAGATATGTTCGGCGTTGATGAAATCGCCGGAAGAGCCGTCCGCGTTCATGTCGCCGGTCTCTTTGTAGCTGTTGCCGTCGGAGCTGGAGCCTTTAACGCAGACCTGAGAGTAGAAGGTGACAATGCCGGGCCCGCCGTTGCAGCCGGTGTTGTCGGCCTTGGAATACATGAAAGCCTTGGAGGCCTTGTAGGAAGGCTCGCCTTTGTCGGGCCCGGGGGCGGTGATGTCGTGCAGGTAGGTGAAAAGCTGCTCTCCGGAAAGGGAAGGGGCGGGCGCGGAAGCCTTGAAAGGAACCGGCTGGGAAGAAGGGGGAACAGCTATTTCAAGTTCTACGGACAAAGAACTTTTGAGGGAGTCCAGGGCCGCTGTCTGCGCCTGCAGCCGGGGGGAGTTCCCCAAGGTGAGTACCGCTATCGCCAGAATTATCAGGTTGCGTTTCACTATTCCTCCGCTGTCTTACTTGATGTTAATCAATGACCTTAATCAACTATAGTTTAAGAGATAGGGCCTATTTCACAAGGGCCAATGGGCCCACTCGGCGCATAGGTCTAAAGGCCTATTCGCAGTCCGCAAGGCGCCGGGGGCGGGGAACAAGCGCCGCCGCGAATTTTGTATTATCTCTTTAATGAAGCTGACAAGACTGGTCTCCCCGGGGGAAATTAACGCCGCGGCCCGCCTTATGGCCGCCGCGGATCCCTGGCGGCAGCTGGGCCTGGACGCGGCAAGCTGCCGCAAAATGATGCGCACGCCTTTTCGCGAGACCTGGAAGGCTTCCGAAGGCGGGAACCTGGCCGGCCTGGTGACCATAACCATGTACGGCACGTTCAAGGGCTATATACAGGCGCTTTTCGTGGCCGAAGCCTTTCGCGGGCGTGGGATAGGTGAAAAGCTCCTGGCTTTTGCCGAAAAAAAGATACTCCGCTCCTCTCCGAACATTTTCCTCTGCGTTTCCTCCTTCAACAAGCGGGCCATAAAGTTCTACCGGCGCCTGGGCTACAGGAAAGCCGGGGTACTTACCGATTTTCTTGTAAAGGGGCATGACGAGCTGTTAATGCGCAAAACCACCGGGCCTGTATTAAAAAGGACAAAATGAAGAACCACACATTGAAGATAGCTTTCCACGGCGCGGCCGGAGAAGTTACCGGCTCGCGGCACCTGGTGACCGCCGGCGATAAAACGCTGCTTATGGACTGCGGCATGTTCCAGGGGCACCGCAACGACGCCGCCCTCAAGAACCGCGAGTTCAAATTCCCGCCGGCCTCGGTGGACGCGGTGCTGCTCAGCCACGCCCACGTCGACCATTGCGGCCTGCTGCCGCTGCTCTTCAAGAACGGCTGCGACGCCCCGATCTACGCCACGCCCGCCACCGCCGAGATAGCCGGCATCATGCTGGCCGATTCCGCCCGCCTGCAGGAGGCCGACGCCCGGTTCTATAACAAGATCCACGCCGCCGAGGGCCTCACCATCGAGCCCATGTACGACGAGGACGACGCCAACAAGGCCATGGCGCAGTTCAAGCCGCTGGGCTACGACACGGTCTTCGAGCCCATCCCCGGCGTCACCGCCCGCTTTCAGAACGCCGGCCACGTGCTGGGCTCTTCCATGATCCAGCTGGACCTGGGGACCGGCGCGGGCAAGCGGCGGCTGGTGTACACCGGCGACCTGGGCCGCGCGGAAACCCTGCTGCTGGACGACCCTACCGCCCCTAAGAACACGGACTACCTCGTGATAGAAAGCACCTACGGCGACCGCCTGCACGAGCCGCTGCAGGACGCCGAGGGCAAGCTGGTGGAGCTTATAAAGACAACCTATAAGGAAGGCGGGAAGTTGTTGATCCCCAGCTTCGCCCTGGAGCGCACCCAGGAGATCATCTTCATCCTCGACAAGATCCGCCGCTACAACCTGGCCCCAGAGCTCCCGGTGTACGTGGACAGCCCCATGGCCGTCAGCCTGACCGAGATCTTCAACAAGCACCGTGACAGCTTCTTTTTCGACGAGAAATTCCGCGACTACGCCAAAACGGACGGCGACCCGTTCGGCTTCGATTTTATAAGGTACCTGCGCAGCAAGGAAGAGTCGCAGACCCTGAACAACAAGAAAGGCCCGATGCTCATCATCTCGGCCTCGGGCATGTGCGAAGGCGGCCGCGTGCTGCACCACCTGCGCAACAATATCGGCAAGGACAACACCACGATACTGCTGGTCGGCTACCAGGCCGCGGGCACCCTCGGCCGCAGGATACAGGACGGCGAGAAAAAGGTGAGGATCTTCGGCATGGAGTACGAGGTGGCGGCCAGAGTGGATACCATGCACAGTTTCTCTTCGCACGCCGACAAGAACGACCTGCTGGCTTTCATCAAGGCCGTGAACCCGGCGCGCGGCGTGTTCCTGGTGCACGGCGACGCGGAAGCCCGCGCCGAGCTGAAGCTGTCGCTCGAGGCGCAGGGAATAAAGAACGTGGTTTGCCCGGCGATGGGCGAAGAATTCGAGCTGAACTAAGAACAACCAGCTCCTGAGCAGATTTTAAGGGGGAGAGTATGACCGCCAGGTCAAAATGGTCCGTGGTAATCCTGGTCTTTGCCGCGGCCGCGCTGTTCTACTGGTTAAAGGCGGGCAGCAGCCCGTCCCCGAAGCCCGCCGGAGCCCTGCCCGAGGTGAGGGACCTCAGCCGGCTGGAAGTCTATAATTTCGACCCGGCTTCAAGCCTTGCGGAGAGGATCACGGCCATCCCGGCGGACCTCCTGCAGCATTACCGCAAGATGGACGGCACCACGGCTTACGAGGCCTATCAGCCCTCGGCCGCCGATAAGGCGCTGGTGCTGGAGTATTTCGCGCTCCTGCCCCCTGTCTACCGCAAGGTTTTCGAAGCGCGCTGCGTAGGCCTCTATTTCGTGGACAGCTTCATGGGCAACGGCATCACCTCGTGGGTGGCCGGCCCGGGCGGAGAAGTGTACTTCCATATAACGTTCAACGCGGTCACTTTGACAAAGAGCCTTTCCGAAATTCTCACCGAAAGGGAGAGAAGCTGCTTCAAGCCGGGCAAAACCGCTATCACCGTGGAGGCGGGGGAAAAGTACAGGGGCTTCGCCTATGTGCTTTTCCATGAAGCCACGCACGGGCTGGATTATGCGCTGGGCCTCACGCCCTGGGCCGACAATGAAATGCCGGAAAATCTCAGGCCCGCGGCGCCTCTCGCCGGAGTGGCTTTCAGAAAATACTGGGCCGCTTACGGGACGCCTGTGAGCTCCCTCGACTTCAGCGGCAGGAACAATATCACCTTCTACGGCCTGGGGGGCGGCCCCAAGATCCCGGCCGACGAAGCGGCGCCGCTGTATGCGGGCTTCGCGCGGACCCCCTTCGTTTCCCTGTACGGTTCCATGAGCTGGGCCGAGGACCTGTCCGAGCTTGTCACCATGCGCCTCCTTACAAGGAAGCTGGCCCAGCCGTACAGGATAACGCTCGGCGGGGAAGGGCAGCCCGTTGTCCTTGAACCGCTGCGCGCTAAAGGCGCTGCCGCGCGCGCGGACGAGATCTTGAAACTGCTGGATTCCGTTCCGGCCGCCGCGCTGGCGGCGCTGAAAAGGCCGGATAAAGTCTCCGAATAATAAGCCTGCCCGGAAACCGGGCAGAGCAGAGCCGGGGGAGGGACGATGACAGTAAAAGAAGCGATAGAAACAAGACGCGCTTTCCGCGCGCTGGAGCCGGTGGAAATATCCGACGGCGACCTGAAGGAGCTCGCGGCGGCCGCGCAGCTTGCGGCCTCGTGCTTCAATAACCAGCCCTGGAAATTCGTTTTCGCAAGGTCTGAGGAAAGCCTGGCCAAAGTGCAGGCCTGCCTCAGCAAAAACAACGACTGGGCCAGGTCCGGCTCGCTGATAATAGCCGCCTTCGCCGGCAAAGACTACGACTGCGTGGTAAAAGAAAGGGAATTCTATCTCTTCGACCTCGGGATGGCCGTTTCGGCCCTGCTGCTGCGCGCCACGGAGATGGGGCTGGTCGCGCATCCCATCGCCGGCTTCGACAACGCCAGGGCCGCGGCGGCGCTCGGCATCCCCGACGGGAACATGCTGCTTACCCTTATCATCGTCGGCAACAAAAGCGGAAACCTTTCGGCCCTTACCGCGCCGCAGGCCGCTATGGAAACAGGCGGCAGGCCGCCCCGGCTGCCTCTGGAGAACGTCTACAGCGTGGACGCCTACGACGTAAAACTGGCCGTGAAACCAGCGCGCTGAAGAGCTCCCTTGGCCGGTTCTTTTCCCGAACGACGGGGAAAATGACTATAATATAGATATATATGAAACGACTACTCAAAAAAATCGGCCTCAAAGCGCTTCAGACGCTGGGGCTGCAAAAAGAGGCGTCCGGCTTTTACGGCCTTGGAATCGCCCCTAAACTGATGGACATCCTCGATAAGAAAGGCTTTGTTACGCCCACCCCTATACAGGAAAAATCCATACGCATAGCTACCGAAGGCAAGGACATGGTAGGTATTGCCCAGACAGGCACCGGCAAGACCATTGCCTTCGCCATCCCCATGCTGCAGCGGCTGGCCGCCGGGCCGGGCAAGGGCCTGGTGCTCCTGCCCACGCGCGAACTCGCCATCCAGGTAGCCGAGGTCTGCCGCGATTTCGCCCCGCAGCTCGGCATGGGCGTAGCCTGCCTGATAGGCGGCGAGAGCAAGGAAGGCCAGCTCAAGGACCTCTTCAAGAAGGCCCGCATCATAATAGGCACCCCCGGGCGCGTCTACGACCATATAGAGCGCGGCACCCTCAAAGTCCACGACGCGCGCATCCTCGTCCTCGACGAAGCCGACCGCATGTTCGACATGGGCTTCGCCCCGCAGATCAACCGCATCATCCGCTGCCTGCCCACGGAACGGCAGACCATGCTCTTCTCGGCCACCATCCCCGACGAGGTGATGAAGCTGGCCAGCCACCATATGAAGCTGCCCATCCGCATAGAGGTGGCCAAATCCGGCACCGCCGCCACGAACGTGATACAGGAGCTTTACGTGGTGCGCAGCTCGTCCAAGCCCATGCTGCTTTCGAAGCTGCTGGAAAAATACGCCGGCACCGTGCTGATCTTCGTCGAGACCCGCTACGACGCCGCCAAGGTGACGCAGATCCTCTCGTACATGGGCCACCCCGTGGCCGAGATCCACTCCGACCGCACCATGGGCCAGCGCAAAGACGCCATGGAAGGGTTCAAGTCCGGGAAATACCGCGTGCTGGTGGCCACCGATATCGCCGCCCGCGGCATAGACGTGACCGGCATCGAACTGGTCATCAATTACGAGCTGCCCGCCGAGGACGACGCCTACGTGCACCGCATCGGCCGCACAGGCCGCGCCGGCCAGCCCGGCCGCGCCATCACCTTCGCCACGCCCGAACAGGGCGGGGACGTCAGGAGCATCGAGACGCTTACCGGCATATCGCTCAACCAGATGACCCACCCGGAAGTTCCCGCCGAAACCCTGTGGGGCTACGACAAAGCCGCCACCGGCCGCGGCTGGAACCAGCGCTCCTCCCGGAGAGTGGGAGGCGGAGGCCGCCGCCGCTGAGCCCTGTTCTCTTAAAAGCAGAAAGGCCGCCCGCTGTTAACGGACGGCCTTTCTGCTTTTTATCCCTGCTGTTAGTTGTCGGTCCGCCACCACTGCGTCGGAGAAGAGGAGCTGGTGTAGTCCAGGGTCAGGCCGGCGGACTTGTTCACCATGTACCTTTCGGAACCGGCCCCGGCGGCGCGTATCCATTTGTAGATCAGGTCGGGGTCGTAGAAGAAGAGCTTCTTATGCTCCCCGGCGGGTTTCTTGGTCCAGTCATACTTCCAGTAGGAAGCCACATCGCCCAGCCCGACATTGTTCTGCGCGTCGCCAAGCAGTTCCTGCGGCACGTAGAAGGTGCGTCCCCAGGGAGAGGAAAGCCGTTCGAAATCGGCGGGGCCGGCCACTTCCACGACGCTCACGCCGACATTGGCGCAGCCGCCGCCTTCCTTATAAAGGGGGCGCACGCCCAGGCCGTAGCGCGTGGAGACGCCCTCGTCGTCGTACGCCTTTATGTAGCGCTGGGCTTCCAGGCAGGACTGCGGAGAAACCTTCAGCGTAAGGAAAGCCACTTCGTTGGCTTCGTTGGAAAGCGTGTCCAGCTCGGTCTCGAGCTGCTCCTGCGTCTGCAGCCGGCCGGGCACGTAGCCGAAGAAAGCGGAATAGCCCGCGCCGGCCTTAGCCTGCTCCGTAAAGCCGCCCATGCTGTCTTTGTCCTTGGGGACCTGGCCGGAGACGACCAGCGTGCGCCTGCCGTCCGGCAGCGTGCAGCCTATCTCGAAAGCTACGTGACCGATGGCATGGGTCTGCTTCGTAAGGCTGACGGCGGCCTGGTTGCGGGCAAAGGAGAAGACCAGCGTGGCCAGGTTCTTCCAGTCCATCGCGTGGGGGGAAGGCATCGCGTACAGCGTTATGTAATTGGCGTTGCCGCGGAAGGCTTTATCGGCGGCTTTTACGAAACTGCCGGGAATGCCGGCTTCGGAGGAGCCCCCGCCCGCGAAAGCGGCCTTGGGAACGGAGATCTCAACGCCCTGAGCCGAGCTCTCGAGCTGCTCAAGGCCCGTTTCGGCGCGCAAAGCGTTGTTCTGGAAGATGGAGAAGAAGGCGGCTGTCAGGACTACAAGGGTCTTTTTCATTCAGTCTCTCCTGGCTGCGCTGCTGTATATCAATAATATACAGCGGAGAGGCACTGACCGCAAGAATCTAAAGACCCGCGCCGCGGGGACAAAGGGCCTAAGGCCTAATTAGCGTAAAGCTTCTCGAATTCGGCCTTGAAGGGCTTTACGTATTCCGGCACTACCGTGAAAATGGTGTTCTCGGTATTGATGTCCTCGGCGGTGGCGGACCAGTTGAACGAGCCGTTTATCAGCAGCGCGTCGTCGAGAACGGCGAATTTGTTGTGCATAATGCCGTTCTCCGTGCGGCCGGCCTTGTAGCGCACGCTGATGCGGTTCTTCTTCGCCTCTTCCCTGAACGGGAAATTGGACTTAGGGTAAAGCAGGACCTTTACCTTCAGGCCGCGGGCGGCCGCGCGGTTCAGCGCGTCCATCAGCGGGCGGGAGGTGAAGGCGAACATGGCCACGTCCACTTCCCTGCGGGCCGCGTCTATGGCCTTGACCATGGCGGCGGTAGTCCCGGCGCGGGGGGAGAAGATATAGTTCGGCAGCGTCACGCCGTTGAACTGCACGGAAGGCTTGGGGTCGGCGGGGGGCGCGGAGGGCTTGGCCGCAGGCGCGTCGGGCTGGCCGGCGGGCTTGGCCTGCGCCCACATCCAGTCGTAGTTGGCGCCGTAGCCGCTTACGATGTGCGGGTCCACGGTGAAGATCATGTTCTCGTAGCTGGCGGCCTCCGCCAGGTTGCTCCAGTTGGCGGAACCCGTCTCCAGCAGCGTCGCGTCGAAAATGGCGTACTTGCAGTGCATGGAGCCGGAGCCGCCGCGGCCCTTCATCACCCGCGTCTCTATGCCGGAGTTGATCACGTCCTGTATCTGCTTGCCCGCCTTGGGGTAGACATGGTCGTAGTCGAAGATCATGCGCACTTTGACGCCGCGCGCGCGGGCCCGGAGCATGGCCTGGATGGTGTCGTCGAACTGGAGGTTGTAGAGCGCCACGTCGAGAGTGCTCTTGGTCCTGTCTATAGCGGTGACGAGCGAGGGGCTCATCCGCTCTTCTTCGGTAAAGATGTAGGCGGGCAGGCCCGACCAGTCGTAGCCTGCAACGGGGCCGGCCTGCAGCAGCAGGCGCGGGGCGGTAGCGGCCGGGGCCGGCGCCGGGGGCAGGTCTTTAAGTTTAAGGGTTTCAAGGTCCGGAATTACCCCGGAGAAAGCCTGGGGGATGAGCAGGAACAACAGGAACAGACCGTTAAGTGTTTTGCGCACGCTAGCCTCCGGCGAACATGATTATCCGCGCTATAGTATAAGGATACACCACATACGGGCGCAGGCATAAGCGGCATAAGCCCCAGGCCCCGGTTTCTTTTTGGCCTATGCCCGCCTGGGGCTAATGGCCGGTGGCAAGCCCGCGCAATTATCTGTATAATCTATTCCATGACAGGTACGGCCGAAGTCGTAGTCCGCAAGGTAGAGCGCGAGGACGCGCCCTGGAAAGCCCGTTTCGAGGCTTTTTATGCCGACTGCGACATAAAGAAGATGGGCAGGAAGCTTCACGCCTATTTCGCCGCTTATGCCGGAGAGGAGCTGGCCGGGCACTGTGTAATTTATCGCGAGAAAGGCCGCTGGATAATGGACGGGCTGAGGGTAAAAGCCGAATTCCGCGAGCAGGGCCTGGGCAAGCGCCTTACGGAAGCCCGCATCCGGCACGCCATTGAGAACGGCGCCAAAGAAGTCTGGTATTCTTGCGACGACGGGAACCTCGTCACGATCTGCTGCCACCTGCGCTACGGCTTCGAGAAGGTCTGCCCGGCCGACCACCACTGCAACGCCGCTACGGTACACTGGTACCGCCTTAAGATAACGCCCGCCCTGCTGGAAAAATTCCCGGCTATCAAGCCCTGACCCCTGTCCGCCTTCCGCCCTTAATTCGCCGCGTACGCTTGCTGTTTGTCGAAGGAGACGGTTATCTCCTTCGTTCTCACCAGTTTAAGGTATTCTTTCGCCCTGGCGCCTGAAATAAAAAGCGTCAGTTCCAGTTTTTCGGCGGGATTAACGGGTTCGCTGTAGGCGTATTCCCTCGTCAACAGCGTCTCCCCTGCGGGGCCGCGGAAGACGAGCGTGCCGTTGAAGGCGTAGTATTTGCGGCTGGAAATATTCTCAAGTTCGAAATACAGCCTGACGCCCAGCTTCTCGCCCTTCACGATCTGTTTCTTTTTGAGGAAGGTGGCCAGGATGGGGTTTGCCGGCTCGGCGCGCTTGGCCGGCACCGCGGAAACCGGGGCGGCGGCCGGGGCTCCGCCCTTTTCCAGTTTGCCGACGCGCTTTTCCACCTTTGCCACCCTTTTTTCAAGGAGGGTGATGCGGCTGTCTTCGTCTTCCTGCGCGAAAACAGCCGCGGGAAACAGCGTCAGCAGGGCGAAGAAGAGCAGTCTGTTCACGCCCTCCATTATACTTTATCCGCCGTTAGGGGCCAATATATGGGATAATGGTATATGACTGAAACGATAACCCCGCCCGCCACGGGCTTTTACGGCCTTGGCATCTCCCCTAAACTCCTTGAAGCTTTGGACAAACTGAAATTCAAGACCCCTACGCCTATACAGCAGAAAGCCATCCCCGCGGCCGCCTCCGGCACGGATATGGTAGGCATAGCCCAGACGGGCACCGGCAAGACCATTGCCTTCGCCATTCCCATGATACAGCGGCTGGCCGCCGTGGAGGGCAGGGGGCTTATCCTCGTCCCTACCCGCGAGCTGGCCCTGCAGGTAGCCGAAGTGGTCAAGCAATTCGCCCCGCTGCTGGGCATGGCCACCGCGGTCGTCATCGGCGGCGAGAGCGCCGGGCGCCAGCGGCAGGAGCTGTTCCGCAAGCCCCGCATCATCATCGCGACCCCCGGCCGCCTGATAGACCATATCAACCAGCGCAACGTGAACCTTTCCGACGTGCGCGTGCTGGTGCTTGACGAGGCCGACCGGATGTTCGACATGGGCTTCGCCCCGCAGATCGAAAAGATAATCGCGTCCCTGTCCAAAGAAAGGCAGACCATGCTTTTCTCGGCCACGATGCCCGACGCTATCATGAAGCTGGCCGGCCGCCACATGAAGCTGCCCACCCGCATAGAAGTGGCCCGCTCCGGCCAGCTGGTGGAGAAAGTGGTGCAGGAGCTGTTCATCGTGGACAGGGGGGACAAGCCCGCCCTGCTCGGCAAGCTCCTGGACAAATACTGGGGCAGCGTGCTCCTGTTCGTGCGCACCAAGCACAACGCCAGGAAGATCGCCCGCGACATCCGCAACCTGCCGCACACCGCGGCCGAGATCCATTCCAACCGCTCGCTTTCCCAGCGGCGCGAGGCCCTGGAAGGCTTCAAATCCGGCAAGTACCGCATCCTGGTGGCCACCGACATCGCCGCCCGCGGCATAGACGTTACCGGCATAGAGCTGGTGATAAATTACGACCTGCCCGACGAGGACGAGAACTACGTGCACCGCATCGGCCGCACGGGCCGCGCCGGCCAGCCCGGCCGCGCCATCACCTTCGCCTCGCCCGACCAGGGCAAGGACGTGCGCAGCATCGAGCGCCTCATCCGCATGCCGCTGCCGGTTTCCAAGTACGACGACATGCCCGACGTGAAGTTCAGCGGCTCCGGCGAGCCGTCCCAGATCGGGGAAAAGCGCCGCCCCGGTCCCGGCCAGCGCCAGCAGCAGCGCGGCCCGCGCCGCGAAGCGCCCGCCGGCGAAGGCCAGGCCCGCCGCCCCATGTCCTCAGGCAGGCCCGAACACGGCGGCAGGCCGTCAGGCCCGTCTTACGGCAATTTCTCCCGGCAGCCCTCGCGCGGCCCTTCCCAGGGCAGGCCCGAAGGCGGCCAGCGCCGCAGCGGCCCCGGCGGCCGCCCGGCGGGCAGGGATTTCGACCCGCGGCGCAGCAGGCCGTCCGGCGGGCGCGAATCCATAGTCAGCCCTTCCCCGTATTTCGAGAACGAGCAGCCGCGCCGCAGGCCGCAGAACCGGCCCTTCAACCAGGAGCGCCCGCGCCCCGCGGCGGCAGGCAAGCCGCCGGCCGCCGGCGGCAACTGGTTCACCCGCTTCATCAAGAAGAACAAGAAAGACCATCAACAGGAAGTGTAAACGAGGCGGCCAAAAAAGCCCCGGCTGAGTCCGGGGCTTTTTTATGTTCCTGCCGCCGCGCTATTTAGCTGCAGCAACCCTTCAAAATATTGTTCAATATTGCACTATGGCCGATGAGCAGAACTTTGCCGATCCCGCTGATAAACTGGTGCTTCTTGTAGAGGACGACGACGCTTTCATGGACTTCATAGAGTTCATGGTAAAAAGGCAGGGGTTCAACGTCGAAAAAGCTGCCGACGGAGAAGTGGGGCTCTGGAAGGCGCGCAACCTTTCGCCCGACCTCATCCTGCTGGACCTGATGCTGCCCAAGTTCGGCGGCTTCGACGTGCTGAAAGAGCTGCAGGCTCACGAAACAATAAACATTCCCATAGTCATCCTCACAGGCGCCTCCAGCGAATTCGCCAAGGAAGAGCAGCTCCTGGCCGAGCCCAATGTGCTGGCCTTCCTCCGCAAACCGGTAAACCCCTCGGAACTCACCGCCCTGCTCCACAAACTCCTCGGCACCAAACCCGCATAGGCATGTGCTTCACCCGGAGATATAGAGAGACAACAGCAGCAGGCCCCAGATAATTATTTTGGAAGAGAGATACTTTATGAAGAACGCGTCGTCGCGGGTGTTCAGGCCCGTGGTGAAGAAGCAGCGCAGGTTGTACAGGTAGTAGGCGAGGATTATAAGGTAAGCGGTCAGGCTGGCCAGGCGGTACGGGGTGCGCGCGAAAAAGAAATCCAGCCAGTAGATCACAAGGACCAAAAAGAAAGAGAGCGCATAAGGCCAGCAGCAATCAAAGCGGTAGAACCAGTAAACGTTCCTGAAGAACTTTCTTGCGGGGGGGACCGGGACGTTTTCGATCATACCTGACATTATAAATAAAAAGCCCCGGCAGCACCGGGGCTTTCATATTAAAATATATTCCTTAAAGCTTAGTGCCGCAGCCGCCGCAGAAATTTACGCCCTGCTGGTTGTCCGCGCCGCACTTCGGGCATTTGACCAGGCCCAGGGAAGCGCCGCAGTTGCTGCAGAACTTGCCTTCCCCGGCGGGCTTGCCGCACTTCGCGCACAAGGTCTGCTTGCCCTCTATCTTGCCGGTGAACACCGGCGTGGCCTGCGCGGCCTGCTGGATATCCTGCACCAGTTTGCCGGCGCGGGCCGCGGCCACTTCCACGTTCTCGCGCGGCGCGTCGGCCACGCAGAGCCCCGCCTGCTCGTTCCAGCAGGACTCGCACGTCCACTTGGCGCACTTGGGGCAGCGCTTGAAATGCCCCTTCGCCTCGTTCTGCGCCAGCTCGAAAGCCGCCTCGTGCTCCTTATGCCACTCGGGCGACATGCCGTTGAACCTTTCGCTGATGATGTCGGAACCCCGCTCCAGGCCGCCGAAACTTTTGCCGGTCAGCTGGGAGACCACGCCCAGCACGTCGCCCAGCCCCTTGAAGAACTTCTTCTTCTTGTAGGTCTGCGATTCGGTGAAGCGGGTCTTGTAGCCCTCGCGGCAGTTATTGCAGAAGAACGTGAACTGGAAGCCCGCTTCCGTGCTGTTGTCCGCGAAGTTGTCGTTGAACGCTATCAGGTTTCCCGCCATATCACTTTCCTCCGTTCGGCTTAGTGTCCAGCTGCGCCCCGCATTTGGGGCAGTAGTCGCCGTGAAAAACCGCTTCCGCGCATTTCGGGCAAGGTATGGTCAGGCTGGCGCCGCAGCTTGCGCAGGCTTTCCAGCCTTCCTTCACGGGCGCCCGGCATCTCCGGCAGCGGAAATCCCCGGCGGGGTTCACCTTGCCGCAGGCATGGCAGACGGCGGCGTCCGCCTCCGTCATTTCGCCGCAATAGCGGCAGGGATGTTTATAGCCCGGCATGTCAGACTCCTTGCGCCCGCCGATTATACCAGCCGAGGATAAGCCCCAGCGCTACGGACCAGAGCGCCGCCAGGCCGATGCGGAAGTCCAGCGGCAGCAGGAAGGTGAGCGTATGCGCCGGCACCCAGAACCAGAGCAGCGACAGGAACCCCTTATCCAGGTTCGCCCAGTTGGGCCTGCCGTCTATGGCATTGTCTATAAGCCGGTGCGCTATGACCAGGAAGGGCCCGAACTGCAGGTTCATGGCCAGCGAGACGGCGAAGGCTTTGCCGAACGCGCCCAGCTCCGGCAGCAGGCCGTGGGCGACAAGGCCGTCGATGAAGGAGACAAAGCCGGTAAAGGCGTATTTGATGCACACCGCGAGCGCGGCCCAGCCCAGCATGCGCAGCAGCGTGCCGCGAACGCCGAAGGGGAGAAAGATCCTGCGCGCCCCCAGCCACCTGGAAGCGCTCTCGCCAAGGGTGCCCAGCAGGGCGAACTGGACCATGGCTGAAACGATGGGATGCGCCTGTACCGTTTGTATATACCAGTGCATGCCATATGTTATCAAAATAGCCCGTTGCCCTAAAGTCCCATTTTCGCCTAGGCACGAAAACAACGGGCCGGGAGGCCTTTCGCTTCTTATGGGGGTTTTGGATATCTTTGTAAAGTTCTAGCAGCGGTTGATTTATTCTGGAGGGGGATATAATGAAAAGATCTTTTGAAAAAGCGTTCTTACTGGTCACGACGCTGGCCTGCTACAGCGGCCTGGCCGCGGCCCAGGTCGCGACTTTCGACACGTCCGTCACCGGCAAACTGCTGGATGAAGTTAAGGGCGTGATCAGCAGCCGGCCCCAGCCTCCCAAGCCCGGGCATCCCGGCCAGCCCGGAAACAACCACGGCAATAACAACGGCCACAACAACCCCGGAAATAATAACGGGCATATCAACCCCGGCGGCAACAACGGGCATAACAATCCCGGCGGCAACAACGGGCATAACAATCCCGGGAACAACAACGGCCACAACAATCCCGGCAACCACAATGGCCCCGGGAACAATAACAACCCCTGGGACAACAACCACGGCAACAATAACGGACATAACAACCCTGGGAACAATAATGGGCACAACAACCCCTGGGACAACAACCATAACGGCCCCGGCAATCACCCCGGCCCCTATAATCCCAATCCGTACGGCCCCGGCAGCCACCCCGGCCCCTGGACTCCCAATCCGGGCCACGGCAGCCACAACAATCCCTGGGACCATCACAATGGCCACACCACCCCCTGGAACCCCACTCCCTGGACCCCGCCCACGCCTTACCCGAACCAGTGGGAAATGCGCAACGTCAGCTTCCAGAGCGGCATGTTCACGTTCTCGAGCGACGCGCAGGCGTCCTTTAACAGCGCCATCACCGTGCTGAGCCGCGCCGGCTACCGCATGCTCGACACCCGCATCCTGGGCAACTACTATACGCTGTCCTTCATGGCCCCGGCCCGCGCCGCCATAGAGCGGTTCGAGTCCGGCCAGTACACCTTCGCCAGCGAGGCCCGCGCCGGCCTGGACGCCGCCGTCAGGGCGCTGGCCGCCGACTCCAAGCTGGTCATCGAAGCCCGCCTCAACGGCAACAGCTTCGTCATCAGCTACGTCGAGGACAACGCGCACGGCTACCAGATGCGGGACGTCGTTTTCGCCAGCGGGATGTTCACCTTCTCCAGCGAAGCCGCCGCCAGCCTGCAGCAGGCCTTGACCGCGCTGAGGATCGCGGACATCATGGTGATGGAGAGCCGCCTGACCTACAATTCTTATACGCTCAGGCTGAAATCCTTCCTGCCGGTCCGCGTACAGAGCTACGCCGGCGGGCAGTATTCGTTCTCCAGCGACGCGCAGGCCGGGCTGAACCAGGCTGTCTCTTCAATGCAGGCCGCCGGCATGGTAGTGCTGGAAGCCCGCCGCAGCAACAATACCTTCGTCATCAGCTACCTGGAAAGGACGTACTAGGAAAACCGGACACCCGGACAGGAAGCGCGGCCCGAAAGGCCGCGCTTTTTGTTTTATATAATTTAACAAGCACCAATCCCGGAGGTTAAACCATGGCTGACAATAAACGAGGCGCGCAGTGGGACCTGACCAGCTTCTTCCCGGCTTTCAACGGGCCGGAGATGCTCAAATTCAAGACAAAACTCTCCGCGGATATCGCGGCGCTGCAGAAGAAGGCCGCCAAGCTCGCGCCGCTGTCGGCCAAGACCGCCGGGGACTGGCAGAAGCTGTTGCTTACCGCCGAGGACGTGGAGACCCGCCTGGGCCACATCATGTCCTACGTGGGCTGCCTCGAATCCGCCCACGCGGACAAGGACGAATACTCCTCGGAAAGCGCCAGGCTAGACATGCTGGCCGCCGAATACTCCAAGTTCGGCGTGGATATGCTGCGCGCTTTCAAAGACGTTCCGGAGAAGGTTTTCTCCGTTTTCATTAAACGGCCCGGGCTCAAAGAGGTGGCCCATTCCCTGAAGCGCGTGCGCGAGCAGGCGAAATATACCATGACCCCCGCCGAGGAAAAGCTGGCCGCGGACCTGGGCGTGGACGGCTTTCAGTCCTGGGAGCGGCTCTACAACAAGATCTCCAGCAAACTGCAGTTCGACATGGAGTGGCCGGACGGAAAGAAGGAGCGCCTGCCGATCTCGCGCTGGCGCACGCTGATGTCGGACGCGGACCGCAAGGTGGGCCGCGCCGCTTTCGAGGGCGGCAACAAGGCCTGGGCCACGCTGGAGGACTCCTGCGCCGCGGCGCTCAACGCGCTGGCCGGCACGCGCTTCACCCTTTACCGCCGCCGCGGGGTAAAACACTTCCTGGACCGGGCGCTGTTCGGCGCCGGGATCAAGCGCCGCACCCTGGACGCCATGTACACCGCCGTCAACAGGAACCTGGAGCCCGTGCGGGACATCCTGCGCGCCAAGGCCGGGGCGATGGGCCGCAAGGGCATAGCCTTCTACGAGCGGGAAGCC
Organism: Elusimicrobia bacterium GWF2_62_30; assembly: GCA_001799995.1. GTDB lineage: Bacteria > Elusimicrobiota > Elusimicrobia > Elusimicrobiales > UBA9959 > UBA9959. The sequence continues at coordinate 20,262 of MGUK01000047.1, forward strand.
CCGCTGCCGCTCAAGGATTCGCGCCTCTACACCTGGGAGGAGGGTACCGCCAAAGTTTCAAAGGCTTTCGGCCGCGTCTACCCGGCCCTGGGCAAATACTACGACGAATTCCTCGCCAAGAACTGGCTGGAGAGCGAAGCCCGCGGCGGGAAACGCCCCGGCGCTTTCTGTACCGGCTCCCACCTGATAAAGGAGAACCGGGTCTATATGACCTTCAACGGTTCGCTGGGCGACATCAATACCATGGCGCACGAGATGGGCCACGCCTGGCACGGCCACCTGCTCAAGGACATGCGCACCTGGGCCTGCGAATACCCCATGCCGCTGGCCGAGACGGCCTCCATTTTCGGCGAGCACCTGCTGGCCGAAGGCATCCAGTCCGACCCCGGCGTGGGCGAAGCGCAGAAGCTGATCATGCTCGACGAATACCTGACCGGCGCGGCCGTCACCATCCTCGACATCACCGTCCGCTTCGAATTCGAGAAGGCCTTCTACGAAGAGCGGCAGAAAGGGGAGGTCTCCGTGGCGCGCCTCAAAGAGCTGATGACCTCGGCGCAGAAGCGCATCTTCGGCGACGCGCTGGAGCCGGGCGGCGAAGACCCCCTGTTCTGGGCCTCGAAGCTGCATTTCTATATGTCGGGGGTTTCGTTCTACAACTTCCCGTACACTTTCGGCTTCCTGATGGCCGCCACGCTGTTCACCAAGTTCCAGGCCGAGGGGCCGTCCTTCCTGCCGAAGTACGAGACCTTCCTGCGCCTGACCGGCTCCGACACGGCCGAAGCCGTGGCGAAGCGCAGCCTGGGAGCCGATCTCGGCGACCCGGCCTTCTGGGAAACGGCTATCAAAGGCCTGGCCGGCCAGCTCGCGCGCTATAAGAAGCTGCTGGAAGCCAGCAAGACGGCCGTATGAAAGAGAAACTGCCGCATATCCTGCTGGGACTGTATATACTGGAATTCGTCGTGCTGGGCGTCAGCCCGTACAGCCGCGACGTGTGGGTGGCCGAGAACACGCCGATAGTGCTGATAGTGCTGTTCCTGGCCGGCATGTACCGCAACTTCCGGTTCTCCAACACCTCGTACCTGATGATGAGCGTGCTCATCTTCATGCACACCGTCGGCGGTCATTACACGTTCGAGCTGGTGCCTTTCGGTTACGTCTCGGACCTGTTCGGCTTCTCGCGCAATCATTATGACCGCATCGCCCACTTCTCCGTGGGCTTTTACGCCTACCCGATAGCCGAGTACCTGTACCGCAAAGGCCTGACCGCCTCGAAGGGGTTGATGGCTTTCACCGGAGTTACGGCCATCTTCACCGTGGCGGCGGTTTACGAGGTCTTCGAATGGCTTTACGCCGTCTCGGCGGACCCGGCGGCGGGCATAGCCGTGCTGGGCAGCCAGGGGGACATCTGGGACGCGCAGAAGGACATGCTGTCCGACGGGCTGGGCGCCGTCTGCGCGGCCGTCTTCTTCATGCTGCGCTATAACTTTCAGACGCCCGACGAAACCGGAGCGATATAACCATGACGAAACACCTTCTTGCCGCGGCTATATTGTTTACCCTGGCGGCGGAGGCCGGCGCGCAGTCGCGCACTCAGGACCTGCGGACCAAACCGCCCGAATACTGGAGCAGCGGCAAATACGCCCTGGACGCCACGCTCAGCGGCGCGTACCTCAAAGGCAACGTCGACAATACCGCCATCGCGGGGGGGATAAACTACACGGCGCGCCCCTGGGAGAAGAACCAATTCTCCATAGAAAGCAATGCCGGCTACACTTCCTTCAACGGCCACATATTGCTCGACAACCTCAAAGGTTCGGCGCTGTACGCCTACGCGGTAAAGGACAACCTGAACCTCTTCGCCGTTACCACGCACGCAAAGAACCGCTCCCTGAAGCTGGATTACCGCAGTTCCACCGGGCTCGGCCTGTGCGTGCACGGCTTCCTGCCGGACGTTTTTAATCCCATACTGCTGAGCCTGGCCGTAACGCCGGAGCACGAGGTGCATTCCGACGACAGCAAGGAGAACGCCACCCGCGGTATGCTGCGGCTGAACTTCAAGGCCCCGCTGACCGACTATCTCTCGCTGGGCTCCGACTTCGTCTACACTCCGGACCTGGCCGCTTTCTCCGACTACAGGTTCTACGGCGAGACCTTCCTGCAGTTCAAGATAAGCCCGGAGAAACTGTTCTTCCGCGTGACCTTCTCCGACGAATACGACGCCGTCCCGCGCCCGGGCGTGCGCAAGAACGATTTCGCGATCAATTACGCCATCGGCGTGCACCTGGGGAAATAACATGGAACTTAAATTCGGCGAATACCGGCTGCGCCATTTCAGGAGGGGGGACGAACCCTCCATCGCGGCCAATATAAACGACAGGAAGATAGAGCGCTATACGCTGAACATACCGTATCCTTACGACCTGAAATGCGCGCGGGAGTGGGTAGGCTTCAACCTGAAGCTGTACCGCAAGAAGCAAAGCCCCCAGCTCAACCTGGCCATAGACCTGGCCGGGGAAGTGATAGGCGGCATAGGCCTGTTCTCCATCAGCGGCCACCGGGCGGAACTCGGGTACTGGCTGGGAGTTAAACACTGGGGGAAGGGAATAGTTACCGCGGCGGTCAGGACGCTCACCCGCCACGCGTTAAAAGAACTTAAGCTGCTGCGCGTCTACGCCACGGTGCTGCCCGTAAATAAAGCCTCGGCGCGCGTACTGCAGAAAGCCGGCTACAAATACGAAGGCAGGATGGTCAAACAACACCTCAAACGCGGCAAGCCGCAGGATGCCCTGCTCTTTGCAAAGACCAGGTAGACCGGCGCACGCTCAGCCGGCAAATAAAAAACCGTCCCGGGTGGGACGGTTTTCTTATTTAAGCGGCGCTGCTCAGTCGTCGATGGTAACGCCGTTGAAAAAGCTGCGGTTGAAAACGGTTTCTCCGGTGGCGGAATTCTCCGAAGGCATTACGTGCGTCCAGTATTTGGGGGAAAGCATGGTGCCGGTATTGAGGTAAGTCTGGTCCGTGGAATAGATCACGTTGCAGTCGCGCTTATAGGGCATCTCGGGACAGCCGAACTTGCTGAACACGGCGTAGCGGAAATCAAACCCGCCCTGCCCCGCCTCTTTGCGGCCCTGCGAGGAGAAATATTTAAAACCCGCCACGGCGGCGTTATATTCCGGCTGGATCTCGCCCTTGGCGTTTATGAACGCCAGGAAGGTGACGGCGTGGCCGGTCTTGGTGGTGCGGTTGATGTTCACGAAATCCCCGGGCCTGAGCTGCTCGAAAAGCCTGCGCTCGCCCATACCGAAATTTATCAGCGCGTCGGCGGTGCCGTCGGCCTTGAAAGCGTGGTTGACCCAGATATGGCCTTTCAGGTCGGTA
>MGUK01000048.1 GCA_001799995.1 Elusimicrobia bacterium GWF2_62_30
TGGCACGGTTGGCGGTGGAATAGATGGAAGCCATAGCGGCGGACATGAAGCCGAAGATCAGGATCGCCACCATCAATTCCATCAGTGTGAAAGCGCTTCGTATTTTCATAATCAGTTGGCGTCCGGATATTTCAGGGAAAAATCGACCTGCTTGCACTGCGTGCGGGTGACGTCCATCCCGGCCGCATTAAAGCCGCAGGGCAGGGTGGTAACGGTATAGGTAAAGCTGCAGACGGAGCTGGACTGCGAACAGGCATCGCATTTCGGGTTTATGACGGGGTTGGCTGGATTACCGACGAGATACGGACAGTTCATTAAAGAGGAGATATCGTGCGTGCCGGGTTCCAGCGCCCAGACCCCGCTGGAGTCCGCGGACCATTTTCCGGCATTCGGGACATAAGCGGACTCGGTCGGAACGGCGCTGACATAGTTTTTTAAGGTTTCCTGCGCTCGCTTTAGCATCAGCGCGGCAGCCTCGCGCTTGTCGGACCTGGCAGTGGAAATGGTGGTGGTCAGGACAACAGAGAAGACGGCCGTGGCGCTGATCGCGGCTATCATAGTGGCCACAACCACTTCTATGAGTGTCTGGCCTTTTCTTTTAGTCATATCCCCCCCTACATGCCCGGACAAGCGGGCGAGGCACCTATTTTATTGCATCTTCCTGTGCCGTCTATATAGTAACCCCAGGAAGAATAAGTGCCGCTTTTACGCTTGGTACAGGCGAATCCGGACCCTCCGCAGGTGCAGGAACCGTTGCAAGTATAGAACCAGTAGGGAGATCCGGAGGTGGAAGTGCCCCAGTCCATATCGGCGACATAGCCCTTGGTGACAAGAGGATGTGAACTGCCGAGAGCACTGCCGTTGGTGCAGTTGCCCGTAGCTCCGGGATTATCCAATATGCACATCCGGTTTGCGTTGGCCACCATCACCACAAGGCCGGCGGCAGCGGTCGCCATGGAGGACTCTTTGGTTTTCATGTACTGCGGGACCGCCACTGTAGCCAGTATCCCCACAATAAGGACCACCACCATAAGTTCCATGAGGGTAAAACCATTTCTATGTTTTTTCATACGCTATATCCCTCCCGGGTGGTCCTACTTCGCGGAGCCGATTTGTGACAGCTGGAAGATGGGCATGAAGATGCTCATAACGATGACAGCTATCAGGCCACCGATCCCCACCACGAGTATCGGGTCGATTATCGAGGTGAACCGGCGGATGAACTGGTCGATCTGTTCCTGGTAATATTTAGACAGCACCACTATGATGTCGGGCAGCTTGCCGGACTCCTCGCCCATCCACATCATCTCCGTGACCATCGGCGGGAAGATCGCGGTCTTCTTGAAGGATTCCGAAATGGAACGGCCGCTGGCGATGTCGTTCTTGGCTTTCTTCAGCGCATCCTGGAAGATGAGGTTCTTCTTGAAGGACCCCTCCAGCACCGAGACGGCGTTGAGGATGCTGACGCCGGAACGTATCAGCGTCGACATCGTGGTGAGCATGCGCTCGATCTGCATGCTCTTGAGCAGGTCCCCGACCAGCGGGATACCGAACTGGATATGGTTCCAGGTCAGACGTCCCGGCGGCGTGGCTATGTAGGCCCGGAAAGCGAAGATCGAGCCCGTGCCGATGACCAGCATCAGCACGAAATATTTGGTGGCGAAGCTGGAGATCTGAAGGATGATGCTGGTGAGGACAGGCAGCTGCAGGTTGAAGTCTCGGAAAATAGCGGCGAAGACCGGTACGATGTAGATGATGAAGTAGGCGAGCACACCTCCCGACATCGTCATCAGTACCGCCGGGTAGGCGATGGCCGTTATGAGCTTGGATTTAATGCCTTCCTGGGCTTCGTTATACGCGGTGATCTGGCGCAGCACGGCGGGCAGCTGGCCCGAGACCTCGCCGGCCTGCACCAGCGAGACCCAGATCTCGTCGAAGACCTTGGGATGTTTTTCCAGCGCCTTGTGCAGGGTGCCGCCGGCCGATACTTCCTTGGTCACGGCGGAAAGCACGGACCCCAGGGCTTTGTTGTCGGCGTGTTCGGAAAGCAGGGAAAGGGCCCGGACCAGCGGGATGCCGCCGCCTATCAGCGTGGACATCTGTTCGCCGAAAAAGACCAGCTCGCGGCCGGAGATGCTCCCCCCGCCTCCTTTCATGCTGAGGACGCCTTTGGACTTTGTGTCTTCGGAATGTATGGACAGGATGAACAGGCCCTTGTTCTGAAGAGCCTGTACCGCGCCGTCCTCATCGTCGGCGGCGACCGCCCCGGTGGTTACCGTGCCCTGCGCGTCCTGTACTGTATAGATGTAGCGTCCCATAGTGTCCCTAACCTGAATTTACATCATTGCCGCCCCGCTGTCAAGGCTATGCCGGGTGCCGTATAAAGACGCTATGCGTTTCAGACGGCCAAGGCTATGCCGGGTGCCGTATAAAAGCGCTATGCGCCCCAGACGGCCAAGGCTATGCCCGGGTGGTTCCGGAGCGCCTAGCGCTCCGTAACGGTCACCGAAAGCATGTCCTCAACTGAGGTTACCCCGCCCATGACCTTGCGCCAGCCGCTGGCCCGCAGGTTCCAGGCCCCGCCCTTCGCGGCCTCCACGGCTATCCTCTGGACGTCGGCGTCCTTGTAAATGATGCGCTTCATCGCTTCGGTGTTGAAATAGACCTCGTAAATGGCCTTCCGGCCTTTATAGCCCATGTTGTTGCATTTGGGACAGCCCCTGGGTTTATAAAAGGTCATCCTGGACGTATCCGGCAGGGGGCTGAGCATACACTCCGCGGAGAACTGGTCGATCTCTTCCTGCGGCGGGCGGTAAGCCATCTTGCATTCCGGGCAGAGCTGGCGCACCAGGCGCTGGGCCGCCAGACACAGCAGGGTGCTCGCGAGGAGGTACCGCTCTATGCCCATGTCCAGCAGGCGCGGGATAGCTTCCAGCGCGCTGTTGGTGTGCAGCGTGGATAGCACAAGGTGACCGGTCATGGCGGCTTTCAGGCACGCCTCGGCCGTTTCGTTATCGCGGACCTCGCCGACCAGGATGACGTCGGGGTCCTGGCGGAGGAAGGAGCGCAGCCCCGAGGCCATGGTAAGGCCTATGGCGGGCTTCACCTGCACCTGGCTGATGCCCTCCATCTTGATTTCGACGGGGTCTTCCAGCGTCATGATGTTGAGTTCTGGCGACTTGATCGTGTTGAGCACGGCGTTGAGCGTGGTGGTCTTGCCCGAACCCGTGGGACCGGTCAGGAAGATGAGGCCGTTGGGGGCGGAGGCCGCTTTCAGGAAGTCCTCCATCTGGCGCTGCTCGAAGCCGATGATCTTGACGTTAAGCTCCACCGAGCCCCTGTCCAGGATACGCATGACCAGCTTTTCGCCGAACACGGTCGGGCAGACGCTTACGCGGATCTCGATGATGCGGTTCTGGTACTTAATGGAAAAGCTGCCGTCCTGCGGCAGGCGCCGCTCGGAAATATCCAGCTTTGAAAGGATCTTTACGCGCGAGATCATCGCGTCCACCAGTTCGCCGGGAGGAGCGCTGCGCTCGTAGAGCACGCCGTCTATGCGCAGCCGCAGGGAGACCTTCTCGTCGAACTTCTCCAGGTGAATGTCGCTGGTCCGCTCGGAGATGGCCTGCTTCATGATGGCATTGACGAGCTTTATGGACTGGGCGCCCTTGGAGTCGCCGATGATGACCTTGTCGAGGTCAAGCTTTCCGTCGGGGGTTATCGCGTCGCTTTCGGATGCGCCGCCGTCCTTGCCGCCGGAGCCGCCCTCTATCACCCGGTCTATCAGGCTGGTCTGGCCCTGGTAGAAAGAGTCTATCACCTTCAGGATCTGGGCCTTGGTGGAGATGAAGAGCTGGATCTCGCTGCCACACACGAGCTTGACGTTGTCAAGCATCATGATATTGGTGGGATCGGTCACGGACACGGCTAACACGCCGTTTTCCATAAAAAGCGGGATGACCGCGTTCTCGCGGGCGAATTTCTCCGGAATGATCTTTTCCAGGCCCTGGCCCTTCTCCGGGTTCAGGATCTGGTTCTCTTTGGAAGCGTAGGGGATGCCCAGCTGCTTGCCGAGGGCCTGCGCCACCTGTTCCTCGTTGGCGTAATGCAGCTTAACAAGGGCCTCGCCGATCAGGCCACCCTGCTGTTGCTGGAATTTTAGCGCTTTATTAAGCTTTTCTTCATCTATCCAGCCCGCCTGGATCATTATCTCGCCGAGTTTTTTAGCCATAGATTATAAAGTCTCCCGGGGCCCGGCCCCGGGAGCTGCGGCCGTCCGTTCCCCCCCGTTAGTCCACGAGTATCGTGGGCGTGATAAAGATAACGAGGTCCGTATTGCTCCGCGTGGAGCTGATGCTGGTGAACAGCCAGCCGAGTATCGGTATGTAACCGAGCAGAGGCACTTTCCTCACGGTCTTGGTCTCGTTTGAAGAAAGCATACCGCCGATGACCACGGTCTGGCCGTTCTTCACGCGCACCATGGTGGAGGCTCCGCGGCTGACCGGGTCGTACACGGTGGCGCCGTTAACGGTCACGGCTGAGGCGATGACATCCGAATAAGAGGGCTGGACTATAAGGGTCACATAACCTTCTTTATTGACCTGGGGCGTAACCTTGAGCGTGAGGCCTACGCGGCGGCGCTCCACGCCGGTGGAAGAAGACCCCGAAGCTCCGCCGGCTGACTGTGTGGTGCTCTGCACCCCGGTAGCCGCGTCCTTGGCTATGGTTATCAGCGCGGTCTTGTTGTTCATGGCCACTATCTTGGGCTTACCCAGGTAGCGCGCCTCGCCTTTGGCGATCAGGGCGCGGAAAGTGGCCTGCAGTTGGGCCAGGCTGAAGATGCCGTAGTAAACGCCCTTGCTGCTCTGCTGCCCAGTGGCGAAGATGGTGCTCATGGTGCCGCCGCTGCTGCCGCTGCTGCCGCTGCTGCTGTCGCCGCTGGAAGCGGACGCCCCGGTATCTGTAGTGTTAGGGAAGAACTGCTTCCAGGAATCGCCTGAATAGAAGCCGGGGCGCAGGCCGTAATCCGTAAGGCGGGCCGGGCCGGCGAAATAAGCCATTTCGCCGCGGGAGCCGCCCCACTCTATCCCCAGCTCGTTTACGCGCTCGGTGTTGATCTCGACAATCTGTGCCTCAATGAGGATCTGCGGAGCTTTTTTATCCAGCTCGGCGATGATCTGTTCCACCTGGGGGAAGACCTCCGGCACATCGGTGACTATCAGGGTGTTGGTGCGCGGGTCTGTGGAGATCTTTCCGTTCTTCTTGGACAGGACACTGCGCACGATGCCTATTATCGCTATGCCGCTCGTCCTTTCCCGATCGTCACTGTTGGCGGAGGGGGCCGAGTTCCCGCCCCCGGGGACGCTGTTGTCTCCGGAAGACACATCCTGTGAGGTTATTGCGGTGGCATCCTCGGCGCTGGAGGCGATAGGGATAAGCGGAATATAGTTGAGCGTATAGATCTTCGTGATAAGGTTCGGCATATCGGCCGAACGCTTCTGGACGACGTAGGTGTTGCTTTTGCCGATGCGCTGATAAGTAAGGCCCTTTACCCTGAGCAGCAGTTCCAGCGCTTCGCGCACGGTGGTCTTTCTCAGGAACACGGTTATCGTCTTGGCCTCAAGCCCTTCGGTTATGATGAAGTTGACGCGCGACTGGGCTGAAACCACGTCGAGGAAAGTGGACAGCGGGGCGGCCTTGAGGCGGATGGGGCCTATCTTACGGTCGAGCGGAGAAACGGATTCGGCCTCTTCGTACATCGGGGCGTCCTTCGAGGCGGCGCCGCCTATGCGGACGGAATCTATCGGCGAGCCCGGCATCGCGGCCTGCGGCATGGTGGTAGGCGGAGGCGCGTCCGAATCCTGAGCCGGGGGCTGCTGCTGGGGCTGCTCTTCCAGCATCGGCCCTCCCTCCTCGCCGCCGGGGCCCTGCAGGTCCTGGTTGAAGTCCTGAGCGAAGAGCGAAGCAACAGGGAAAGCGGCCTGTTGGAGAAGTAACACCCAAGCCAGCAAAATCTTTATAGTCTTCATAATACCGCCTCCGTTATCCGTTACTATTATATGTTAATTACCGCGCACCCGCGACAGCTCAGCGCATCGGAACAGTAATTCTCTTTCCTTTGTGCTCCACGATTATATAGTCCGTGGCCACTTTCAAGATCTTCGCCCCGTAGATCATCTGCCCGACGGCGTACATCTCGCCGTTGATAATGGCGGCATTGCCGACTATCCCCTGAAGCCGTATCCGGCTGGCGACGCTGGTCTCCCTGTTGCGCCTGGCTTCCTGCGCGAGGCGGTCTCGTTCCGTCTGCAGGCGTTCCTGCTCGTTCTGCCGTATTTTATAGTAGTCCTGCGGGGAAAGGGTCGGATCCCTCGTAGTTCTGGGGCGATACCAGGAAATCTGGGTGAAGGTGGAAACAGCCGCGGGCTGCGCCGCCGCCGGGGTGGAAGTTGAAGGCTGTACGGGAGCCTGGGCCGCAGCCGCGGGTTGCGACGGAGGAGGAGCCGAAGCCGAAGGCTGCGCCTGGGCCGAAACCGGAGACTGCGCCATGACCGGGAGCGAAACCGCGGACTGCGACGGGGCAGCGGCGCCCTGTGCCGCCGACGGGGACGGTTGCGGCTTTACCTGCTGCTCAGACGGAGGGAAGACGCTGGTAGCCGGGGAGGACGATTGTATGCTTTCGGCAGCGGACTGCTGCTTGTTCTTTTCCCACCAGTTATAGAACAGGAAAGAGGGCACGGCCAGTACGGCCAGCATCAGCATCCAGCCGAAGAAGGCGCTCATGCTTTTCATATGGCAACGCCTCCTTTTTTTGGGAATATGGTGGAAAGTTTAATGGTAACCTTGACCCTTCCCGACTCGGGGTCTTTATTCACCACCAGCGCGACGATCCGCAGGAAATTGCTGGTATTCTCCACCTCAGCCAGCCATTTGCCCACCGTCGCGTAGTCGCTGGTGAACTGAACCTGCCGGTAAACCAGCAGGAAATTGCCGGATTCTTCCTCCGTCTGTTCGGTTATGGCGTCGAAAGAGATGTTATGGTTCTTCGCGGTGCTGGCAAGCAGCGAGTTCAGCCAGTCGTCCTTCTCCTTCAGCGGCGGGAGCTTGCGCTGGAAGCCGGCCAGCCGGCTCCGGGAATCCTGGTAATCACCGGCGCTCTCGGCGATGGCGCGGCCTCTCTGGATCTCGACATTGCCGTTCTCTATCTTGGAGCTGAGCGGGTTGTAAACTAAAACATAAATGACCAGGATCAGCGGGACGGTTATGGTCAGCGGTTTTTTGAACGGCGCCATGCCTTTTTCGGCATAAATAGCCATCATGGTATCGGTCATTTCCGTGAAGAAAGACTTGAACCGGGTAAAGTACTCTTTTACGTCTATATCCGCCATATTAGTTACGCTTGCCTACGCAGTTTATCGTAAATTCCCCGGCCTCGGGGCCTTTTTTCATCATGTCCGGCCTGAAGCCGGCGGCGCCGAAAGTCTCCTCCGAAATGATCTTCAGGTCGATCGTGGAGGGAGAGGCAAACGACTTGAATTCCGGGGCGGCCTTCAAGGATTTCATGAAGTTGTTGGCCACGCTGTTCTTGCGCTCTTTTTTCAAGAACGTCTCGCCCCTGATCGTAAGGTCCCTGCCGCCCCCCTGCACCTGGGAAATGGGATAAGTGTTGTTGTAGCGTATTTCCTGCACCCACAGGTCCGGCGAAATGAGGTCGGCTATTGCGGATAATTTGGGCGCGATGACGTCGGTATTAGAGAGCAGCAGGTTGAGCGTCTGCGCGTTCGTCCGCATCATATCTATCTGCAGCTTGATCGTTTCGGGGTCCAACCCCTGAAGCTCGGGGACGTTTTCCACCTGGGAGCGGATAGAAGCTAGTTCCGAATTAACCTTGAACAGCTTTAACTGGCTGATGATGGAAAGAAGCAGCAGGAAACCGCCCAGGACCAGGGCTATGTTCCAGATGTAATTCTGCACGGCCTTTTCCGTGTTGATCGCGGCGCTGAGGCCGGAGATATCCAGTTTGAGCTTGCCGGCGGCCTTGTCGCGGATGGCGGCGCCAACCGCGAACAGGCCCGTAGAGGAGCTGTCTTTCATGCCGCAGAGCGCGGCCGGGTCCCACAGCACTACGGGGATGGTCTCGGCTTCCTTCTCGGCCGGCGCCTTCCAGCCTTCGGCGCCTTCGCCGCTCAGGCAGATGTTCTTATAGGCCTTGCCGCCCACATACCTGTCCACGAACTGCACCGCGCCTTTCAGGTCGAGCCGACGGCGCTCGCTCATCGTCCCCGAGGGATCGCCTTCGGTCTCCCGGTAAAGCACCGGATAACCGCCGTGGGAGAACAGCATGGAATTGCCGCCCCCGGAAAAATGCAAGTAGCCTTTGACGTCGTGGTCTTTGGGGTCGATAAAGCCGAAAAGCCGTTCGAGGGAAGCGGGGGTTATTTCCACGGTAGACAGGTCAAGCCCGGCGCTCTTCAGCGTATTAATTATGAACTCCACGCTCTTGCGCTGGGTAAGGCCGAACAGCACGCCCAGCTTCTTGCCCCCGTCTATCGGGACGGCGTCGAAATCGTAGACGACCTCGTCGAACGAGACCGGGATATATTTCTTGGACTCGAGCGGGATGGATTTGTTCCAGAACTTGCGGTCCACGCACGGCATCACGAAATAGCGCAGGATTGCGAACTGCGGCGAAAGGGTCACCACCGCCAGCGAGGAATTCCAGCTGACCTGCTTGACCGCCTTGTTGAAGGGAGCTATCCAGGACGCCTTCTCGTTGAAGAAATCGTTATTGAGCGAGAGCGGGCGGAGCATGCCCTCCTTCACGGTAAAGCCCGTGGGGAACCTGACAAGGTGCTCGGGCTCCGGGCGGCCTTCCTTGGAGATCTTTACCTGTGCTATCGCTATCTCCCTCGGGGAGATATAGATGCCCAGCGCGTTCTTGATTTCCGCTTTAGCCATAAAAGATAATTTTACTATATACGACGTGTCCGGGCGTCATTCATTTCCCGTCATTTTGATCTCGACGGTGCTTTTCGGCGAATCCGACACCTTGGATTTTATCTCCATCCTGGCCTGGTCGATCTTGTATTTTTCAGTAAGCCTGGTGGCGACATAATTCACGCGGCTCTCGGCCATGGACTCGGCGTTGGCCTCGCCGGAATAGGCGTAGCCCGTAAGCGCTAAATTGGCCTTGGGATAATACCCCAGGGTCTCCGCCACCTGGGCCAGCTTTTTCTCGCTGTTCGTGGTAATGGTGGCCGTATTTTCCTTGAAATAGATCTTGTAGCTCACCTGCCCGGAGAACTCGGCCCCTCCCCCCTCCGGTCCCTGGGGCGGCGCTTTCGATTCGGCGGCGGGGTCGGCAGCCGGCTCGGCGGGCGCCTCGGCATTTTCCTCTTCCGCCGGCGGCTTTTTCGCGGCCCTGCTTTTTTTGGGCAAAGCCGCTTTTCCTTTCTTTAAAACTTTTCCTTTTTTAAGCGGCAGGGCGCCTTTCTTGAGGAGCTTGCCGGCCTTTCCCCCGGCTCCCGGCTTGAGGGTACGCGTCTTAACGCCGGAGGACGTCACGGTATCGCGCTCCACCTCTCTCTTGGGCGCGGGCCTGGAGGCCATGGCCTTTTCCTCTTCCGGCGTAAGGCGGATGGCGAGGTAGCGGCTCAGGACGGTTTCCCGGCCCTCCACGTCCTTCGCCGTTATCGTAAAGATATATTTCCCTGACGGGTAGGGCGCGCCGAAGAACTTCTTGCGGCCGTTCCAGAAGCTCTGGTTATACTGCGAACCGCTGCCCCCCACCTCCTGGAGCTGCAGGCGGCTGCCGTCCTTCAGTACCTGGAAGACCTGGAAGTTCCACGTAGGCTGCCCGACGGCCGTGTCGAAGACCGAGAATTCCACTACCGCGCCCTCGCCCTTGTGGACCGCTATGGCCGTAGGATACACGCCCAGGGAGACCTTGGGGCCCTTCGTCTGCATATCTTCCCCTTCCTTCAGGCGCGGGTCCTTCTTATAATCAAAAAGTATAAGTATTCCGTTTATGTTGGTCAGCTCTTTCGGGAACTGTATCTCGCTGCCGGTCAGGTTGACCTCCAGGCGGGATTTGGAAACGCCGCGCGCCTCCAGGTAGGAGTTGAGCGCCAGCGCCCTGCGGATGCTCTTTATCTTTACGTCGCCCGAAGCCGAACCCTCGGGGAGGATCAGGCAGTTGGCCCTGCCCAGCGTGAAGATAAGGCCGGCGATGGCGGTAAGTATGGGGTCCGTGCCCGCGCGGAAACCGGTCTCTCCCGCGAAGAAATAACTGGGATCCAGGCTTATCGCCTTGGGCATGCCGTCGCCCATGAAGATGCCGACGGCCTCTGAATGATTGTTCAGGTCCAGCAGGATATCGCGCCGCATCTGCGCTATCTTTGAATTGATCTTGTCGTTTATCGCGTCGCGCTCCTGCCCCGCCTTCTCCCCGGCGGTTTCCTCGTCGTCTTCGGAGGCCGCGGGGTCCGGCGCCATCCTGGGCGCGTCGTCCACGACGCCTTTTTCTTTTTTCTGGACCACGTTCACCGTGCCGCCTTCGCTCGAGCTGTCCTGGATGGTGGGAACGCCGGTGTTCATGCGGGTATTGATCTTGGTGATGTATTCGTTGGCGAGCGCCTTTTCCGAAGGGGAGCCCTTCATGAGTATGTCCATGAAGCGGTCCATCGCCTCGGCGTCTTCTCCCTCGTGGTAAAGCCGGATGGCCTGTTCCATGGAGCGGCTGTTGCCGGACCGCGCGGGCTGCGCCTGCGCCCGGAGACAGGTGACGGAAAGCCCCCACACCGCCGACATCAGCAGCAGGCAGGAAAACGCTCTTTTAAGTCCGCTCATGTTTTTCATCTGTCCGGTCTCCGCAAGCTCCATCTCTCCCCGACAGCTATATTAAACTCATTCCTGTTTGCCTAAATATTACAGGATTGTTACAAAGTTTGTACCGTACCGCCGCCCCCCCCCGTTACCGGGGCAGGCCGGCCAGCCGGGCGGCCACAACGCTGTTGCCCGGCTCTACCTGGAGAAAGCGCTCCCATTCGGCGCGGGCCCTGCGGAAATCCGCCTGCTTCTCGTACACCACGGCCAGGCCGTAGCGCGCCGCGTTGTCGGCGTAATTCTCCGCCAGCACCGCCTCCAGTTCCGCCCTCGCGTCCGCGAGCCGTTCCGTCTTGAAAAAGTATTTAGCCCGCAGCGTCCGCGCCTTGAGGTTCTGCGGCGCGCGCTCCAGCAGGGCCTCTACGCTCTTCCCGGTCCCGGGCGGCAAGCCGGGCCCGTTAAGCGCCTTCGTAATGGAGGAATACGCTTCAAGCCAGTTCAGCGCGGGCTCGGCGGTAACGCCCAGCCGGCGGCAGGTACCCACAAGGTTCTCCGCCAGCATGGGATTTTCCGGAGAGAACATAACGCCGCGGGCGTAGGCCGAACGCGCGGCCGCGTAATTCTGCCTGAGCGTGTAAAAATACCCCAGCGTGTTCCAGGTGTTGCCGTCGTAAGGGGCTACCTTCACCGCCTCTTCGAAATCGGCGGCGGCAGCTTCGGCCAGGGCGGCTTTGTCCGGCATCGACAGATACACTTCGGCCAGCGCCTGCCAGGCCACCGGGTTCAGGGGATTTATAAAGGTCGAGATCCGGAGCTTATCCAGCGCCTCCCGGCCGCGCCCGAGGCGCTTGAGGACTATCGCCAGGTTGAAATAGATCTCGTCGTACCCGGCGTTGGACTTCAGGGCTTCGCCGTAGGCCCAGGCGCCCTTTTCGAGGTCGCCCGTGCGCACATAAGCGTTGCCCATTTCATAGTTGCTGTTAACTTCGCGCGGGTGGGACTTCCAGGCGTTATACAGGTCGGCGGCCGCGCCCGGGAAATTATTGGAGCGCATGGCCTTGAACCCGCTGAAATACCGGATCTCCCTGGTGAACTGCCGCTGCCAGTACCAGCCCCCGGCCAGGCAGCACGCCAGCAGCAGCCACCCCGCCGCCGCGGCCGCGGCGGGACGCTTCCATTGCGGCCGGCCTTCCAGGGCCTGGGCGCCGCCCCCTGCGGCACAGGTGCGGCGCGACAGCGCGCCCGCCACCCACCAGAAGGCCAGCGCGGGCACGGCGAAGTGCAGCGAAACGTTGAGCATGTTATCCACGAGCATCCCCGCAAGGCCCGCTGCCAGGGCCGCCGCCTCGCCGCCGGCTTCGGGAGGGGCCAGGCGGTAAAACCGGTAAAAACCGGCCGCCAGGGCTGCCAGGAGCCACAGGTAGATCCCGAGGCCCAGCAGCCCCGCCTGGGACCACTGCTCCAGTATTTCATTGTGGGCGTTATTGGCGTGGGTGCGTATTTCGCGCGCCGTCGGGAAATTCACCATCAGCCGGCCCTGGAAAAAAGGGTAGAAAAGCTCGAACTGGCCCCAGCCGTTGCCGAGCAGCGGGTTCTCGAGCCCCATCTGCCAGGCGCTCGTCCAGATGAGCAGGCGCTGGTGGAAGGACGCGTACATTTTCTCCCGGCTTACCGTCAGCGTAGCGGCCGACGGGGAACCGAGCCTGGAGGCGCCCTCCGACACGCGCTCGATAAGCCCGGAGCTGAACGGCTTGAGCGAGGCGGACGGCCAGAGGAACATCAGCACCAGGGCCGCCGCGAAGAACCAGGAGAGGAATTTTTTATTGGCAGCGGCCGCGCCGCCGCGCAGGGCGAAAGCGGCGAAGACCAGCAGCCCGGCGGCGGCGCCCAGCCAGGAAGACCTGGTAAGGCTGGCCATCAGCATCCCGCCGAAGGAAAGGAACACCAGGCCGTAATACCAGCGCTTCACCGCCGTATCGGCCCGGATAAGCCGCCAGACGGCCAGCGGCAGCAGCAGGACCACGTACGAGGAAATGAAATTGGGATTGCCGAAGGTGGAAACGGAACGGTTCCCGTACGGGTTCACCAGCTTGGCCCAGATCACTTCGATGTGGAAGTATTCCAGCACGCCGTAGAGCGAAGCTATCGCGCCGACGGAAAGCGCCAGGTGCAGCAGGTCTTCCTGCCGGCAGCGCCGGGTGAGCAGGTACGCCGCGTAGATCCCGGCGCCCCAGACCAGCGCGCCATACGGGTCCGCCAGGTGCGCCAGCAGCCCGGGACCGGCAGCGGGGACCCTCAGCCACGGGAACAGGAACCAGAGCCCTCCCCAGGCCAGGATCAGGGCCAGCCATTTGCCGGCCGGCACTTCCTCGTCGCCGGGGCCGGAGAACGGCAGGCTGAAGGAAAGATAGAAGACCACCAGGCAGTTGACCAGGAAGAACAGGCCGGCGCGCAGGCCCTCGGACAGCATGGCGGGCCAGAAGAAGCGCTCGTGGCCTGCCAGCGAGAATAAAAAGGACAGCAGGTAGGCGGCCGCCAGCGCGGCCATGGGCTTATCTACGGGCGTGCGCGGCAGCAGCCAGGCGCGCCGCTGCATGGAGGCGCGGATATACAGCGCGGCCGCCCCGAGCAGCGCGACGTTAAGCAGGGTTATCTGCAGGTAATAGGGGTTGCGGGTAAGGTCCGTGAAGAACAGCAGCGGGGAGATGAAGAACGCCGCTGTGAGCAGCAAAGCAAGCGGGCCGCGCGGCACCTTCAGGTCGTTCTCTGTTTCCGCCATTTACTTTAGCAGCGGCGGCGGCCCGAGGCCCAGCCTCGCCCGGACTACGGCCAGGTTGCGCCGGGCCTGTTCGAAATTAGGGTCCTTCTCGAGAGCCAGGCGGTAATTTTCGGCGGCTTCCTTGAATTTGCCCAGGCCGTACTGCACGTTGGCCAGATTCGTATAAGCCTCCGGGGAATCGTGGAGATGGCCATCGACGTAGCACTTCCACGCTTCGAGGTTATGCAGGTATTCGCGCTCGGCCGACGGCAGCTGCTGGCGTATGATGTACACCTGCGCCTTGCGGTAATAGTTGAGCGGGTACACCGGGTCCAGCCGCTCGTAGAGGTTGAAGCGCGCCAGGGCCCGGTCGAGATATTCGTCCGCCTCTTTAGGTTTGCCGTTCTTCTGGAGGTATTCGAACATCTTCATGTACATCAGCCCCACCTGGTGGTGCATCTGCACGTAATTGGGGGCTATCGCGCGCACATGCTCGTACGCGTCCATGGCCCTGTCTAAATCTGTGCGCGGCTCGCCGGGCTTGTCCCCCCATTCCGGGCGGAAGGTCTTGTTCATGTCGAAGCGGTCGTTGAAGACGTTGCCCGTGAAATAGTACGGCATGATGAAGAACTGGTTGAGGGTGTTCACCTTCTTGTAGTAGGTTATCGCGTCTTCCCACTTGCCCTGCTTCGAGAAGAAGATGGCCATGTTATGGTAGACGTCGCCTTTGAACCAGCCCCAGAAATAGTAGATCGGGAAGAGCGAAGCCAGCAGCACCACGGGCGCGGCTATGGAAACGCCTTTAAGGATGATGCCGCCAAAAACCCCGGCGCCCGCGGCGACGCAGGCCAGCATGATGGTCCAGCCTATGTACCACTGCAGGATCTCCCCGCCGGCGTTATAGCTGCGCAGCGGGCCCTGCAGCTCCGCGAACTGGCTGAGAATAAGGAACGACATGTAGAACGTGCCGCAGAGGGCGACGCCGCGGGACGCCCACATGAACGCGCTGAAGACGACCGAGGGTCGCTTCTTTTCTTCGGGGACGGCGGCCGTGCCCTCGTCCTTGTAATGCAGCTCCCACAGCGCCCGGCCGCGGGACAGGTTCACTATCACGCCCGGCAGGAGGCCCAGGAAGATGCCCGAAGAAACGAAACGCATACTGACGTCGGTGAAATTGTGCGCCAGCATCCCCAGCAGGGCCGTAAGGTAGCCCAGCAGGTCGTAAGCCACCGGCGGCGGCCTGGCGCCTTTCAGGTTGTCCGTCAGCGCGGAGAGCCCGCGCAGGCCTACGGTGGTCACGAAGATTATTATCCAGAGGTAGATGCCGCCGCCGATCACCCCGTTGTCCATCCATTGCTCGAGATGTTCGTCCTCGGCGTGGTCCGTCTCGGTGTTGTGCTTGCCTTCTATATGGAAGATGACCGGGCGGCGGTAGGCGGGATAGATCACCTTGAAGCTGCCCACGCCTACGCCGGTAAGCGGGTGGCTTTCGATCATCTCCCAGGTGGAAAGCCAGGTGGCCACGCGGAACCTGACGGAGATAGGCCGCATGTACGCGTAGAAGATAACGGCGGCAAAGGCGCACACCGGGACTATGGAGGAGATCAGCAGGAAGTTCAGCTTGCTGATCTTAAGGCGGTCGCGCAGGAAGAAGTAGCCGTAGAACACGCAGAAGATGAAGAAGGAGATGCCGAAGCCCAGCCAGGCGCCCTTGGTCTCCGTGGCGTAAAGGCAGAGCAGGTCCAGGAAAATGAGCGGCAGCAGGATCACCGACTTGCGCTTCATGAACTGCGTCACGGCTATGGGCAGGATCAGCACCAGGAAATTACCGAAGAAGTTGGGGTTGCCGTAAGTGGAGAACACGCGCTGCGCGAACGCCCAGCGCCAGATGAACGGGTCGATGCCGGGCCCCTGCTCCTTGGGCGGGAACCAGCGGGTATCGAGGAACTGCACAAAGCCGTACAGCACCGAGATATACGCGGTTATCAGCAGGATCTTAGTGAGGCGGTCGATGGATTCCGTGGTGAACTCGCGGATGATTATCAGCGTCACCGACATGTACAGGATATACCGCACGAAGTCGTCCACGCTGGGGCCGGTATACGGCGCATGGACGAACGAGACGATGATATAGATGAAGTAGGCGAAGAACGGGGCCAGCAGGATGAAGTCTTCCTTGCGGAACGCGCGGCGCCCCTCGAGGATGAGCAGCGACACCCACATGGCGAGCATGCTTACCCCGCCCATCTGCAGCAGGGTTATCTTGACCTGCGCGGAGTCGTAAGTGCGCAGGTAGAAGGAATCGGAGATAAGGAGGTAAAGGACGGGGACCCACCACCAGATGGCCTTGCGGGCAAAGCTCACGCCGGGGGCGAAGTTGAGCCCCTCGAACTCGGAAACCTGGTAATCGTTCTTTTTTGCCATTATGAACTGAAAATTTCAGCCGAGAATGGGACTCGAACCCACAACCTATCGCTTACGAAGCGATTGCTCTACCAGTTGAGCTATCTCGGCAATTAACTGCGTTATATAATAGTAAATTATATAGAGATTTACAAAATCTCACATTAACCGATCCGGGCCCGGATCCTTTCCGGCGGTCCCGCCGACCCTTCGAGTTTGAATAATAACGATGAAATTAGTAATATTCTAAATCGTTTGGGACAAGCTACGCATTCTTAAGGAGACAACAATGGCCCTTTGGTCCAAAAAATCCATAACCATGCTCTTGGCGCAGGCCGAAGAGAAAGAACATTCGCTGAAACGCTCGCTTACCGCCATGAACCTGACCCTGCTGGGCATCGGCGGCATCATCGGCGCCGGCATCTTCGTGCTGACGGGCCAGGCGGCCGCGCAGTACGCCGGGCCGGCCATCGTGCTCTCTTTCATCATTTCAGCCGTGGGCTGCGCCTTCGCCGGCCTGTGCTACGCCGAGTTCGCCGCCATGATCCCGATCGCGGGCAGCGCGTACACCTACTCTTACGCCACCATCGGCGAATTCCTCGCCTGGATCATCGGCTGGGACCTGATCCTGGAATACCTCTTCGGGGCGGCCACCGTCTCCGTGGGCTGGTCCGGCTACATCACCAGCTTCCTCAAGGACGTCGGCGTTACCATCCCCGCGGCCCTGTGCAACGCGCCTTTCTCCTACGACGTGGCGGCGGGCTGGGGCACCACCGGCGCGATCATCAACCTGCCGGCCGTTCTCATCATCGCCGCCGTCACGGCGCTGCTGGTGGTGGGCATACAGGAATCGGCGAACTTCAACAATCTCGCCGTGTTCGCCAAAGTGGTGGTGGTCATACTCTTCATCGCCTTCGGAGCCTCCTATGTGAACACGGCCAACTGGCACCCGTTCATGCCCGAGAACACCGGCGTCTTCGGGCAGTTCGGCTGGAGCGGCGTCATCCGCGGGGCGGGCGTTATCTTCTTCGCCTACATCGGCTTCGACGCGGTCTCCACGGCGGCGCAGGAGGCGGTGAACCCGCAGCGGGACATGCCCATCGGCATCCTGGGCTCGCTGGTGGTCTGTACCGTCCTCTACATCCTGGTCTCGCTGGTGCTGACCGGCATAGTGAGCTACAAAGAGCTGCTGGTACCGGACCCGATCGCCGTGGGTGTGAACGCCGCCGGCCAGGGCCTGTTCTGGCTGCGGCCCTTCATCAAGCTGGGAGCCATAGCGGGCCTGAGCTCGGTGATCCTGGTGCTGCTGCTGGGCCAGCCCCGCATCTTCTACTCCATGGCCATGGACGGCCTGCTGCCCAAGGTGTTCTCCAGCGTGCACCCGAAGTTCCGCACTCCCCACATCACCACCATAGTGACGGGCGCGGTGGCCGCCGTGCTGGGCGGCCTGTTCCCCATCGGCGCGCTGGGCGAGATGGTCTCCATCGGCACGCTGCTGGCCTTCACCATCGTCTGTGTGAGCATTTTGGTGCTGCGCCACACCCAGCCGGATATCCCCCGCCCCTTCAAGACGCCGGCGGTGTGGTTCGTTTCCATCGCCGGGGCCGCGGTTTGCCTGATGCAGATGGCCTTCCTGCCGCTGGCCACCTGGCTGCGGCTGTTCATCTGGATGGCGATAGGCGTTGCCATCTACTTCTTCTACGGCAGGCATCACAGCAAGCTCAACGTCCCCGCCGCCTGAGGACGGGGCAAATAAAAAACCGCCGGGGCCTTACGGTCCCGGCGGTTTTTTTATTGCCCGCGGCTTTCTTACTTCGCGGCCGCCTTCATCGAGTACAGCTTGTCCGTGGCGCCCTTTATGCCGTTGGTCACGTCGGCCACCATCTTCGGGTCCCAGTCCTTCTTCTCCACGCGCAGGAACGAGGTCTTGTCCACGCGGTTGTCGAAGCGGCCTATGGGCAGGTGGAAGGTCTGCCCCTGAGCCTTAATGGTTATGGTGCCGGGGACTTCGGAGTTCTTCTCCAGGTAGTCCATGTCGTCGCAGCCGTAATCGCCCAGCATCACGTCCATCGGTACGCCGTGGTGCAGGATGGAACCCGGGTCGTCGGGGTTGGTGCGGGCGGTGTTCTTGCGGCGGCTCTCCTCGGGGGTCACCCAGACGTAGAGGATGACGGCGCGCTTGAGGATCTCCGGGTCCAGCTCCCTGAGGGAGTACTGGTAGCCCAGCGGGTCCTGCAGCGGGAAGGTCGATTTATCGGGACCGCCGCGGGCGGCCTCGATGACGATGGTCTTGCCCTCGAAGGAAGCGGGGTAGGCGGCGTGCTTCTCGTCGAGCATGGCGCGGGCCTCTTTCTCCAGGGCCCCGGCTATCGTCTTCCAGGTGCCGGCGTCCAGTTTGGCCAGGCGCGGGGCTATCTTGGCCTTCTCCCCCGCCTTGTCTATGCGCTTCATCAGCAGGTCGGCGGCGGAATCGGCCTTCACCACGTTCTTCTTCATCAGGTCGTGGTAGTCCTCGTTAAGGAGGTGGATCAGCGTGCCCCAGTCCCTGGTGTCCTGGAACGGCTTGTCGCCGGCTTTGAAGAAGATCCGGCCCTTGCCGAGCTTGCCAAGTTCGTCGTCGGCGCGGCGCATCATGTGCACGTAGGGAAAGTCGTCCAGCTGCAGGTTGGCGCCTATGTGGAATTCTTTTTTTAGCCGCTCGGGCTCCACGTTGGCCAGGAAGCGCCTGACCTCGGATTTGCCGGAAGCCGGCAGGGCCAGGAGCAGTACGATATCGAATGTTTCGCTCATTTTTCCTCCTAACGGAATTTGATAATTAATTCTAAACAATATCGCGCCAAAAGTAAACCGCGCCTTTTTTATATAATCTCCTTTATATGACTTCTCCCGAGATAATGTGGATAGTGTTCGCGGTGACCGCCACGGTGCTTTTCGTGGCGGACATAAAGCTGTCGGCCGGACGGGCGCACGAGATCACCCGTAAAGAGGCCATGATGCTCTGCGCTTTCTGGGTGCTGGTGGCCGCGATGTTCGGCTTCCTCACCGGGCGCATGCTCGGCTTCAACAAGATGATAGAGTTCTTCACGGCCTATGTCATCGAGTATTCCCTCTCGATGGACAACATGTTCGTGTTCATCATGATCTTCGCCTACTTCGGCATCCCCAAAAAATACCAGCCGAAGATCCTGACCTGGGGCATCCTGGGCGCCGTCTTTATGCGCCTTATCCTCATCTTCACCGGCGTCAAACTTATCCATACGTTCGAATGGCTGATCTATGTTTTCGGCGGCATCCTCATCCTGACCGCCGTGAAGATGATGCTCCAGAAGGACGGGGAGATAGACCCGGGCGCCAACCCCGTGCTGAAGCTGCTCGCGAAGATCATCCCCATCGACAAAGAGCCCACCGGCGGCGAGTTTTTCGTGAAAAGGAACATCTGGCACGCCACCCCGCTGTTCGCCACCCTGGTGGTGGTGGAAACCTCGGACCTGATCTTCGCCGTGGACTCCATCCCGGCGGTGCTGGCCATCTCCACGGATAAGTTCATAGTCTACACCTCCAACGTCTTCGCCGTGGTAGGCCTGCGCTCGCTCTACTTCCTGCTGGCCTCCATCATGGACCTGTTCCGCTATCTCAAGGGGGGCATTTCAATAATCCTGTTCTACGTGGGCATGAAGATGCTCATCTCCGGCTATTACAAGATCCCGTCGCTGCTTTCCCTGGGCGTGGTGATGGGGATACTGGCCGTTTCCATCCTCTTATCAGTAGCCATAAAGCCGCAGCCCGAGCAGAAGTAGACGGCCTGCGGCAATAAAAAAAGGCCCCGGGATATTTCCCGGGGCCTCTTTTTTGTCTGCCTGTCCGCTGTGATTATTTCTTTTCCGCGGGCTTGGCGGCGGGTTTGGCCGCGGCCGGCTTGGCGGCGGGTTTGGCCGCGGGCTTGGCGGCAGGTTTAGCGCCGGCAGCGGGCTTCTCCGCTACGGGTTCCTTCATTATCTCCAGGAGCTCCACGTCGAACACCAGCGTGGCGCCGCCGGGGATGGCGCCGCCCGCGCCCATGTCGCCGTAGGCGGTCTCGGAGGGGCAGACCAGCTTGGCCTTGCCGCCGATCTTCATCTTCTGGACGCCTTCCGTCCAGCAGGGGATCACGCCGGCAAGCGGGAACTCGGCGGGGGTGCCGCGGTCCACGGAAGAGTCAAAAACCTTGCCGTCGGGGAAGGTGCCGTGGTAGTGGACCTTCACCATGTCGGTGGCCTTGGGGGCCGCGCCGGCGCCTTCCTTCACGGGGATGTACACCATGCCGGAAGCCAGCTTCACGGCGCCGGTCTCCTTGGCCATCTTCTCCACGAATTCCTTGCCCTTGGCTTTCTCTTTGCCCAGCAGCGCTTCCTGCTTGGCCTTCAGGAGCTCGTTGAGCTTCAGCCCGTACACTTTCTCGTCGATCGTCAGCCCCTGGCCCGCGAGGGACTCGGAAAAGCCTTTCACTATGGTCTTGGTCTCATCGGCGGTGAACTCGAACTGCTTTATCTTGGAGCTGACGGCCTGGCCCAGGAAGTACAGGGCTTTCTGGTCCTCGGTAAGGCCCGAGGTATCTTTGGCCGGCGCCGCGGCATCCTGCGCCATGGCGGGCACGGCCAGCGCGAGCGCGAAAACAGTGATAAGTAGTTTCTTCATTAAATGTTCCTCCTGCTGATTTCCTAACGCCAATATATTACTAAATTAATGCCGCCGATTTCCTGCCGAGCTCACGGCTGCGTGGGCGCCCCGGTCTTCCAGCCCGAGATCTTGCGCAGGAAGAACCCGGCCCCGTACAGGGCCGCGCCGGTCAGGAGCAGGCAAACTATCCGCACTATGGTCGGCGCCGCGGCCGCGTCGTAGAGCAGGGCCTTGCCGGCGGCGAAAGCCAGCACGAAGACGGCGGACCTGGCCATGGCCTCGTCCCGGCGGGAGAAAGCGAAAGCCATGACGGCCACGGCGTAGACCAGCCAGGAGATGGAAACCTCCAGCGAGCCGCTGTCCCTGGTGAGCTTGTACAGCGCCAGGATGGCCAGGAGGTGGGCCGAACCCAGCAGCGGCGTGTATTCCCCCCGCCCCGACCATTCCTCTTCCCTGAAATAGATCAGCGCCCACAGGGCGGCCACCGAGAAGACCGCGACGAAAAGCGTCGAGGACGAATCCGTAGAAAGGAGCTTGGACGCCATGGAAAGGTATTCCAGCAGCAGTACGGCCAGGACGCCGAACGTCGGGATGCGCATTGACTTGTCCCTGGTGCGGCCGCTCAGCGTGCCGGACGGGAAGCAAAGGCCGAACACCAGCGCCACGAACAGCCAGGGCCGGGCCTCCGAAGGCAGCAGCTCCAGGTAGAAGGAATGGAAGCAGACCACCGTAACGAAGGCGAGGATCATCGAGCCGCTGGCCACCTTGCCGTCCGGGAAGCGCTGTTTGGCGGCCAGGTAGATGCCCAGGAGCACGCCGGCGAAGCCCAGCGAGATCCAGGGGGCCAGGCCGGGATGGATGCGCTCGATGAAATAGTATTCCATCGCGTAGAAGAACATCAGCACCGGCAGGAAGCTCATGGACTCGTTCTCATTTAGCGGCGTCTCGTGATGGGCGGTATAGAGGAAAGTCCCTCCCGTGAAAATCACGAAGTTGAGCGCCAGCATGGTGACGATCAGGCCGTCCTGGCGCAGCGCCAGCCCGGTCAGGGCCGTCATCATGATGGACAGGTAGGCCGCCACGATGGTGAGGATGCGCGAGCGCACCCAGATGGAGATGACCGAGAAGCCTATGGAGCAGAACAGGTAGTAATAGACGGTGAAAACGGACTTATAGTCCAGGCCCAGGAGCAGCGGCCCGACGTAGGAACCGACCGCGGCGGTAACGGGGTAGAGATCGTCCCGGATCTGCGTGTAAAGCCAGATGCACAGGGCCGAGACCAGCGCGGTCATGGAGATGGCCGTCTCGAAAGGGATCAGCGAGTACAGCCGGTGCGCGGCGAAGACCGACGCGTACAGCACGATGATGCCCGCGGCCGGCAGGTAGCCCGCGTATTCGCGGTCGGAAGTGAGCAGGGAGAGGCCCACCGCTATCAGAGAAAGCCCGAACATCGCGGCCAGGCCTATCTGCCTTTCCGGCGTAAGCCAGCCGGACTCCAGCGAAAGTTTTATTATGAAACCGGCGGCCAGCACAAAACAGATAACGGCCACTACGCCCAGCCAGTTGGCGGGGCGCGACTTCGTCCGTGCTTGCGCCTGCATGGGCGGGGCTACGGGCAGTACGGCGGGCCGGGGCGGCAGGGCGGACTGGAGGGCCGGGACGGGCACGGCCGGCTGGGCCGGCGGCAGGGGCTGGGCGGGGCGCACCACGTTAAGGGTTTTCTCCAGCTTGGCCAGGCGGTCCTCTATGGCGCGCATCCTGGTTTCCGCTTTCAACCGCTCTTCAAAGCCGTGACTTTCCATAGTCCTCCGGGGACCGGCAACGTTATTAATGTGTAAATTATGGATATTTCACCGCCGCAAGTCAATCATATAGAAAAAGAACCGGGCCCTTACGGAGCCCGGTTCTTTTATTACGGTCGGTCAGAACTACTTCGCGGGGCCGGCTTTGTAAGCCACGGCCGAGTATTCCCACTGGGAATGATAGATATCGTAGTTGTGCCCGGCAACCGCGTCCACCAGGGCCTGGCCCTTGGGGTCCACGTCGCCGTTGGGGAACACCGGGAAGAGCAGGTCTATCTTGCCCATGGTGACGGACATATAGCCTTCCTCGCGGCTGAAGATGGTGGCGCGCACGTAGCTGGCGCCGGCCTTCAGCTCATACGCCGCGGGGAACTGGCCGTGCAGGTCGCCGGCCACGGAAAGCTCCAGGCCGCCGTCGCTCTTGCGCACCAGCATGGCGCCGGCCAGGCAGAACTTTACCGGCATGCCTACCTCGTCGGCCGTTTCCTGGGCGGCCCGGGTAAAGCAGGGGCCGTTGGTGACGGGAGGCGGCGGCGGCAGCGGCTTGCCGTAGCTGACGTTAAAATAGATCAGCTCGCCGCTGGGCGGGTTGATGGCGCCCCTGGCGGCGATCTTGACTTCCGCGCCGGGGATCAGGTTGCCGTTGGGATAAACCGGGGCCTGCACGAAGATCTCGCCGAAGTACATCTCGTCGTAAGTGTCGAAAACCTGCACGGAAGCGTATTTCAGCGCGCCGTTCTCGAACACGTAGGAGGTCTTGGCGGGCTTAAGGGCCCGGTTGTCGGAAACCAGGTTCAGCTTCATGGCTCCGCCGGGCAGCCTTTCCAGCGCCAGGCCGGAAACGCAGAACTTCACCGGCATGCCTACTTCCTTAATAAGGGAGAGATCGCCGGCAGCTTCAAAACAGAACTTGGCTTCGTTTTGGCCGCGCAGGTCGCCGTATATTTTGGCGGGAGCGGTTACGGCCGGGGCTTCGATCTTGCCCCCGGGAACAAAACCGAAATTAGCGGCGCCGTCCATCACCCCGGCGGAAACCGGGCAAACGGCCGCGGCGATCATCATCATGCTGAGTATTGTTTTCACTTATAGCCTCCGTGGAACATTTTTGATTACAGTCAAATCGTATAAAACATGTCCGTGCCGCCCTAAGAAGCTAAAGGCCCAGGCGCGCGGACTCTTAAGGCCCTCCCCCTCTTAGGCCTTTAGAACCAGAAGCATGCGGTGAAATATTTCCCGAGACAAAAACAAAAGCCCTTGAAATTATTCAAGGGCTTTTACCTGATGGGCAGGATTTTGTCACAGCTCCTCGGCGCGCCGTCGCGCGCCTCGGGCCGCGACCCCGGCTCACCGCTGCGGGCTGCTGCCCTCGCGGCTCCGCCTTTCAAATCCTGACGCGGGACATAATTATGTCCCGCTCCCCCGCAACAAAGCAAAAGCCCTTGAAATTATTCAAGGGCTTTTGGTTGCGGGGGCAGGATTTGAACCTGCGACCTCAAGGTTATGGGCCTTGCGAGCTACCAGGCTGCTCTACCCCGCACATGTATTATAGCACAGGTGCGGAGGTAATAGCAACTTTCTCCGACGAGAAAATAGGGATTTACAGGCTTTCAGTTTCCCCCTCTCGACTCAAAATAGTGATCAGCTAAATAATGGTGATCGGATTTGTGATCGGTTCGGGGAAAATCCAGAAAAGTGATTCCTTGTGATGCCTGCTGATCAACTATCCTAGGTCGTGCTACGCCTGTTCAAGCGTTATTTTTAAAACTTCTGGCTGACCCCCAGGCTTAGGCCTATTTCCGGACTGCCGTCGGACAGACCCAGCGAAGCCCCCCCTGTAGCCAGAAAACTGTCCGGCATCAGGTACGTAACCAGGGCGTTCAGGCTGGCCGGGGCAGGGTTTCCGGAAACTATAGAGCTCTCCGTTTCATACTGCACGGCCATAGAAAGTTTATCGCTCAGAGACCTTTTGACGCCCAACCCCAAGGAGAGTTGGTTGTTAAAGTCCGTCCCGGGCGGGTCGCCCACCAAGGTGTAGCCTCCGGAGGCCAGCAGCAACCAGCCCGGAAGCATTTCTTTAGTAAACTTAAGCCCGGCGCTTTCGTCCATCTCGCCGGTGCCCAGCCATTTTTCCTTATCGGCGGTAGGCAGTTCCAACTGTCCGTATACCTCCATGCCGAAACCGTCCGCCGCTTCGCGCATAAGCGTATAGCCGCCCCGCAGTAGTATATCCCCTAGGCCGGCCTGCGCCGGAACGGATACCGACACCGGCCCCCTGACCGGCCGCACCGGCTTGCCGCCTAACCAGATCACCTGGCCCCAGGCGCTCTGACGCAGGTACGGCACCGTTACAGAGAACTCCCCGTCAGTATAATGTCGTGTCACCGTAAAAGGCATATAAACGGAGTTCGTGCGGTCCCCCGCGCCGTACGTACCTGTATTAAAATTTACAAGGCCTCCAAGTTCCCACTCCCCGGCAAAGGCGGGCGCAGGCAGCAGCAGCAGCGAACCTAGGCCGGCCAGAACGAGACCTAATCCGCCTGCAACCATTTTCCCGCGGAATAAGTTCATGCGTTTTCCTTTTTCCGCTGCACAATCTATTAAAGGATATTGTATGCGGCGCCGCTCCGCCATAAGGAATATTACGCACTCCGCACAGGTAAACATCCGGAGAAGCCAACAACTTTAGACCCAGGAATTGGGCTTAGGCTAAGAAGTTAATCACCCTACCCCTCTTTAGACATGCGGAACTGTGGTCCCGAACTATGTCATTTAAGCAAATACTTTGTATTCTTGTGCGCCCCTTCTGTGGAGACTACCTCTGCCTTCAAAAGGGGCTTCAGCGCATAATGCGCGCCGGGGGCGGTTACGCGCAGGGCGCGGGCTATTTCCCTGATGCCCAGCGGGCCGCGCTCGCGCAGGGTGCGCAGAAGTTTTTCCTGACGCAAGGTCAGCGACACCGGCAGCCCCTTGTCCTTCAAGCCGAGCGCGGCCATGCGGCCCTGTGCCCGCTCAAGGGTTTCCAGCACGGCTTCGGACATGAACTCCAACCAGGAGCCCAAGTCCTCTCCCTCAACTTGTACGCGCTGAAGCGCTTTTATATACAGGGCACGATTCTCAAGCAATATTTCATCCAGGGCGAAGACATGAAGAGTATCAAAACCTGCCCTATAGAGCTGCCAAGTGGCCAGCGCCCGGGC
Source organism: Elusimicrobia bacterium GWF2_62_30 (assembly GCA_001799995.1). Classification (GTDB taxonomy): domain Bacteria; phylum Elusimicrobiota; class Elusimicrobia; order Elusimicrobiales; family UBA9959; genus UBA9959. The sequence goes on from MGUK01000048.1 coordinate 25,641, forward strand.
CACGCGCCCGTTGCCGTCGCGGAAAGGGTGAATCTCCACAAAGCGCAGATGAAGCAGGGCCGAAGAGAAGACAGCCGGCAACTCTTTGGCCCCGGTATCGAGCCAATGCAGCAACTCACGCATAAGACCGGGAACCTGCTTCCACGGAGCTCCGACATGCAGTCCTGCCCGCACATCCAACCGCCGGTAAGCGCCTACGGGGCCATCGTCACAGGCCCCCTCACCCATAAGCTTATGCAGGAATAAAACGTCTTTCTCGGTAACATGGGCGGCCTTCTCCCGCTTTTGCAGCCACTCCAGCGCGGCAAGGTAGTTCTGGGCCATGCGCACGTCTTTATTGGGATAGCCCAGCGCCTTTTTCCCCTCCATCAGGCCCTTTACGGCATCTAGGGAGAGCGTACACCCCTCTATGGCGGTTGAACCCCAGGCGGCGCGGGCCATGGCGTCTTTTACCAGGGAAGGCACCCAGGGAACCTTTACGGCAGAGGCGCGGATCTGCTCTTTGATCTCCGCTATATTTTCCAGGAGACGATAGACCCGGGCCGGGACTTTAAATTCAGGCTTATACATGCATAAAGTTTACATAAAGTTATTCGTAAAGTCAAAGCGATTTAGGCTTGGGCAACGTCGCACACATTCGGCAGTTATCGAACCTGATTCATCGGAAAGTGATCGGTTGGAAATGGTGATCGGATTCGTGATCGCTTCTAGGTATGTCTTGCGACTTCTCCTGATTCCTCAAGAGAATAAAAAAGCACGACTCTCGTCGTGCTGATGCCTTCTGATATGTCCTGATCCCCCTACTCCACTCGCTTGCGAGCTACCAGGCTGCTCCACCCCGCGAATTAGTATAGCACAGCAACGCGGGACAAAGCAGACTCGTCGGAGAAATCATGCTTACGGCTTCGCTTTGTCGGCGGGGCCGTCCAGTACCTCGCGCAGTTTTTCTGAAAGCGCTTCAACCGAGAACGGTTTATAAATGAACGCGATACCGGGTTCAAGCACACCGTGCTCTACTATAGCGTCATCCGTGTAACCTGACATAAACAACGTCCTGCCCGCCAATTTCCGGGCAGCTATCTCTTTAGCAAGCTCACGGCCGTTCATGCCCGGCATTACTACATCCGTCACAAGCAGGTCAAAAGGCTTCCCATAGCGTTGGGCCGCCTCCAGGGCGGACTTCCCATCGGCTGCTGCTATTACAGTGTAGCCATTCATTTTCAACAATCGCTCAGCCAAGCGGCGCAGTATGTCCTCATCTTCAACCAGCAATATAGTCTCGCTGCCACGCAAGAGAGTATCCTCAGGCTTAGCCTTATCCTTATCCTTAATTGAAACAGAAGTTCCCATATACGGGAGATATATCCGGAAAACAGTACCGCTATTTGGTTCACTCTCACATTCTATTTCGCCGCCGCTCTGTTTAATAATTCCAAAAACAGTAGAAAGCCCCAAGCCCGTACCTTTACCATGTTCTTTAGTAGTAAAGAAAGGTTCAAATAAGTGCTCTTTGGCCTCAGGGGTCATTCCACAGCCGGTATCGCGTACTGTTAAGCACACCATGGGCCCCGGCGGCAGGCCCGGATGCCTCAGGGAGAAGAGCGCGTCCGGATTGACAATTGCGGTCTCCAGGGTTAATGTTCCCCCTTTGGGCATGGCGTCCCGCGCGTTTACGGCAAGATTGACAAGCACCTGATCTATCTGGCCTGGGTCCACCATGGCCGCACATTCCTGTACCGCGAATTTAGCTTGAAGTTGTATCTCCTCGCCTATAAGCCGCTTTAGCAATTTCGACACGCCAGCTACGGAAGCGTTGAGGTCAACTACCTGAGGATTGAGGATCTGTTTACGGCTGAAGGCAAGAAGCTGTTTAGTCAGCGAGGCTGCACGCTCTGTAGCCACTATTATCTCTTTTACATCCTCCCGCTTCGGATCGTCTTCACCCATCCCGCGCATCAGGAACCCGGCGTAGCCGCCAATCGCCGTAAGCATATTATTAAAATCGTGCGCCACGCCGCCGGCAAGGCGCCCGACGGACTCCATTTTTTGCGACTGCGCTAATTCCTGCTGTAGTTTGAGCTTCTCCAGTCCCGAACGCTTGCGCTCGGTGATGTCCGTATCGGAACCGCGGTAGCCGGAGAGTTCACCTTTAGCGTTAAGAACAGGCAGACCCTCGGTGGATACCCACAGGACATCTCCTGTCGCGGTCTTGATCTGGTTCTGCAAAGCGGTTATCCTTTCCTGCCGCGCAAAGATCTCTGAGGCTCCTTTTTTAAAGGCTTCCCGGCCATCCTCGGGATGAATATCGTAGAAGTGCCGTTTGCCCACCAACTCTTCACGGCTATACCCGGTAACCGATTCAAAAACAGGGCTGACATAAGTGTAAAGCCCCGCCGCGTCCACTTCCCAGGCGCAGGTGCGGCTCTGCTCAGCCAGCTGATTAAACCTGCTAACGCTATCCTTAAGCTCGTTTTCCACCCGCTTGCGCTCGGTGATGTCGGTGATGGTGCCATACCACAGCGTGCTGCCGTCGGGCAAGCGCTCCGGCCTGGCATGGCTCACGCGCCAGCGCAGCCCCTGCCGGGGCAGGACCATGCGCAGTTCGCAGTGGAAATCCGTAAGCGTGCGCGCTGACTCATAAATAGCCTCGGAGACGCGCTTCAGATCGTCGGGATGTATGCGCCCGAATACTATTGAGGCGTCCTCGCGGACTTCTTCCGGAGTCACCTCGTAGATGTCGTTCATCCCCACGCTGGCGTACGGGAAGCAGGAACGGCCGTCCGGGTACAAGCGGTATTCGTAGACCACACCGACAGTCATGTCCGTTATTTTCCTGAGACGCGCCTCGCTCAGCTGTATGGCCGCCTCGGCTTGCTTACGCTCCGTTATGTCATGCGCCAGGCCTTCCACGCCGGTCACGTCGCCGTCCGGACCGCGCATGGGGGTCTCTTTCACCTCCAGCCAGCGCCTGGAGCCGTCCTTATGAAAGATCTCCACCAGGTAAGGCGCCTGCGCCTCTCCCCGGAGGCTGAGGTCGGTATAGCGCTGCGCTTCTTTATTTACCGGATTGTCGGTAAGGCGCTCGCTGTAATGGGCCAGGAGTTCCTCCGCGGAATACCCCAGCATGCCGGTTACCGAAGGGCTCAGGTAGGTAAGAATTCCGGCTGCGTCATGTTGGTAGAAGAAATATTCGCTGCCCACACTATCGACCAGCTTTCGGTAGCGCTCCTCGCTTTCCAGCAGTTGTTTTTTCTCCGCCTTGCGCTGGGTGATGTCCTGAAAGAAGCCGTAGATCCGGCGGTTTGCCAGGTCCGCCCGGCCGATGGTATGCACCCAGCGCCTGTTGTTTTTAGCCGTTATTATTTCAAGTTCCAGGTCAAATCCCTCTCCATGTTCGATAGCACGCTGCACCGCTCTCTCGATGATCGGCCTGGACTCCGGGGCGTAATAATTTATTCCTTCTTTAACCGACGGGCCAGGTTTTATATCAACCTCATGAATACGGTACACTTCTTCCGTCCATACCTGTTTCATAGTATCGATATTGAACGACCAGCCGCCCACCTTGCCGATCTTTTCTGTTTCTTTCAGCAGGTTTTGACTATGTATTACCGCCTCTTCCGCGGCCTTGCGTACGGTAATATCCACAAGCACGCCGGCCGTGCCTGTTATCTTACCGCTCTCGTCCCTGCGTACCCTGGCGTTGTCCGAGAACCACACTGTCCGCCCGTCCTTGGTCAGAGCCCTGAATTGGGAGTGTATCTCATTGCCATCCTCCACCGTCGCGGCATGCTCGGCCGCCACCCTCTCCCGGTCTTCTTCGGCGATAGCGGTCAATAAGTTCTGCCCGACCAGCTCTTCGGGAATCCAGCCGTAACGCGAGACCTGCGGGCTTAAGTAGGTAATGCTCCCTTCCGAAGAAGTGGAATAGACAATGTCATTGGTGCCCTCCACCAGCAGGCGGTACTTATTGTCGGTTTCGTCCAGCCTTCTCAGCATCTCCGCCGCCCTTCTGCGGACAAGTTGTATGAACAGCCCGGCGGCAAGCGTGAACAGCCCTAAAAGCGCCAGAGCGAGCACGAACTGCTGCCACCAGGGGACGAATAGATTGTCGGAGCTTTGGGAGATAAAGATGAACAGAGGGTAGCCCGCTACTTTATGATAGCTGTACAGTTTCTCGCCATTATAGCGCGCGGATATCGCCGTGTAAGTCGCTGCTACGGGGTTCGCTTTGAAGGTCTCTAACTCCTTATCCGCCATCACCCTGGACCCGACCTCCTTGTCCATATCCCCGGGTTTAGGGTATCTGGCTATCAAGCCCAACTGCGAGTCACGCAGTTCTATGGCCCCTCCCGGACCGACATTTATTCCGGAAAACATGGCGCTGAAATAGTCTACCGCCCGCAATGAGCCCAAAACCGCTCCGGCCATGGAACCGTCGGCGCGGTTAATGCGCACGGCAGCTACTACGGACCAGGCCTTGGTGATGCGCCCCATTACCGGCTGGGAGATGGCCAGCCGTGCAGCCTTTGCAGACTTAAGCAGGCGGAAGTAATCCCGGTCCGAGATATTCACCGGCTTGCCGGCCGGGAGCTTAGTGCCCCAGTGAATGTCGCCTTTTGCGTCCGCGATCCACAACTCCTCAAAATCCGCGAGCCTCTCCTTCTGCGCAAGGAGATAAGTCCCCATTGTTTTTTTATCAATGCCCCCGGCGGCGTTCTGGCGCGCTGCTTCCTTGCTTAAGGAGAACAGGCCGACATCAAGCTTATCCAGAATGCCTTTTACGCTGATGGCCGAAGACTTTGCAAGATTGCTCGCAGACAGCTCAGCCTGGCGCTCATACTGCCGCCGGCTCTGGTAGAGCGCCCAGCCAGTCAACAAATAAACGAAAGCGATCAGGCAGAGTGCGGCTGCTATATACTGCCTGGATGTTCTTGTATACGGAACCATTATCCCCCCGCTTAAAGAGAAACATCCCCTAAAAACCTCCGTTTGGGGCTCTTCGTCACAATTATATCTATATTAGGCCGGCTCTTTGCAAGCGCAGGGCGCGCGGCCGCGCAGCCTGGCGGACAGGTCTTCCAGCGCTTCGCGCAGTCCCTCCTC
>MGUK01000049.1 GCA_001799995.1 Elusimicrobia bacterium GWF2_62_30
CTATGCCCAGGTCGCGCGGCGCCTTTAAGACGGATACCAAGGCTATGTTCTCGCCTGTCCTCATTGACATAATTACTTTCCTGGTGGTATACTATTTATGAAGAGCGGTAAGTCCAAAGCAGGTGGTTCCGGGTGTTCTCCTCCGTATGGTGGCCTATAGCCCGGGCGACAAGCCTGCCAGGCCCGCTCTTCTTCTTTTTATCCCTTGTAAATCCCGTCAAATACTACCCGCGCGCTGAAGATATTTAGCCACTCTGTATCTTTGCGCTCATATTTCCTGAATATCCCCCAGGCAAACAGGTCCGCAGCCTGGAGCTGCGGCACTTCCTGCGAGGACATGTGTAATATTTCCAGCGGGACATGGGGATTTAATCTGGACTCCACTTGCGCGATAATGTGGCGATTGAATTCGCGTATTTGTGGGCGTGTTTTTCTTTTGTCCACTGTGATGATCACCCGCACATGAGAATCGTTGAGACTGACTCGGTTGAGAACAAGGTACGAGAGGTAGTTGTAAATTCTTTCTTTGTCCTGGCAGAAGTCCTGCATGGCTGCCTCCTTCTGCACCGTTATTGAGTAGATCCGGAACGGAATAGGCCGTGCTATCCCATAGAAGTATTTTTTTGTCGCGAGGTCGGCAGCGCTCCCTTTTAACTCGCCTGAGCTCTCGCCCCGCAGCGCCTTTAGTTTACGCCGAAGCGTTAATTTTACTGCTGTGCCGAGAGCGCGGTTGTTATCAAATCCGTGGATTTCGAGTACCGCTATTGTGAAATGTACGGTTGGTTTGTGATTTACAAAATCAAACCCCAGGTCGCCGCTTTCGTCCAGGTAGAGATAAAGCATAAGCCCCCCACGCCGCATAAATAGCATAGCAGGCCAACCCGACAAAGGCATGACGGGTTTACGAAGGCCAGGGGCCCCCTAGCGCAGGAGGATGCGCGGTTCGCGCGGGGCGGTGGAAGGGTCGGGGACCACGGTAAGGTCTATGCGGCCCAGTTCGCGGCCGTCGGAGGTTACTATCTCTACCCGCCAGCGGCCGGGCTGGTAGTTGGCTTTGGCGGTGAAGGCGCGCCAGCCGCCGTCGCGGCCGCCGGTAATGGCCAGCGGGATGGTGTCAGGCCGGCTCCAGCCGTCCGGGGCGCGCCAGCGCCAGCGCACGGCCAGGCGCTCGTTAAAGTGCGTAGGCGCGAACACCACCACCCAGCAGTAGATAGCGTCCCCGGGCCGCGCCAGGAATTTCTGGTCGCCCCGCTGCCAGAACTTCCAGCGGGGGCGCGTGGTGGTCAGTTCGAACCCGGCTCCCTGTCGGCTGACGCCGTGGTAAATGCCTATTTCCGACAGCGCCATAGGCACCGGGGGAATGACATTGGCGAAATAGAGCAGGGTGAACAGGGCGGCCACGCCGGCAAAGGGATACACCACATGCCTTCGCACCAGCAGCCGCTGGTGGGGCAGGCTCGCGTAAAGCCGCCAGGTAAGCAGCGCAATGCAGGCGCTGGCCCCCGCCAGGGAGCCCAGGAAGGGCAAGACGCCGATGCGGCCCATCAGGGTGGGGATGAGGTAGGTGAAGTACGACACCAGGCACAGGCTGAACAGGCTCATGCGCAGCAGCGTGCCGGAGTCTTTGAACGGCTTCAGTTCGTTTATAGCCAGCACGGTGACCAGGGCCAGCAGGAACAGCAGCGAGGTGCCCAGCGAGGCGCTTTTGAAATAGAAGAGCGTGTAGATGTTAAGCAGGGTGCCCAGCATGAAATGCGTGGCCCCTACATGGTAGCGCCAGGCGGTCTTAAGGCGCTCGTGCGGGACGAAGCCGCCGTGGCTTTCGCGCAGCTCCAGCCCGGTCAGGTACGCGCACAGCGAAAGATACGTGGCCTGGTGGATGATGTTGTGCGGCTTGTCGATGCGCCCCACCGCCAGCACGTCGAACAGGAAGCCGGCCACGAATAAACCCGCGGTGCAGGCGGGTTCATGTTCGTTATAATATTTTTTAACGCGTTCCAGCATCTGTTAAAAATTATCATTTATCGGCTTTCGGTTCAATTTGTTAATAAAAAGTCATATAGTCATCAGCGTCCCCTGGCCCGCGCTTAAGCCTTGGCGCGGTCGGCGGGGCCGTCCAGCACCTCGCGTATTTTTGCGGTCAGCGTCTCGAACGTGAACGGTTTATACAGCAACGCTATCCCAGGCTCGAGAACCCCGTGTTTTACCATGGAGTTGTCGGTATAGCCGGACATGAACAAGGTGCGGGGCACCAGCTTCCGGCGCGCCAGCTCCGCGGCCAGCTCCCTGCCGCTCATGCCGGGCATGACCACGTCCGTCAGAAGAAGGTCTACCGGTTTGCCGTGGCGCTCGGCGGCCGCCAGGGCCTCTTTGCCGTCGGCGGCGGAGAGCACGGTATAGCCGCTGGCGCGCAGCTGGCGCTCGCCGAGGCGGCGCAAACTGTCGTCATCCTCCACGAACAGCACCGTCTCGGTCCCCTTTTGGGGACCTGCCGGCACTTTACCGCCGGAAGTTTCCGCGGGCCCGCCCGCCGCCAGCGGGAAATACAATTTGAAAACCGTGCCCTTGCCCGGCTCGCTCTCGACCGTTATATCGCCCCCGCTTTGCTTTACGGTCCCATAAACCATAGAAAGCCCCAGCCCGGTGCCTTTGCCCTGGGCCTTTGTGGTATAGAACGGCTCGAACAAATGCTTTTTAACCTCCGGGCTCATGCCGCTGCCGTTGTCCCCCACCTTTACGCAAGCAACCCGGCCGCGCGCGAAGGCCGGCCGGGCCGCGAAGAATTCATCTGGCGGCAGCAGCACCTCCGTTTCCAGCGTTATCTTCCCGGCATTCCCGACGGCGTCGCGCGCGTTCACCACCAGGTTCATAGCCGCCTGCTCTATCAGGCCGGGATCCACCAGGACAAGACAGGGAGCGGAGCTGAATTTTGTGGATAATTTTATGCCTTCACCTATAATGCGGCCGAGCATCTTGGTCATGTCGTTGAACGTCTTGTTCAGGTCCGTCACTTTGGGGTCTATGATCTGCCGCCGGCTGAAGGCCAGGAGCTGGCGCGTAAGGGTGGAGGCGCGGTCGGCGGCGCTCATGATCTCGTTCATATCCCCGCGGTTCGGGTCCTCCGGTTCGAGAGCGCCGGTAACCATGGCGCAGTAGCCCTTTATGGCTGTCAGGATGTTGTTGAAGTCATGCGCGATGCCGCCCGCCAGGAGCCCGACCGCTTCCATTTTCTGGGCCTGATAAAACTGCCCTTCGAGCCTGAGCTGCTCCGTAATATCTTTCGTCACCGCCACATAGTTCACTATTTTCCCGGAGGGGTCCTTCACCGCTGAAATGGTTGATTCCTCGGTGTAGTAAGTCCCGTCCTTGCGCTTGTTGACGATGCGGCCCGCCCAGGTTTTGCCGGCAGCGATGGTATCCCATAAGCCGCGGTGGAAGGCCGCGTCCTGTTTGCCGCTTTTGAGCAGCCGGGGATTCTTCCCCAACGCCTCCCCGCGGAGATAGCCGGTCACCGTCTCAAAGGCCGGATTTACATACTGGATATTCCCCTCTATATCGGTGATAATTACGATCTCGCCGGCTTGCTCGATGGCTTTAGTGAGCAGTTCACGTTCGGCGTCGGCCTGTACGCGTTCGGTTATGTCGAGCATCCTGACTACGAGGTTAATTTTCCCCTGCTTATCCTTGTAGTCCGTCATGTACATTTCCCCCAGGCGTTTTTGTCCGTCCGCCCTCAGGAAAAAAAACTGGTAGTTATGTTCATAAGGGAGGCCCGCGACGGCTTTTTGAAAATTAGGAAGCACAAGGGCGGCCGACTCCGGCGCCAGGAACTTGAGGAAAGAATCCACGGCCAGATATTCTTCGCGCGAATAGCCGCCCACGGACAGCGCCCAGTCGTTCACCCATAAGAACCGGCCCTGCTCGTTCAGGATGCAAATGGCGTTATTGGCGTATTCCGCTACGGCGCGGTAGCGTTCCTCGCTCTCGCGCAGCACCAGCCGCGCTTCCTCCATCTCCGTGGTGTCGCGGTAAACGGCCGTGATCTGCCCGTCCGGCAGGCGGTAGACGGTGTTTTCACGCCAGCCCCTGCGCTTGTCGTCTTTATAATAGGAGGAAGTCAGCGTGCGGGGGTTGCCGTCCGCGGCCGTCCGCCGCATTATTTCCAGCAGGCCAAGCTCTTTCACGCCCGGGAAAACCTCGGTGATCTTTTTGCCGACCAGGTCTTTTTTGGCGACGCCGTCCAGGCGTTCGGCTTCCGGGTTGAAATCCAGGAATATAAAATCCCGGCCGTCTTCCGACGGTTTATAAAAGGCCACGCCCATAGGCAGGTTCTCAAAGAACCCGCGGAAGCGCGCGTCGCTTTCCTTCAACTGGTCCCGCTCCCGCGAGAGCGCCAGTGCCTGCCGTTCACATTGGGCCCTCAGGCGGTAAAGCTCGGTATGGGTCCGCATCTTGTACAGGAGTTCGTCGCGGTGAAAGGACTTAGAAAAGAAATCCACGGCGCCTAGCTTAAGGCCCTCTACGCGTTCAGGGGTTTCAGCAATGCCGCTTAAAAAGATCACAGGGATCCCGCTGGTTTCCGGCCTGGCCTTGAGTTGTTTTATAACCTCGAACCCGTCCATGCCCGGCATGCGGATATCCAGAAAAATGAGTTCCGGAACCTTAACCGCCACCGCGGCCAGCGCCGCCTCGCCGCTGTCGGCCGTGCGCACGCTGCAGCCTTCATCCGTAAGCGTTTGACTAAACAGCGCCAGGAAAGCGTGATCGTCATCAATGACCAGAATTTCGCCTTTATTATTCATAATTCCGGCGCCCGCGCCTAAGCCTTGGCCTGGCCGGCGGGGCCGTCCAGCACCTCCCGCAGTTTCAGGGCAAGGGCGTCGGCCGTGAAAGGTTTATAGATGAACGCCAGGCCCGGCTCGAGGACGCCGTGTTTGGCAATGGCCTCGTCGGTATAGCCGGACATGTACAGCGTCCTTGCGGCAAGGCCCCTGCGCGCTACTTCCAGCGCCAGGTCCCGGCCGTTCATGCCCGGCATTACCACGTCGGTTAGCAGCAGGTCTACGGGCCGGCCGTAGCGCTCAAGCGCCTGCAGCGCGCCAACCCCGTCGGCGGCTGCAAGCACGGTGTACCCGTTCTCCCGGAGCAGACGCTCCCCGAGGCGGCGCAGCATCCGGTCGTCTTCCACCAGCAGGATCGTTTCGGTGCCGGACAGCGAGGCCGGTTTCTCACCGGGCTTCTCCGCCTGCTGCTGCGCCGGCGCGGCGAGAGGCAGATATATGAAAAAGGCCGCGCCCTTGCCGGGCTCGCTTTCAACCTCTATCTCTCCGCCGCTCTGCTTAACTATCCCGAGTATAGCCGGCAGCCCCAGCCCCGTGCCGCGGCCGTCGGGCTTGGTCGTAAAAAAAGGTTCAAAGATATGGCTGCGGACTTCGGCGGTCATCCCGTGGCCGGTATCTTGCGCCGTCAGCTTTACCAGCGGGCCGCGCTTCAGCGCCGGGTGAGCGGCGGTAAAGCCCGCCTCAGGCGCCAGGATCTCGCTCGTTATAGTTATCGTCCCGCCGCCGGGCATGGCGTCCCGCGCGTTGACGGCCAGGTTCATCACCAGCTGCTCCAGCTGGCCCGCGTCCGCAAGTACCAGGCAGGGCGCGCCGAACAGCCTGGTTTCCAGGGTGACATCCTCGCCTATAAGGCCTTTCAACATCTTGACCATATCGGTTACGGTCGTATTCAGGTCCAGCACCTTGGGTATTATTACCTGGCGCCGGCTGAAGGTAAGCAGTTGGCGGGTAAGCCCCTCCGCGCGCTTTGCGGCCACCAGTATCTCCTGCGCGTCCGCCAGCCTGGGATCTCCGGGAGCATAGCTTTTGGCGATGACCCCGCCGTAGTATTGAATGGCGGTCAGAACATTGTTGAAGTCGTGAGCCACCCCGCCGGCCAGGCGCCCGACGGCCTCCAGCTTCTGCGCCTGCAGCAGCTGCTCCTGGAGCGCGCTCTTTTCCAGTTCGGCCGCTTTCCGGCCTGTTCTGTCGCGGGCGATGGAGAGCGCATACTGCTTGCCGCCGTACCCGAAAATACTGGTTGAGATCTCCACCGGGATCCGCCGGCCGTCTTTGGCGGCGTGCTCCGTGTCAAAAACGGCCTGCCCGGTGTTGGCCAGACTTTTGAGCGCGGCTGCCTTGGCGTCGTCCGGTCCCCCGGCGTCTATATCCAGCGGCGTCAGCCTGAGCAGTTCGTCACGGCTGTAGCCCAGGCGCGCGCAGGCCACCCTGTTCACCTCTATGAATTTATCAAGCCTGCCGTCAGGCCAGCGGCCGTGGAGGAAGATGGCGTCGTTGGAATTTTCGAACAGCGTCCTGAACCGCGCCTCGCTCTCTACCAGGCCTTCTTCCGTATCCCTGCTCCTGCGCTGATGTATCAGCAGGGCGCTCAACAGCACCGTGCCTAACGGGAAGATGACCATCAGCGGCAAAGCGGCCTTGCGCAGCGCCTCCAGCGCCAGCGGCCAGGGAAGGAGCAGCACGCAGGCCAGCTGCACCAGGTGCAGCGTGACGCCGAAAAGCAACAGCTCCAGCAGCCCGCCCTCAACGGTCAGCCGGGGCCGCAGCCGCCGCCAGGCCAGCCCCCAGCCCGCGCAGCCGAGTATGACCGCCAGCCCGGACAGGGCTCCCTGGCCGTCTATAATAAGCCTGTAGGCGCCGGCTATAACCGCCGCCAGCAACGTAGGGATGAATCCGAAGAACAGGCCGGCGACACCCAGGAGTATGGAGCGCGCGTCAAAAATAATGCCGGGGCGCAGCGTCCACGGATTCGCCATTAAAGCTATGCCCATAAGGCCCACCAGTACCCCGGTGAGCGCGTCCCGCCCGCCGGCGGGCAGGGCGGACCCGAACGGGACCTTGAACCTGATGCCGGAATATACGGCCACCATGACCAGCAGCAGGCTGGCGCTGTACACAAGGTCGATCAACAGAGGATGTCCCATAGTATTGGCCGCTTAATATGTTTGGCTGCCCCGCTCCCGATCCGGTATCTATAAGATTAATATACGCTTTGTCCCGTTCACCGGCAATATGGACTTCTACGCGAGCGCGTAGGTAGTATCCCTTAAATCACGGGGCCTTCCGTAATACTACCACGCGGATTAAGCACAATTCCCGATAGCTTTAGCCAGGACCGGGCGGCTATACTTTCCGTAATGAGCGTTACCGCGCACTACACAGAGTGCTATGTGCTTAACCGGCACTTTTCTTCGGCCCTGAATTTCCGCTGGCTGGTGGTGGGTTCCGCTTTTCCGGACGCGTTCGTCTTCGACCGTGTTTTCATGTACACCATCGACATGAAAATGCATCGCGATTATTTTTTCGGCTGGTTCCACAGCCTGCCGGTGCCGCTGGCCCTGGGCGTGCTGGTGTATTTTCTTTTCGGGCGCCGGCCGGCCCTGGGTTTTATCGTCGGGAGCTGGCTTCACGTGCTGAGCGACGTGTTCGACCAGCTTGGGGTAAAGCTGTTCTGGCCGTTCCTGGACAAACGGTTCTCCGTCGGGATCTGGCCCTGGTCGGATACCACGGTCTGGTATGACTGGTACGTCTATTTCACCACGCCGGCCTCCGGGCTGTTCGAGCTCTTCTTCTTTGTCTGGGCCGTGCTCATTATCAGGCGCCTGGAGGGCAGGTCCTTCCTGGAGAAGATGCTGCGGCCCTGGAAAGAAGCTCGGTGGTCGGAACGATATTCAGAGATCAGGCAGGTTCCTTAATGACAGAAAAACAAACCGCCATACTTATAGTCGAGGACGATAGCTCCATGTCCGGGTTTCTCGTCCGTTCGCTTGAAAACCGCGGTTTTGCGGTTATGGCAGCCAGATCGGCCGAGGAATTGATAGAGAAAGTGCTCATGGAGCCTTTTGAACTGGCCCTGATAGACATAAACCTGCCGGGGATGGACGGCATAGCCCTGACCAGGAAGATGAAAGCCATGAACTGCGCCTGCGACATCATCATCATGACCGGCGATCCGAATCTTGATAATGCGGTAGGCGCTATCAAGGCGGGGGCCTATGACTACCTTATAAAACCGTTCTCCGACGAAATGCTCCAGCTCACCGTGGAGCGCTGTCTTCAGAAACGGAAACTCTCGTCGGAACTCACCAGCACCAAGGCCGCGAAAGAAGAGATCCTGGCCGCATATTCGCAGTTACAGGCGCTTGAAAAAATGAAAGACGCCTTTCTTTCCGTGATCGGGCACGAATTAAAAACCCCTCTGACGAAAATACTCGGCGGGATAGAACTGATCAAAGAAAACGGAACAGCGGGGACGCCTGAAAGCCTGATAAACGCCGTGCAGACTGGCGCTCTGCGCCTGCATGAAATTATCGAAGACATACTAGCCTATACGGCCGCCAAAGAAGCCGCGTGCCCGGAACAATTTACCGCGGCAGATCCCGCGGGCCTGATAAACAAAGCGGTGGCAGAGCTCGGCCCTGTTTTCAAGGCATATGGCGCGGCCGCGCTTACTTCTTTCCCGAAAACCGCCCTGACCATATACTGTGAACCTGAAAAACTCACCCTGGCCATCAAACACCTGATAAGGAACGCTATTACCTTCGGAAATCAGGGCGAAGCCGTGAAAATTGCGCTGGTGGAAGACGCCGGGGAGATACGGCTTAGCGTGGAAGATACCGGCATCGGCATACCGAAAGAAAAACTTGACGCTATCTACGACCCTTTCTACCAGGTGGCCGATTACATGACCAGGAAAAGCGGCGGGCTGGGCCTCGGGCTGGCGCTGGTAAAACAGATCACGCAAGCCTGCGGGGGCAAAGTAAGGGTAAAGAGCGCCCTGGGCAAAGGCACAACTTTCACGCTTATCTTCCCCAAAGGCAAGGGGACGCTGATGACTATTTGATTATTTATCAACTTTCGGTTAAATTTGTTAATAACAAGTCATATAGTCATCAGCGTCCCCTGCCCCGGAAGATGTAAAATCTGGTTAGTCATGAACCGGGTGATTACAAAGCGGCTGATCTTCTGCGCGGCGCTGCTGCTGGCGGCGGCGCCCCTGCGGGCGGGCGAGACGGCGTGGCTCACCTCGGCTAACCGCAAGCACATTGTGCAGCTTTCCGCGGATTGGCTCACCGGGGCGGCAGCGCCGTTGCGGCTGCCCAAGGGGATAACGCATGCGTTCTCGCTGGCGCCCAGGTCGCGCGCTTACGCGCTGGATATAGCCGCCGAGGATACGACGATAACGACGGTGGCTTCTTCGGAGGTGCACTTTATCCGGGTGCGCAAGCTGGCCGGGAACCCGCCGGCGCGGCGGTTGCAGCTGCCGGACAATTCGCTGCTGGAATATTTCACCGCCCCCGCCGCAAGCGGCAGCGCGGCCTGGCGCGCGCAGGGCGTGCTGTATAAATACGTGCAGCGCTATTACCTTACTTTCAGCTCGGCCAAGGGCTACCCCGGCGATAAAGAGTGGGAGGAAGCCCTGCGTTTGCTGGCCACCCTGGACCCCAGCGAACCTACGGTGGGGGCCTGGAAGGACGATTTTTTAAAGAGGATAGCGGACGCCGGCCGTGAGAAAGACCCCGCGGCCGCCCGCGGGAAGCTGATAATGTCCGTAGTTAACCGCGCCGACGGTTCGGCGGTGAGCTTTGAGGACGTGGAGATCTTTGTCTGCAAGAACTTTGTGGGCAACCTGTACCTGTTCAACCAGGCCCAGACGGCGCATTGCTGGATAGCGCCCATGGAAGATTACAAATTTTTCCTCGACAAGCTCAGCGAGAAGTCGTGGAGATACAGCAACCCCGTTTTCCAGGAATGCCCCCAATCCATGCGCCAGGAGCGCGCCTGCGACCCGGAAAAGCTCAGGAACTTCTAAACCTGCCGGCCTTTTTTTATCTTTCTTTTCCTTACGCGCTTATTATTGTTACTATATTATTGTTCCATATCAAAAATCAGTCCGCAGCGAGGTCATAATGCGCATATTCTTTGCGACGTTCTTTTCTTTTCTCTTTCTGCTCCTTCCCTTCCCCACCCCGGCTTTTGCCGACGCCGATAGCGACCTCTCAGATAAATTCAAAACCCGCATAAAAGCCGCCAGGGATATGTCCGACGGCGCCGCGCAGTGGGAAGCCCTGGCCAAACACCTGGCCGGCGATCCCCTCTTCGCCGCCCTGGGCCTGGACAAACTTACCTACCTGCGCGGCAACCAGCTTACTTACGATTACACCCTGAACCTGGGCGGCGCGGCGCTGGACCTGAACGGCACGCTGACCTTCGACCCCGCCCCGGCCGACGGCGCCCCGACGGCCACGCTAACTTCCAAAACGGAGAAAACGGACGGCGACCTTATAGACATAGGCGCCCTGCGCTCCAACTCGGCCACCCTGCAGGCGGCCATCTACAAGGAGAACGGCGGTTACAAGGTTTACGCCCGGTTGCTGCCCAATTTCACCAATTATAACCGCGACCCGCAGCCCGCCCTGCTGCTGGCCAAGAGTAAAGGCGTACTGGACTTTGCCCTGGTGGGCGCCAACCTTACCGTCAGCGACCTGGCGCCTTACGCCGGCAGGCTGCCTTTCCTTGACAAGTTCGTGTTCGCCGGCCTGGCCCGCGCCGGGGACGTTTACACCATAAAAGGCTCGGTGAACGGCAAAGACGTGGCCTGCGCGGTGGACAATGCCAAGAAGAGCATTTTCCTTACCGGCAAGGGCCTGGCCTTGTCCGACATTATCCCCGAAGCCGCCAACCTGCCCGTGCTTAACGAATTCGCTTTTGAAAGTTTCACCAAGACAGACCAGACCCTGGCGGTAGCCGGAACCCTGAACGGCAAGAAGACCACGGTAGCCAGGGGCCCGACTAAAAATTCCTTCGTAGTTACCGGCGCCGCGTTGCAGCTGGCGGACCTGGTGCCCGCCGCCGCCGGCCTGCACGTACTGGACAGATTTACCTTTAACAGCCTGACCTGGACGCCCCAGGGTCTTACCGTAAGCGGCGCCATAGGCGGCAAGGCCGTCTCCGTGGCCGCCGACAGCTCCGGCCAGGAGCTGACCGTGACCGGCGACGACCTGAAGCTGGCGGATGTGATCCCGGCCGCGGCCCAGGTCCCCTGCGTGAACGGCTTTGCCCTGGACAGCGTGCGCCGTTCAGCCTCCGCGCTGGCCGTCACCGGCAAGCTTAACGGCCGCCCGGTGGCCGTCTCCGAGAATTTTGCGGAGAAGAGGCTGGAAATGAGCGGCCCCGGCCTGAGCCTGCCCGCCTGCGTGCCCCTCTCGCTGAACCTGCCCGGCCTGCACCTGTTCAACTTCGGCAGCCTGTTCCATTGGCCCGACCGCATAGAGGTGGACGGGACCATAGACGGCAAGGCGGTCAAGTTCGTGTGGGTTTTCTCCCCCAAGGTGATAACCGTGACGGGCGACAGCCTGAAGCTGGCCGATTTCCTGCCGGAGACCGCCAGGCTGCCTTTCCTGGGCGAGTTCGCTTTCCTGAACCTGAAGTATACCGACGCCGTACTGACCGTGAACGGCACGGTGAACGCCAAGAGCGTGGCCGTGACGCGGGACAACGACAAAAAGACCGTGAAGCTGACCGGCGACGACCTGAAGCTGGCCGACCTGGTGCCCGAAGCCTCCCAGCTTCCCTTCCTGGACGCTTTCGCCCTGGACACCGTAAAGTTCTCCACCGCCGAATTCATAGTGACCGGCAAGGTGAACGGCAAGGGCGTTACGGTGGAGGACCCCCCCGCCAGCAATCTCTTCCGGGTGACCGGCGACGCGCTGACGCTGGGCGACTTCATCCCGCAGACCAGGAACCTGCCCTACCTGCAGACTTTCGCTTTTACCAGCCTCAGCCACACGGCCGACGGGCTGGAAGCGGCCGGCCGCATGAACGGCAAGGCCGTGCTGGTCAGCCGCCCCGCGGCGGGCGACTCCTTTACCGTGAAGGGCGACGGCGTCAAGCTGGCGGACCTTATCCCGGCGGCGGCCAAGCTGAGCTACCTTAACAACTTCACCTTCACGGAACTGGTCTATACCGAAGCTTCCCTGCAGGTGGCCGGCACGGTGAACGGCAAGAACATCTCGGTGACGCAGGACAACGCGCTTAAGACCTTTACCGTAAAAGGCTCGGCGCTGCAGCTGGCGGATTTTGTGCCGCAGGCGGCCAGGCTGCCTTACCTGCAGAAGTTCGACGTGAACAGCGTGGTTCAGCGCCCCAACGGCGCGCTGGTGGCCGGCGACGTGGACGGCAAAGCGCTGACCGTGGACGCGGATATGACCGCTAACACCTTTAAAATTACCGGCGCGGACCTGCTGCTCAAGGATTTTGTGCCGCAGGCGGCCGGGTTCGCCTACCTCGACAACTTCAAGTTCGACAGCCTGCTCTCCACGCTTACCGATATAGAAGTTTCCGGCAAGGTGAACGGCAAGGCTGTGGTGGTGAAGAAAACTTTGGACGCCCCGGATTTTTCCGTGACCGGCGACGACCTGCAGCTGGCGGATTTCATCCCGGCCGCGGCCCAGGTGCCCTGCGTGAACGCCTTCGCGCTGGACAGCGTGCAGCGGTCGGCCGCCGCGCTGGCCATCACCGGCAAGGTCAACGGCAAGCCGGTAGCCGTCTCCGACACTTTCGCGGAGAACCGGCTGGAGATGAGCGGGCCCGGCCTGAGCCTGCCCGCCTGCATGCCGCTGTCGCTCAATATCCCCGGCCTTAACCTTTTCAACTTCGGCAGCCTGTTCCACTGGCCCGACCGCATAGAGGTGGACGGCACGGTGAACGGCAAGGCCGTTAAACTGGTGTGGGTCTTTTCCCCCAAGGTGATAACCGTGACAGGCGATAGCCTGAAGCTGGCCGATTTCCTGCCGGAGACCGCCAAGCTGCCTTTCCTGGGCAATTTCGCTTTCCTGGGCCTGAAATATTCCGACGCCGAGCTGGCGGTGAACGGCACGGTGAACGGCAAGAACGTGGCCGTGGCGCAGGACAACGCCAAAAAGACCGTGCTGGTGACCGGCGACGACCTGAAGCTGGCGGATTTCGTGCCCGAAGCGGCCGACGTCCCTTTCCTGAAGGCGTTCGCCTTCGACAGCCTGTCTTACAGCCAGGCCGCGGTGGTGGTGGACGGCAAGCTCAACGGCAAGAAGGTTTCTGTGACAAAGCCTTTCGGGCCCGGGGCGGGTTTCACCGCCGCCGGGGAAGGCCTGCTGCTCAAGGACCTGGTGCCCGAGGCGGGCGGCCTGAAGGCCTTTGACGCCGTGGCGCTTAACCTGGTGACGGTTTCCCCCGCCGCGGTGGAAGTGGCCGGCACGCTCAACGGCAAGGCGGTGAAGTTCGTGCGTACGCGCGGCGACAAGCCGGTGTCCACCATTACGGCGGACGGTCTGGTGCTGGGCGACATCTACGCCCCGCTGGCCGGCCTGCCCGTTATCAGCGCGGTGGCCATGGAGAAGATCAGCCTGGACGGGACCTCGGTAGAGGCCGCGGCCAAAATAGGCGGCCTGAAGGCGGACGTGATAGCGCGCGCCAACCAGGGCGCCAACGACGGCTACGTGGCCGTGTATTTCAATTCGCTCTCCGCCGCTACCTTCATTCCCGCGGCGCAGGGGCACCTGGTCAACGATCTCTCGCTGGATAACGCGCTGTTCGTGATACAGCCGGCGGGCTCCCCCGCCCGCGCGCTGACGGCGGCGGAGCTGCCCGGCGACCTGCCCAAGCTGGTGGGCTGGCCGGCTGGCGTTTCCATGAACCTTTCCGAAGGCGTGAACATAGCCGCCTGGATAACCGTGGCCAAGTCGGCCCAGCTGACCAGCGCTTTCAAGGCGCTGGGCGTTACCGGCAACAGCCTGCTGGTGAAAGGCACGCTGCCCCCGTCGGCCTTCAAGGGCATGGGCGGGGCGCAGGCCTCGGCGGCCGCGCTGCCGCCGGCCGACAAGCAGGCCCTGCTGGCGGGGCTGAACCTTTCCGTGGAGCTGCCGCTGCCGGCGCTGCCCGCCGTAGCGGGCCTGGTAACCGTAAAGGGGCCGGTCATCCTCAGCATAGGCGGCGACGCCGCCGGCAAGAGCAGCCTGTGGGCCCGGGTGCCCAAGCCCATAGCGGCCTCCAAACCGGCCGGGGACCTGGACGTGTCGGTGCAGTTCCAGCTCGACGTAACGGGCGCGGGCATCGGCGAGCAGCTGGACGCGCTGGTGAACCTGGACAAAGGCGCGCGCGGCGGGCTCAGCCTGCTGGCGGTGTACGAGGGCGCCTGGAAGCAGCCCTTCGGCATACAGGGCCTGACGCTGACCGACGGCGGCTTCGAATTCGCGCTGGAAGGGAAAGGCCCGCAGGCAAGCGGCGACCTGGCTTTCTTCGCCACGGCCCTGATCGGCGCCAAGAACGTGGCGGTCTCCGCCGACCTCAAGCGCGCGGACGGCAAGATCTCGCTGGACTACTTCCAGCTGGACGGCAAGTTCCGCCTGGCCGATTTCCCCGGCGGCAAGAACATCCCCGGCGGCGACAAGTTCGAGCTGGACCAGCTCAAGCTGTCCCCCAACGGCATTGAGGCCAAAACCGTGCTGGGCGGGAAAAAGACGGACGCTTTCCTGTTCAACGCCGGCACCGACGCCGCGCCCAACTGGCTGTTCGCGGTGAGCCAGAAGAACTTCCGCATTACGGAGCTGCTGCCCGCGGGCAAGGCCATAAAGCCGCTGGGCGCCATGGTAATACCGCAGGCCGCGCTGATCCTTTCCGAAAAAGGCCTGAAGAACGCGGACCGCAGCGCCCTGGGCGTGATAGCCAAGGACATGTTCGACGAGATCCTGGGCAAGAGCGCTTATCCCCTCAACCTGCCCGACGGTGTAGCTTTGCTGGCGGCCTTCGACCCCGGCGCGATGGGCGCGGTGGGCAAGGGCCTTAACGCCATCGGCGTGCACGACGACGCGGTCATCATGGGCGCCGTCACCGGCGTATTTCAGGGCGCGCCCGGCTTCCTGCTGGCGCTGAACATGGAGACCGTGGGCGAGACCCGCGGCCTGCCCGGCAAGGTGATGACCTTCAAGCCCGGCGTGCCGCCGTCCTTCTTCCTGCAATGGGCCGCGCAGGACTTTTACGCGGGCCTGCGCGCTCCCATGCAGGTGAAGGCCGGCAAGGAACTGCTGGATTTCACCACCGAGGTGGAGCTGCAGTTCGGCGAAGCGGGCACCGGCGTTAAGGTGCTGGGCGCCAAGGACGGCCCCTGGAAGCAGCCCTTCGGCATAAAGGGGCTCACGATCAACAACGTAAAGATGGACGTGGCCATTACCCCGCTGGGCGAGGTGCAGTTCGGCCTGGCCGGCGACCAGCAGTACGGCAATTGCCACGACCTCAAATCCAAGGACTGCGTGGACGTGGACCTGGCGATGAGCGTGAAGGTGGCGCTGGCGGACGGCCTGCCCGACGGCGTGGCTTTCGCCGGCAAGGTGAACCCGCTGGGCATCCCGGCGCTGATGGAGATCACCGAAACTTTGATGGGCGCGCAGCCGGGGAGCATGGCCAAGCTCCCGGTGCCGTTCTTCCAGATCAACGACGCGCAGCTGGCCTTCGCCACGCCGGGCGCCAGCGACCCCCAGCTGGGGCTGGTGGGCGACGGCTTCGCCTTCGCCGGCGACTTCTTCTTCATGAACCAGAGCCTGGGCCGCGTGCGGGGCTCCGGCGGGCCGGCGGGCACCGCGATCAAGGGCGCCATAGGCGACATCAACCTGGACGTGCTGAAGTTCACCAACGGCAGCATCGACATCGCCCTTGGCCCGCGCCCCAGGTACGCCATCAACGCCGACGTGACCCTGCTGGGCGCGCCGCAGCACGTGGTGATAGACATCAAACCGCCGTCCTTCCAGTTCGACATGACGGAGAAGCTGGGCGCTTTCGGCAGCGCGCTTTTGACCGTGCGCATGGACGGCTTCGACCTGGAGAAAGGCACCTTCGACAAGAACGCCGGCGTCAGCGTGACGGGCGAGTTCAAGTCCACGCTGGTGCCGTGGATGAAGGCCGAGGTGAAGAAGGGCGTGGAAGAGCTGCGCCTATCCGCCAAGGCCAAGTTCGAGGAGGACACCAAGGCGCTGAAGGAAGCGCAGGCGAAGGTGGAAGACCTCAACGATAAGATACAGAAGCTGAAGGCCGAGGACCAGAAAGCCAAGGACCGGGCCGACGACGCGCTGAATTCCGCCCAGAGCCGCGTGAACTCCCTGCTGGACAAGCACGACCACGAGGACCACGAGGCGCATCATTGCGGCTCCAAGTGGACGCACTGGGCGTGTTCGCCGGGCTGGCGCATAGCCGCCGCCGCCACCTGGGTGATCTACGAAGTGGCCGACAAGACCCTGGACGCCGCCAAAAAGGCCGTGGCCGCCGCCACCAACCTGGACCCGCGCGTAGCGGCCCTGATAGCCGAGCGCGATATAGAGCGCGCCGGCCTGGCCGTGGCGGAGGCCGTGGTAAAAGTGACGGAGGACGTGGAAGACTTCGTGATGAAGGAGCTGGAGACCGTGCTGGAGAAGGCGGTGGCCGACATGCCGCTGGAAATAGACAAGACCTTCATCGTGGGCGACCTCAAGGACATGGTGACCCACAACGACCCGCTGGTGCTGGACATGCAGTTCAAGCTGGTGGGCGATCCGATGCACGAGTACTTCGCGGTGAAGATACCGGACCGGCCCGAGAACGCGGCGTTCGACGCGACCTCGTTCGCGCTGCTGCCGGCGCTGGCGCTGGACAAGCTGACCGAGGACGCCCTGAAGAAGCTGTCCCCGCAGGCGGCCCGGTGGGTGCACGCCCACATAGCCACGCAGCTGGCCGACGCCGAGGATAAGGTGCGCCAGGCGGTGGAAGCCCAGGAGGAGAAGTACAAAAGCGTGCTGGGCACCTTCGAGAGCGGCACGGAAAAATACAAGAAGGCTTTTGCCGAGCAGGCGGACGACCACCTGAAGCTGGTGGAAGAGATGGACGTAAGCGACCTGATGCCCAACAGCCTGGAATACAGCAACATCTACCTGGCCATCGGCCACAGCAACCTGTGCCTGGCGGTTTCCAAGGACGGGCTGAGCGTGGCGCAGCTGCCCTGCCATGACACGGACGTGCAGCAGTGGAACACGGTGGCGCTCAAGGACGACGCCGAGGGCTACGTGGAGCTCAAGAACAAGGGGCTCTGCCTGAAGGCCCGCCAGGGCGACGACAAGGACAGCTTCGAGCCCCTGGTGCTGGCGCAGTGCGACGCCGCGGACCGCCACGAGCAGTGGAAGATCATCTCCGCGGACGGGTTCTACGACGAGATAGTCAACCGCTTCTCGCAGAAGTGCCTGCACTTCAACACCGAGGACGCCAACCCGGTGACGGCTTACGCCGTGTGGACCTCGTGCCTGGGCGCCGACAGCCAGACCTTCCGCGACATCACCGACGCGGAAAAGCCCACCTGGCACAACGTGGCCTCCCAGGTGAAGGCGGCCAACGGCCTGTGCCTGGACGTGGTGGAAGAAACGGAGAACATCCTGAAGCTGACGCCGCAGAAGAAAGAGATAAAGCTCTACGCGCACAAGTGCGGCGACGGCAGCGAGAAGTTCAACTACGTGGAAGAGGTGGACGGCGATATCCGGCTGGTGCATACCGAGACCGGCGCCTGCGTGTACCCGCAGGAAAAAGCCGACTCGCTGGCCATGCGGGCCTGCGACCGCGGCGAGGACATGTTCTGGCGCATCAACGCCAAGTCGGCTTCGGCGGACCAGTTCATGAACGTAAAGAGGAACTTCTGCCTGGCGCTGCCGGCCCCGGCCGGCGGCTCCACGCGCGACCAGGAAGCGATGATAGTGAATTGCAATATTACTCCCAACGACAGCACATTACTGGACTTCACAAAATGAAAAACAAAACAATAACGTTACTCTGCGTAAGTCTGCTCCTGCCCGCGCTTTCGGGCTGCGCCTCGGCGCCCCGTTCGGCGCGCCTGCCGCTGAACCCTTCGGTGGACCGGATGCTGCGGGAGGTGGCTAAAAAGCCTTCCGGCAACCTGGTCACGGCGGCCGTGCGCGACGGCATCAGGGCCATCCGCAAGGGGCGCTATACCGAGGCGCTCAAAAGCTTCGGCGCGGGCCTGCGCGTGGACCCGGTCAACGGGAACCTGCATTTCCTCAACGCCCTGGCCTACCACCTGGGCTCGCTGTCCGGCGACATGGGCCAGCTGGAACTGGCCGAATCCGGCTACACCTCCGCGCTGCGCTTCGAGCCGGACAATTACTGGGCCTCCTTCTTCCTGGGGCACGTGTATTTCGCCCAGAAGCGCTTTAAGGACGCGCAGAACCAGTTCTCCTACGCGCTGCTCTACGCGCCTGAAGACGCCGATTTCCTGCGCGCGCTGGCCGTGGCTTCGTATTACGACCAGAACCTGGAAATGGGCAGCTGGGCCGCCGAGAAAGCGGTGCTCCTGCAGCCGGGGCAAGCTTCGGGCTGGCGCATAGCCGCGCTGACCCGGGCGGCCAAGGGGGACCTTAAGGGGGCCGATGACTGCCTGGTTAAATTCCAGGAACTGACCGCCCCGTCGGCCGCGGCTAAGAAGAACGATTCCGTGAGGGAGTGGACCGCCGATCACCTGAAGAACAGGATAGAGGACTGGCGGGCTTTCCACCGGCAGCATCCCGGCCTGGTGCAGGCCGCCGGGCCCGGCGTTTTCGGCGCCCCGGTGCAGGCGGAAGGCAAGCCGCTGGCGGTGGCCGGCCAGGACGAGAACTACGACGACTCCGCCCAGAACGCCGACGAGAGCTGGGGCGAGTCCGCCAAGACCGGCGACGCGGGCGCCAAGACGGACCCCAACGCGCCCAAGATGACGCTGGTTGACGTGGTGATAATGAGCACGGAAGAAAGCCGCACCCAGGCCAAGGGCGTGAACCTGCTTACCGGCCTGAAGGCGACGCTGGGCGGGACCGTCGGCTATAAATGGGTTTCGGCCCGCGGCTCCGGCGGTTCGTCGGGGCGGGCCACCACCATAGCCCCCACCTTCACGCTGGATAACATCACCTATAACCTCAACATCTGGAACGACGGGGTGAACAAGGCGGAGGTGCTGGCGCGGCCTTCGCTGCTGGCCCTGGACAACCAGACCTCCATGTTCTATTCCGGCGCCGTGCTGCACGTGCAGCTCAACAGCAATAATTCGGACGGTTCGCTGGTGGACGTGCCGGTGGGCATCAACCTGTCGGTGACGCCTACTTTCATCGACGACAACACCATCCGCATAAAGGTGCACGCCGACCGCAGCTTCATCGAGTCCAAGGACGAGAAGCTCGGCTTCCAGTCCTTCTCTCAGACGTCCAAGACCTCGGTGGACGCCACCGCCGTGATGAAGTTCGGCGAGACCATGATCCTGAGCGGCCTTTCCGAGAACGAGACGACCAAATCCAAGAGCGGCGTGCCGATCCTGCAGAGCATCCCGCTGATCCAGTCCTTCTTCTCGCAGAAGACCGAGCAGCAGACCAAGAAATCGGTGATGATCCTGCTGGCTCCGCACAAGGCGCGCCTGTCCAGCGAGCACATGACCCCGCATGAGCTCAAGGAGATGAAAGCGGCGCAGCGCAAGGGGCCGCAGGCGGTGGAGCACCTGAAGGCGCTGAAGAAGAAAGAGGGGCTGTCCGGGAAGGATAACCTGGAGGCGGTTTACGAGGAGATGGCCACGACCAAGTTCTACAAGGAGTTCCAGAGCGGCGACCTGCGGCTGGACGAATGGCACAATTCCGACAGCCTGGCCGGCAGCATCAAGCGGGTGCTCGGTTTCCTCTGGTACTGATATGGCCCGCGCTTTTCTAACCCTGCTGGCGGCGGTATTGTTGCTGCGGATGCCCGCCGCCGCGGAGCCCGACGCGCCCTCCGAAGCCCTGAACCTGCAGGAGGCTTTTGTGCGGGTGGCGGCCAAAGTCAAACCCGCCGTGGTGGCCATTACCGCCGGCGGCGCGCCGGGAGCCGCGGCGTCCCCCTACGAGCCCGCCGCGCGCGAGCCGGAAGAATTATTCGGGCAGTATTTTTACAAGGAGCCGCCGCACCGGGCAGGCCGGGCCGATACGCATAACGACGGGCGGCGGGTCCCCGCCACCGGCTCGGGCGTGGTGATAGACCCGGCCGGGTACATCCTTACCAGCGAGCACGTGGTGGCCGGGGCGGACGTAATAACCGTGACCTTTCCGGCCTCGCCGGGAAAAAGCTTCTTCGGCAGCGTGCTGGGGCGGGACAAGGGCGCGGACCTGGCCCTGGTAAAGATAGAGGGCGCTAAAGGGCTGGCAAGCGCGCAGCTCGGGAACTCGGCCAAGCTCCGCGCCGGGGAATGGGCCATGGCCATAGGCAGCCCGTTCGGCCTGGAACAGGCCGTGAGCGTAGGCGTTATCTCGGCGCCGCGGCAGAAGCTGCCCATCGGCCAGGGGCAGTACCTGGACGTGATCCAGACGGACGCGGCCATCAACCCGGGCAATTCCGGCGGCCCGCTGGTGAACCTCCGCGGCGAAGTTATCGGGATAAACACGGCGAGCTATGCCCCGGGCGGAGAATTCGCCGGCATCGGTTTTGCCGTCCCCATCGACCGCGCCAAACCCCTGCTCTCCACCTATAAGAAATAATGGGGTCAGACCCTGGGGTCAGACCCTAGGGTCTGACCCCAGGGTCTGACCCCACTTCAAAAAACCCGCGCAGGTCTTCGATGGCGGAGAGGCGGCGGCAGTTGGGGATGGACCGCATGAATTTGGCGCCGTAGCGCTTGGTCTGCACGCGCGGGTCCAGGATGATGACCGCGCCAAAATCTTTATTTGTCCTTATCAGCCGCCCGATGCCCTGCCGGAACTTGACCACGGCCTTGGGCAGGGTATAATCCGTAAAGAAGTTAAGGCCCCTGGCGGCCATCCATTCTTCCCGCGTTTCCTCCAGCGGCGTGTCCGGCGAGGTGAAGGGCAGCCGGGCTATCACCACGCAGGCCAAAGCCTGGCCGGGCACGTCCACGCCCTGCCAGAAGGTGTCGGTGGCGAACAGCACGCCGTTGCCGGCCTGCTTGAACTCGGCCAGCAGCCGGGCGGGCAGCGCCTCGCCCTGCCTGAAGACGGGCCGGTCGCCCAGCCTGCCCTGCAGCGCCGCGCTGGCGCGCGACAGCGACTGCCAGCTGGTAAAAAGCAGGAAGACGCCGCCCTGCACGGCCGCGCAGGCCTGCGCGCAGGCCTCGATGACGGCCTTCTCGTAAGCGGGGCCTTCCGACGGGTCGGGGATGCCCTCGGGCACCAGCACGGCCGCCTGTTTAGCGTAGTTGAACGGCGAATCCAGCAGCAGCTCCAGCCCGGTGTCCAGGCCGATGCGGGCCTTGGCCGGCTTGAAGGAGCCGTCCACGGCCAGCGTGGCCGAGGTGAGGATGACGGGGTAATCCACGCCGAAGAGGGTTTTGCGGAGATCTTCCGACACGTCCACCGGGGACATATTGAGGGCGATCTCCGGCTTTTTGCGGGCGCTGCTGACGTTCACCCAGTAGGCGCAGGCGGGTTCTTTGCAGAGCAGGAATTCGTTCACCTGGCCGGCCAGCTCCAGGCAGCGCTTCAGGCAGGCTTTGATCTCCGCCTCTTCGATATCGGACTGGCTGTTGGGAATGGCCTGGGACAGCAGCACGGTAAGCGCCAGCAGCGGCGCCTGCAGGGTGTTGAGGACGATGCCAGGCTCGCGCACGCGCCGGGCCCGGCCCAGTTCTTTGGCCGGCAGGTCGGCCAGCGACAGTTTTTCGGTGATGTCGCGGAAGAAATCTTTTGAGGCGTGGTTTATTTCCCGCACGGCCTCTTTGATCTCTTCCACCCAGTTGGCGGGCGGCCGCGCCAGCCGGTGCGCCAGGCCGCGGTTGGACTTGGGCGTGTAGACGTTTTCTAAAAAGCGCTTTACGTTGCGGTCGGTAAGGGAGAAGCCCATGAAGTCCGCCGCCACTTCCTCCAGGTTGTGGGCTTCGTCGAAGACTACCGCGTCGAAGACCGGGAAGGGCATGCCGGCGAAGAAGAGGTGCTGGTTGACCACCACGATATCGGCCTTGGCGGCCAGGGCCACGTCGCGGCGGTAGAAGCAGGCGCCTTTATGCGGGCATTTCTTGCCCAGGCAGATGTCGGTGTCGCGGCAGACCTCTTCCCAGGCGCGCTGCGGCACGAAGAACGGCAGCTCGGCGCGGCAGCCGCTGGCGGCGCAGGGCGCGTAAGCCTGGAGCTTCTCCATGGCCGCGCGGGCGCCGTCCTCGTCGAACAGCTCCGGCGCCTGCTTACCGGCCCGGGCCAGGCGCGACAGGCACAGGTAATTGCCGGACCCCATCAGCAGAAAATAGGTAAGCGGCAGGCCCAGCTCCGCCAGCACGGCTTTTACTACGGGCAGATCTTTTTTTACCAGTTGCGCCTGCAGGGCTTTGGTATGGGTGGCCACCACTACTTTTTTGCGGTTGCGGGCGGCCCAGAGGGCGGCGGGAATAAGGTAGCCCAGGGATTTGCCCACGCCGGTGCCGGCTTCCACCACCAGGTGCTTGCGCTCGGAGATGGCGCGGGCCACGGCGGCGCTCATGCGGGCCTGCTGGGCGCGGGGCTCGAAACCTTTTATGGCCCGGGAGACGCCGCCGCCCGGCCCGAAGAGGGCCTCGAGTTCGGCGTTGGCGGGCGCGGCCGCCTGCTGGTCTTTTGCGGGAGTCATATGGCCAGGACGGCGCCGGGCTCGCGCTTGCCGGCCACGTGCAGGTCGAAGCCTGGTTTGCGGCCGCGCTCTTTAAAATAAACCGCTACGGCCTCGGCGGGCAGGTGGCGCTGGTTGCATCTTTCGCTCAGGTGCGCCAGCACCACGGCCTTGGGCTTGCGGGCGCTTTTTTCGCAGACCAGGTGCAGGAACTTGGCGGCTTTGTGGTTGGGCAGGTGGTACTCGCAGCCGTAGTTGTTGTCGGAACTGCGGTACAAGTCCAGGTCGTAGCTGGCTTCCAGCAGGATCAGGTCGGAGTCCTGGGCGAAGGCCACGTGCTGGTCGGTGAACTTGCTGAGGTCGGTGAAGAACGAGGCTTTGTAGCTGCGGCCGCGGCGCCTGGTGGTGACGGCGAAGGCGAAGGTGGCCGCGCGCGGCGAATGGTCCACGGGGATATGGCTTACCAGCAGGTCCCCGACAGCGGCCTGGCCGGTGAAAGTTAAAATTATTTCCTGGTGCCTGACACCGCAGCGCTCTACTATCTGTTGGCGCACCTCGGGGTGGCAATGCACCTTAATGCCGGCTTCGGCCAGGATCTTGAGGGAATTTTTGTTGATGTGGTCGGAATGAGCGTGAGTAACGAACACGGCCGCCGCGCGGCGCCCGGCCATTTCCTTTACGGCGGCCAGAGCTTCGCGGCCGCGGTACTGGGTAAGTATGCCGAAATCTATAAGGATAGCGGTCTTGGCCGTCCAAAGTACGGAAGCATTCCCGCTGCTCCCCGAGCAAAGTGTTCTGTATTTAAATGCCATATGTTAGAGGGGACGTTGTTTACTATTTGACTTATTACTGACAAATCCAGACAACGTGTTGATAAATAGTCAAATAGTAAACAACGTCCCCTCTCTCTACCAATGATAGCGGGCTTTTAGTTTGGTGAGCCAGGCCGGGGGTTTGCGGGTGATGGCGGCGGTGTAGGCTTCTACCAGGACCTGCACCGGGAGCTGGGCGAATGTGGGCTTGTACTGCGCGGCCAGGGCTTCTTTGTACCTTTCCATGGGGGCCAGGGCGGGGCGGTTCTCCGGCGAGGGGCGCTCGGGCGCAAGCAGGCTCAGGTTGCGGTTGTCGTAGACGACCAGGAACAGGGCTTCGTCGAAGCCGAATTGTTCTTTGAGCTTGAGCACGGTATAATGGCCGCGGTAAAGCTGGTTCACCGGCCCCAAGAGCAGGCAGGCACCGTCGGCACGGTCCACGGGGTTGGGAGCGCCGAACATGGCGTCCAGTTCCTCGGTTCTTACATATTTGCGTTTTTCCTGGTGGCGCAGGTAGCAGGAGGCGCCGCGGTCCTTGCCGTTAAGGCAGGCCTGGCGGCCGGGCTCGGTGAAACCTTCCGACGTGAACCCCCCGCAGGACGTGAACTCGGGCTCGCTATATTTAAATTCAATGCCGATAAGGGCGCGCACTTCCTTGCCGTCACGGGTGCCGGTCACGGCCAGGGCCGCGTCCAGGCTGGTGTGGAACTTGCCGGTCTCGCCGGTGAGGGCCTGCATGTCGGCCCTGGGAAAAGCATTGGGCCCGCCGGGGACCAGGCCGTGCGGCACTTCGAAGTGGCAGTCGGTTACGGCGGTGACGGTTACGCCCCACGACGGCGAGACGTTATCGTTAAGGGCCTTGAGCAGGCCGGTTTCGGCCAGCGGGGTTTTGGCCAGGATGGCCGCGAAGGCCTGCGCGCAGGCGGCCTGCGAGCTGCGCGGGTGCTTCAGGTGCGGGTGCACGGCAATATTGTTCTTTTCGAAATAACCGGCGAGGGCCGCGTCGAACGGGCCGGCCTGGTTCTGCTTGGGCTTAATGGCCGACCAGGCGGCCTGCTCTTTGTCGGCCAGGCGGGTGAAAGCGTTCCAGCGTTCTTTGCGGGGCGCGTAGGCCGGGCGGGGGCCGGCGATGGCGGCTTCCACCTGCGCCTTAAGCGGCCGGAAGGCGGCTTCGGCCAGCGGCGCTGCGGCGGCAAGCAGGGCGCAGGTGTAATTTTCCGGGATGGCTGCCTGGTCCAGGCAGGCCAGGCGGGCGCGGGCTGCGGGCTCGTCGCCCAGTATGATCAGGCTTTTGTCGCTGATACCTTTTAGCTCGGCCGGCTCCGAGACGACCAGGCCCAGTTCCACTTTCTGGGCGAACAGCTGTTGGTAATGCGCGAGGAAGGTTTTCTCGCCGCCTTTCAGGGCGCCGGGCAAGGCGCGCGTGGTTTTCAGCTGCCCCAGCACCGGGCCGTCCAGGTCGGGGTTTTCCGAAAGCTTCAGTTCCAGCACGGCCAGCTTCTGCGTTTTCTGCTCCAGCACCAGCAGGTCCACCCGGGTCTGCTCCTGCGCTTTATCCGCCAGGGCTTCCTGCGGTACCTGCACCTGCTCGTCGATAAGCGTGAATTCCTTGTTGCGGCGCAGCAGCTCCCAGGCCAGCAGGGACTGCCTGGACAGTTCCAATTCGTCCTTTTTATTTTTCTTGATATCGTCGGTGACGGCCTTCCTGGCCTGCCGCAGCTGCT
The DNA here is from genome assembly GCA_001799995.1 of Elusimicrobia bacterium GWF2_62_30. Classification (GTDB taxonomy): domain Bacteria; phylum Elusimicrobiota; class Elusimicrobia; order Elusimicrobiales; family UBA9959; genus UBA9959. The sequence continues at coordinate 25,183 of MGUK01000049.1, forward strand.
CGGGCAGGTCGGAGGGGTTCACGCCGCGGATAGGGTCGCGCTGGAAGATCTTGGTGAACTCGTCGGTGGCGCCCAGCTGGCCCATCTCGAAGGCTTTCTGGCCCATGAGATAGAAAGCCACGCAGTTGTTGGGCCGCAGGTGCACGATGGAGCCCGGGTTGCGCTGCCAGTCGCTGAAAATTTCTTTGAACTGTTTGGCCTTGTTGAAGGCGGTGGGGTTGAGGAAGCGCTTGAAGGCCATTGTTTCTCCGGGTAGCTCGTGGGGGCTATACCATTTTACCTTTTACGCCTGCGGACAGGGGGCGGGGCTTTAGTCGAGGAAGAACTCTTCGCCGTTCTTAAGGAGGCGGGCGCGTTTGCCGTAAGTGAAGGCGAATTTGTCGGCTTCATTGGTGTTTATGGGGACGATGTAGCGCGGCCTCTTGTTCTCCACCAGTTTGCGGATGGTGGAAAAATACGCGTGGCCGGTAAGCGGCGCCGGCACGTCCAGGAGGCCGCGGCCCTTGAACCAGTCCAGCGTCGGCAGCATGCCGGCTTCTTCGGTGTAGCTTTCCCAGGCGGAATACACCAGCGCCGCGCCGCGCAGGTCGTTGACCTGCTCTTTCACCCACAGCTGGGAGTTGGCGCGCACGGGGATTATGAGGCGGTCCAGGTTGGCGCGCACCCAGTCCCAGCCGAAGAGCTTGTCGCGCATGCGGCTGAAGGTCTCGGTGTATTCCGAAAGCTGGTACACGCGCTGCGTGGCCGCGTTGCGGATGATGCGCAGGTACTCGGTGTCCAGGCCGGGGAGCTTCAGCTCCACGCCGTGCTTCTGCGCGATGGCCCGCACCCGTTCCAGCAGCAGCGCGGTGTAGCCGTCCACCACCAGGTAGCGCCGGGTGTTCTTGGCCAGTTGCGACAGGCCGGCGAGCAGGCCCAGGTCCTGGCCGGCGCATAAAAAGAACAGCGCGCCGTCATGTGCCTTAAGCTTGGTCTCCACCTGGGCCAGGATGTCCTGCTCGGAGGGGCCTTTCTCCAGGCCGGCCTGCACGCCCTCGGTTATCAGGGCGTCGATGGGGCCCATCTTGGCCGCCAGGAACTGTTTGAAAGCCGTGGCCTTGTTGCCGTGCTCGCGGAAGTGGCCGGTGTAGAGCACCCTTTTGCCTTCGGACTCGATGAGGAAGGCGAAGGACTCGGCGGCGGTATGGTCCATCAGATACGGCGTGATGACGAAGCGCCCGAGGATGAACTTGTGGCCGCGGCGGAAATAGTGGATGCCGACGGGGAGCTTTTTGCCGTCGCGCGGCATCTTGGTGGTGATGCGGATGACGTCTTCCATGAGCTCGGACATGTAGACTTTGATATCGGGGTTGAGGGGCTTGGCCAGCAGCGCGCCGTAATGGTCGTAATGCGTGTGCGAGATGAGCAGCGCCAGTATGGGATTGGGGGCTTTGTCATAAAGCCCGGGGATATCCAGGATGGTCTCTGCCTCGGTCACTTCTATGCCCTGGCCGGTGGCCTGGTCTATTTTGGGCAGCGGGGCACCGTAATCCAGCAGAATGCGCGACGAGCCGGATCGCAGTTCGACGCAGTTCCCCCCCAGCTCTTCCGCCCCTCGGTGTACGATTATCTTCATATAGGTCGCGCTACGTCAATTATATAACTTTGGGGTCAGACCCTGGGGTCAGACCCTAGGGTCTGACCCCACGGTTATTTCAGGCGCTTAATGCGGCCGGTTTTGGGGGGCTTTATCGGGGTTTTGGAGATGGCTTTTGCCATGATGTCGCGCACGGACAGCAGGGTGTCCGTCACGTCCTTGCCGTCGGCGAAGGCGTTGCCGCCGTCGCCGCCGAAAGCCAGGTAGCTGTTGGTGGCCACTGTAAATTCATCCGCGGGCTTTATCTCTTTGCCTTTGTGCCTGAGGCGCAGCACGGACGGGACGCCGTGGGGGCCGGGCTTGAATTCCACTTCCAGGCCGGACACCTGCATGGCGGCTTTATTTTTGCCGAGGTTGTCGCTCATAAGCTGCGCCAGCTGCACGCCGGACAGGCGCATGGTTATGACGGTGTTCTCGAAAGGCATGGCCTGGTACAGGTCGCGCAGGCGGACGGGGCCTTTGCGGATGGGGAACCTGAGCGCCCCGGTGTTATGGAAAGCCATATCCGTGCCGGCGGCTTTGCGGGTGACGTCGCACAGCCAGTTGCCCAGCGGGGAATCAAGGCCGGCCGGCGACAAAGCCAGGTCCGCGGCGGCCCGGCCCACCACTTTGCCCATGGCGCGCTCCACGGAGGCCTCGAAACCCGCCAGGGTCTTGAGCACGGCCGGGTCCTGGCCGGTCTCGTCCACCCACAGCGGCAGCAGTTCCATCCTGATGGTGTCGAGCTTGCCGGTAGCGTCGTCGAAAATGAGCTCGGCGCGGGTAACGTAGGACAGGCCGTAGTAGCTTTCGCCCAGCCAGGCGCCGGAGATGGGGTCGCGAAAGCCGCGGGCGAGGCCGGAGTGGTTATGGCCGCCCAGCACCAGGTTTATGCCGTGCGCGGCGCGCGCCACCAGCAGCGTGCCGAAGGGCGGCGGGTCGAATTCGTAGGTGGAGACATCAACAAGCTTCAGGCTCAGGTCCATGCTGAGGCCGATGTGGGCCAGCACGATCACGGCGTCGGGGGCGCGCTTGAGCACTTCCGGCATCCACCTGGCGGTTTCGGCGGCTTCTTCGCGGAATTCCAGGTTTTTTACGTTGGCGGGCAGAGTGGAGGTGGCGGTATGTTTGCCCAGCAGGCCCAGCACGGCTATTTTCTTGCCGGCTTTTTCAAGGATGACGAAGGGCTTAAGGTAAGCGGCGCGGGAAAAATCTTTCTTGTTGTAGACGTTGGCGCCCACAAAAGGGAAAGCGGCGCTGGAGACCAGGGTTTTGAAGCGCGCTTCGCCGTAATCGAAGTCGTGGTTGCCGGGCACGGCGGCCGAGTAGCCCAGCTGGTTCATGAGGGTGATGCTGGCCATGCCCTTGGTGAGGATGCCTTCGGGCGTGCCCTGGTACAGGTCGCCGGAGTCGAACAGCAGGTACGGGTTCTTTTCTTTTTTCAACAGGGCCGACAGGGCCGCGTAGCCGCCTATCAGGCGGTTCGGGTTGTGGTTGTCCCAGCGGGCCGGGCGCGCCGAGTACCAGCCGTGCGCGTCGTTGGTGTGGTAAACGGCTATGGTCAGCGCGCGGGCCGGGGCGGCGGCAAGGAGCAGGAGCAGGGCGGAAAGCGGGAACTTTAATTTCATTTCTGCGCTGAGCTCATATCCTTATGCGCCGCGGCTGTGCAAAGCCATCTCCGCCGGGGATTTTTCGCTTTTAAGCGCCGCGTAGAGCGCGTCGTAGACGAAGAACTGGTGCTCCAGGTTCTCGTTGTCGTTGGGGAACATCAGCGAGTAGCCGCGCGCGAGGGCTTCCAGGCCGGCGGCGTAGGGATGGGCTTTGAGGTTGCCGGTGTCGGCGGCGTTGATGATGTCCCCCATCTTCTGCAGAACGGGGTCGGTGAGGTCGTACTTGCGGAGGATGGCGCGGAAGGTGCAGTCGCCGTCGTGGTGGCCCAGCTCGGCGTCTTCCACGTCGAAGGGGATGGCGCTCTCTTCGCGGGCCACCTTGTCCACCAGGCTTTCGGCGGCGAAAAGGATCTCCGCCTGCGAGTCCACGAACCTTTCAATAAGCCACGGGCAGGCCACCCTGTCCACATGCACATGCGCCCTGGTGATCCATTTCATACATTTCTCCTTACCGTCCGCACATATAATTATACCTTAGCGAGCAGGGGACGCTGATGACTTTATGACTTTTTATCAACAGTGCCCACGGGATTGTCAGTAACAAGTCAAATAGTCATCAGCGTCCCCTAGACTCACTTTCCCTCAATTGTTATTATTCTATCCAGGGGGCCGCCAATGAAAGCATCCAGCCAGCGCAAAGAACTGAAAGAGGAGAACGAACAGCTCCGGGACGAACTGCGCGCCTTGCGCGCCGCCCTTTCGCGCGAACGCAGGGACCAGCGCAGCAAGCTGGGCCTTTTCGACAGGGCCATCTCCACCAACGACCTGCGGCGGGTGGGCGAGGATATGTACCGGCATTTCTTCCGGGAATTCGGCGTGCTCCGGGGCGACATCACCATCCTTACCGATTACGACGAGCGCAGCTTTTACGACACCATCGGCTGGACGCCGAAACAGCCGCCGCTCACCGGGACGGAACTGCAAAAACTGGCCCGAAAGCACCAGGCGCTGCTCAACACCCTTATCGAGGAACAGATCTTCATAGGCTACACCCGCGAGGAAGAAGCCCATATCCGCCGCTCGCACATGATGGAGCAGAGCATGCTGGAATGCATGCTCGCCAAGAAGCCGCGGATAGTCAACGACGTTTTCGCCGAGCTGACCCCGGCGGAACAGGAAGAAGCCCGGGCGCAGCAGACCAAGGCCTGGGTGAATCTGGTGGTGCTCAATCCCGAGAACTCCAAGCTGCTGGCCAAGATGCACATGTCCTTCAAGACGGCCAAGAAATACACCGCGGCCCAGCTGGCGAAGGAACTGGGGCCGTTCGAGAACCTGCTGCGCCACCGCATCTTCCACACCCGGGATTTCAAGCGCGTAAAATACCTATCCGAATGCGACAACCTCACGGGCTTCCACCTGCGCCCGGTGGTGGCGGGCCGCTTCGACCACCTCATCTACGGACTTAAAAAAAAGCAGAAGCCGGAACGGCTCAGCCTGGTAATGATGGACCTGGACTATTTCAAGAGGTTCAACGACAAGTACGGGCACGACGTGGGGGACCTGGTGCTCAAGACTTTCTCCAGCGCCGTGCAGGCTTCCATCCGCAGCTCCGACATGGTGGGCCGCTACGGCGGCGAGGAGTTCGTACTGCTCCTGCCCGGCGCCCGCGCCAAGGACGTGCTGGTGGTGCTGGACCGCATCTCCTCCAGGCTCAGCGGCGCGAATTGTCTGCCCAAGGCGCAGAGGTCCGCCGGCGCGCAAGAGGAGCATATCCGGTTCAGCGCGGGCATAGTCACCCTCACGTCCGCCAATCCCAAATTCGCCAATTTCGACGAAGCGATCAAAGCCGCCGACGACCTGCTGCTCCATTCCAAAAGGACCGGCAGGAACCGCTGTTCCTTCCACCGCTCTTCCGGCGGCATCAAAGTAAAAAAACTCGCCTAGGCAGCCTAGGCAGGGGACGCTGATTACTTTATGACTATTTATCAACAGCGCTTCCGGCATTGTTAGCAATAAGTCAAATAATCATCAGCGTCCCCTGCTCTATTTTCACCTGAAAATATATATTTTCAAATGAAAATGTTTGTTCCCTCCTGTAACCGGCTTTAATATCTAAAATGTGTTTATTATTCAACAATTTACTGGCGAATATACGGCCGGCGGTTGTTGGCACATATATTGCTCTGTATGCTGATGTCAGTTGATGGAGACAGTGGAGGCAAACTTAGCATGAAACACCTGATCTTAAGCTCTTTTCTTCTTCTCGGCTCCGCGCAGGCCTATGCCGAAACCCGCGATGCGGACCTGGCGGCGCTAAAAAGCCTCCGCAGTTTCGGCGGTCCGGAGCTAACGGCCGAAGCCGCCCCCAAAGCGCCTCCGGTCCCGGCGCCGCTCCTCTCCCCGCTCAAGTCCTATCAGGCGGAATATCAGAAAGCGGCCTTTACCACCACGGTAAAGCTGATGGAAGATTCTACCTGGTGGATCAACCGGATGATCCATGGCTGGCCCGTAGAATTCCCCCAGTATGCCCGCCCGGAGGGCTCGATATCTCTCAGGCTGGTTTTTGAGAGAGGCGCTTTTGACAGGGAAACCCAAAGTTACAAGGTAAGGCAATTGCTGCATATTTCGGAATATTCTCCCGGCGGCGGGTTCAGTATCTGGTCCCCTTTGGACACCGCCTCGGCAACTGGCAGCTGGTATAATCGCCCGGACGGGAAAAAGTTATACCTGCAGGTCAATAAAGACAACAGCGGGAAGCTGGTTTCCGCCACCGTTCATTATTGCACCAGCGGCAACGCCTCCCTTGCCCAGGTTACGGTGCCGTATGAAAACCTCAGGTACATCTGGCAGGAAATGACCAAGTACCAGTACGTTAAGACCGACAAGGGCGTAAAGATCTACCTGGCGCCCCAGACGACCTGGATAGGGGGCGCGTACAGTCACGGCTATGTGCTGAGCGAGGCGGAGCCGTTCTCGCCCAGGACCGGCCTGCCGCTGGATTATATAGAGGTTTGCCGCAGCGCCAATCACCTGTCTTGCGGTTCTAAGGTGCGCGTTACTTCGCTGGCCTCGGGACTCTCTTTCAGCCCGCTGGCGGGGCAGGATGCCTGGACCGTGAATGAAATGTCCCTGGAAGAACTGCAAACAGAACTGGCCGCGCTGGCCGGCACGAACTAAGCGACCCGATTTAAAAAGGAAAACTATGAAAATATCCATACTCGCTCTTGCGGTTCTTATAACGACCTCTGCCGGTTCAGTCGCCCTGGCCGGCGGGGTGGAGATAGATTTTGACGGCACGAACAAAGCCGGCGGCGCGCAGACAGGCACCAGCCAGGCAAAGCTGCTTCCCTCGCTGGAAGCCGCGTTTGCGGCGGGCCAGCCGGCGATCCCGGCGGTACCTGTGCCTATGAAGACGCTGCCTGACCGCGGCATTCCCCCGGCCAGCAACCCCTATTGCGTAGCTTACTGCGACGGGGACAGCGACGGGGACAGCGGCAGCGACGGGGACGACGATACTGGTTCAGATAATCCCTCCTCCGGGAACAGCGCCATGCCTGCGGTATCGGCCGAGTTCCTGGAAAAGGTTCTCGTGGCCTATGTCTGCATCGGCAAGACCGAATTTTCTTCGGACGCGTGCATGAAGAAGACAGGCCGTGAGGCCGCGCTGGCGCTGTCCCTGGACATGCTTAAGAAAGTTTTCACCGGCAACGCAAAGGATGTCCTGACCTTCCATTTCCCCGTACCGATGACGCATATATTATTCGCCCAGTCGCTATACCAGGCGCAGATGCACGGCATTGATATGCTCAGGGCGAAGTTATCTGAGGATAACAAGAAGCTGCTGCCGCTGGCCTGGGATTCCCCGTCTGAGAAAGCGCGGAAGACGCGCCTGATGTCGGAAAACGAGAAAACGATAGCGAAGTGGAAGAAAGACGCCATACTTGAAGCGGCCCAGGCCGCCAACTGGAAAGAGGTGCAGGCAAAGATCTTCCTGTTCAATGGCGGTCCCGCCTACACGCAGCTGGGCAGCGCCCTGCTGGGAAAAGAGGTATTTACCGGGCAAGCCGGCAAACTCCGCGCCCCGCAGCTCCCTGGCGCGCGCTGAGCCGGCAATAATAGAATACAACCGGGGGAGCTAAATGGAAGCAACAGGTGCCAGGAAAATTATTTTGATCACAACGGCTGCGCTGGGCGCGATGGCGCTGACCGCGCTGGGCGCGCTGCTGGCTCAACCCGCCTCCGCCCGGGATTTTTCCGGCATAACCGGCGTGATGCTGTACTGGCTCCTGGCGGGCGCGCCGCTCGTCTCCCTGTGGCTGGCCTCGTCTGCGGGCGCGGAAACGGCGGGACTGGAACCCGCTCCCGGGTATAAACGACTTATGAAGGCGCTTGGCGCCGTTGTCCTGGCCGCGGCCGTGATATTTATAGGTGCGTGGGCCTCCACTGGTTTCCGCGTGCCCGACTTCCCTAAAATAAATTTTTACGACGTGAATCCTATAGACTACGCCCCGGCGCTTTTATACCTGGTGCTGCACGGCTTTACTATCGCATACACCACAAGAAAAACGGCGGCGGGTTTCTTGCTGGCCGCGTTAAGTCTTGCCCTGGCCGTGCTGCCGCTGCTCCTCATCGCCTCTTTCCAGCAGCTTCGTTTTGAACTGCTGCCGCTGGGAGCGCTCAGCATAGCTGCGGCGATAGCGGCCTTCGCCGGCCCTTTCGCGGCCCTTAAGCTGCGCACCTCAGGGGCGGCGCGGGCCGCGGCGCTGGTCCTGGTCCTGCCGGCTCTGCTTGCCGTCGGCGGTCTTGCCGCGCTGCACCTGAGGGCGAGCCGCGAAGCGTTCCCCGTAGAGGTCGGCTATTACTCCTGTTTGTTTCCGGACACATACCTCCTGGGCGACGCCATGCTGGTGCACAAGCCGTACAGCGGCCGGATATACCTGATCGACAAGGCGGGCAAGCGCGCCGAGCTGGTCCGCGGCTCGTTCTTCCCCAGGCTCAGGCTCCTGCTCCCGGCGATGGACGAAGACAACGTAATGGCCACGCGCGGCCGCGACGGAACGTTCTGGCTGCTGCATCAGAGCGGCAACACGGCCAGCTTGTTCAGCGGCGGTATAAATGGCTTCACGGAACGGGCCAAGATCCCTTTGGAGGAAGGCTTTCCGGTCTGGCTGCTGGGTTTCAACCGGCCCGGCCTGATGCGGCACACAAGTAAAGGCGTATATTTCGCCGACCTGCCCTACGGCGGCGCCGCGATCAACTGGGGAAAAAGATACGAGGGCCGCTCAGCCGACGCTCGCGAGAACGAATTGCTCCTCGCCGGGCTTCCGTCGCCCAGTCTGCGCGGAAGCACGCTGGTCTACGGCAAGGACCATTGGCAGGTACCCGGCAATTTGGAACAAACGGACCCAGCCCCGTTCCCCGCTTTCCAGCTGAACGGCAAAGCGTCCTTTTTCGTCCCGGCGGAGGGAAAGCACGGGCTTTTTACTTATTATTGCCGCTCAGGCGCAGCGGCCCAGGCGGTCTGGCCCGGCTACGCGCGCCAACCGCTATCTTACTATCATTTGCGGACTACGATCTGGCCTACTCCGGGCGGCGCGGCGTGGTGGAGGGCGGAAGACAGAACAACAGGCTTCCACCGGGAACCGGTTTTTCTTATAGTGAACGAAGAGGGAAAAGCCTTGCCGCCGGTAAGATTCCCCGGCGCAATGATCAAAGAGGCCGGAACGGATCAGTTATCGGACGCTATTCTTCTGCGGGCTTCAGGCGACGACCTCTGGTTCAACCTGGCCGGCAAATACCTGGCCAGGCTCTCCGCCGGCAAGCCGGACCAGTACAAACTCTGGAAGTTCCCCGAACTAACCCCGGTGTTGCAACACCACGGTTGCTGCCTCTCCAGCTACGATAACTATGCTCTTTCCGTAAAGCCAGTCGGCGGCGGCGCGATGCTGGCCGCCCTGGACGGCGTATACTTCATGGATTGGAACGGAAACTCAAAAAAACTGTATTGACCTCGATCGTTCTCCGGCCAAAACAAAACCGCCGGGCTTCCCGGCGGGTCAGTGTTCCCTGATATTGATCTTAACGATGATGTATCTGGGCGGGCTTGAAGGACATTTCAAGGCCGGTGGCTTTTAATATGCCCATGAAGGTTTTTAATTCGGGGTTGCCGCGCTTTGACAGGGTTTTATAGAGACCGGCCCTTGAAAGGGAAACTTCTTTCGCGGTTTTTGAGACGCCGCGCGCCTTGACCAGCTGCGCCAGCACAACAAGGAGCAGCGCCGGGTCGTTCTCTTCAACGGCGGCGTTCAGATAAAGCGCTGCTTCTTTGGGGTCTTTAAGCGCTTTATCAAGATATTCCCCGTGCGTTCTGTATTTCCTCATAAATTATTCTTGTAATCGCTCCAATAAACTAGTGCACGCAGAATATCCTTCCGCTGGCTGCTTTTGTCCCCGGCGCAAAGCAGAACAAGCAATTCTCCGCCATGCAGCCCTATATATACCCTGTACCCGGGGCCCCGGTCTATCCGCAATTCAATTACCCCATGCCCAATATTCTTATGGCCCCCGAAATTCCCCAGTTCCGCCCTGGTAACCCGCGCCCGGATCTTAGCGGCGCCGACGCGGTCCGCGAGAGAATCGACGTATTCGGTATACGCTTCAACTCCCGCGCTTGTTCTGTAGATCAGAGATTTTCTAAGCATAGTGTACACTATAGTTTACATATTGTCAAGAGCCATAAAATGGCGACAAGCTCATTGATATACCATAACAGACCAACCCGAGTGGCCTATGGCCCTGCCGTAACAAGCGCTTTGCGCAACAGACGGCCAAAGGCGTGTCGGGTTGGGTAAAGAAAAACCCGGCCACCAGGGCCGGATTTTTCCTACTTCAACTTGGCATTTTAGTGCTTGCCGGTGCTGCCGAAGCCGCCGGCGCCGCGGGTGGTGGCGGCCAGTTCGGGGGCTTCGGTGAAGGCGGCGTATTCCACCTGGTTGAAGACCATCTGGGCGATCTTCTCGCCTTTCTTTATTTCGTAGGGGGTTTTGGGGTCGAGGTTGATGAGGATGACGCCGACTTCGCCGCGGTAGGGGGCATCGACGGTGCCGGGGGTGTTGAGGACGGTGAGGCCGTGCTTGAGGGCGAGGCCGCTCTTGGGGCGGACCTGTCCTTCAAAGCCGTGCGGGATGGCCATTTTGAGGCCGGTGGGCACCAGCACGCGGGCGCCGGGGGCCAGGACGTGGTCGATGGCGGAATAGAGGTCGACGCCGGCGTCGCCTTCGTGGGCGTAGGCGGGCATTTTGGCTTCGGGGTTGAGTTTCTGTATGGTGACTTCTAATTTGGGCATATTTTCCTTTTAACTAAATGAAAACGCAAGATGCTCAGTCGGGGTTGCCGGTGGTATGGGTTTATCGGGCACGCTATCGGCCACACCGTGGCCGCGCTCGCGCTCGGCCTCGCCGCTTACGCAAGGCTCGGCCTGCGCGACGGCCCTCTAAACCCATACCCCCGTCCACCCCTCCACTATAAACTCAGACAGACACTCATCCCCTTATCTGTGAGTTGGGGAGGTATTTAGAGACTTCTTTGTGGATGTCTTCCAAAAGCCGGGGCGGGGTTTCGGGGAAGGCTTCCAGGCGTTTATCTACCAGGCCGTTCTTGCGCGGCACGAACTTCTGAACGTAATATTTGTGGGCGTCGCCGCCGGCGGCGCCGGCTATGAACTTGGCGGCGGCTATCATTTCCTGCACGGTGAAGAAGGCTATTTCGCCGTCGCCGCGCACTACGGGGGCGATGGTGGTGCGGAATTCGTAGTCGGGGAAGCCGGCGACGAGCTTGATGCTTTCGGCCATGGCGGCTTCGTGGCCTTCCACGCCGGCGGAGGCGGGCCACAGGAACCTGGGGCCTTTTACGTCCATGGCGACGTAGTCTACGAGCTTGTCGGCGAGCAGGCGCGCGAGCACGGCGGGGTTGCTGCCGTTAGTGTCGAGCTTGACGGCGAGGCCGCGGGCGCGGAGCTTCAAGATGAAGGGGACGAGGTTAGGCTGGAGGGTGGGTTCGCCGCCGCAGATAACTACGCCGTTGACCCAGTCTTTTACGGTATCGAGGTAGTTGAAGAAGCCGTCGGTGCCGATGTCTTTGGCGTTTGCCAGCAAGGGCGCCGCGTGGCAATGGGGGCAGAGGTAATTACACCCCGGCGTGAACGCCACCGCGGCTATCTTGCCGGGGTAATCGATCAAATTAAATTCGAGTGCTGCACCTATCTTCATTAATTATTTACTACTTACACCCACTGTGAGGCGGGCGACACGGTGGCCGGGTTAGCAAAACCTTCCGTAGGCCGAGGCTTGCATAGCGCCGAGGCCGGAGGATGAGCGAGGCACGGTGTGCCGAGCGCGTTTTGCGTCCCGGCCACCGTGGCGCCCGCCGAACCCTATTTCACCGCGTAGGCGCCTTCTACCATCTTGAAGTATTCCACTTCTTTGCGGTGCACCGGCTTGCCGCGCTTGAACTCGAGTTCGTGGCGGACGGCGCTGCCGTTGTTCTTGACCAGCACGGTGGGGATGGGGTCGAGCGGCACGTTCCAGCGCGCGGCCTCAAGGCGCCCTTCGGGGGTGCTGAGGTCGTGGAACTCCACCGGGATCTCAATGCCCTTTTCCTTCAGCGCCAGCGTGAGGCTGGCTTTGGCCTCTTCGCACATGGCACAGCCGGGCTTGCCGAAGACCATCACCTTCTTGGAGGTGTCGGCCTCGTGCAGCCAGTTGAGGCCGGGCGCGAAGTTGGAGTAGTTCGGAGCCACGGCCTCGCGGGCGCGGCTGATCTCCAGCTGGGAGTCGTTCCAGCCGCTGAGGTTGGAGAAGTAGCCCACGATCTTGGTGCGCTTGGTCATGTCCGTGCTTTCGCACTTGCCGCACTTGTCCTTGAAACCGAAGTAGTTGGTGTGGCAGTTGTTGCAGTGCGTGAACTCCGGCGACACGGTGATCTGGCTGGCGCGCGTGTTGCGGAAGGTCTTTTCCACCAGCGTGCCGATGGACGCCGGCGGGATCTGGGACTCGCCGCAGTACACGTGGATGATGGAGCCCGACTCGATCATGTCGTGGAACTTGGACTGCAGCTCGATGCGGTCCAGGATGCTCACGTTGGCGCCGGGGTTGAGGTGGATGGAGTTGGTGTAGTAAGGGGCTTTCTTGATGTCGCCCTTAATAACCTTTTTCGCCTCGGGGAAGCGGGCCATGTCGCCCTTGGCCAGCTTCTGCGTGGCCGATTCCGCCGGGGTCTCTTCCAGCGTCACCTTCAGCCCGGTCTCCAGCTTAAGCTGGTTGATCTTCTGGTACATGTGGTCGATGATCAGCAGCCCGGTCTCGTAGGCGTCCTTTCCCTCGTGCAGCTCTTTGCCGGTGAGGTACTGCACCACTTCGTTAAGGCCGATGAGGCCCATAATGTAGGTGGCCTTGTTGAGGTTCACGTAAGGCGTGCCGTCGTCGGAGGGCAGGCCCAGCGAGCGCAGCGGGCTGCCGTCGGTGTCCAACAGGGTCTGTGTGTAGACCTTCTTCTGCTGGTGGGCCTTCATGGCCAGGTCCATGGCCTTGCTGATCTCTTTGAGCGTGCCCTGCAGGGTCTTGCCCTTGAAGGCGGCCTGCGGCAGGTTGATGGTGACGTTCTGAAAGCCCGTGAAGCGGATGCACTCCGGGTGCTTCAGGAGGAACGGGTCGGTGACCTTTTCCTTGAGGCGGCAGCACTGGGCCAGCGTGGCGCCGGCGCCGTCGCGGTCGAACATGA
>MGUK01000050.1 GCA_001799995.1 Elusimicrobia bacterium GWF2_62_30
TACGCGGCCCCGGTGGACGAGCCTCCCGCCGCGGATTCCCTGGCGCTGATAAAAGACTCGCAGAGCGGACGGGCCGCCGGCGCGAAAGCCAGGGGGAAGAGGCAGGTAAAAACCAGGCTGAGAATGAACCCGGCTGCTTTCGGCAGCTCCGGAGGAAATTTCGCGCCTATGGGCCCGAGGCTGGAGCGGTCCGTTTCCAAAGCCCCCGACGATACTGTAAACGCCCGTTATGCGGAGGACGGGGATATAGTCCTCCCGGCGGCCGCGCTGACAAAAAAGGTAAAGCTGAAAGGCTCGGCCCCGGTACCGGCGGCGGTGGAAAAGAAATATACCGGCACCGACAGGGAAGGCGAGCTCCTGCGGGTAAAGAAGGAAATGGAACTTGAGGCGGCCGCCGCCGCAAAAAGACAGCTCCGCCGGGAACAGCTCATACTAGCCGGGCTGGTCCTCGTCGGCGGCTCGCTGGTGATCCTGATCGGCTCGAGGATCGTTAAAGCCGTGAGGCTGCTGCACAAACCCGAAGGCGCGCATTGGACGCTGAAATAAACTTATGAAAAAGAAAATACTGGTCACCGCTTTTGAACCTTTCGCCGGGCGCCGCCGCAACCCGGCGCTGGACGTGCTCCTGGAGCTCCCCCCCGCTCTCGGCGGTCACAGCCTGCATAAATTCAAGCTGCCTGTGGACGGGAACGCCGTAGGCCGCCGCATAGCGGAACTGATACGCCGCGTAAAACCGGACCTCATCGTTTCGCTGGGCCTCGCGGCGGGAGAAGCGGGCATCCGGGTGGAAAGGTTCGCGCTGAACATAAAGGATTACGGGATCAAGGACAATGCGGGGCGCCGGCCGGAAGGGAAAAAGATAAAAGAGGGCGGGCCTGCCGCTATTGCGTCAGTTCGGACCCGGTGAAACTGGTTGCGGCCATCCGCAAGGCGGGCGTGCCGGCCTATGTGAGCAATCACGCCGGGGCTTATGTCTGCAATACCCTGATGTACGAGGCCCTGCACGCCGCGGGGCCCGGGGTTAAGTACGCTTTCATCCACCTGCCGCTTACTACCGAGATGGTCCTGGCGGACGAACCGGGCAAAGCCCTGGCCCCGTCGCTGCCCCTCTCCCTGCTCGTAAAAGCCGTAGAAGCCGCGATAAAAGTTATTTAGCTCGAGTTGCTAAAGTCCGGGCACGCGGTGACGTGGGGACCGGAACGCAAAACGAGTCCAGGCACGTGACGCCGTGGGGACCGGAACGCAAACCGCGCTCGGCACACCGTGCCTCGCTCATCCTCCGGCCTCGGCGCTATGCAAGCCTCGGCCTACGAAAGGGTTTGCTAACCCGGTCCCCACGTCGCCACATGCCAAGGTTGCCTGCCTGGGTCAGCGGCTTCAGGGGATGGATCTTTCGGCGGGGGTTTTCTTGCCGGTCTTCTCGTCGATGTATTTGAGGATGGCTTTATCGTAGGACTTCAGCTTGTCGCTGTCTTTCAATTCGTGCTCTTCGGGGGGTTGGTTTTTTAACTTGTCGCGCCAGTCCTTCCTGACCTTGACGTTGAAGGCGTTGATTATCTCCCCGGACTCCACGCCCACCAGCCTGGCATTCACTTCGATCTGCTTGTCTTCGAGCTCGGCCAGCGTGCCGAGGATCAGCCAGTCGGCGCCCAGCATCTTGCCGATGTCCTTTACGGAATCAGCGTCTATAGCCCCGGAGCCCTGCAGCTTCAGTTCCTCGAAGACTTTCTCTATCTCCTTGCGCTCGGTGACCTTGAACTTTTTAAGCCTGACCAGTTCGGTGGTGATGCGCCCGGAAATGATGTTGCCGTCGCCTGAAGCCCTTTCGTCGGGATAGCTGAAATTGGCTACGGCCAGCTTCTTGTCCTTCCCGTCGCAATTCCTGAGCAGTTCGGTGACCAGGGACCTGTAGGGGCCGCCGGCGTTGTCCCTGGCGCCGGCTAAAGCCGGTAAGAGGAGCAGCAGCGTTAAGAATATTTTCATCCGCGCGGTTCCTCCGTGCGCCCAAGGTGCTTTTCCGCCAATTCCCTGACTATCTGCGGCCAGGCCCGTTTCAGGAAAAGGACCAGGGAATAGCCTACCGAACCCGACAGCGCGAACAGATCGTCGAACTGTCCCGGGATGTTAAGCGGCAGCATTTCATAAAGAAAAACTATCGCCGGGAAGATGAGCCACCTCTTGTCCGTCTCCCAGCGCTTGGCCAGCGCCATGCACGCGCCCAGCACGAGCGCTGCGCCGATGAAGGCCGGCGCCGAGAACAAACTGGCCCCGAAGCTGAACGGGGCCAGCGCCGCAGACCAGAACACCGCGAAGACCAGCGGCAGCGCCGCGTCGAGATAGGTATAGGTCTTGATAAAGAAGAGGCTTACGATGGAGGCGACGAAAAACACGGTAAACACGGCCGCGCCCGCAATAACCCCTGTACGCAGGTCCCGGGCAGCCCAGCCTATAACGAAAGCCAACCCCGAAAAGGGAAATGAAAGCACCCCGATAAGCGCGGTTTTCCACATGCGCTTATCTTACAATTTATCCCCCCAAAAAGCACAACAGAACAAGCATACAGCTATTTATGGGAGGGGCACACGGGGAACCGGGTTAGCAAAACCTTCCGACGACTGAGCCTTGCGTAAGCGGCGAAGGAGGAGGATGAGCGACGGGCACGGTGTGCCCTAGCGCGTTTTGCGTTCCGGTCCCCCGGGTGCCCCGACCAGACCTCCAGCAATTGCTCTGTCCCGGCAAGGCCCCGGGTTATTGGTATAATAAATCAACGCAGACCCTACAAAAGGCGGAAGAACCTTATGAAGAAAACTACCGGCGCGCCCCAGCACCTGACCGACGAAGACCTGTACCTTTTCAACGAAGGCAACCACGTCCGCCTCTATGACCGGCTCGGCGCGCACCTCGCCAAAGTGGACGGCGTAGAAGGCACCCATTTCGCCGTCTGGGCCCCCAACGCCAAAGAAGTCAACGTCATCGGCGACTTCAACTTCTGGAACAAAACGCAGAACCCCATCCTGCAGCGCGGCAACTCCGGCATCTGGGAAGGCTTCATCCCCGGCGTAAAACAGGGGCACAACTACAAATACCACGTCACTTCCCGCTACGGCAACTTCCAGTGTGAAAAAGCCGACCCCATGGCCCTCGCCTCCGAAGTCCCGCCCAAGACCGCCTCGGTGGTCTGGAAGCTGGACTACAAGTGGGGCGACAAGGAATGGATGAAGACGCGCGGCGCGGCCAACGGCATGAAAGGCCCCGTCTCCATCTACGAGATGCACCTGGGCTCCTGGATGCGCATCCCCGAAGAGAACAACCGCCCCCTGACCTACCGCGAGCTGGCGGTAAAGCTCCCCGAATACCTCAAGCGCCTGGGCTTTTCCCACGTCGAGATGATGCCCGTCACCGAACACCCTTTCTACGGCTCGTGGGGCTACCAGACCACGGGCTATTTCTCCCCCACCAGCCGCTACGGCACGCCGCAGGACCTGATGTTCCTCATCGACAAGCTGCACCAGGAAGGTATAGGCGTCATCCTGGACTGGGTGCCCGCCCATTTCCCCACCGACATGCACGGCCTGGAGTTCTTCGACGGCACGCACCTTTACGAACACGCCGACCCGCGCCAGGGCTTCCACCCCGACTGGAAAAGTTCCATCTTCAATTTCGGCCGCAACGAAGTAAAGAGCTTCCTGCTTTCCAGCGCGATGTTCTGGCTGGATAAGTACCATGTGGACGGCCTGCGCGTGGACGCGGTGGCCTCCATGCTGTACCTGGACTATTCGCGCAAGAAGGGCGAGTGGGTGCCGAACAAGCACGGCGGCAACGAGAACCTGGAAGCGATAGCTTTCCTCAAGCAGTTCAACCACGTGGTGTACCAGCATTACCCCGACACGCAGACCTTCGCCGAAGAATCCACGGCCTGGCCGATGGTGTCGCGCCCCACCTACCTGGGCGGCCTCGGCTTCGGCATGAAATGGGACATGGGCTGGATGCACGACACGCTGAAATATTTCACCAAGGACCCGGTCTACCGCAAGTACCACCACAACGCGCTCAACTTCCGCATGCTCTACGCCTTCGGCGAGAACTTCGTGCTGCCGCTGTCCCACGACGAGGTGGCGCACGGCAAGGGTTCGCTGCTCAACAAGATGGCCGGCAACGACTGGCAGAAATTCGCCAACCTGCGCCTGCTCTACGGCGCGATGTTCGCCCAGCCCGGGCAGAAACTGCTCTTCATGGGAGCCGAGTTCGCGCAGTGGAAGGAATGGAACCACGACACCAGCCTGGACTGGCACCTGACCGAACACGCCCCGCATGCCGGCATGCAGAAATGGGTGGGCGACCTCAACGCCCTGTACCGCGGTGAGCCCGCCATGCACGAGCTGAACTGCAACCCGGCCGGCTTCGAATGGGTGGACGCCAACGACTCCCAGCAGAGCGTGACCGCGCTGCTGCGCAAAGCCTCCAACGGGAAAGGCACGATACTGTCCATCTGCAATTTCACCCCGATACCGCGCCACAATTACGTGGTGGGCGTGCCCAACGGCGGCTTCTGGAAGGAACTGCTCAACAGCGACGCCGCCGATTACTGGGGCAGCGGCCTGGGCAACCACGGCGGCGTGGAGGCCGAAGAAGCCGCCGCGCACGGGCGCCCGTATTCGCTCAAGATCACGCTGCCGCCGCTTTCCGCGCTTTTCTTTAAGGCGCAATAGCGGTCCATTGGGCCCAGTCCGGCGTGGGCAATATTACAGTTATTTAAGGGCCTTTGAGACCTTGGGCCCCTGGCATATAACCGTTATGATATATATATGCTCAGAAAACTACTTTCCATAGTTTCACTGCCAGTTTTTTTCGCCTCCCTCTCTTTCGCTCAAACCCCGGCCTTCGAAGACCTGCAGCCGCTGACCGCGGCCGACATCCAGGCCGGCGTCCTGGTTTCCGACGACCTCCAGGCCCAGAAAAAATGGGGCGTAAGCTACATCCTTAACGGGACGCTCACCGTCAACGACGAGAAGATACTCTTCAACACCCCGGACGGGCGCATTTTTGAACTGGACATGAGCCGGCGCAAGGCCCGCAAGTTCAACGGCCAGACGGTCCATCTGGAGGCCAAGGCCAAGCAGGCGGACGACATGTCCGTGCTGAAGGTCTCGGGCATAGAGAAATACGACCCGGCCCTGCACGAGCTGACGCTCCCCCCCTACCAGGCCAAGCGCAGGCGCGCGGAGGTCGTTTCCGATCTCGACGGGACACTCACGGTCAACAATATACGCTGGTTCCAGGCCTCCGTCCCGGCGAAAGATTCCTTCGACTGGGCTACGGCCTCGATCAAGCCCGAGCTCGTGAAGAACGTCTATTTCGTTAAAAAGCCTTTCGCGCCCGAATGGATAGCCGCGCACTCGCTGCTGACCTTTACTTTCGAGAAAGGCGGGCTGACCGACGCCAACGGCAACGAAGCCTCAGGGCTTTCCCTGACCATAGAGGCTTTCCTGCGTGAAGGCCAGTCATACGGCCTGGTCAGCGGCATGAAGAAGAAGTTCGGGATAGTCTGGATGCTGACCACCTGGGAAGACTACGCGGCCAGGACCGCGCTGTACGATACCGATTCACCGCGCCTCATCCCCTACGCCGTGAACTTCACGCACGAACAGAAAGCGCAGATGGTGCGCGAAGCCGTAAAGCTGGCGGCGGTGAACCGCGACGGTGAATTTTACGATACCATCACCAACAACTGCACCAACAACCTGGTGCTCATCATGAACCACGTCCTGCCGGAGAACAGGCGCATGAAAATGTGGACCATCCCCTACCTGGTGTTCAACCTGCGCGCCACCATGCCGGTGTGGGTGCCCGCCTACCTGCAGAAAAAGGGCCTGCTGGGTGAGGAAATGGCCCCGGTGACCGCCGCCAATTACCAAATTCCTCTGCCCTGAGCCGTTCCCGGCCCGGCAGCAAAAGCCCCGCGCGTCCGCGGGGCTTCTGATTTCCCCTGTTTCCCGCCTCCCGGGCCAGGGCTCTCCCGCGGGCCGCGCCGGGATATTTGCCCGGCCCTCGGGATATTTGTTATAAATTTTATATACCTATACAGCCCAGGAGGCCCTATGTCCACCGCAACCGAAATTCGCCGCACCACCCTTAACGAGACCATGAGGAAAGCAGGCGGCAAGATGGTGGACTTCCACGGCTGGGAACTGCCCATCGAATTCTCCGGCATCCTCAAGGAGCACGAAGCCGTGCGCAAGTCGGCCGGCATCTTCGACGTCTCCCACATGGGCCAGGTCTTCGTGACCGGCGCGGACGCCTTCAAGCTGTTGCAGCGCATCAACGCCAACGACCTGCGCAAGGCCACCCCCGGCAAGGGCGTCTACTCCCACGTCACCAACGAGAACGCGGGCCTGGTGGACGACATCATCGCCTTCTGCCTGGCCCCCGACCGCTACCTGGTCATAGTGAACGCCACCACCTCCACCAAGGACTACGAGTGGTTCAAGTCCCAGGCGGTAAAGATGCACGTGAAGATCGAGAACAAGAGCGACGATTTCTCCATGGTCGCCATCCAGGGCCCGAACGTGCCGAAAATGTTCGAGCTCTTCGCCCCCGAGGCGCTCAAGCTCCCCCGCTTCGGCATCGTAGAAAAAGACATCTTCGGCCAGCACTGCTATATCAGCCGCACCGGCTATACCGGCGAGGACGGCTTCGAGATCACCGCGCCGCATTCCATAATAACGCAGGTCTGGGAAAAGATGATGGAGCTGGGCAAGCCCTACGATATCGTTCCCTGCGGCCTCGGCTGCCGCGACACCCTGCGCCTTGAATCCGGCTACCTCCTTTACGGGCAGGACGTGGACGATTTCCACACCACCTACGAGACCGGCTACGGCTGGGTCGTAGCGCTCGACAAGGGCGATTTCATCGGCCGCTCCATCCTGGCGGACCAGAAGGCCAACGGCGTGAAGCGCCGCCTCACCGGCCTGACCCTGACCGGCGGCGTGCCGCGCCCCGGCTGCAAGATCTTCATGGACGGCAAGCAGGTGGGCGAGCTCAACAGCGCCACCTATTCCCCGACGCTCAAGAAAGGCATCGGCGTGGGCTACGTCGTGCCCCCCGGCCTGAAGCCCGGCACCCCGCTGGAAGTGGAGATCCGCGGCCGCCGCGTGAAGGCGGAAGTCTCGCAAATGCCTTTCCACAAGGGCACGGCCTTCAGCAAGAACATTTACACCGGCAAATAAACGCCGGGCGGAATTTGTAAGCACATTAAGGAGATAATATGCCTAAACCCGAAGAAGCCAGATATACCAAGACCCACGAGTGGATACACCTCGGCGCGGAAGCGTCCGTAGGCATTTCCGACCACGCCCAGCACGAGATGGGCGACGTGGTGTTCGTGGAACTGCCGAAAGTGGGGCAGAAGCTGGAAAAAGAGAAGCCCTGCGCGGTGGTGGAATCGGTAAAATCAGCTTTCGATATTTACTCCCCGGTGTCCGGCGAAGTCACCGCCATCAACGACGCGGTTACCGGAGAGCCGGCCCTGCTCAACCAGTCCCCGCTCGACAACGGCTGGCTGTTCAAGATGAAGCCGTCCAACCCCGCGGAAGGCGAAACCCTGATGAACTGGGCCGCCTACCAGGACTTCGTCAAGCAAGCGGCGCACTAACAACTACCGGTCGGGAGTCTGGGGTCGGGAGTCATGGGAAAGCATATTCCCGGATTCCCGATTCCCGGTTCCCGGCCTTCGACTCTTGACCCCCGACTGCCCCAGGAGTACCACATGTATATCCCCCACACTAAATCCGATAAAGAGGAAATGCTGAAAACCATCGGCGCCGCCTCCTTCGAAGAGCTCGTAAAGCAGGTCCCCTCAAAATTCCTCTGGCCGAAGCTGAACCTGCCCGCCGAGAGCCTGGACGAGTCCCAGGCCGCCGCCCGCATGGCCGGCCTGGCCGGCAAGAACTGCCGCCCGCTGAGCTTCCTGGGCGCCGGCGCCTACGAGCGCTACACGCCCGCCGCCGTAAAAGCCATAACCTCTCGCACCGAGTTCCTGACGGCTTACACGCCCTACCAGCCAGAGGCCAGCCAGGGCACGCTGCAGGCCATCTACGAATTCCAGAGCACGGTCAGCGCGCTGTACGGCATGGACTGCGCCAACGCTTCGATGTACGACGGCGCCAGCTCCTTCGCCGAGGCCGTCCGCGCCACGGTGCGCGTCACCGGCCGCAAGAAGATAGTCTACTCCGCCGGCGTGAACCCGCAGTACATGGACACGCTCAAGACCTATTTCGCCCATTCCGCCGACTACACTTACGTAAAAGTTCCCATGAAGGACGGCGCGATGGACAAAGCCGCCCTGCCGGCCCTGCTCGAAGGCGCGGCCTGCCTGGCCGTGCAGACGCCCAACTTCCTCGGCCTTATAGAGGATATGGGCGGCGTAGCCGAGACCGCCAAGAAAGCCGGCGCGCTGCTGGTGGCCGCGGCCGATCCCGTCAGCCTGGGCATCCTCGCCGCTCCCGGCGAGTACGGCGCTGATTTCGCGGTGGGCGAAGGCCAGAGCCTGGGCCTGCCGCTGGCTTACGGCGGCCCCTACCTGGGCCTGTTCTCCTGCAAGAAGGAGCATGTGCGCCAGATGCCGGGCCGCATAGCCGGCCTCACCAAGGATAAAGACGGCAAGCGCGGCTTCGTACTGACGCTGCAGGCCCGCGAGCAGCATATACGCCGCGACAAAGCCGCCTCCAATATCTGTTCCAACGAAGCGCTTTGCGCGCTGGCCGCCACCGTCTATTCCTCGCTCTACGGCCCCGAAGGCCTGAAGGAGCTGGCGGAATCTAACGCCGGCGCCGCCGCCTTCGCGGCCGAGCGCCTCTCGGCGATAAAGGGCTGCTCGCTCAAGTTCAAAGGCCCGTTCTTCAACGAATTCGTCCTGTCCGTTCCCGGCAGCGCGGCGAAACTGCGCGAGAAGGCGCTGGCCCGCGGCGTGGACATCGGCCTGCCGCTGGTCCCGCTCTTCCCGGAACTCGGAGAAACGCTGCTGGTCTGCGCAACCGAAACCAAGACCGAGGCGGACATCTTGAAACTCGAAACCGCGATAAAGGAGGCCATATGACCTGCGCCGCCACGCTCGACAACCGCCTCAGCATAGAGAAATCCGATCCCGGCCGCCGCGGCCTGTGGTGCAAGAACCCCCTGCGCGCCAAAGCCAACGTGCCCGCTAACCTGCGCCGCAAGTCCCCCCCGCGCCTGCCGGAGCTGTCCGAGTTCGACGTGATACGCCACTTCACGCGCCTGTCCCGCCTGAACTTCTCCGTCGATACGCATTTCTACCCGCTCGGCTCCTGCACCATGAAGTACAACCCGCGCTTCAACGAGGAAGCCGCGGCGCTGGAAGGCTTTGCCGCGCTGCACCCGCTCGCGCACGACACCTGCGCGCAGGGCACGCTGGAGCTCATCCACGACCTGTCCGCCCGCCTGTGCGAGTTGTGCGGCCTGGACGCCATCACGCTGCAGCCCGCCGCCGGCGCGCACAGCGAATTCACCGGCCTGCTGCTGGCCAAGGCCTACTTCGAGAACAAGGGCGAGACCCGCAACGAAATAGTTGTCCCCGATTCCGCGCACGGCACCAACCCGGCCACCGCGTCGATGATGGGCTTTAACACGGTAAACATCACCTCCAAGCCCGACGGCCGCCTGGACGTGGAGGAGTTGAAGAAGCATATCGGCCCCAAGACCGCCGTGCTGATGCTGACCGTGCCTAACACCGTCGGCATCTTCGAGACCAACATCGAGGCCATCGCCAAAGCCGTGCACGAGGCCGGCGCGCTCCTCTACATGGACGGCGCAAACTTCAACGCCCTGATAGGCATGGTGAAGCCCGGCGACCTCGGCATCGACATGATGCACCTGAACTTCCACAAGACCTTCTCCACCCCGCACGGCGGCGGCGGCCCCGGCGCCGGCGCCATCGTGTGCCGCAAGCACCTGGCCCCGTTCCTGCCTGTGCCGACCGTGAAGAAGGAAGGCGGGAAGTTCGTCTCCGACTTCGGCGACGCCCGCAGCATAGGCAAGGTGAAGGCCTTCTTCGGCAACACCGGCGTGCTCGTGCGCGCCTACGCCTATATGCTGGCGCATTCCGCCAAGGAGTTCGGCGAGATAGCCGTCTGCTCCATCATCAACGCCAACTACGTGGCGGCGCTGCTCAAGGAGATGTACCCGTCGTATTCCAAGGAATACTGCATGCACGAATGCGTGCTGACCCCCGGGCCGGACATGCTCGCGAAAGGCCTGAAGACGCTGGACGTGGCCAAGGGCCTGCTGGACCGCGGCTTCCACGCGCCCACTATCTACTTCCCGCTGATCGTGCACGAGGCCATCATGATCGAGCCGACCGAAACCGAGTCGAAGGATACCCTGGACGAATTCGTGGCGGCCATGAAGTCCGTGCACGACGCCGGCATAGCCGACCCCCAGTCGCTCAAGGACGCGCCGCACACCATGCCCGTCAAGCGCCTGGACGAAGTGCAGGCCGCCCGCCAGCCCAACCTCCACTGGTAGGGCTCGGACGCCACCGGGACAGGAACCGCGGACGACGCGTGGAGAGGGTTAGCAAAACCTTCACGGAGGCCGAGGCTTGCGGATAAGTAATTGAGAGCCGGAGCCCGGGTGCCGCGGGGACAGGGTAAGCAAAACCTTCCGACGACCGAGCCTTGCGTAAGCGGCGAGGGAGGAGGATGAGCGACGGGCACGGTGTGCCCTAGCGCGTTTTGCGTCCCTGCCCCCGCGGCGCCAGGGCGAGCAAAGAATACGCCGATCCAATGAACAAAGGGATAATCATCGAAACGCAGGCGCTGGACGTCTATGAACAGATGGCCATGGACGAGGCGCTGTGCGAAGCCATGCCCGCCCCCCACATCCTGCGCTTCTACAACTGGAAAGCCCCCGGCATAACCTACGGCTACTCCCAGCGGCGCAAGAACGTAGAGGAAGCCGTAGCGGCCGCCGGCTGCGCCATAAAAGACGCCACCCGCCGCCCCACCGGCGGCGGCATAGTCTTCCACGAGACGGACCTGACCTTCTCCTTCATCTTTCACTGCCCCGGGGTCTATTTCGAGCCCGGCAAGACCTACGACCGCCTCCATAAAGCGATAAACGACGAATACGCCCGCCAGGGAGTAACCTTCGACCTGCTCAAGGAAAAGACCAAAGATTACGCCGTCAACGACCCCGTAATGGACTGCTTTTCAAAACCCGTCAACATGGATATATTGTATAATGGGAAAAAAGTACTTGGCGGCGCCCTGCGCAAATTCGGCGACCATATGCTTTACCAGGCCTCTTTCCAGGCTCCGGACGCCAGGGCAAACGCCCCCCGGCACAGCAATGCCGTGATCAAGGCGCTGGGCGGCGAATTCGGACTTGAATGGGAGAACACGGCGGCGGCGCCGGAAACGCTCGGGCGCGCGGCGGAGCTGGCGGAGACGAAATACCGCAGCGCCGCGTGGAACGGGCGGATCTAGAAGGAGAACCGATATGATAGCTTTCGTACTCTGCAAGCTGGTGGCCGGTCTCGAACAGAAGGCCGTACAGCAGATAAAGAACGTCCGCGGCGTAAAGGACGTGTACATGACCTTCGGCGGCTGGGACGCCATACTCCTGGCCGAATCGGACACGATAGACAAACTCAGCGGCCTGATAGTGCGCGAAGTACGCGGCATCCACGGCGTGCAGACCACTGAAACGCTCGTTACCACGAATCTTTAACAGCTTTTAACGGGCAAAAGAGGAAAGATGGAAAATAGTTCCGGGTTCAGCAATCCCGCTGACAAACTGGTCCTGATAGTGGACGACGACGACGCCGTCAGGGACCTGATCGAATTCATAGTCAAGAAAGAAGGCTTCAACATAGAAAGAGCGGCGGACGGCGAAGAAGCGCTGAAGAAGGCGCGCACCGTCAACCCCGACCTGATACTGCTGGACCTGATGCTGCCCAAATTCGGCGGCTTCGAGATACTGCGCGAGCTCCAGGGCGACGACACGGGGAACATCCCCATAGTCATCATCACCGGCCGCTATACCGACCGCTCTACCTCCGAGATGATAAAGCAGGAGCCGAACGTGAAAGACTTCATCGAAAAACCCGTGAAACCGCAGGTGCTGAGTTCGCTCATCCACAAGCTGCTGCACACGCAGCCGGCCCTCAGAAAACCGGGAGCCTGAATGAGGCCGGCGACGCTGCGCCTCGCCGCCTGGACCGCTTTAACGGCGGTCCTTTTTTTCCTCGCGGCGGCCGACCTGGGGCTTCGCTCCCGCTCCGCGCTGCTGGAGGCCCGGCAGCAGGAACTCTGGCGGGACAACCCTTCGCTGAAAAAACGATACTACGACGCCGGGCTGGAAGATAAGCTGCTGGCGCTTAAAAAAAGAGCCGGCAGCGGGGAGCTCGCCAGGGAAGAGGCCGCGCGGCAGGAAGCGCTGCTGCGCGCGGAAAGGGACCTGTACGTCTCCGAAAGTTCCGCCAGGCTGGCCTACACCTGGTACAAGACCGCCGCCGAAGACTTCCCTTCCCCCCTCAACCCCTGGGCGGCCGAAGCCGCAAAAAGCCTGCCCTCCGCCCGGAAGGCCTGGCAGGCCGAGCTCGGGCCCGCCGCCTCAGCCAGGATAGCGGACTAAGCCTCCGTACTACCGCCTATGAGCCCCGCCAGGACCATAACAGGGATATTGATAGCGCCTGCCGCGGCCGCGGCGGTGTGGGCCACGCTGCTTACGCTCGGCCCCGCGCTGGGCAGGCTCGAGGTGACCTTCCCTCTCCTGGCCGGCGCGCTGGCTTTCCTGCTGCTGCACGCGGCCGGCGCCGTCAGCGGCAGGGACCTGGGGAACAAGCGCCTTTACGTGACCGCGCACGAGCTCTCGCATGCCCTGGCGGCCTTGCTCAGCGGGGTAAAAGTGCGCAAGATAGCCGTGCGCAGGCAGAGCGGTTACGTCCTGACCGATTCCACCAACACTTTTATCTCCCTGGCCCCTTACTTCATACCGTTCTACACGCTGGCGGCGGCCCTGGTCTATTGGACCGCCGCGCGCTTCTATGGCGCGGCGCCGCTGCGCCCGTGGTTCCTGGCCGCGGCGGGCTTCACGCTGGCGTTCCACCTGCTGCACACGGCCGACATCCTTTCCGGCCCCGTGCAGAGCGACCTGAAGAAAGCCGGCGGGCTGCTGTTCTCCCTGCCCGTGGTGCTGCTGCTCAACTGCGCCGGTTTCGCGGCGGCCCTTAAGCTGATGTTCCCCGAACTTCTTTCCTTCAAAGCCTATCTTTCGCAGGTGCTGAGCTGCCAGAAGGATTTTTACCGCGCTATTTTTTCGGCGGCCGTATACCTCTTTAATACTGCTAAAATATACCTCAGGTCATGAAGTTATTTAAACAGGTACTCATACGGATCGTCTTCCTCCCGCTTATCTTCGCGGCCTGCCTGGCCGCCACGGCGGTAACGGCCGCCAGGTTTATCTTCACGCCGGAAAACCTGCATTCCATAGTCACCTACCAGCTGCAGGAGATACTTAAGCGCCCCGTCCGCATCGAGGGCGCCAGGTTCTCCGCTGCGGGAGAGATAAAAGTTAAGGGCCTGCGCGTGACCGAGACCGGGACGGAGGCGATAGACCTGGTCACCGCCGACTATATCTACGCCACCTACCGCATCCTGCCCCTGTTCAGGCGCAAAGTCGAGATCGACAGCCTGCGCTTCATCTCCCCGAAGATCACGCTGATCAAGCGCGCCGACGGGCACTGGAACATCGGCGATATTTTCGCGGGCTACCGCAAGACAGGGAAAAAGAGCAGCCTGAACAGGATAAGTTCCGCGGAGATAAAGGACGGCGAGGTGGCCATCATCTATGTCGCTTCGGGCAAGCGCTACTCCTTCGAGAATTTCAATCTCAACGTTAAGGATTTCAAGCCGGCCGAGGACACCTTTTTCGACGCCTCCGTTTTCTTTAAGAGCGACGCGTTCAAGAAGCCGGTCTCGGGCCGCCTCTACGCCGAGGGCGCCGTGAATTTCGCCGCCTTCAACTGGGAAGCGGCCGGGATAAAGGACCTCCGCGCGGAACTCGCCGTCCTGGGCAAAACTGCCCGCTTCTCCGGCGGCATGAAGAACTTCCGCAGGCCGGAGATAGCGCTGAAAGCCGAGACCCCGGAGGTAAAGAGCACGGAGCTGGCCTACCTGTTCGAGTCGCCGCTCAAGTTCACGGCGCCCCGCTCGACCTGGGACCTGCACATAGTGCGGACCGGCACGATGACATTCTCCCTGCAGACCACGGCCAAGCCGCTGAACGTCAAGGCCGAAGGGACCCTCGACCTATCCCTTTCCACGCCGTCGTACAATTTCACGGTCGCGGCCCCGCCGCTGAGCCTCCTGCTCATACAGCGCTACTGCGACCTCCCTTTCAGCGACCCTTCCGGGAAACTGACCGTACGGTTGAGGGTGGCCTCAGAGAACGGCCGCCCCCAGGTTTCGAGGGTGGTGGCGAACACCACCTGGGCGGGCTTCCGCTACCAGGCGCTTTCCGCGGCGGACCTGAACGCCACGGCTTTGCTTTCGGAAAATTTCGCCAACAGCTACATAACGGCGTCGGACGGGAGCCTAGCCCTGGGCTCGGCCCGCCTCACCGGCCTCAAATTAAAGACCGACATTTCCAAAGAAGAGCTGGGCCTCACCTATTCCGGCCGCCTCAACAAGAAGCAGGTCCTGGGCAAAATGGCGATCGTCAACCCCTTCACCAAAGCTAAAACCGTTTACTTCACCGGCTACTCCAAGGAGCTGACGTTCTCCGCCACGAAAAAACTGATCTTCGACATCATCAAGCTGCGCGGCGCGCCCAAAAGCAAGCCGACCAGGAGGTCGCAGCTCGTCTGGCTGAAGACCCTCAAGAACTCCATTCCCAGCGGTTACGCCTTTTTCAGGCTCCTCTATAAGGCCGACCATTTCAGCCACGATTACATGGAGGCCGACAACTTCTACGTTTCGGCCGCGCTAAAGAACATCTCCGGCAGCATAGAACAGCTCAAAGGGGACGTCTCCATCAAGTCCGGCCGCGGCACTTTTTTCGATGTTGAAGCCACGTCGGAGAAAGACCGCGTCTACTATATCTTCTCCATGCCGCTGCGGCTGATCTACAAGTGGAACCGCACGGGAGCCCTTAAGTTCGGCTACAAGCTCAAGGATATCTCCTTCAATGCCATCGGCAGCGAGTATTCCATGGACAAAGGCAGGGTGCAGGTAAAGAACTTCTACATGGACGGCAAGGAGTTTTCCGCGCACGCCACCGGCTGGATAGATTTTTCGAATGAAACCATGGACCTTAAAATTTATACAATATCAGGTAAGTACTATTCGATGGGCAGCCTCCCGGAGGCGCTCACCGACGCGAGCGGCAAACCGGCCCTGGCTTTCACGCTGAAAGGCAAGATGACCAACCCGGATATCACCATGCTCAGCTCCAGGGACGCCGGCAAACTTATCAAGGACGCGGCGAAGAACGGGCCGGTGATTGATTTCACCAAGATAAACAACCTGATGGTAGGAGGAAAGAAATAATGTCTAAAATGGGTAAATTCGACATAGTCGGCCTGCTGCAGGAACACGGCGCCATACTTAACGGACATTTCCAGATACCTTCCGGCTTTCACACGCAGACCTATATCCAGCCGTCCATGATCCTCCAATACCCGCACCTCGCCCAGAAAGTGGCCAAGGAGATGGCCTCCAAATTCACCCAGGAAGTCAACGTGGTGATCTCCCCCTCGGTCGGCTCCATGTCCATCGGCCAGGAAGTGGCCCGCGTCAAAAAAGCCCGCTCCATCTTCACGGAAAAGATCAACGGCGTGATGGTGCTCAAGCGCGATTTCAAGATCTCGGAAGGCGAACGCGTGCTGATAGTGGACGACGTGCTCAACACCGGCCGCCTCTGCGGCGAGGCCATAAACCTGGCCCGCGGCTACGGGGCCAAGATAGTCGGCATCGCCGCGATAGTGGACCGCTCCACCGGCGACCTGGCCTTCAACGTCCCGGTGCGCGGGCTCATCTCCTACCCGCTCCAGCTGTTCCCCCCGGACAACTGCCCGCTCTGCAGGCAGAAGCTTCCGCTTACCATCCCTGGCCACCACCAGGCCCACGGCCAGGACTAACCCCGGCCGGACCGCCGCCGGCGGCGGGAACAACGCGAAGGCGCGGCCTGCCGCGCTGCCAGCATTATGAAGACCAACACGATAGCCCTGCTTTCGGATTTCGGGACCACGGACCCGTTCGTAAGCGCCATAAAAGGCGTGCTGTACACCAGGATCCCGCGCCTGACCATCATCGACATCACCCACGACGTGCCCCCGCAGGACATACAGACCGGCGCGTTCTACCTGATGGCCGCCATGCCGTACATGCCCAAATCCACCCTGTTCATAAACGTGGTGGACCCCACCGTGGGGACCGGCCGGGGCATAATCTGGGCGAAGACGGAGCATTACCAGTTCATAGCCCCTGACAACGGCCTGATAAGCTGGGTGGAACAGGCCGAGAAAATAAAAGAAGCGCGCTTCATCAGCAACTCCGGGTTGTTCAGCAAGGACATCAGCGCCACCTTCCACGGCCGCGACATCATGGCCCCGGTGGCGGCGGCTATAGCCAAAGGGCTGCCTGAAAAGAAGATAGGCCCTGTCTTCAACGATTACCGCAAGCTGCCTTTCCCCCGCCCGGAGAAGGCGGGCAACCGGGTGACCGGGCAGGTGATAGCCATAGACCATTTCGGCAACGCCATAACCAACATCCGGCGCGGCCACGTGAACGCCAACGCGGTCTTCGCCATCTCGGAGCGCATGATCAAAGGCCTGAAGCTTACCTACGCCTCGGTACCGGAAGGCGAGGCGCTGGCGGTCATCGGCTCTTTCGGCTTTCTTGAATTCTCGGTTCGGAACGGTAATTTCGCGAGGGCTTTCGACGTCAAGATCGGCTCGCCGGTGGAAGCCATGGGATCAATAGATGAACGACTACAAAATACTTAAACTTAAAACCTCGGCGGTAAAACGCCGCGCCTCCGGGCATCTCTGGGTGTTCTCCAACGAGCTGGAGAAGGTGGACACCACCATCCCGCCCGGAACTATCTGCGGCCTGCAGTACCCCACCGGCAACGCCGCCGGCGTCGGCTTTTTCAACCCGAAAAGTCTCATTTCCTTCCGCCTGCTGGCCGCGAACACGCTGACGCTGCCGGAAGATTTCATTAAAACGCGCCTGGAGCAGGCGCTGGAATACCGCGAGTCGCTAGGCATCAGCCGCAACTGCCGCCTCTGCTTCGGAGAATCGGACGGCCTGCCCGGGCTGGTAGTGGACCGCTACGGCGACGCCGTGGTCGTGGAGATCCTTTCGGCCGGCATGGAACTGCTGAAGGCCGAGATAACGACCGCCCTCATCGACGTGCTGCGCCCGCGCGGCATCGTCTACCGCAATACCCACCATTTCCGCGAACTGGAAGGCCTGCCGAGCTACGAGGAGGTCGCCTTCGGGACCATGCCCGAGAAGGCGCGCATACAGGAGAACGGGCTGGAATACATGGTGCCCATGAGCGGCGCGCAGAAGACCGGCTGGTATTTCGACCAGCGCGAGAACCGGGCGGCGCTGGCGCCACTCTTCAAAGGCCGCAAGGTGCTGGACCTGCACACCTACCTCGGCGCTTTCGCGATAACTGCGGCCAAAGCCGGGGCCGAAGCGGTCTGGGGCATAGATTCCTCGGATAA
Source organism: Elusimicrobia bacterium GWF2_62_30 (assembly GCA_001799995.1). Taxonomy (GTDB): domain Bacteria; phylum Elusimicrobiota; class Elusimicrobia; order Elusimicrobiales; family UBA9959; genus UBA9959. The sequence continues at coordinate 17,753 of MGUK01000050.1, forward strand.
AGCCGTAGAGGCCGCCATCGAGAACGCGGAGCTCAACGGCGTCGGCAAGAAAATAACTTTCAGGAAGGAGAAGGCCGAACGGGTGCTGGAGGCCCTCGAGTCCGGCCAGCTGCCCGAGAAGCCGGACTTCATCCTGCTGGACCCGCCGAACATAGTTCACAACAAGAAGCACCTCCCCCAGGCCCTGAAGATGCTGGCCCGCATGGCGGGCGCCGCCATAAAGGCCCTGCCGCGCGGCGGCTACCTGGCGGTGTCCACCTGCTCGCACCACATCTCCCGCGGGATGTTCGTAGAGACCCTGGCCGGCGCGGCGGCGCGGACCAACCGCAAAGCCATGCTGGTGGAACTGCGCGGCCAGGCCAAAGACCACCCGATCCTTATCAGCATGCCCGAGACCGAATACCTGCATTTCGCGCTCCTGCGCGTAGTCTGACCGGGGCGGTAAAAAAAGCCGGCCGCGTGCAGCGCGGCCGGCTTTTTATTTAGCCTGAATATTTTAAGAGATAGAACTTTTTACTACCTTGAGGATCTCGGAGCGGCTGGAAGGTTTCGTCAGGTAGGTCTTGGCGCCGTAGCCTATGGCTTCCTCTATTTCCTTTATGCTGCCCTCGACTGTGAGCATCACCACGGGAATGGGCTTGGTGGCTGGATCGGTTTTTATCGCCTTGCAGGCCTTGAGGCCGTCCAGGACGGGCATATGGATGTCGAGCATCACCAGCGCGGGCAGCTCTTTACGGGCCAGCTCCACGGCCTCCGCGCCGTTCTCGGCCCTGACGATGACATAGCCTTCCCCTTCCAGCATGGTGCTGAGCATCTCCAGCATTTCGGCGTCGTCGTCGGCTATCAGGATCTTGTTATGGAGGGGCATAGGACCGTTCTCCTGAAATGGAATTTGCCGCGGGTTGGGATCGAACCAACGACACCCGGTTTTTCAGACCGGTGCTCTACCACTGAGCTACCGCGGCAAAATGTGGTAAGACTGCGCCTTCAATAATAGCATTTTTTGAAAAACCTGATAAGGCCGTACGGCCGGGAATAATAATGCGCTATAATTATCAGGACGAGAGCCCCCATGACGCCATTCCATTACGCTACCGCCGCCGCGGCCGCCTGCCTTGCCGGGTCGGCGTTTTTTTTGCCCGGCCAGGCGCGCTGGTGGGGAGCGGCAACGGCCCTGCTCGCCTATGGCGCCGTCACCGCGGCGGGGGTTTTCGAGATACGCCTGAACTACTTCTGCCCGGCGCTCCGGCACGGCAGGCCCGGCAAAAAAAGAATAGCCCTTACCTTCGACGACGGCCCCGATCCGGCCGCCACGCCGGCCCTGCTAGACCTGCTCAAAGAGCGCGGCGCGCGCGCCACTTTCTTCTGCGTGGCCGAACGGGCCAAGGACAACGCCGCGCTGGTCCGACGGATCACGGCGGAGGGCCATACCCTGGGGAACCATTCCTGCGCCCACCGCTGGTGGACCAACTTTCTCACCGGCGGGCCCATGAAGGCCGAGATACTCGGGGCGCAGCAGGTCTTCAAAGAACTTTGCGGGGAAACGCCGCGGTATTACCGCAGCCCGATGGGGCTCACGAACCCGCACCTGGGGCCCGTCCTGGCAGAGGCCGGGCTGACACTGGCCGGCTGGGATGTGCGGCCCTTCGACCGCGGGACCCCGGCGGGGACCACCGCCGCGCGGGTGAACGGCGCGGCCAGGGACGGCAGCATCGTCCTGCTGCATGACGGCGGCGCCGCAGCAGAGAGCCTGTGCGCGGCGGTGGCGGAGATCATTTCCCATTTCACGGCGCTCGGTTATTCGTTCGTCAACCTCGACGAACTCTTCAAGGATATATGAGACGATATATTTTATGCGGCATTATACTGCTGGCCGCGGCGGCCCAGGGCCGGGCCTACGAATACGAATTCTTCAACGCGGAACAAAGCGCCGTGCTGGCCGCCGACCCGGGCCAGCCGGTGGTCCGGTCGTTGTACACCCGCAGCGCGGGAAAATATTTCAGGCAAATGAGCTTCTGGGATGTCGGCATCGGCGGGGAACTGCCGCTGGTGAGGGCCACCCGCGGCGCGGAGCAGGTCGCGGGAGTGAACGTCCGCGGGGATCTCAGGTCCCGGTTCGTGATCAGTTCCCACTCCTTCGACCTGCTCAACGCCGACTATATCGGCGCCCTGAACCTCAGGCTAAAAAAGCCCTTCGGCCTGCCGGGCAGCGCCGAGTTCTGTCTTTCCCACACCAGCTCGCATCTTGGTGATGAAGTGTCCCTGGCCACCGCCGCGTATAATTACCGCCAGATAAACTATTCGAGGGAAGTCCTACGGGCGCTTTACTTCGGGAGCTTGTCAGGCTCGGTCACCCATGCTTACGGGGCGCAGTATATCCTGCGCAAAGACCCGGCAACGCCGCGGGGCAGGCTGGCCCTGCAGTACGATATCTCGGCGCCTTTAGGGAAACGCTTCCTCTTCGATTCCGACCTCCTGTTCAACGAGGAACATGACTGGGCCCCGGACTTCACGGTGCAGCTGGGGCTTAAACTGGGCAGGGAGGCCGGCCAGGTCTTCTCGCAGAGACTGACGCTGGAATTCTACGACGGCTATTCCCGGCAGGGCCAGTTCTTCGACAAACGCGAGCGGCATATTTCCATAGGCATAACCGCCCATCTCTGAACCCGCGCCGCGCGTTGACATCCCGGGCGCTTTTTGTAATAATTCAAGAATCGGGTCAGGGGTTTTACTCAGCTTCGCGGTCAATTCTACGGGGGGACTATCAATGAAAAGAGCATTGTGGATATTTGCGTTTGCCGCGTTCATCTTGCCGCAGGCCGCTATCGCGCAGGAATACGGCGGAGAGGACGAGTGGGCGGACGAAGCGCCCGCGCAGCCCGCTCCGGCGCGCAAGAAGGCAAAAGCCAAAGTCCAGCCGGTAGTTGAAGAAGACGCGGAAGAAGCCCCGGCGCCGGCCCCGAAGCCCAGGAGAAAAGTGCAGGCCGCGCCGGTGGCAGAAGCCGACGAGTACGCCGAGCCGGCGCCGCAGCCGAGACGGCAGCAGCGCGTCCAGCCCGCCTACAACAATTACAACCGGCAGCCGCGCGCCAATTATAATTCCGGCGGCGACGAAAAGAGGGTAAAGTTCCTGCTCGACCTCAGGCCGGGCAATTTCGGCATGGCCGACGGGCTTGAGGGCTTCGAGGTCTCGGGCGTGGACTGTTACGGTTTGTCCTGTTATTCCTATACCGACACCGTTACCTCCGGCTTCATGTGGCTGCCCACCATCAACGCGGGCGTCGGCATTAACACGCCCATGATGGAAATAGACGTGACGGCCGGCTTCGGCTTTATGATGGCCGGCGGAATGGTAGGCTATACTCTGCAGGGCGACGTGGCGGCCAGGTTCAAGCTGGGCGAAAAAGCGACGATCGGGCCCCACCTGGGGCTTATGTATATCTCCCCCACCTGGTATGGCGGAGGCTATACGACGGCCGATGACATCACCATAGAAGGCGCCAGCGGCATTATGGTCGGCGGCTCTTTAACCGCCGGCAAGAAAGTCGCTTTCGTGGCGTCCATAGACAAGCTGATGATGAGCGAGATGGCGGTCACGGCGAATTCCTTATCCACTTATGATTATGTCGTCGCTCCAACCACCCTGGACCTCTCCGGCTGGCTGGTCCAGTTGGGGATCATGTTCAGGTTCGGCAATTAACAGTGGGGTCTGACAGCGTGTATTAACCAGGAGGAAAAATGAAAGTTATATTTTCTACCGGAAGAGCTGTTTGCTTGATAGGCCTGTTCCTGCTCAGCGGCTGCGCCGGCGGCAACCTCCTGGCGGTGCGCACCGACCGGATAATGAGCCGCCCGCCGGAGGACCAGCCGATAATCGTGAAGCCTTTCAGGACCAACAACACCGAGGTCCTGGGGGACAAATCCAATGTTCCGGCCGCAGTGGAGGGGATGAAGGACCGCGTAAGATCCGGCCTACAGAGCTTCCTTGTGGAAGAACTCCAGACCGCCGGGTTCAACGCCATGGCCTACAAGCCTAATGCCCCGCTCCCCAAAGGCGGGCTGATCCTGGACGGCATCGTGCGCAAGATCGACAACGGCTCTACGGCCGCAAGGTTCTGGGTGGGCATGGGCGCAGGCGCGGCCACTATCATCTCCACTGTGCGCATCACCCGGTCGGAGGACCAGAAGGACGTGCTGGCCGAGTTCGACGCTACTGGCTCCACCAAGGGCGAAGGCGGCTGGAGCGCTTATACGGACAGCGCCCAGGCTAATTCACAGAGGCTGGCCAAGGCGATAGTCAAGAATTACTTCATGAAAAAACCGGCCGGCGGCCAGGACGAGTACGAGAAATAACCCGCCCGCTTCCGGGGCATAAAAAAACACCGGGTGAAAGCCCGGTGTTTTTTTATGCCCCGCGGGGAGTTTCAGGGTCAGGAGTCTTTTTCAAGCGTCAGCTCGACGTGCGCGGCTTTTTCCGGGCCCACGGCCGACCTGGCTTTTACCGTGAAACGCCCGCCCGAGCAGGAAAAGGCCAGCAGCGCGTCGATACGCTCTCCGGGCTTCACTTCCCTCAGGAACTTGGCCCTATCCACCGACACTATGCGCAGGGGCGCCCCTGTGAACCGCTCCATGACGGCCCGCGCCATCTCCAGCTCCAGCACCCCGGGGACCAGCGGCCTTCCCGGGAAATGCCCGGAGAACACGGCGAGCTCCGCCGGGAAGATGAAGACCGCTTCCAGCTCTCCCTCCCGGGGATTCCGGAGTTCTTTTAGGCCCTCCGCCGCGTCGCTTTTAAGGTCATTCATAAAATAATTTTTCCGGGAGTTCTCCCGGCTCCAGCTTCAGCAGGTCGGCCTCGAGCTTCAGCTGCGCCTTCTTGTTCTCCACGACTATATGGCGCGGAACTTTCCGCTCCACTCCGGGGACGGCGGCATAATCGGAATACTCCACCTCGTAAGCCGCGCCGTTGCGCAGCACGGTGAACCGCTCCGCCTGCTCGCCGCCCTGCTCCTCCGCGAAACGGAATTCTTCCTGAACCCCGTTCTTGCGCAGGTAGGCCAGTATGACCGACGCCCCCCGCTTCGAGACGACCACCGGCGCGTCGGCGGCAGGCGGCAGGAACAGCAGTTCCACCAGGTCCGCGGCCGGCCCGGTGAGCCAGCTTTTGCGTATGGCCCCCGGTTTCTTTATTACGCGCACGGCCTTGCCGGGAACCGCGGCCAGTTCGAAAAGGCTGCCGCCGAATTCGCCGAACGCGGCGGCGCGCCAGGCGCCGCGGCGCTTTACCAGCAGGTAGCCGGTAAAGTCGAACTGGCGCCCGTAAAAAGACAGCGTGACCCTGTGCTGGGCCCGGTAAGCCGCCGGGTAGGGCCCCTGCACCCTTTTCCTGAACCCGTCCACCACCACCTGGTCGCCGAACGGGATCCCGGTCAGGCGCGGCGCGAAGCAGGCGCCGAGCAGGCAGGGCAGGAGTAAAAGGGACAGGCGGCTTTTCTTCATTTCTGTTCCGGCGCGAACAGGCCGGCGGGGAGCTCGGGATTGAGCCGCACGTCCTCGAAGCTTATCAGCGTATAGTCGCTCTCCCCCTCGCGGATCCTGACGGAACTGACGCTGTCGAGGGCCGGAGTGAATTTCATCTCGATAGCGGGGATGAACTGCCGCATCTTTTTGTTCTTCGGCACCAGCACCAGCCGCGCCGGCTCCCCGGAATAGACCGCCAGCTCGTATTTCCCGGCCTGCTCGGAGAACTTACCCTGGTGCAGGCCGGCGATCTGGCCGAACACCTCGAAAAGCGCGTCGGCGACAGGCAGTTTAAGCCTGCGCGGCTGGCCCTTTATATAATCGTATTTAGCCAGCTCCCGCCCGTTCATGATCAGGAGGGAGTGGAACGGGGAGGTTATCTCCCAGCGCAGGCTGGACGGCACCGAGAAAGCGAACGTCCCGCTGGAGGTCAGCACGTCCTGGAAAAGCAGCAGGTGTTTTTCCTGCACGAACCTGGCCTGCAAGGTTCGCGAAGCTTTAAGGTTCCCCTCCAGTTTGCCCAGGAATTCCTTCTGCTGCGCGGGCGAAAACCTGACCGACACGGAGGAGTCGGCGGCGTGAGCGGTCCAGGCCGGGAACAGGCCCGCTAAAGCCAGCAGAGGCAAAAGGAATATTTTTTTCATAAGCTCCTGAGCAAAGCCGCGCTATGGGACCCCGAGCGGGAAATGGTATAGGACAGGACGGTGCTGACAGGGCCGGGAGCTGCGGTTCCGTTAGGGAACAGGCCGGGCGGGACCGTGCCGGAGCTCAGCAGCAGCGCCGCCAGCCCGAAGCCGAAGCCGGAGGCGGCCTTGTAATCCCCGCAGTACTGCTTGAAGCTGCCGTGCGGCACAAGACGGCCGGCGCGGCGGCCGAGTTCCGCCGCCGTCCGGAGATAGACCGCGTCGAGCGCGCAGTCGCCGTCGGCGCCGGACAGGAGCAGGCCGGTCTCCTCCGGCTTTACCCCGCAGGCAGCCAGGAGGCCGCAGAGAAAATCGGCCGAGGCGGCCGGGTCCAGATAAGTGGAGGCGTCGTAGCGGTATCTCGCGGTCCTCGCGCCCAGCACCTTCGCTAAAGCGCCCTCGGCGGCGCCGGAGGAAAGCAGGAAGACGGCCGCGCCCTCGCCCGGGCTGGTGCCGCGGGTAGTTCCCCCGGCCAGCGGCCGCAGCGGTCCGGCGCCGTCCTTCCACAGGCCCTTTTCCTCCGCCGCAAGCAGGTGGTAATAGTTAAGTTCGTCGGCGCCGCAGACCACGGCGCGCTTTAACCGCCCTTTGGCGAGAGCGGAAACGCCGTGGCCCAGGGCCGCGTCGAAAGAAATGTCCCGGTGAGCGACCGTGATGTTCTCCCCCTTAATGGCATATTCCAGCGCCAGGCTGGAAGCCGCGGCATTATGCACCGAATTGATGAAATTAGCGGGCTTGGGAAATTCCTCGCCGTTGAGCACCATATTCTCGAGGAAAGCCGCCGTTTCACCCATCGACCCCAGGCCGGTCCCCATATAAACCCCGGTATCCCCGGCGCAGGCCTCGGCGGAAAGGCCCGCTTTTTTAGCCGCGAGCAGGGTCATGGTCTGAAGCCGGCCCAGGCGGCGCAGCTTCATCGGGCCGAGCAGGGCCTTCGCCTCGGACAGGTCGCAGCGGTAGCCGGCGGTTTTCAACGCCGCTTTTTGTCCCGGATAATCAAGCGGTACCGGCGCCGCGGGCACGGCCGAAAGCAGCTGCTCCGGAGAGCCGCCGGCCGGGCTTACAAGCCCCGCTTTAAGTATATAAGCGCCGGTATTCTCGTTCTCCATGTTATTGCGCCTGTCCGGCCGCCGAAAGGATAAGGCAGTTATTATTGCCGCCGAAACCTAGCGAGAGGCTCATAACGTTCGAGAGCTTGCAGGCGGCAAAATCCCGCTGGATCTTTACGGGGCAGGCCGGGTCCTGCCGGTTCAGGCCGGCATTGGGCGGGACGGCCTGGTGCTGCAGCGCCAGTACGCAGGCCAGCGTCTCGATGGCCCCGGCCGCCGCGAACGTGTGGCCGAACGCCCTTTTTATAGACGAAACCGGGGGCGTCTGTTCTCCGAAAACGGCTTTTATGGCGGCCGCTTCGGCGCGGTCGTTGTCCGGGGTGGCGGTGCCGTGCGCGCTTATATACTGGATGTCGCCGGGAGAAAGCCCGGCGCCGGCCAGCGCGCCGCGCATGGCCCGCTGTATGCCTTCCCCTTCGGGCGAGGGCGCGGCGGCGTGGTGGGCGTCGCAGGTGGCGGCCCAGCCGGAGAGGCGCGCCAGCACCCTGGCGTTCCTGCGGGCGGCCGACCCGGCGCTTTCAAGCGCCAGCACGGCGGCCCCTTCGCCGAGCGACATGCCCTTCCTTTCCTCGTCGAAAGGGCGGCAGCCCTGCGGGTCCATGAGCAGCAGCGAACCGAAGCCGTTGACCGTAAGCCGGCTCAGGGAATCCGTGCCGCCGGCCAGCATGACGTCCGACTCGCCGGAAAGTATCAGCTCGGCCGCCAGGCAGATGGCGTTCTGTCCCGAGGAGCAGGCGGTGGAGATGGTTTCGCAGGGTCCGTACAGCCCCAGCGTGCCGGCCACCGCGTCGGCCGACGAGGCGCACTCGTGGAAATGGAGAAGTTCCGTCTCGCGGGCGCCGGTGCGCAACAGGCGCTCGAGGAAAACCTCGCTGTCGGCCATGCCGCCCACGCAGGCCCCGAGGATGACCCCGGCCCGGGCGGGATCGGGCAGCCCTCCGGGGAAACTTTGGGAGAACGCCTGCCTGGCCGCGGCCACGGCAAGATGGTCGGAGCGGGAACCGCCCCCCAGGCCGCTCAGCGCGGGTAGGTCCGCCTGGAGCTGGCCCGCCGGGATGCCGGCGTAGCGGGCCGAAGGAAAAAGAGAGAAAGGCCTGAGCCCGTCCCGCCCCTCCTTCAGCGCCTGCCAGGTTTCCCCGACGGAAGCCCCGGCCGCGGAAAGTATTCCGGCGCCGGTTATTACGACTTCCCTCTTCATTTTGCGGATTTTTTTTCGGTGATATATTCGGCTATGCTGCGTACCGAAGTCAAAGCTTTGCGTCCTTCGTCCATGTTCACGATCTTGATGCCGTAATTGGCGTTTATCATCACTACCAGCTCCAGCACATCTATGGAGTCGAGGCCGAGCCCTTCCCCGAACAGCGGGGCGTCGGTATCGATCTCATCCGGGCTTATCTCCAGCTTTAGGCTGGTCACGATATGCTGCTTAAGTTCTTTTATCAGGTTTTCCATAAAATTCCCTATTTCCCGTCGTGCAGATAGAGCTTCAGCTCTCCCCCGGCGATCCGCCGCGCGCCGGAAAGTATCTTCGCTTCCACTATGAACATCGGTCCGAGGTTCCTGGTGACCTCCACTTCAATGCGCAGCGGCTCGTCCAGCTCCGGCCGCCTGTTGAAAGAGAACAACGAGACCCCCGCGAGAAAACCCAGGCCGGAAGCCCGGGCGCCTGATCTTGCGAGATACCCGAACATGGCCGCCACGGTCTGCGCCGCGCATTCTATCAGCGCGGGCTCGGCGACCGCGCCGCCGCTTACCCCGTAATCTCCCCGCCGAAACGTCTTGGCGGCGGCACCGCGGGTTTCAGAGGCTTCCAGCAGCGCGTCTATCATCACCACCGGAGCCCGGTGGGGCAGAAGTTCGAGAACGGGGGTATCCTGGAGGGCCGGCATAAAAATAATTTTACTTTATCGGCAGAGATATTCCCATAGGGGCCCGCTGCGGCCGCGCGCCCGCAGGCGCTGCATGAGCTTGAGGTTCTTCTCATAGTCGCGGGGCAGCAGCCAGTTCCCTGCGCCGGCGGTCTCTTGCGCTACCAGCTTTTCAAGGGAAGCGGAGTCGAAGCCGGGGGCGAAGTAAAAAGCCGGTTCCAGGCCGTAGCCGCCGGGCCCGGCGCCTTTTTCGGCGGCCGCCAGGCGGGCCAGCGGCGTGCCCGGGAAAATGCGCATGCCCATCGCGGCGAAAAAAACGGTCAGCTTCTGTTCGCGCGTGCGCGCCATGGTCTCTTTTATGGTGTCTGCGGTCTCGCCGGGGCCGCCGAAGATGAGGTAATGCGCGGACGGTATGCCGGCCTTGAAAGCTTCCGCCCCGGCTTTCGAAATATCCGCGTAGCAAAAGTTCTTGCCGTAGGCCTTCAGCACCGGGTCGGAGAAGGAATCCGAGCCGAACTCTATGTGGGTAAGGCCGGCGCGCTTGAGCGCGGCCAGGTACCCGCCGTCCACGGCGGCGGGCGAGAAGAAGGCGCCCCATTTCGCCGGCGTGCCCAGTTTTATCAGCGCTTCAGCCAGCGCCAGCTCCTTCTCCCTGTCCATATTGAAGACCGAATCGGTGAAAAAAACGTAGTCCACGCCGCAATCTTTGCGCAGGCGGGCCACCTCGTCGGCCACTGCCTCCGGGTTAAAGGCATAGGCCGAGCGGCCGTCTATCAGCGGGTAAGTGCAGTAGACGCAGTTCAGCGGGCAGCCGGTCTTGGTCTGCACGCCAATCATCCCGGAGCTGCGCCAGTAATACTGCAGGAGGTCCTTTTGATGGTCCGCCCCGCCCGGCGACACCGGGGGGCGGGCGCCGCCCGCCAGGGCCGGGCGCTTTTGGGAATAGACGTAGCCAAGCGCGGCGGGGTCCTTGCCCAGCGCTAAGGCGTCGGCCAGCGCGCAAAGGGCTTCCTCCCCCCTGCCCGCTATGCCGTAATCGGCACCGAGCCGGGCTACCAGTTCCGCGGGAAAGATGGAGAAGCCGCTGCCGCCGAGGACGACGGGCGCGGACGAGCAGGCCCGGAGGCCGGCCACCAGCGCGGCATAGCCGTCTATGTAGGAGCGCTGGGTGCAGGAATCGGTATTGTCTATATTGCGCAGCGAGACGCCGACCAGGAAGGGTTCGTCCAGGCGGACTTTTTCGGCCAGCTCCTTCAGGGAGCCGGTCAGCATATCGTACTGTGAAACCGCGTAGCCGCGCGTCTTCAGCGCGGCCGCGAGCCTCGGCAGCGCCGCCGGGTAGGCCGGGTAGGGTGAAACCTCGGTATTGGCCGAAACGAGGAGGATCTTTTTCTTATCCATGCGATTCCCAGAAAGGGTAAAAATTGAACCACTGCAGCGGGTTCTCCGCCAGGAACGCTTCCAGGTGCAGGGCGAAGTGCGCCGCGTACTTTTTCAGCGGTTCCTTTTCGGCGCCGGTCCCTTCCAGCGCCGGCAGTACCGGCGGCCAGGCCTTGAGGCTGTAGGCATACGCGCCGGTACGCGCCGCGAAGGTATGGATGAGGGGCGCGCCGGCCGCGGCGGCCACGGCATAAGGCCAGAGCGGGAAAGCGGCCTCGCCGCCGAGGAAAGGCAGCTTCGCGGTGCGCCCCCCCAGGGTCCTATCCCCGTGCATGGCGACCACCTCGCCCCGGCCCAGCGCTTCCACCAGGGCCAGGCTGTCGCCCGGAGAGCCGCTGACTCCGATCACGCGGATATTGGAGGTCTTTACGGACCGCTGCAAAAGCCTGCGCACGTTCTCGGCCTCTCCTTCGAACCTGACCACGTTGACGGTTATGTTCTTGCCGCCCAGCAGAGACACGGCCGCTTCCCAGCCGCCCGCGTGCGCCCCCAGGAGCACCAGGCCTTTGCCGGCCGCCGCCGCGGCCGTGATATGGGAATAGCCCTCTTCGGCGACCCTGAAACGGCTCGGGTCGTCGCCCACGGCGATGCGGTCCAGCAGCACCTGGCCGAAACAGAAAAAATGGAGGTAGGAATAATAAAAACGGCGCAGCGCCCCGCACTTGAACTGCCGGCGCAGGTAGTCAGAAGAGGCTTTAAAGGCTTCGGGGGCGAAGAAGAGGAAGTAGAAGGAGACGGGCAGCAGCAGCAGGTAGGCGGCCCGGAGGCCCAGGAGGCGCAGGACCCTGATGAAGAGCCAGTTCCCGAAATACCCGCCCCTCGTCCTGCCTGTCCAGGGGCGGCGGCTTTCCTGCGCTTTTGTTAGCGGGTCCACCTCAGGGATTTTTCAGCTTGTTGATGCAATCGTAAAGCTGGTCGAGCGTGCGTATTTCGCGGGCCTCGGCTTCCTGTATCCTGCAGCCGAACTTCTTTTCCATCGTGACGACGATGTCCACCGCGTCCAGGCTGTCCAGGCCGAGCTCCTCGTGAAGTTTGGTCCCGGGTTCTTTGAGGCTGGCCGGGTTCAGTTCGAACTGTTCCGCCAGGATCTTATTAACCTCTTCGACGATTTCTTCGCGTGTCATATCCCTCCAGGGAGATCAGGCTCGAGATCAAGTATTATCGCGGCGTTGGTGCCGCCGAATCCGAACGAATCCGAGAGCACGTGCCGCAGTTTCGCCGGCCTTGCCTCGCGCACCACGTTTATCCCGGCGCACTCGGGATCGGCCTCTTCGAAATTTATGTTGGGCGCGATAAAGCCGCCCTTCGCCATCAGGATGCAGTAGACCAGCTCGCTGGCCCCCGCCATCCAGCATTCGTGACCGGTCATCGACTTGGTGGACGAGACCGGCACGGAAGTGCCGAAAACGCGGGCTATCATTTTAGCCTCGGCCGCGTCCCCCGCCGGGGTGGACGTAGCATGCGCGTTGATATAGTTTATCATTTCCGGGGCCAGGCCCGCATCGGCGAGGGCGTGGCGCACGGCCCGTTCGGAGCCTTCGCTGCTGGGCAGGGACAGGTGGGCGCCGTCCGAGGAAAAACCGTAGCCGCTTATCACGGCGTGTACCCGGGCCCCCCGCCGGAGGGCGTGCGCCAGGTCTTCCAGCACCAGGCAGGCCCCGCCGCCGCTGGGGACCAGGCCGCTGCGCCCTTTGTCGAAAGGCCGCGAGGCTTTCTGCGGGGCGTCCTCCTGCACGGAAAAAGCGTTCAGCGCGTCGAAAGCGGCCATGGATTCCAAGCCGGTCTCCTGCGCGCCGCCGGCTATTACGATGTCCTGCAGGCCGGAACGTATCAGCATCAGGCCCTGGCCTACCGCGTGGGCGCCGCTGGCGCAGGCGGCGCTCAGCGTCCAGTTGGCCCCGCGGATGCCGAACCGGGACCCGAGGTTCATCGTTACCGTGGAGTTCATGCCCTGGAAAACGCTGCCGCTGCCGATAAAGTGGGTTTCTTTCTCCCTGCGCAGGGTGTCCACGGCTTCCACGGCCGCGGAAATACAGCTGTCGTTGCCGAAGACCACGCCGCAGCGGCCGGAGCCGCGCAGCTCAGGGGTGAGGGCCGCGTCCTTAATCGCGTCGCTGGCGGCGCAGCAGCCGTACAGCGCCGGCTGCCCCATCGTCTTGAGCGCTTTGCGGTCCAGGCCGTAATCGGCCGGCTTTAGCTCTTTAACTTTTCCGGTCAGGGCGGAGCGGAAGCCCAGGCTCTTGCGCGCCTCGTCCAGCACTATACCGGAGCGGCCAAGGCGCAGCGATTCCGTGACTTCGGCGGGCGTGATCCCTATCGAGGAGATTATCCCTATCCCGGTCACGGCTACCTGGCGTTTTGAATTGTTTTGCATTTAACCGACCGGCCTACATGTATATCCCGCCGTTCACCGGTATGACCGCCCCGGTCACATACGCGGCGCCCTGCGAGCACAAAAAAGAAACTACGGCCGCTACTTCTTCCGGGGTCCCCAGCCTTCCGGCGGGGATGCGCTTTTTTATTTCTTCTATCGGCAGGCCTTCCAGCATGGCCGTGTCGATGAAGCCCGGGGTGACGGCGTTCACGGTAATTCCGCGCTTGCCCACTTCGGACGCCAGGGCTTTTGTGGCGCCGATAAGCCCGGCCTTGGCCGCCGAGTAATTTACCTGCCCGGCCTGCCCGGCCTGCCCGGCGGTGGAGGAGATGTTCACCACCCTGCCCTTGCGCTGCAGCAGCATCTCTTTAATGACGGGGCGAGTTATATTATAGAATCCGGTTAAATTAGTGTCAATGACGCCGTGCCAGTCCTCGTCCTTCATCCAGACCATCAGGGAATCGGCGCGGATGCCGGCGTTGTTTACCAGGGCGTACAGGGGGCCGTTCTTTTCCATCCAGGCGGTCACTACGTCCGTGGATTCTTTTTTGCCTACATCGAAGCAGAGCAACTCCGCGGAGCCGCCCGCGCGGGCTATCTCGGCTAGCGCGGCCTGGGCGTCGGGGCCGTCCTTGCGGCAGTTCACTATCACGTGGAAGCCGTCGCGGGCCAGCGCCAGGGCTATGGCCCTGCCTATGCCTTTGCTGGCCCCGGTAACGAGCGCGGTTTTTTTCTCCATAAAATGTCCTTAACACCTTTTGCGATAGACTGCCGGCATTCGCCGCGGGGACCGGAACGCAAACCGCGCGAAGACCTGTCGCTTCGCTCCATCCGGCGGCCGCCGCGTGGAGAGGGTTATCAAAACGCGGGTCTCGCACACCGTGCTCGCCCTCATCACTCAGCCTCGGCGCTTACGCAAGCCTCGGCTTCCGTGAAGGTTTTGCTAACCCTCTCCACGCGTCATCCGCGGGTTTGCCAAGGTCCCGGGCGGTCCGTCCCTCCAAAGACTTAATACGCTGCCTGGCTGTTTACTTTCATGTAGCGCGCGTAGCGGCCGTCCAGGTAGAAAGGGTCGGCGGGAACGCGCGGCACTGACGGCGACGACGCGAAATCTTTGATGCTGAAGGGAACGTACTCGCCTTCCTGGTGCGGGCCGGCCGAGACCCAGAGTATGCCGGCCGTGACGTCGGCTACTATCGAGTGGGTGGCCACCAGCGTGTTTATGGCCATGGGATCGGCGCCTTCGGCGTCCTTGCGGCCTTCGCCGCGGTCCCGCAGGATGGCGGCCGCCGAGAACAGGTCCGGCCCCTTCGGCAACCGGGCCAACAGGGCCTCCGCGCGCTTGAGCCTGGCTACGGAAGAACTGGAAGCCATGTACTTCAAATTCTTCGGGTCCTGCGCAAGCTCCGCGGTGAGAAAATGATTGGAGCAGGCGATGCGCTCCCCCTCCGGCCTGCGCAGCCCCAGGCGGGCCGGGGTTTTTTCCACCACTACGGCCCGGCCTGTCTTGCCATCCGCCACCAGGAACGAATCGGAAACGAACACCTGCGCCTTGGTGATGAGCTCCACCGCCTCTTCGAGCGAACCCGCCCGCTGCAGCGCTTCGCGCACCACGAAGCACGACGGGGTGCCCACGCCGCGCGTATCCGAGGAGGCGCCGGCGTTTATGGACACGTAGACCAGCCTGGCGTTCAGGCCGGTCACGGCCCCCAGCATGCCGGGCCAGGAGACGGAGATGAAAGGATAGCCTTTTTGGGGCTTTACGAACATCACTATCTTGTCCCTGTCGAAGCCCGGCCCGCCCTGGAAGTCGAAATTGCGCGCGGCCAGCAGGTGTCCGCCGGGACCGCGGGCGGCGAAGGAAGTGCAGCCGTCGATGGGTTCTTTCGGCCCCAGCGGCATGTCCATTACGAAATGGGAGATATCGTGCGCGGCGTGGTAAGCGCCCAGCCTGTGATACAGCGGCGCTATCTCGGGATGGCGGTCGGTAAAGCCTTTCGACGCGCCCAGTATCTCCAGTTTAAATTCCTCGTCGATATAGTCAGGCAGGGCCCTGAGCCTGAAGATCACGTACTTCTTCAGCGCCCAGAGCAGCGCGGAGGACGGGACCTTGTCTTTTATCATCCCGAGGAAATCGTTCTCGAGGCTTTCCATCATGGGGTCGGTCAGGCGCGCGGCCGTATAGCCTACCGTGAAGGGTTCGCCCTCCAGGTACATCTTCCAGATCCCCCGCTCTTTGCGCAGCCACGACCTGCCTGAAAACCGGGCCTGTCCCTTTTCAGCCTCGCGCACCTCCGCCGGCGGGAGTTCTTTGGGCGCCCGGGCCAGCAGCTCGTCGGGGATGCGGAAGACCCGCTCCTGCACGGCATAGCCGCCCAGCCCGGCCAGCACGGCCGCCAGCGCGGCCGCGCCGCAAGCGACAAGGAGTTTCCGTCTTAAGGTCATCTGGTCCCGAAGATCAGCGAAGCGTTGATGCCGCCGAAGGCGAAGCTGTTGGAGAGCACCCTGCGGGCCCGCACGGCCGCCGGCTGCTGCAGGTGGTTGACCCCGGCGCAGTCCTCGCTTACTTTCTCGAGGTTCAGCGTCGGCGCCAGGAAGCCCTCGCGCATCATCAGGATGGAAAAGATGGCTTCCAGGCAGCCGCAGGCGCCTATCGTATGGCCCACATGGCCCTTCGAGCTGCTCACCGGCACCTTAGCGCCGAAAAGCTCCCTGATGCCCCACGATTCCGCCGCGTCGCCCAGCTGCGTGCCGGTGGCGTGCGCGTTGATGTAATCTATATCCCCGGGCTGCAGGCCCGCCGAAAGGAGAGATTCGCGCATACAGCGCAGCATCCCCTCGCGCGAAGGCATGGCGATATGCTCGCCGTCGCAGCAGGTGGTGTAGCCGAGCACCTCGGCGTAGACCGGCGCGTTGCGCGCCAGCGCGCGCTCCCGGTCCTCGAGCACCATGACCGCGGCGCCTTCGCTCACCGCCAGGCCGTCGCGCGCCGCGTCGAACGGGCGCGGCGTCTTCGTGGGAGAATCGTTATAGGCCCGGGAGGCCGCGCGCACTATGTCGAAGGTGCCCGCCGTGGTAACGTGCAGTTCTTCGGCCCCGCCGCACAGCATCACTTCCTGCTGGCCGTGCCGTATCAGGTCGTAGCCCAGGCCTATAGCCTGGGCGGAGGAGGCGCAGGCCGACGTCGGGGAATAGACGCAGCCGGTCACGCCAAGGTGCACGGCGGCGTTGGCCGCGGTGGTGTGGCCCATCACCTTCATGAAGGACGTGCCCATCTGCTCCTCTATGCCGCCCTTCAGCGTGAACTCCGAGAAGAAATCGCTCATGCACTTGGGGCTGCCCGTGGTGGAACCCAGGGAGATGCCGGCCCTGCCGGAGCGCAGGTACTCGGGCGCCAGCCCGGCGTCTTTGGCCGCGTCCTCGGCGGCTATCGTAGCCATGACGGAAACCTTGCCCATGGTCCGGCGCGCGTGCCGGGGGATACGCTTCGGGTCGAAGCCAGTAACCTCGCCGCCCACGAAGGAATTCAATCCCTTCATCGCTTTCCATTCTTCCATGGCTTTTATGCCGGAGCGCCCGTTCTTGAGGCCCTCCACGACGCTGGCGGCATCGTTGCCTATCGGCGAAAGCATGCCTATACCCGTTACCACTACACGGTTCATAATGTCTCCCTGTTTATCTTTTCCAGCAGGTAGTCCCCGCCCAGCATCTCGGCGCAGCAGGATACGCTGCCGATGACGGTCCCGACGATGCCGGACATCTCGATATTCTGCCCGGCCAGAAAAAGCCCCTTCAGCCGCGTGCGCGGCATGATCTTGGCGGCGCGCAGCTGGGACACGCTCTTCTTCACCCCGTAGGTGGAGCCGTCCCAGGCCAGCACGTAATCGCGGAGCGTCAGCGGCGAGAAGGTGCTGACCACCTCGGCGTCCTTCACGACTTCCGGGAGGCGGGCCTTCACGAACTCCAGCACCTTGCCGGCCACGTCCTCTTTCATGCGCAGGTAAGCCTCCGGGCGGGCGCCCAGCCGGCTGTCCTTCCAGCGCTCCACTTCGGAGAAGGCCATCGGCGTCAGCAGCGTGGCGGTGCCGTTGGGCGACCCGGGGTCGCAGGAGCCGGAGCAGAAGACCAGCTCAGTTTTGGCGCCGGGCGCGGACAGTCTCTGCCCGTAGCAGCTGGTCACGTCGTCGCCGGCGAAAAGGTAGATGTTGCGCGAGTCCAGCGCGGACTTGCGCCCCTTGAAGAGCAGGCAGACCCCGAACAGGGACATGGTCTCCTCGAGCGAGAGCAGGCGTTCCTTGTAGGCCGGCCGCATGATGCCGGGCGGGATCAGGCCGAAGAGATGCTTGGGATGGCCGGTGAAGACCGCCTGCTTCGCCCCGATGAATTCCCCCCCGGCCAGGCGCACGCCGGAGACGCCCTCGTTCTCGACGCAGATCTCCGTCACCTCGGCGGAGGTCCGCAGCTCCGCGCCGCGGGCCTTGAGGGCCTTGAGGAAAGCGTCCGTCAGCGCCGAGCTGCCGCCGTCCACCTTCCAGGCGCTCTGCAGGAAAGAGTCCAGCACCAGGAAGTGCAGGAAGCAGGGGCATTCGTCCGGCCGCACGCCGTAAAGGCTGTTATTGGCCGCGAGCACCAGCTTCAGGCGTTCATTGCCGGTTATGGAGTCCAGGTAGTCCTTCAGCGAACGCTGGTCGTCGGCTTCCCTGCTCCCCGCGGCCGGCGGCCTGAGGTTGTAGAGCGCGAACCTGCCGCAGGTGGCGCGCATATCGGAAATAAAACGTTTGATGGCGGCGCGCTCGTCCGGGAAATAGGAAGCCAGCTTTTCCTCGAAGGCTTCGTAGCCCTGCGGCACGCACGCGGAGAACCCGGGGAACGAGTATTCGTCGAAACAGCCCGTATCGAACCTGGTGAAGGAGGCGTGCTCCAGCACCCCGGCGTATTTCAGGTAGCGCCACAGCATCTGCCCGGGGGCCAGCCCGCCGATAAAATGTACCCCGGTCGGGAAGGTCTCCCCGCGGCGTTTGAAGCACTGCAGCAGCCCGCCGGGCACCGCGTGCTTTTCCAGCACCAGCACCTTCTGTCCTTCTTTGGCCAGCAGGGAAGCCGCATAAAGGCCCCCTATACCGGAGCCTATCACCACTGAATCGTACGCCATTACTCCCGTCCTCCGCTCAAGCCGGTTTTTCGCAGATGAACACCAGGTTGGAACGCCAGCCCAGGTCGTTTACGGCCTCACTGCAATTAAAGCCTATTTTCCGCAGCAGCCTCAAATAGTTTTCCCTGTTGCCGGGGACCACCCCGTGGCGGCTCTTGTTATGCCCGATGAACACGGCGAACAGTTCGGCAAGACGCACGGCCCCGCCCTTAACGCTTCCGTCGGCGCAGTTCTCGCGCAGGATCAGGCGGCCGCCGGGCTTCAGGCAGGCAAAGGTCTTGAGCAGGATCTTTTCCTGCTCGGCCTCCGGCCAGTAATGCAGCACGTCTATGAGCAGCGCGGTATCGGCGGGCGGGAAAGCGCTGTCGAGGATATCGCCCAGCTCCGAAGTCATCCGCTCCGGGGCGACGGCGGACTTGCGCGCCGCGGCCACCTTGTCGGCGTCGAAATCTATGCCGATGATACTGCGGCGGGTGGACTGCGCGGCCAGGATGTTGGACATCAGCCCGTAACCCTGGCCCAGGTCCAGGACCACGCCTTCGCGCGGCACCAGGCCGGCTATCTTCCCAAACAGCGGGTCCAGGCGCAGCTTCCAGGCCGTGTACTGCTCGATGTAAGGGCCCAGGTAGTTATAGCGCTGGCGCATCCTGCTGAAAAATCCCGGCCCGTCGCAGGCGATGGCCAGGACCCTTTCATACTCTTCTTCCATCAGCTTCCGGGCGGCACGGGCCGTCTCCCCCGGGTCCGCGGCGGAGAGGCGGGGCATCACGCTCACCACCAGGCCGTGATCGGGCAGCCAGAAACCGGTCTTCGGAATGCAGGAACGCGTTTCGCACATGACCACCGGCAGCAGTTCCGCGCCGGCGCGCGCGGCTATCTCGAAGGCGCCTTTTTTGAACCGGCTTATCTGCCCGGTATCCGAGCGCGTTCCTTCCGGGAAGAACATCAGGAAATCGCCCTCCCGCAGGCATTGCGCGGCCTTTTCAAAAACCTCCGCTGTATTCTCCCCGTCGGACAGGATATAGCCCGCTTCGCGTATCACCGGGCCCATGAAGAAAGAATTCCACACCCAGGGTTTGACCACCATGCGCAGGTCGGCGGGCAGGTTCAGGGCGCAGATGATGTCGATCACGGACTGGTGGTTGCAGATCAGCACCGCGGGCTTGGCGAAAGACTCAGGCCCGGCGTTGAGGAAAATGCGCTTACCGTACGGGCACAGGCTGAAAAGGAGACGGCAGCAGGTACGCAGGAAAGACTGCAGGGCCTTGCGGCGCAAGGCGGGCTCCCCGGCGTGGCGAAGCTGCAGCCACGGCATGAAAAAGAGGCGGCAGTAAACGAGCGCCAGGGCAAAGATCCCTATCAGGCCAAGGCCGACGGCCGCCGAAACCAGCGTCGGGGTGCCTTGCCGGCCGTTGCCCCAGAGCAGGAAGCGCATGGCTATCGGTGGCACTATCACCGCCGCCAGGAGACCGTTGACCATCACCAGGCAGGCCGCCAGGCCCAGGGAGCGCAGCGCCGGGTGCTGGGCCGCCAGCAGGGCCGCGAAGCCGCCTATGGCCGTAACCGCCGAGATGGTAAGAGCACCGCCGGCCACGCCGATATCCTCGCTAGAGTCCTTATACCGGTCCAGGAACGCGCTGACGACGAAAATGACGTAGTCTATGCACATGCCGAAGATGAACAGGGAGAAGATATTGTTCATCAGGTCCACCCGCAGCCCGAACCAGCCCATGAGGCCCAGGCTCCAGAGCGCGTCCAGGGCGAGCACCGCTATTACCAGCAGCGTCATCTCCAGCCTGCCGTAAACCAGGAGCAGGATGACCAGCGAGCCCGCCAGGGCGCACCAGATGAACAGCTTTAAACCCTCTTTCACCAGTTCCGAGATGCGCCGCGCGAAGGCGTTCCCCTCGTAGAGATAAGCGTCGGGCAGGGCGGCCAGGACCTGCCCGGAGAGCTGCGCGTGCCCGGCCGCGGCCTGCACCTCCGTCAGGATGAAAACTTCCCCTTCTTTTTCGGAGATGAAGCCCTCCGTGACGGCGCCGAGAGCGCCCTTTTTCAATTCCTCCGGCGGGAGCGTAGCCGCCTTGCGCTCCAGTTTCCGGTAGAACGGCTCGAAAGCGGTGGTGGAGAAACCTTCCCCGGCCCCGGCCTTCCCCAGCCTGCTCTTGAGCAGGCGCACCCTGGCCGGGGTCCAGACCGCCCGCCAGCGCGCGGCATTTTCAAGCTGCGTGCCCAGGGCGGGAGCTATCGGGGAGATGGAGGTGAACCTTTTTACGGAGCCAGAGCGCTCAAGTTCCCGGAGCAGGGCATAAAGCCGGTCGTTCTTGAGCCGGGCTTCCTCCATGGACGCCCCCCTCACGGCTATCAGGGTATTCTTTAGGAACTTGCCGCCCCACCTGTCCGAAACGGCCTGTTCATCCCCGGCGGTGGCGGGACGCATCCCGTTCATGCGGCGCAGGTCACCGTCGAAGGTCAACCTGGGCAGGCCGAAAGCGCAGAACAGGGAAAAGACAAGGACGAAACCGAGGCAAAGCCCGGTGTGGCGGGCGTGCCACTCGAAAAAGCCGCGCCACAGGCTTGCCAGGGGCAGGATGGCCTTCTGCCGCGCGGGCCGGCGCAGCGGGAGCAACTGCGGCAGCACGATGACGGAGAAGAGCGCGGCGCCGGTGATGCCCAGCGCGGCGAACGCCCCCAGCTGCCGCTGGCCCGGGGACGAGGACAGGAGCAGGCACAGGAAAGCGGCGATGGTGGTGGCCGAGGCCATCACGACCGCCTCGATGATCACGGAAAGATGCCTGCCGAGAGGTTCCGGCCCTTCTTCAAGGCGGTCGAAATTGTCGTAGCGGTAGAGGATATGCACGGAGCAGTCCACCGCTATGCCGATAAGGGCCCCGCCGAAACCGGCGACTATCGCTGAGATCTTATCCGAGAAAAGCGCGAAAACCCCGGCGGCGAGGATGCCGCCGAAAGCCACCGGCAGCAGTCCGGCCAGCGCCAGCGAAAACCGGCGGTAGACCAGGAACGTGAATACGAGGATCAGCAGAGTGGACGCCGCCATGGTGAGCGTGATGTCGTGCCGCATCATGTCCTGGTTCTCGACGGTGATGCGCGGCGCGCCCGTATAACGTATCCTCACTCCCGGGTGCGCCGCGGCGGCGGCCGCCCTGGCCTTATCCACGAAAGCTATCATCTCCGCGGCCCTGGCCCCCTGGGCATAGCCGTCGGCCGGCAGGGCGGCCATCAGCAGATGTTCCCCGCCGGGGCTGCAGATGCGGCCGTCGCGCAGCTCCGCGCCGTCGTAGAAGCCCGCCATTTTGGAAAGGAAGACCGCCTGCAGGCCCAGCGGGTCGCCGCGAGCCATCCCGGCGAGCGGCCCCGCCGCCGGCGCCTCCATCAGCATTTTTTTATAGCCGGCCAGCTGCCCGCGCAGCTTGTCCTCCTCCAGCAGCGGGAGCAGGCGTTTCTCCTCTCCCGCCCCGAACAGCGCCGGCATATGCCCCTGTATCAGCTCCAGGGCGGCCAGGCCTTCTTCCTGCTGCACCCGGTACCTGATATTTTTAAAACACCCGGAAGCCGAGAGCTTGCCGTAAAGCTCGTCCGCGGCCGCGCAGTTTTCGGTCCAGCCGCCTTCCCCCACGTCGAAGAACAGCCTGTTCTGCAGGCCGAAGCGCGAAACTATGGCGTGAAAATCGTCGATGGTCTTGTCCCCGGCGGGCAGCATGTCGAACACGTTCTCCCTGAGGGAAAGGCGCGACGCCAGCCCCAGGCACAGCAGGGAGGCCACCAGCACCGAACCGGCCAGGAGGCCGCGCCGCGGGCGCAGCGCGCCGAAGGCCCACTGGAATATTTTATGCATCCCGGTACCTCAGGACGGCGCGCACCAGGCTCAGGGCCGCGTAGGAGAGCAGGCCGCCGGCCAGGCCCGCGGCCACGCCCAGGACCACGCTGCCCAGCAGCCATTCCGGGAGCCGCTCGGCGGCCAGCTGCCGCAGCCCCCCGTCAAAAGCCGGGGAAAAGTCCACGGCCCCGGTCAGGAGCGCGTGGCCGAGCACCAGCGCGAAGTAAAAAATGAAAGGCGCTATCGCCGGGAAAGAGATGTTGCTGGCGGCCACGGCTATGAAGCTGTTAAGCCGCAGGCGGGCGGCCACCAGGGAGGCGGTGAGCATCTGGAAGCCCCAGATAGGGAGTATCCCCAGCATCATCCCGAAGCCTATCGAGAGGGAAGTATTGAGCGGGGCGGAAACCGCCTCGGTCAGAGTGGAGCGCGTGACAACGCGCAGCTTTTTTAAAAAGGAAACCCCTTCAAGGGACCTGTCGCAGGAAACCCGCTGAAGCGGGGCGGGCAGGAAAAAGCGCATGAAAAAGAAAAGCGTGTAGAGGTGCGAGATCCGCATGAAGTCAACGAACGGGCGGAAATGGGAGACCCGCTCCCCCGCCGGCAGGTAGACGGCGGTGACAGGCACGGCCCTGAGCGGCACGCCCAGCCAGGCGGCCTTCACCAGCACCTCCACTTCAAGATCGTAGCGCCTCTTGTCCAGCTTCAGCCGGTCTATGGCGGCCAGCGGGTAGCTCCGGAAGCCGCACTGCGTATCGGGCAGGCTCGCGCCGGATTCGAGCCAGAACCAGAAATCGGAAAATTTGTTGGCGAAGCGGCTGCCGAACGAAACCCTGGCGCCGACGCGCTTGCGCGAGCCCACGAAAAGGGCTTCGGGCTCCCGGGCGGCGGCCCCGAGGAAAGCCGGGATATCCTCCGGCAGATGCTGGCCGTCGGAATCCATCGTTATGGCGCGGTCGAAGCCGAGGGCCAGGGCCTTGGCGAAACCGCTGAGCAGCGCGGCCCCTTTACCCCGGTTCTTGTCGTGGCGCAGCACCGTGACGCCGGGCAGTCCTGCGGCGGCGCGCTGCGTCCCGTCGGTGGACCCGTCGTCCACGAAGATCACGTCCGGCAGATAAGCCAGCGCGCCCCGGATGACGGCGGCGGCCGTTCTCCCGTTATTATAAGCGGGAATTATTACGCAGGTACGTCCCATTAGTTTCTTTTTTCCAGCGCGGCCCTGACCCGTGCCAGCAGCGGCTCCGGCGAGACGAAGAACATCTCCCACGTGCCGGGCTTCACGGCTACCTGCAGGGTCTGGCCTTTTGCCAGCAGACGGCCGCCGTCTTTTTCCGTTATGCGGTAAGCGATCTTCAGCCGGTGCTCCGTCTCCAGCAGCACGGCCCGGCAGATAACGCGCATGCCGTAGCGCAGGGGCGACACGTACCGGCAGGAGGATTCGGCGACGGGCCAGACATAGCCGGAGTCCCGCATCTCCTCCACGTCGAAGCCGATGGAACGCATCAGCTCCGTGCGGGCCAGTTCGAAATACTTGTAGTAGTTGCCGTGCCAGACCACGCCCAGCGGGTCCAGGTCGCAGAACGGGACCTGCGCCTCTATCTCGGCGCTCAGCTCCCGCGCGGGCGCGGTCTCGGCGGCGGGGTTAATTTTATCGCTCATATAATTTCCAGGCCCTGGCGTTGACCTGCGCCAGCAGCCAGCGCAGATCGTCTTCGAGCGCGCGGTCCTCTTCCACGAAGGGCACCTTCACGCGCACCGCGCGGATCAGCGCGGCCAGTTCCGGGGCCACCATGGCTTCCTTCAGCTCTTTTCTCCTCGCCCGCAGTTCGATGCCCTGCAGCGCGCCCAGCAGGGCGCCGACGGCGGCCTGCTCCGTCAGCTCCAGCACGCGCAGGCAGTCCCTTGCCGCGATCGTGCCCATGCTCACCTTGTCCTGGTTATGGCATTCGGTGGAGCGCGAGAAGACGCTGGCCGGCATGGTAAGCTTGAGCGCCTCGGCCGCCCAGGCGGAGGTGCCTATCTGCAGCGCTTTGAAGCCGTGGTTTATGGCCGCCCTTTCCTCCACCGCTCCGGACAGGTTGGAGGGCAGGCCGTGATTGGTGCGCTTGTCCACCAGCAGTTCCAGCTGGCGGTCGTGCAGGTCGGCCAGGTTCGCCACGGCCGTCTTCAGGCAGTCCATCGCGAAAGCTATGTGCCCGCCGTAAAAATGCCCGCCGTGCATCACTTTACCCTTCACGCCGTCTATGAGCGGGTTGTCGTTGGAGCTGTTAAGCTCCGTCTCTATCTGCGCGCGCATCCATGGCAGCGCGTCGGCCAGCACCCCGATTATATGCGGCGCGCAGCGCAGGGAATAGCTGTCCTGCAGGCGCGCCCCGGCGCCCCAGTAGCCGCGCATGGCCAGGTCCCGCCTTATCCAGGCGGCCACCTGCATCTGGCCGGGGTGAGGCTTGCGCTCGAACAGTTCCTCGTCGTAATGCGACGTATTGCCCTTCAGCGCTATCACGCACATGGCGGTTATGCGGCTTGAAAGGCGCTGCAGGTAAGCGGCTTTCTCGTAGGCCAGGCAGGCCAGCGCCGTCATCACGCTGGTCCCGTTCATCACCGCCAGGCCTTCCTTGGGCATCAGCTTCAGGGGCTTGAGGCCGCACTTCTTCAAAGCCGCGGCGGCGGGCAGGCGTTCGCCGCGGTAGAGCACGTCGCGCTCGCCCATCAGGGCCGCGGCGATATAGGAAAGCGGGGTAAGGTCGCCGCTGGCGCCCACGGAGCCTTCTTCGGGGATCAGGGGCAGGATGCGGTTGTTGATCAGGGCGGCCAGGTTCTCCAGCAGTTCCCAGCGCACGCCCGAATAGCCTTTCGACAGCGAGATAAGCCGCGCCGACAGTATGGCCAGGGTGGTTTTCTCGTCGAAGATCCGGCCCAGGCCGCAGCCGTGGTAGCGCACCAGCTGCCGGGGCAGTTCCTCTATCAGGTTCTCCGGCACTACGCGCTCCACCGACGCGCCGTAGCCCGTGTTGATGCCGTAAAGCTGACGGCCGCTCTTCCAGCCGCGGCGGATGAATTCCACGCCCTTGTCCACCGCTTCGCGCAGCTTCGGGTCGTCGGGCAGCGCGGCGCGCGCGTTCCCGCCGGCCAGCGCCGTCACGTCCTCTATTTTCCAGTTCCCGCGCCCGGCGAATATAGTTTTATTCCGCATTTAGAGACCTCCGGCCTGCCGGCTGATTGAAAACTTTAGAGATATCCGCGCGGGATATCTTCCCCTGTGAATTGAGCGGGATGGAAGCCGCGTACCTGAAAAACCGCGGCAGCGTGACCGCGTCGAAATGCCCCGAAAGGAAACGCCTGAACTCCCTGGCCGCCGCCGGCCGTCCGCCGGCCGCGAGGTTTTCCTTCCCGGCCGGGTTAAGCACTAGCAGCGCGCCGATAAATGCCCGGCCCGGGGGGCCGTCTTCCAGCACCGACAGCACGGCCGCGGCCACCCAAGGGTGCCCTTTCAGCCGTCGCTCCATCTCGTCGAGGGAGAGGCGTTTGCCGGCTACCTTCACCACCCTGTCCACGCGGCCCGCCGAACCAAAACGGCCGTCCGGCAGCACTTCTCCCCTGTCCCCCATGGCGCGCCAGCCGCCGGACAGCGGGGGACTTACGAAAGGCGAAGAAACCCGCAGCCTGCCGCCGCGGGAAGCGGAAACTCTCACTCCGGGCAGCGGCGCCCAGAGCGGGGAAGCCTCCGGCCCCGACTGCACGCGCCAGCCCACGCCGCCGGTCTCGGTGGAGCCGAAAACCTCCCGCACAGGGAGGCCCCAGCGGGCGCGTATCGCCAGCGCCGCCTCCGCGGCGAGCGGCGCGCCGGAGGAAAAGACGGCGCGGCAGCCGGGCGGCGGGTTGATATCGGCCCCCGGCGAGCAGACCCGGTTAAGGTGGGCCGGGGAGCTTACCAGGCAGACGGCGGGCGGCAGCGGGCCGCCCGAGGGCAGTTCGTCCCAGAGCAGCGGGGTTTCGGAAATGAAAGGCCGGCCGGAGCAGAGCGGCCAGAACAGGCGGAAAAGGAGGCCGTAGATATGCTGGTGCGAGACCGTGGCCAGCACGGCGCTGTCGCCCACGGCGGGGCCGAAAGTCCTTTCCAGCGCCGCCAGCTCTTCCTCTATATTGGCCAGCGTCTTGGGAACGCCCTTGCGCCCGCCGGCGGAGCCCGACGTGTAAAGCCACAAGGCGGACCTGCCGCTGTCGAGGTCCTTCCACTCCCAGTCGCCGGAGAACGCGGCGGGCGGCAGCACTACCATCCCGCCGGGGCCGGGCACGTCGCCGAGCATGCCGCGGATACCGGTGGTCAGCTCCTCCAGGCTCCCTTTCTGGAGATTCGGGGGCAGCACCGCGGTATTGCCGGTCTGCCACAGGGCGCACAGGCTTACGGCAAAAGCGTAGCTGGAGTTGGCGGCCGCCAGCCACCGCCCGCGCGGCCTGCCGTCGAGTTCCCGGCAGAGCCCGCCCACGTGCCTGGTAAAAATCCCCCAGTCCAGGGGCTTGCCGTTCTCAAAGGCCACAACGCTGCCCGGCGCGCGCCGGCCAGTCATCAGGTGCGATAACTTTATGATCTTTTGTCGCGGAAGCGAAGCTAAAGCGGTACGTCCCCTCATTGTAACTATATTATATCATAGAGGAAACCGCGGCATTTTCCAGGCAGCGCCAAGCTGGGATTGCACACCCGCTCCGCCAGTCCGATCGTCTAATGGAGCATTTGCTAAAACTCAGCAGTTAACGCTATCCTCTGGGCGTTGCCCAGCTCTCCGTACGGGGTGAAGGCGTAATCCAATTTGAAGGTGTTTAACTCCGCGCCGAAGCCGGCCGAAAGGCCGCGCAGGTTGTCCAGTGTTTTCAGGCCCCTGGTGTCTTCGCTTTTGCCGGCCTTGGCCGATTTGCTGTTGTAGCCGGCGCGTAGCACCAGGCCCTTGGCCGCTTTATAGCCAGCGCCCAGGCACAGCTCGTCGTCACCATCTTTGGGACGGGTCCTGCCTTCCAAAGTCAACTCCAGTTTATTTATGCCGGCGTAGCTTGCGCCCAGGGCGTAGGTCTGCGGCAGCGGCCTCTTGTCGCCCGAGAACTTAAACTCCGGCCCCAGGTTCTGCGCGGTCAGGGCGGCCTTCAGGTCCTTTACCGGCGTGGTCCAGGTAGCACCCGCGTCCAGCGCAAAGCCCCCGCCGCTTTCCCCGCCTATGCGGCTGTGGATGTATTTGCCCGCAACGCCCAGGCTCAGGTCTTTGTTAAAACTCCTGGCATAGGCCAGGCTTAGGGCCATGTCTTCGGCTGAAAAGCCCCCAGCGCTTAATCCGTTGATGTCCCGGCCGTTCAGGCTGCCGTAGCTCAGCCAGGTGATGGCCGCGCCCAGGTTCCCCCCAAAGCCTT
>MGUK01000051.1 GCA_001799995.1 Elusimicrobia bacterium GWF2_62_30
TCGACCCGGAAAAAGCGGCGGAGCTCTTCGACTACCTTAAAGGCGAGGACAGGATAGATTACGTGGTGGCCCATCACGCCGAACAGGACCACTCCGGCTCCATCCCGCTGGTGCTGGAAAAATACCCGCAGGCCAAAGTGGTGACCAACCCGAAGTGCAAAGAGTTCCTGATGACGCACCTGCATCTCCCGGCCGAAAAGTTCATCGAGGTCAAGGACGGGGAAACCCTGCAGCTGGGCGGCAAGACCCTGGAGTTCATCTACACGCCCTGGGTGCACTGGCCCGAGACCATGGTGACGTATCTCCGCGAGGAGAAGGTGCTTTTTTCCTGCGACTTCTTCGGCTCTCACCTCGCCGCGGGCGAGCTGTTCTCCGAGGAGCACGTGGTGTACACGCCCATGAAGCGCTACTACGCGGAAATAATGATGCCGTTCCGGTCCAATATAAAAAGCCACCTGGAGAAGCTGTCTAAATACGAGATCTCCTTCATAGCCCCCAGCCACGGCCCCGTGCACCGCGATCCGAAGTTCATCTTCGACATCTACCGGGACTGGGCCGTGAGCGAGCCGCGCAAAAAAGTGTTGATCGCCTATATCTCCATGCACGGCAGCACCTATATGCTGGTGAACCGGCTGGTAAGCCGCCTGCAGGAAGCCGGTATCCCGGCAGAGAAGCTGAACCTGGAACAGTTCGACGAAGGGCGGGTGGCCATGGCCCTGGTGGACGCGTCCACCATCGTTATCGGCACGCCTACCGTGCTGACCGGGCCGCATCCCAAGGCGGTTTATGCCGCTTACCTGGCCAATCTCCTGCGGCCCAAAGCTAAATTCGTTTCCGTCATAGGTTCCTTCGGCTGGGGCGGCCGCGCCCTGGAGACCATCGCCGGGCTTATTCCCAATATCAAGGCGGAAGTGCTGAAGCCGGTGATAATAAAAGGAATGCCGACGGAAGCCGACCTGGCCCAGATAGACGAACTGGCCGCCCTGATAGCCGAAAAGAACAAAGATCTTGTCGCCCCTTGAAATTCGGGGTTTCGTCTGGTAGACTATCGCTGTGAACTCTCCTGTTCTTTCCAGTTTCCCGGGCAAGGGAAGGGTGGAAGACAGGCTCTGATTTTTGGCGTTAGGGGGAGAGTATATGGAAGAGAAACCTAAAAACCGCAAGAAAGGCGTATTTCTCCTGATGGCGATATTCCTCGTCGGGGGCGGAGGAATATTCCTGTTCTTCATCCTCCAGGGTTCGGAGGATATGAAAAAAGGCTCCGGGAATTTCAGCTACGGTACCGTAGTGAGGGACGGAGTGTCTTCGTTCTTCAGGTCTGTGGGCTCTCTTGTGGTGGAGGATGAGGATACTAATCGGAAGAATGAACTTTATCAGGATAAGCTGAGGGCGCGCGCGGCAAGCGCGGCTAACATCAATCTCTCCGACTGGATGGGCAAGGCGGCTCCCGAGGGCAGGCAGGTTTCTTCTCCTGCCGCCGCGCGCGCGGCTTCGTCGGGTCCGCCCACATCGGTCCCGAAAATGAGCGGCGGCGGCCGCGGCGGAGGCGTCGGCGGCGGAGGCGGGGGCGGCACTAAATCTTCCGGAGGCGCTTCGCGGTTCGCCGGCGGTACCAGCGGCGACAATTTGAAGTTGTCCGGAGGCGCGGACGGTCAAGGGGGGGCGGGAACGGGCAAGGGCACTCTTGGCTCATTGCGTAACGCGCAGGCGACGCTGAAGGAAGGCCTCCGGAGCAGTTCCGCTATGACCGCCAAGAACAAGTGGGACCAGAGTTTCTCCGGCAGCACCGGCGGCTCTTCCAAGTTCGGAAGCGGAAGCGCAGGCGGCGGGTCGGTGTCGGCGTATGGCAAGTCGGGCCTGGTGTCCCTTGATACCATAAAGAGCGGCGAAATAACCAGCCTGAAGACTACCGAGGCTTCCGCTCCCGCTGCGAGTAGCGCGAAAATGGAAAAAGATCCCACCAAGACCGCGCAGCAGGATATGGCCTCTGTTCTTGCGAACAAGGTGGGCGGTAACCTCAGTACTTCCAAGCCGGCGACGCCGGCCGGTCCCTCCAACGGCGAAGATAGAAACAGCAATGTGCCGCCTCAAGAAGTACAGAACGAGCTGGAGCAAAACTCCTCGTATTGTAAGGATCCCTGCCCCCCCTATGAGGATTCCGAACCCGAATATACTAAAAACGGAGACGATTGGACGGCCTCCTTTGAAGGGACCAAACTCGGCCAGGACGGTTCTGTCGAATGCACGTACACGTTCGTTTACGATATCACAGGCAGTCCTCCTGTGGCGGAGTTTAATGCGGACGCGTCGGTTCTGACGTACCCGAATGAGCCCCCAGCGGGCGGTCCGACTGGGCCTTGACAATCGGGGTTTTGTCTGGTATAACATCGCAGGGAAATTAGCTTTGCTCTGAACGTCCGCAGGACTGTGTCAGGGAAAGTTTAAAGTTATTTGTGTTGCAGAACGAGAGGGGCGGAGAGGCGGGGTTATGATAAAACTTCAGACCAGAAAGAAAAAAGCCCCACAGTACGTCGTCGGCGGCACTGTGGCCGTGATCATACTCGGGCTGTGGATCTCGATGCCGCTGATGAACGGCACAGCTTCGTCCTCCGGCGGGGCGGGCAACCCGTTCAACTCCAGGGTTTCAGATATCTCCACCTTGGGCACGGACATACCGCAGGAAGGCAGCGCCCCGGGTTCTCCCCTCAGCGGCGAGATGACCAACAATCCCGCCACCTCGGGCGAGGATATTGCGGCTTCCCTTTTCCAGTCGGGCGCCGCGGAAGAACCGGTGGTCTCGGCCTCAGCTGATGCCGCGGCCTCGGCGCCTTCGGAAGGCCCCGGCGCGGTTTACGGCGGCGGGGGCGGCTCTTCCCCTTCAGGCGGCCCCGCCGGCAAGCTGGCGGCCGTGGGGTCAATCTCCGGCGGAAGCAACAACACCATGACCGCCGGCGGTTCCCACAATAAGTTCTTCGGCAGCGGCAACACGAAGGCGGAATTAGCCAAGCCCCTGTCCGCCGACCTGAAAAAGGACGTCCCTTCCGTTCTTAAGGAGAAGGACAGAGGCGCCGCTACCACTTCGCTTAATGACGCGGTGTCCAAGGGCGCGCTGGCGATGAAGTCTCCCAACTCCGATGCGTCGCGCAACGACGCCACCACGGCCTTTTCGGGCGGCAATAAAGGGCTTTCTACCTCTGAACTCGGCGGTAAGTCCGAAGAAGTTTCGGCGGTTTCAGGCCTGGAGATGGGGCAGGCGGCCGGGGACCTCAAGAAGAACGATCCCTCTATCAACAAGCATAAGGTCACCATGCCTAAGCCTGTTGAGGCCAGTGAAGTGGAAAGTCAGGACGAGCAGATGAAGCAGATGATAATACAGATGATCCTTAAGGCGGCTATCGGCATGGCGTTCGGCGCTTAAAGGCTAAGCAGCGGGAGGAAGTTATATGAACAATTCTAACGGCAACAAAGAAGAGAAAGGCGGATTTCTTTCCGCGCTTTCCGGGATTTTCAGGGGAGGTTCGTCCGCAATGGGCGGAGCTTCCTCCGGGGTCGGCTCGGCCGGGGGGCTGGGCGGGCTTTTCGCCACTAAAGCGGGCATAGTAGGCATGGTTCTGGGCGGGGCCACTATAGCCGCCGGCGTGGGCGTGGTCTACAATTTCGTGGGCTCCTCCTCGAAACCGGTCTACAGCTCGGAGCTTTTCCAGAACACCTACTACGAGGAAGCTTCCAGCGAGGCCGGAGAGGAACGGGCCCGCGCCAAGGATAACTCGTCGGCTTCAGCTTCCACTCTTGACATGTTCAGGGAGCAGGCCAAAAAGGACGGCATAAGCGGGCTTGCCGGCGAAGGCGGCGGGGCCGCTTCCGGGGAAGCCGCCGATGCCGCGGCTGTTAATCCTGAAGACGGGGCTGCTGCTGACGCTTCAGCCGAGGCTCCCGCGGCCGGCGGTTCTTCCAGCAATACCGGGGCGCCCAAATTGCAGGCGTCGGCCGGCTTCGGCGGCGCTAAAGGCGGCGGCGGTTCCGGCGGCAGCGCCATGCCGCGGATGCAGAACGGCGGCGGCCTTTCCGGCGGTATAGGCAACCAGTTCGCCTCCATGTACCGGGCTCCCGCGGGCGCGGACGGCGGCAAGACCTCCGGCATGAGCGCCATGGCCGCGAGGATGAAGAGTTCTCCCAAGTACGCGGTTCCCAACTTCAACAAGAAAGGCGCGCATGCGCAGGCTAAATTCGCTTCTAAGCTGGGGGCGAAGGCGGCTTATTCTTCGGACGGGGCCGGCGCGCGCTCCATGGCCACCGAGGCTTTCTCCGGAGAGACCACCGGCGCCGGTGATGTAGGCGGCGGGGCGGGCGGAGCGGGGCTCGGCGGGGCCGGCGTTTCCAACGGCGCCAACCTTAAGGGCAACGACCCCAGCCTTAACAGCAACAGCTCCAGCGTGCCGGAAGTAACCACTCCGGAAAACGTCAGCCCCTGGAAGGAATTCGAAAATAACGCGATGATGGCCATGCTGGCGGCAGTTCTCGGCATAGTCCTTATCAAGATATTCGCCAAGATAGCCAAGAGCAATGTGCCCTGGATCTCCTGGCTGGGCTACATAATGGCGTGCGTAGCGCTGGCCGGCGCTTTGCTCGCGGCTGCCATCGTCGTCTACAACGGTATCAAACTGATGCAGGGCGATCCGGACAACGCCGAGGGTAAGGGCGCGTGGGAAGGCCAGAAATGGATGGGCGGCATTTATGTCGCGGCCGGTATAATGCTGGCGATAAAGGCCTGGGATGCCTTCTGCGAAGTAGGCGGTGGAAAAGGCGGCGCGCCCAAAGCTATAGGGGCCGATGGCCAGATAGGCGATATATTCAAGGGGATGTGAGTCGTATTCTAGTGTGATGTCGGAGAAACAGTTGGAGGTCTTATGAAAGACAATCTGCCGGAAATAAACTTCAAAGCCAAGACCGAGAAGAAGGGCGGTTTTCTCGGGTTCTTGCGCGGTCTCGGTTCTGGGGGCAAAAGCCTGGGCGGCGCAGCCGGCCTTGGGGGCGCTTCCTCTGCCGGGCTGGGCGGGCTGATAGCGGGTAATATCGGCACTGTCCTTACGATAGCGGCGGTAACCGTGGCCGGCGGAGTGTACATGGTGAATAACTCCACCAGCAGCAATCCGGTCGGGGTTAACTCCGGGTCGTTCAGCTCCAACAGGTCTCCGGACAGCAATTATGTCCCGGCCATCCTGAGAAGCCAGCAGAACAACCAGGGCTCCTCCCTGAACATGTTCACGGACACCAACAAGGGGTCCGGGCTTTCCATGAACGAGGATGGCGCGATGCCGAAGAACTCGGCCGGCAAACCCTCCGACAAGGCTTCCGCCAGTTCCGCGAAGGCGGATGCGAAGGCCGAGCAGCCTAAGCCGGACGGCGAGGCTATGGCGCAGGGCATGGTCGGCCAGGCGATGAACGGCGCGGGCGCCGGTTCTTCCCTGACCAGCCAGATCGGCGGCAGCGGCGGCGGCTCCAACAGGATGATGATGAGCAGCCCCGGCGGCAAGAACCAGAACGCCCTGGGCGGCGCGAAGGGGCTTTCCGGAGGGGTAGGCACGGGCTTCACGGCCATGCCTAAATTCCAGGACCGGAAGAGCAAGCTGCTGGCCATGAAAGGCGCGGCGCGCCCCGTGATGTCCGGGGCCGGCGCTGGCGGGAAATCCAAATACGGCACAGGTTCCAGGAACCAGCTGAACGCCATGCGCGGAATGCAGAAATCTTATACCGGCACCAGCGCTGATACCCAGCGCTACACCCAGGATGCCGCGTGGACCGGGACTACCGCCGGTCAGACCACGGAAGGCACGGGCCTGGGCGAGGGAGAGGGGGCCGGCATAGTGACCTCCCCGTCCCTTGACAACGCCGGCACGGGCGGCGGCGGCGGGACCAACGACAGCGGCGGGATCGTCATCCCGGAATGTACCGGCAGCGCCGAGGAGTGCACGGAGCATGTCGAGGAATGGGAGCAGACCGCCAAAGACATACAGAACATGATATACCTGTCCGCGGCGCTGTCTGTCGCCGGGGCCATCTGTATCAAGGCAGCCCAGGCGCTCAGCAGCAGCGTCTGGGGGCAGGTCGCTTCGGTCATCCTCTATATAGTCGGTTATGCCTGCGTGATCGGCGCGGCAGCGGCCGCGGGTTACGCGATGTACCTGGCGATAGCGGACCTTGGTATTAAGTACGGGCAGGGCTGGCTGGCCGCCATATACGGAGTAGGCGCCGGAATAGCCCTGGGTGCGGCCGCCCTGGCGGCGTTCGGCGACCCTGCGGACGCGCTGGTAACGAATACCCTGTGGGTGGCGGGCGCGGCGTCCCTGGTCTCGCTTGTGGGTTCCATGATCGGACCGAGCGTTACGAAGTAGCTGAAAGTATCTCCGATCCCGTGCGCGCGGCGGACGGTCGCGCGCACGCGGTTTTGTGGAGGCGATTATATGGGAAGCGAATTCATAGAAAGGAACAAGCGGAAGTCGCTTTTGGCGTCTCTGCTGCTTATCTTCCGCGGCCGCGGCAAGTACGCCGCGGTGCTGTTCGTCGCCGGCCTGGTGTCGGTGCCGTTCGTGCTGCCGGCTGAAAAGCTCAGCACTCTTATGTCTTTCGCGCCCGTGGCCGCTGTAATGCGCGCCATGGGGTTCTCCGGTTCGGATCTGGCGTCGTCTTCGGACCCGCGTTCCCAGGATAAGATGGCGGCCGAGATGGCCAGGGCCGAGCATGTCAGCAAGAGCAGTTCTTTCTGGGACAGGTTCCTGCGGGCCGCTAACGCGCCTTTGCCCCCGGCCGGAAGTCCCTCTTCCATGGATATGCTGCGCGGCGGCGGCGACGTTTTTGGCCCGCCGGTGATTAAAGACGACGGGTCCAAACCTCCCAAGGCCGACGAAGTTAAAGGCGTGGCCAGCCCCCAGGAACAGTCCAAGGACCCCAATGCCGGGGCAGTGAGCCTGCAGGGCGCACCAGGCGCGGGCGGCGGCGACGGCGGCAGCATGTACGGCGATTTGATGGCGGGCGCCGGAGGCGGCGGGGAAGGCTTTTACAGCGCCGCTCCTTATGCCGACCGCACCCTGCTGAGCTCTCCCGGCGGCACCGCCGACAAGGCCTCGGGCATGTATAACCGGGCCGCCAACCAGACGGAAGACAGGGTTCCCGCTCCCGGGTCCCCCAAAAGGCTGAATGGCAAGATGGGCCGCGTCTCCGGCTTTTCCTGGAAGAAGATGGGTAAAAACACTTCGCGTTCCGGGGCGGTCAACAAGCTCAATAACAAGAAACCCATGTTCCAGCTGTCGGAAACTTTCGCCATGGCCGGTATGGCTTTCGAGTCGCGCACGCCGGAGTTCGAGACCGCCTACGGCGGCGCCACTTACGACGGCAACGAGGTGGACGCCGACTTCCTGCAGTCGGACGCCATCGCCCCCACGGTGCCCAGCGCGGCCTTCGCCGGCAGCCTGATAGGCAACGTGGACGCCCTGAACCAGAAAGCCCTCGATTGCGCCGCGGCCGGCGCCGCGGAAGGCGCGCAGGCCGCTACGGACGCCACCGACATGAAGGAGATCCAGGACACCATGGATTTCGAGAATCCGCCTTCCTGCTGCAACGGCAGCGCGGTAAGACGGTGGAACAGGAAAGTAGACGGCGATCCCGGCAACGGGGACCCGAAATACCAGAAAGGCCTGGTGGGGCTCTGCACCGAGTCCAATGAACTTACCAGGATAGTGACCACCAAGTGCGAAACGGAATATGATCCCATGCCTTGCAACAAGTACGCGGACATGCACATCACCTGCCACTGGTATTCCTGCCTGGTGGAGATCCTGTGCTGGATAGTAGTTTTCGCGGTGGGCGGCATAGTGCTGACCACGCTGGCCCTTACCGGCGTGCTGGGCGATGATGCCGGCGCCTGGGTGAAGGGCGTGGTCAGGTGGATGTCCGGGTATGATATGCCCGAGTCCAGCGAGGACGAAGGTTAGCCGGGTTCGCCCGGCAGGCAGCTGCGTTTTTTGCGGTTCATCTTAGCCCGTAGTTTGAAGTCCTGAGCAGAGAGGTGCGCTGTGCAGTGTCGCTACATCAAAGAGACGTTGACGTATTTACGTGTAAACAACTGCAGTCGCACCTTTCGGGCCCGCGAAAGCGGGCCAGGCTCCGGCTTTTGACGGCGGGTTTTTTTATGGCGGTCCGGCGTTAGCGCGGTATTGCGCGGTGCGGGCGCCGTCACTGGGTCTAAAGGCCTATAGCTTACGGGGCCTAATGACACTTGGCTGCGGAGAGCGTATAGTATAGAGTATAATTTGGAAAAGCATGGTCTGACCCGGGGACGTTTCCCGGGTTCCGGCAGCGGGCTTGGCGCATTGTTTTAGGATTTTAAATCAAGTGGTTGGAGGCGGTTATGAACCTCTATAATAACGAAGACGAGAACAAAAAAGAGATGCCTATAATGGCCAAGGGTGGAGCTCCTTACAAGAAGACCTCCATATTCGGCAAGGCGCCTCTGCTCTCCCGCGTATCCGGCGGGATAATGGATAAGCTCAAGAACCTGTCCCGCAGGGACATGGCTTTCGTGGGCGTAGGCCTGAGCGTGCTCGTGATGGCGCCCGTGGCCGAATTCGTAATGTCCAAACCGTCTTCCGACAACCTGCTGACCCCGGGCTTCGGCTCCAGGGAGGGCTCGTCCATCGCCGGCGTGTATGAACCGGGCATAAACGCCCTCAGCCAGGGCTCCGCGGACGGCTCCGGCGAGGTAATAACGCCCCTGAGCTCCAGGGACCCGGCCTCGCTGATATTGGGCTCGCAGGCGGCGCAGCCGCCGGCCCCGCCCCCCGCCATGACCGAGAACTTCGGCATGCGCGACGCCATTAAAGACGCGGGCCGCGCGGCTTTCTCCGAAGCCACCAAATCGGCCGGCGCTCCCACGCCTATTCCCAGGATGCAGTCGGCTCTGCGCAGCGCCGGCTCTTTCTTCAGCGGCGGCGAAGGCACCCGCACGGGCGGCGGCCACAGCGCCGACAGCAAGATCACCGACGCCGCCAAATCGGCGTCCGGCAAGGCGGCGAAGCGCTCCATGGTG
Organism: Elusimicrobia bacterium GWF2_62_30; assembly: GCA_001799995.1. Lineage (GTDB taxonomy): Bacteria > Elusimicrobiota > Elusimicrobia > Elusimicrobiales > UBA9959 > UBA9959. The sequence continues at coordinate 9,083 of MGUK01000051.1, forward strand.
GGCCCCGTGGCCGCGGCCGGCTACAAAGGCGTGGCCGGGAACAGCCCGGGCAGCGTTTCCAAGAGCGCTCTTGAGAAGCTCCGCGCGCAGGCCGACAGGTCAGCCGGCAACTTCTCCGGTTCAGGCGCCACCGGCGCCCTGGAGAGGGCCGCGGCCGACGCCGTCAAGGTAAGCGGCGACGGCGGTATGGGTGCCGGAGGCGAAGGCGAGAAGACCAAGTCTCCGTCCAACTCCAGCAACAAGAACTCCCACAGCAGCAGCGGCGAATCCCTCGCCATGGCCGCCGCCAAGGCGCGCCAGGCCAAGGCCCTTGAATGGGAATTCTATAAGCAGTACGAGATCCCCAAGCAGATAATAAACGCGATACTTACCGGCTTCACCGGTTCGCTGACCAAGTTCGTGGGCGAGCAGTCCGACTCGCTGCTGGGCATGGACGGCTCCGCGCCGACAAAGTACTGCTGGCAGCCTGATTCCTGCCCCGGCGGAGAATGCAGCGAAGCGCTTACGCAGTGCGGCGACAGGTGTAAGGAGAACGGGATCTCCAAACCCAGCAAGCTGTGCAGAGCCCCCGTCGGGTGCGCGCAGAAACAGCGCATAGACGCGGCCGGCAAGGATAAGGGTTCCGCGTCGTTCATGAACTGCATCTGCGGCAACAACCCCACTCCCGACATCGGCACGGCGTGCGGCGCCGGCGGCACCAGCGGCGAAACCCCCGTGACCGGGGATACGCCGGTAACGGACCCCGCGGCCATCTCCAGCGGCACCGCGCTGGATTTCAAGGACTATGACGACCAGCTGCGCAGCATCGTCGCCCTGGCGGCGGAAGCCGAGGGCTCTCCCAGAAAGATGGCGGAAAACGTCGCCAGCATGAAGGGCGGGTTCCAGAATCTCGGCACGCAGGCCGAGGGCGTAAAGAACGCCCTTATTACCCTCGAAGGCAAAGCCGTGGAGGCCGTAGGCAAGTATGCCGGCAAGATCTCCGAGGCCGGCGCGACTTTCACCGCCACCGAGGACCTGTACGCCAAGCACGTTACCTATTCGGACAAGCTCTATGCGGCCGCCAAAGCGGGCACGGTCCAGATGCTAAAGACCGACGAAAAAATAGAGTCTTACCTTACTCCCGCGGATAACGCCAAGATCGTTGCCGCCGTGGATCAATGGAAACTGGACTGGGAGAAACAGGTCTCCATTCCTTACAACAGCGCCAAGGACCTGCTTGCCATGCATGGCACCCGCAAGACCGCCTTCCAGGAGCAGATAACTCCTATCGGCGCCGGCATAAAGAAGATAGGCGAGGAGCACACCGGCCTGGTGACCGAAGCCGTCAAGCTGGTGGATGACACGGTCCTTGACCCGTCCTCGAAGCTCAGCCAGATCACCGGCAGGCCCAAAGTGGTGGAGTCCACGGCCCCCGTAAAAGACGCGGCCGCCGTGGCCCCCCTGAAAAAGGCCGCCGTATCGCTGCGCGCCCTGGACTGGGAGAAGCTCTGGGCCAAGGGTAACGCCTTTAACAGCGAGGCGGCCGCAAAGGCCGAGGTGGAAGCCTGGGCGAAGTTCAACGCCGCCATCTCCGAAGGCAAGCCCCACTCACTGCCCGCCCCCGAAGACCTTGTTACCAATAACACGCGCAGCAAGGAGATAGCGGCCGGGTCGGTCATGTACGCGGACTTCAAGAATATAGAGAGCCAGTCGGCGCTTACCAAGAACAATATAGCGCTGGCTGAAGCCGACCTGAAGCGCAAGATACTCGGCCTGGGCATAGCGGTAAATCCCTGCTACTTCACCAGCGCAGGCTGCGGCGGGAATACTCCTGACGCGCCCGTCAGCACCACTCCGGTCAATAACGGCGGCAACGGTGCGGTCATTCCCAGCACCGGTACCGGCACAGTGGATCCGAGCGGGCTTACCGTAGGGCAGGTGCAGGGGAGCCTCGACGCTCTCAGCTCGAAGTACTCCTCGCAGCTGAGCGCGGCCCAGACCCTGTACGACAAGATAGAGGCCAACAAGGCGAACTGCACTTCCGAAGCTTGCAAAGCCCAGCTGAAGGTGGCCGAAGCGCAGATGGGCAAGATAACCAAGCTCAAAGACGAGATGGCTGCCCTTAAGATAGAGCTCGCCAGCAAGAGCGTCAGTCCGACGCGGCTGAAGGAGATCAACGCCCGCATCGCCGCGATAGACGGCGAGATGAGTTCCGCGTTGTCCTCCTTTAATACCGCCGCCAAGGAAGTGGACAGGCTGGAGGGCATAAAGCCCGCGTCCATCGCCACTCTGAGGACGCAGGCTAAGACGGCGTATGACGGCATAGTCACCGCGCATGCGAACGGCAGGACGTCCTTAGGGAATTTCCCGTCGGGCACCCAGGCCGACGCCCTGCGCACGACGGCCAAAGCGAAGATGGAAGAGCTGACGACCCTGAAGAACAACGCCACCCAGACCAACAACACGGCGCAGACTTCCAACACACGCGAGACGGTGCTCACCGCCAAGAACACGCTGGTGGGCAAGCTCTCCGAAGCGAAAGGCCTGGCCGCCGCCATCGAAACCCTCAGGAAAGAGGCCGCGGCCATTCCCGTACCGCTCAAGTGCCATGCTACCGAACTGGGCTGCAAGAAGGTCAGCGGCTTCTATGTCCAGCTTAAATGGAAACTGAAGCCCGCCGGGTTCTTCCCCTATTCCGACACGGCGTACAGGCCGGCGTTCCTCAATGTGCAGTCTACCGTGAACGGGAAGATGCAGTCCACCTCGGACATGATGAAGATCTGCCGCTCCGAGTGGACGGATCACACCAACTGGGCGGGCCGGACGAATATGTTCGTCACCCTGGAAGGCGGCATCAAGCATTGCGTCGACACCTGGTTCGACCGCATCTACGGAGTGGAGTTCGACGAGACCGGCAGGGTGTACACGGAAGGCGATAATACCCGCCTGGTAGCTACGGACCCGTCCGAGACCGGGGATGACATGCTCCTGTACAAGGGCGTGGAATCGAGCGACTATGACATGGCGCTCCAAGTGTCCTGCAACCGCGGCGCGGACAAACTCTGGAAGGTGTACGCCGGGTCGCTGCTGATCAAGAAGCCCACCTCCAAGACCGAAACCTACGGCGTGAACATCTCCGTGGGGCCCTCGGTGGCCAAGGTGGGCGGCAGCTATGCCGTTGGCACCATGACGGCGCTGCCGTTCGGCTCGTACAACAAAATCCCGGCGATGACGAACGCGCTGTGTTACGGCGGTAAGGACGCGCGCTCCAAGTAACAGCGGCCGGGATTAACAGGAACCCCCGCCGGCCTCGAAAGGCCGGCGGGGTTTTTCTTTTATGCGGACTATGCGAAAATCGTATAATATAGCTGTTATTCCGGGAGCGCCCGGAGAGGGAACCTTTCTCAGAAGGGAGAACAATAGATGAAAAAACTTATTGCGGTCATTACCATACTTGCGGCGGTAAGCGGCAGCGCGTCAGCCTATTTCAAAGGCGACGTGACCAAGATCACGGGCCCGGACGGCTATAGCGGCATCAAGCTGGACGCCGTCATCGGTTCGGACACGTTCGCCATAGAGCCCATACTTGAGACGTATACTTCGGACGGCGCCACTTATGACGGCAAGACCCTGCGCACCTACTCTTTGCGCGGTTCCATGGACGCCGAAAAGTATACCGTGGCGGCCCTCGCGGGTATTACCCCCGAAGTCAATAACTATTCCAACAGGTTCGTGGGCGGGGATATAACCTTCACCCTTACCCCCGGCGGCGGCGGCCATTCCCGCCTTGCCGGCCCCGGCTCCCGCGCGGGCTCCGGCGGCGGCAAGGGCGTCAGCCGCGTTGACGTAGGCGTGGGCGGCAAGTACACCATGCACACCCAGGCGCAAACCGTCGGCGCCGACAAAGAGACCGGCCAGGGCGAAGGTTCCATCTTCGCGGGCGCCAAGGTCCTTATGGTCAACATCTCCGGTTCCTACACCGGCTATTCCTACGGCGACCAGGACGCGGTCACGTTCGGGCTCGTTCCCGGGCATACCTTCGCCACGAATACCCTGCCCAAGTCGAGCGTGAACGTGAAGCTCGACCTTCCCGGCCAGCCGCTGGTGACGCCGTTCGTCTCGTACACGGCCACCAAGTACAAGGCTTATGCCGGCCAGGCGGTATCCGACAGCACCGCCCTCCTGCTCGGCGCCTACATAGACTTCGACATGGTCAAGGCCAATGTCGGCTACCAGGTGTTCGACCAGGACGGGAAAGACAGCTACATCTCTCTCGGCGTCGGTATCTCGTTCTAATTACAGCCGGACAGCGTTGCGGCCGGGCTGCCGGGCGGTTCCCCGAAGACAGGGAGCCCGCCCGGCGGCGCAGCCTTCCTGGTGCCCGGTATCCTGCAGCTAAGCCTCCGTTTAAGAGCCCCTTATGTACGAAAATTTTGCGACGAAATACCGCCCCGGGAACCTGGGCGAGGTCCTCGGTCAGGATACTATCAAGGTAACCCTGGCCAATGCCGTCAAACTGGGCCGCATAGCCCATTCCTACGTGTTCTACGGCCCCCGCGGCTGCGGCAAGACCACCATAGCCCGCATCCTCGCCAAAACCCTTAACTGCCACCAGCCGAAGAACGGCGTGCCCTGCGGCAAGTGCCCCTCCTGCGTGGAGATAACCGAATCCAAATCCCTGGACGTGATAGAGATAGACGCGGCCTCCAATACGGGCGTGGACAAGGTGCGCAGCGTCATCATCGAGAACGTGGATTTCGCGCCCTCGCGCGACAAGTACAAGATATATATCCTCGACGAAGTGCACATGCTCTCCACCGGCGCTTTCAACGCGCTGCTCAAGACCGTGGAAGAGCCGCCGGCGCACGTGGTGTTCATCATGGCCACCACCGAGCAGAACAAGGTGCCGCTCACCATCCTTTCCCGCTCCCAGAGCTTCCGTTTCCGCCCTATTTCCGAAGCGGATATCTTCGCCAGGCTCAAAGAGGTGGCGGAGAAGGAAAAAGTGAAGTTCGAGCCCGAAGCGCTCAAGCTTATCTCCCGCTCTTCCGAAGGCGCCATGCGCGACGCCATGACCACGCTCGACCGCGCGGTCTCTTTCGGCCACGGGGAAGTGAAGGCGGAGATCATCAACGACCTGCTGGGCCATCCCGGGCCGGAAGTGGTGAACTCGCTGGCCCTTGCCCTGGCAGCGCGCGACGCGGCCGGCCTGCACGCCGCCTTCGACCGCATTAATGCCGAAGGCCAGGACCCGCTGGGCGCCCTGCGCGACCTGCGCAACCTGTTCGCCGAGGCTTTCCTGTCCGCGCACGGCTTTTCCAGGGAGGAGGCGCCCATAAAGGGCCTCCCGAAGGACCTGCCCGCGGCGGCCCTGGCCCGGCTCTCGCGCAAGCTTACGGTCATTATCGAGGAGATAAAGTTCTCCGACGCGCTTTCGCTGGCGGCGGAGATAGCCCTTTTCACCCTTATAGAGACCCCCGTGGAGCTGGAAAGCCTGGTGCGCAGGCTGGAAGGCCTCGAGGGCCGGCTCTCCTCTCAGCCCGCCGCTCCGGCGGAGCAAAAAAAAAATGACAGCGCCCCCGTCCCGGCCCCCGCGGTAGCGGCGCCCCGCCAGGCGCAACCCGCCCCGGCCGCGGCGGCCCCCGTGCCGGCGGATGCCTGGAAAAAATTCCTGGGCGTGGTAGGCGCGAAAAAGCCCGGGCTTTACAACGTCCTTCTCTCCGTGAAGCTCAACCAGGACAGCGCCGACGCCTGGCGGCTGCTGAGCTCCAATAAATTCGAGGTTACGATGATCGAACGCGCCCTGCCCGAGCTGGAGGAAATGCTGGCGCGCACCGCGGGCAGGAAGATAAAGCTGTCGGCCGCGCACGCGGCCCCGGCGGCCGTCAGCGCGCCCGTCCGGCAGGAAGACGACGGGGCGGGGGCCGATTCCGAAGAGACGGTGCTGGAGGACGATATGCCCCCGGAGCTGGCCAGGAAGGCCGCCGCCGCGCGCCCCCAGGAGCCCGAGGTGGTGGAGGCGGGGACGGAGCCCGAGCTTAAGCACCTGGCCAAGGTCTTCCACGGCCGCATCTCCCGCATCAACAAGGTCAAAGGCCCCGGGCAATGAAAGCTCTCGAGGGCATAATGAACGCCTTCCGCCGCTTCCCCGGCGTGGGCCCGAAGCAGGCGGAGCGGTTCGCGCTTTACGTGGTGCGCGCGTCCGACTCCGAGGTGGAGAACCTGGTGGAAGCCCTGCGCGCCGTCAAAAGCTCCGTCAGCTACTGTCCCGAGTGCTACAATTACGCCGAGAGCGGGCTTTGCGCCGTCTGCGCCGACGCGGAGCGGGACCGCTCGCTGATCTGCGTGGTGGAGCGCCCCCAGGACCTGGCCGCCATAGAGAAGGCGAAGTCTTTTTCCGGCGTATACCACGTGCTGCACGGCGCCGTTTCCCCGGCGGCCGGCGTCTCTACCGAGCAGATAAAGTTCAGGGAGCTGGTAGAGCGCGTGACTTCGGCCGACGGCGCGGTGAAAGAGGTTATCATCGCCACCAACCCCGATACGGACGGGGAGGCGACGGCCATGTTCCTGACGCGCGCCCTCAAGCCTTACGTGGGGAAGATCTCGCGCATAGCCTGCGGCGTGCCGCTGGGCGGCGACATCGACTACATGGATGAAGTCACCCTGGGCCACGCGCTCAAGGGCCGCACCAAGATTTAGGGTTTCACAGGTTTCTTTGGGCGGCTGGCGTACGCCGCGGGGACCGGAACGCAAAACGCGCTCGCCCACACCGTGGGCATCGCTCATCCTCCTCCCTCGCCGCTTACGCAAGGCTCGGTCGTCGGAAGGTTTTGCTTATCCGGTCCCCGTGTCGCACGCCAGAACTTGAAAGTTACCGCAGGAACCGAAAGAACCAGATTCAGCTCCTTCATAGTCACTCACCGGTCAGGCATCTTTGTAACGCCGCTCGTCGCCGCACGGACGCGTTATGCTGCTTTCTTATTACCGCCGACCGCTATTTTTACTGTTGCTCGCCTATGCCGCGGGCATTTACCTGTTCCGGGGCGCGCTCCTCGATACCGCGCCGGGGCTGCCTTTTTCGCTGCCACGTTCCGGGGCGCTGGTGGAAGGGCGAGTGGCCGAATACCCGGCCGTCGTCCCCGGGGGGACGCGGTTCGTGCTTGAGGCGGATACTTTCTACGGCAAACCTTTCAAAGCCAGGCTTATGGTCTACGCGCGCGCGGCGAAGGGGGCCACTTACGGGGACCGGGTGTCCTTTATCGCCGACCTGGAAATTCCGCCGGGCGCGTCGGTCCCGGGCAGCCTCGACTGGGCGGATTACCTGGCCCGCCGCGGCATTGCCGCGCAGGCCCGGGCCTTCGACCTGGACATAACCGGCAAACCCGGCCGCTTCATACTCCTGGCCCGCCGCTTCCGCGGTGCCGCCCTCTCCGCTTTCGGGCGGGCCCTGCCGCCGGCGGAGGCGTCCGTGCTGGGGGGCGTGGTGATAGGGGAGAAGCGCAGCGTGCCGCCGGGCCTGAAGACGGCCTTCCAGGATTCCGGGGCCATGCACCTGCTCGTCGCTTCGGGCTCCAACGTCGGTTTCGTGGTCGCCGTAGTATATTTTCTCTGCTCGCGCCTGAGGCTGAGGCGGGAATACGCCGGGCTGGCCGCGCTGGGCCTGGCCGGGTTCTACGTGGTAGCGGCCGGCCTGGACGCCCCGCTGGTGCGCGCCTACCTGATGTTCTCTGCCGGGCTCTGCGCCTGGCTGCTGCGCAGGGAGGCGGGGGGCTTCCACGCGCTTACCGCGGCCTGCCTGCTGATACTTGTGGTCTCTCCCCGCTCTCTTTTCGACGCGAGCTTCCAGATGTCGTTCCTGGCCGCCTACGGCCTTTGCGCGGGCATGGGCGCCTGGGGGAAATACGCCCCCAAAAGCGGGGTAAAGGGCGCCCTCTGCGGCCTGCTCCTGGTGAGCCTTTTCGCGCAGCTCGGCCTGTACCCGCTGCTCGCCATCTATTTCCATAAGATCTCGCTGATCTCGCCGGTGTCGAATATGGTCCTTGTCCCCGCTTCGGGGGTGGCCATGGGGCTTGGTTTCCTGCTGGCGTTCTTTTCCGGCGCGGGCTTCGTGTTCGGACCGCTGGCCTATGTTTGCGGTATTTTCATGGAGCTTTTCCTTGGAACGGTCCGGTTCTTCGCCGGGGTGCCGTTCTCTTCCGTCTACGTCGCCGAGCCCTCCGGCTGGTTCACGGCGGGGTTCTTCCTGCTGGCTTTAGCGGTACTCCATGCCCCGCTGCTGGGGTTCGCAAAACCGCGCCTTTACCTGCTCCTGGCCGGCGCCCTGACGGTCATGTCCGGGGGGCTGGCGGCGCGGGGCGGCGCGGGCCCGTACCGGGCCGTGCTCTTCGGCGACGGCAATACCGCCTGCGCCTTCGTCTACGCCGGGTCGGAAGAGCCGGATATCGTTAACCCCGGCCTTAACGGCAGGAAGTTGGCCGACGCCGTGCTGGCCGGCGGCGCGAGGCGGGCCCGCTGGGTGCTGCTGACCTCGCTGGAGGAAAAGAATTTCAGCGGCCTGGAAGCGCTGGCGAAGGTGGTCGGGCTGCGCGGCGTGCTGCTGCCGTACGGCCGGCAGCCGGAGGGGCTCAGGCGCGTGCTGCAGAAGCTGCGCGGCGAGGGCGTGCGGGTGAGCCGGGTCTGGCCGGGGCCGGCCGCCGCCGGCGAGCCCGGGGCCTTCTGGGAGGCTCCCGCCGGCTACACCGGCGGCCCGGACGTGGTCGGCTGGCGGATAGGGCCTTTCCGCGTCGGCGGCGAGGGGACCTACGCTGAAGCGGCCGGCGCCGCGGCCGGCGAAACTGCGGACCGCATGGCCGCGCAGCCCTGGAAAACGATGGTGCTCGAACTCAAACGGGAGGACCGCGCTGCAGGGGCCGCGGGCGAGACGGGCCGGCGATCCCCTCAACTGCCGGGCCCGGCCGGGCAAGGGCCTGCAGCGGGAACCCACGCGCCGCATAAATTGTTATAATTTTTTCATGGAAAACCTGCCCGCAAAGACTAACTTCATCCGCGAAATAATAGACGCCGATAACGCCTCCGGCAAGTTCGGGGGCCGCGTCCACACGCGCTTTCCGCCGGAGCCCAACGGCTACCTGCATATAGGCCACGCCACCTCTATCATTATGAACTCTGGCCTGGCGCGCGACTATAAAGGCAAGTTCAACCTGCGTTTCGACGACACCAACCCCGCCAAGGAAGAGCAGGAATACGTGGATTCGATCATCGAGGACGTGAAATGGCTGGGCGGCGACTTCGAGGACCGCCTGTTCTTCGCCTCGGACTATTTCCAGCAGATGTACGACTGGGCCATGGAGCTGGTGAAGAAAGGCAAGGCTTATGTCTGCGACCTCAACGCGGATGAAATGCGCGCCTACCGCGGCTCGCCGAGCGAACCCGGCCGCAACAGCCCTTTCCGGGACCGCACCCCGGCGGAGAACGCCGGCCTTTTCGAACGGATGAAGAACGGCGAATTCCCCGACGGCTCGCGCACGCTGCGCGCCAAAATAGACATGGCGCACCCCAACATCAACATGCGCGACCCCGCCATGTACCGCATCATCCATACCTCGCATCACCGCCAGGGCGATAAGTGGTGCATCTACCCGATGTACGACTGGGCGCACGGCCTGGAGGATTCCATCGAGCAGATCACCCATTCCATCTGCACGCTGGAGTTCGCCGACCACCGGCCGCTCTACGACTGGTTCATCGACTCTCTCGGCATCTACCACCCGCAGCAGATAGAGTTCGCGCGGCGCACCATCAGCAACATGGTGACCAGCAAGCGCAAGCTGCTGGAACTGGTGAAAGACAAGCATGTGGAAGGCTGGGACGATCCCCGCATGCCCACCGTCTGCGGCCTGCGCCGCCGCGGCTATACCGCCAGCGCCCTGCGCGCCTTCTGCGACGACGCCGGCATTTCCAAGGTGCCGGGCATCTCCGACATCTGGGTGCTGGAGAACGCGCTGCGCAACGAGCTGAACAAGAGCGCCCCGCGCGCGATGGCCGTGCTCAAGCCCGTGAAAGTGGTGCTGACCAATTACCCTGAGGGCCAGGTGGAGGAGATGACCTGCAACAACAACCCGGAGGACCCGGCCGCCGGCACCCGCAAAGTGCCCTTCTCGCGCGAGCTTTACATAGAGCAGGACGATTTTAAGGAAGTCCCGCCCAAGAAGTTCTTCCGCATGACGCCCGGGCAGGAAGTGCGCCTGCGCGCCGCCTATATCGTGAAATGCGAGGGCGTGAAAAAGGACGCCGCCGGCAATATCACCGAGGTGCACTGCACCTACGACCCCGCCACGAAGGGCGGCGACGCGCCCGACGGGCGAAAAATTAAAGGCACCATCCACTGGGTTTCGGCAAAGCACGCCGTGCCGGCCAGGGTCCGCCTTTACGACGCGCTGTTCACCAAGCGCAACCCCGACGACCTGGAGGAAGGGCACGATTTCAAGGAGAACATGAACCCCAACTCGCTGGAAGCGATAGAGCGCGCCATGCTGGAGCCGTCGCTGAAGGACGCCGCTCCGGGTTCGCGCTGGCAGTTCGAGCGCCTCGGCTACTTCTTCGCGGACCCGAAAGAGTCGCAGCCCGGAACTCCTGTCTTCAACCGTACGGTGACCCTGAAGGACACCTGGGCCAAGATAGAGCAGAAGGCGTAGTCACGCTTATGAAACGTATCAAGACCGTAGTGCTTTTTTTTAATTCGAAAAGGCGCAAAGCCATCGTCTATGCGGCCGCCATAGAACGCCGCCTCAAGGCCGCCGGGGCCAAAGTTCAGCGCATCTGCGTCAACGACGCGGCCTGCGAGATAAAGAAGGCCGACGCGGCCGTGGCCGTGGGCGGCGACGGAACCGTGCTTTACGCCGCCCGCCATGTGATCAAGCGCGGCATCCCGGTGCTGGGCATCAACGCCGGGGGGCTGGGCTTTCTGAGCGGCATGGAGCAGAAAGAGTTCCTCAAGAATACGCAGCTTTTCCTGAAGGGCGATTTCATGAGGATCAAGCGCAGCCTGCTGGCCGTGAGCGTGCGGCGCCGCGGCAGGGCGGTGTTCGGGCCGCTGCCGGCGCTCAACGACTGCGTGATCCGCAGCCCCGAGGCCCGCGCTTTCGTGCTGCGGGCCTCCTACGGCGGGCAGTTCCTGTCCGAGTATTTCGGCGACGGCCTGATCATGGCCACGCCCAGCGGTTCGACGGCCTACAGCCTGGCCGCCTCCGGCCCCATCATAATCCCCGACCTGGAAGTGCTGCTGCTGTCCCCTATCTGCCCGCATACGCTTACGCACCGCCCCATCGTGCTTTCGGCGGAGCATGAGCTGCGGGTGGTGGTGCAGGGCGGCCGCTCCGGGCCGCAGCCGCTTACCCTTTCCCTGGACGGGCAGGAGAACTTCCGTCTGGCGCCGGGCGACGAGGTGGTGGTGCGCCGGCATCCGAAGAGCTTCCAGTTGCTGGCCCCGCGCGGTTTTTCGTATTTCGATATTCTGAGAAGGAAACTTAGTTGGGGAGAGAGATAGCTATAGCCGCCGGCCAACCCGGGGTACGGGTTCAGCGGGTGCTCGCGCAGGCCGAGGCTTGCGTAGCGCCGAGGCCGAGCGGCAGCGCGGCCACGGTGTGGCCGATAGCGTGCCCGCTGGGCCCGTACCCCGGGCTGGCCGGTGACTTGCAAGTGCGATATGCTGAAAAAACTGATCATTAAGAATTTTGCGGTCATTGATGAGCTGACGCTGGAACCCTCCGGCGGGCTGAATATTTTCACGGGCGAGACCGGGGCCGGCAAGTCCATCATCATTTCCGCGCTCGGTTTCCTGCTGGGCGAGCGCTCCGGCTCCGACATCCTGCGCCCCGGCGCCGCCTCGGCCGAGGTGGAGGGGGAGTTCCTGGCCGAGAACCTGCCGCCGGCGCTCAGGGAGCGCTGGAACGCTAAAGACGGCGTGAAGATACGCCGCCAGGCCGACCCCAAGGGCCGCACGCGCGCCTCCGTCAACGGCGCCTCCGCCACGCTGGCCCAACTTTCCGAGCTGGGCGGCTACCTGGTGGATTTCCATGGCCAGAACGAGCACCAGAGCCTGCTCAAGCCCGAAGCCCAGCGCGACCTGCTCGACCGCTACGGCAAACTTGAGAAGGAAACTTCAGCCGTCCACGCCGCGTGGGAAGAAGCGCGCCGGCTGGAAGAGGCCCTGAGCGCCGTCTCGATGTCCGAGAGCGAGCGCGAGCGCCTGCTGGACCTGTATAAATTCCAGCTCAACGAGATAGAGGCCGCCCACATCAAAGAGGGCGAGGAAGAGGAACTTGAAGCCCT
>MGUK01000052.1 GCA_001799995.1 Elusimicrobia bacterium GWF2_62_30
TGCGTGATGACCGTGACCAACAATTCCCTGGGCGGCCAGCCGGTCTCCATGGAGAACCTCAAAGCCGTGCGCGACCTCTGCAATAAGCACGGCATCCCGATGTTCCTGGACTGCGCCCGCTTCGCCGAGAACGCCTATTTCATAAAACTGCGCGAGAAGGGCTACGCCCAGTGCCCGGTCAAGGAGATAGCCGAGGAGATGTTCGAACTGGCCGACGGCGCCTGGATGAGCTCGAAGAAGGACGCGCTGGTCAATATCGGCGGCTTCCTCGCGATGAACAACAAGGACTGGTCCGCGAAAGCCCGCCAGATGCTGATCCTGACGGAGGGCTTCCCCACCTACGGCGGCATGGCCGGCCGCGACCTGGAGGCCATAGCCATAGGCCTGCGCGAAGTGCTCGACGAGAACTACCTGCAGTACCGCATCCGCTCGTCGGCCTACCTGGGCGAAGGCCTGCTGGGCCACGGCGTCCCGATCATCAACCCGCCCGGCGGCCACGGCGTGTACGTCAACGCCAAGAAGTTCCTGCCGCATATAAAACCGCAGAACTTCCCCGCCCAGGCCCTGGCCTGCGCCCTTTACGTGGAAGGCGGCATCCGCGGCGTGGAGATAGGCACGCTGATGTTCGGCAAGCGCGACAAGAGCGGCAATTTCCTGGCGGCCCCCATGGAACTGGTGCGCCTGGCCATGCCGCGCCGCGTCTACACGCAGAGCCACATCGATTACGTGATAGAGGTTTTCGGCTACCTGGCGAAGAAACCCAGGGCAATAAAAGGGCTGGACGTGGTGGAGGTGCAGGAAATACTGCCCCACTTCACGGCCAAGCTGCAGCCCGCGAAATAACGCGACGACTTATGTTCAGAAACAACCGCTTCGCAAAACTAGTCCCCGAGCTGGAAAGGCTGGTAGGAGAAGGCAACGTCCGCACCGACGAAGCCGAGATAGCCATGTACTCCTACGACGCCGGCATGGCGAGGGCGCGCCCGGAAGCGGTCATCATCTTCAACGCCATAGAAGAGATAGCCCCGGTGGTGAAAGTGCTGGCCCGCGAGCGCATCCCGTACCTGCCGCGGCTGGCGGGCACCAACCTGTCCGGCGGGACCATCCCGCTCAAGGGCGGCGCCATCCTCAACCTGGCCCGGCTCAAGAAGATAAGGCAGATAGACACGGCGGCGCGCCTGGCGCTGGTGGAGCCAGGCGTGGTGAACCTGGACCTGCAGAAGGCGCTGGAGCCCTTCGGCTTCTTCTACGCGCCCGACCCGGCCAGCCAGAAGGTTTCCACGATCGGCGGCAACATCGGCGAGAACGCCGGCGGGCCGCTCTGCCTCAAATACGGCGTCACCGCCGACAACGTGGAGCGCCTGGAAGTGGTCACGCCCGAAGGCGACATCAGGACCTGGTCCTTCAGGGACCCCGGCCCTGACCTGATGAGCCTCATCACCGGCTCCGAAGGGACCCTGGGCATAGTCACGCGCGCCTGGCTCAAGATCCTGCCGCTGCCGCGCCATATCCGCACGGTCTCGGCGGCGTTCCCCTCGCTGGAATCGGCGATGACCGCCGTCACCACCATTATCAGCGACGGCATAGTGCCGCGCGCCCTCGAGGCCATGGACCGCGTCTCGCTCGAGGCCGCCCTTAACGGCAAGCACAGCCCTTTCCCGCCGGCCACCGAGGCCGTGCTGATAATCGAGCTGGACGGCAACGACGCCGTCAGGATAAAGAAAGAGATGAACGCCGTGCAGGACATCTGCAACGCCAATTCCTGCGCGGACTTCCGCATAGCGGCCGACGAAGCGGAACGGGAGATGCTCTGGCAGGCGCGCAAGGGGGCCTACCCCGCCCTGGCCCGCCTGGCGCCCGATGTGCTGGTGGAGGACGGCGTGGTGCCGCGTCCCAAGCTGCCCGAGGCGCTCAGCCAAACGCGCGAAATACTTTCAAGATACAAGATCACCGCGGGGCTCCTGTTCCACGCCGGGGACGGCAACATGCACCCCAACATGATCTTCGACCGGCGCGACCTGCAGGAAGTGAAGCGCGTCAAGAAGGCCGGGCACGAGATCCTCAAGGCCTGCATCAAGCTGGGCGGGACGGTCTCCGGCGAGCACGGAGTGGGAGTGGAGAAGCGCGTGGCGATGAACTGGCTTTACGGCCCCGCCGAACTGGATTTCTTCAGCCGGATAAAGCGGGCCTTCGACCCCCTCGACCTGGCCAACCCGGACAAGATCCTGCCGGTGGCCGAGGAAAAACCCGCCGGCTCCGCCGGGCTCACCGACAAGGCCTACCTCAGCCCGGAAGCCCGCGGCATAATCGACGAACTGAAGCTCCGCGCCAGGACGGGGGGCCGCAGCGCGGTCACCTGCCTGGGCACGCGCCTGAAAGCCGGCCGGATAATGGAAGGCGCCAAGGTCCTCGACCTGCGGCCGCTGGCCGGCGCTCCGGAGATAGACAGGGAGAACCTGACCGCGCGCGCGGAAGCCGGGCTGCCCCTGGCGGAGTTCCGCAAACAACTGAAAGCCTGCGGCCTCGACCTTGACCTGCCCGAGCTGGAAGGCAGCGTAGGCGGCCTGATAGCCTCCAAGACTTTCCCCGGCGTGCGCCGCCTGCTGCTGGGCCTCGACGTGGCCGCGGCCGACGGCACGCTGCTGCGCCTCGGCGGCCGGACCGTGAAGAACGTGGCCGGGTACGACGCGGTAAAACTGCTTTGCGGCTCCATGGGCGCCTACGTGGTGATCCTGGCGGCCACCTTCGCGCTGTCGGCCAGGGCGCGGCGCGGGCCGCAGGAGGAAGCCGTCCCCTTCGACGACGCTTTCGGGCCCGGCGACTACCAGCGCCGGCTGAAAAAAGAATTCGACCCGGGCAACCTGCTTAACCCGTGGATCTACAGGGAAACAAGCGCCTGACACCTATGGTAAAACACGAGCACAACCGAGCCGAAGACCAGATAGAAAAGGCCCGCAGGGAGCTGGACTCTTCCACGGCCAGCGCCGGCACGCACCTTGTCAGCGCCACCAACGAACTTTTCCAGCACGAAGCGGCGCCGCGCCACCTGGACACCCTCCTGACGGACCTGGGAGAAAGAACGCTTTACGACGCCGCAGCGCAGTGCAACCGCTGCGGCTACTGCGAAACCGTCTGCCCCACCTATGTCCTGACCGGGCGGGAGACTATCTCCGCCCGCGGCCGCAACCAGTTCATGCGCCTGCTGGTGGAGGGCAAGGAGAAGAACCCGGCCGACGCCCGCGAGGCGCTCTCCACCTGCCTGCTGTGCGGAGCCTGCACCAGCGCCTGCTACGCCAAGGTCCCCACCCCGGACATAGTGCTGGAAGGCCGCAGGGCGCTGGAGGGCTACGGCGACAATCTTCTTTCCAACGCCGCCGTGGGGACCCTGCTCAACGCCCCCTGGCTGTTCTCCCTCTGGCTCAAGCTCTGCTACCTGGTGAAGATGTCGGGGCTGCCGCGCCTGGCGGCCGGCATGGGGCTTTATCATTTCATCGGGATGCCGGGGCTGGCCGAAGCTGAAGCTTCCGTGAACAAGGTGCCGCTGCGCTTCGCCGCCGAGATCCTGCGCAAGGACCCGGAACTGCGGCCGGAAGGCAAGCGGGACCTGAAGTGGGCTTACTTCGCCGCCTGCGGCCCAAACTACCTTTTCACCGACGTGGCGGCCGCCACGGTACGGCTGCTCAAGCGCTACTCCGGGGAAGGCGTTTTCATAGAGAACCACTGCTGCGGCCTGCTGGCGCACAATTACGGGCGCCTCGAGGACGCCAGGAAGTTCGCGCAGAAGAACATAGAGATCTACGAGGCCCTCCGGTCGTCCCACGGGGACTTCGCCATAATCGCGGACTGCGCCTCGTGCGCGGCCTTCATGAAGTCCTACGAACAGCTTTTCACAGCCGACCCCTCCTGGCGCAAGCGCGCGGCCGACTTTGCCGCCGCGGTGAAGGACATCCTGGAATTCGTGAACCCGGAGGATTTCCCCTCCACCGCCAGGGCGCAGGCGCCGCAGGGCGGGACGGTGACCTACCACGATTCCTGCCGGGCCTGCCACGGCCAGGGCATACGGCGCGAGCCCCGCGCTGTGATACGCAAGCTGGCGGGGAAGCGCTACGTGGAGCTGCCGGAGAGCGAATGGTGCTGCGGCGGGGCCGGGGCTTTCGCCTTCACGCAGCCGGAAATTTCGGGCCAGGTGCTGGACCGGAAGCTCCGCAATATCGCCTCGGTGCAGGCCCAGACCGTGGTCGTAGGGGCCACTTCCTGCCTTATCCAGATCAACGCCGGCCTCCGGGCCGCCTACCCTTCCGCCGAAGCGGTCCACTACAGCGTCTTCCTCGACCGGATGACGGGCGGCTCCCCCGTAAAAAAGTAAGCCGCGGGCTACTCTATGCTAAAATATCCCTATGACCAGGGCTGAAGAACTTGAGAACCGGCTGCGCCTCCTGGTTAATTTCGGAGGCGTCGTTTCCAAGGAAACCAATCTTACCAAGCTGCTCGAGCTGATAGCCGAGCAGGTCAAGACCATTATCAACTGCGACCGCTGCAGCGTCTTCATCCTGGACCGGCACACCAACGAGCTCTGGTCCAAGGTGGCCCTGGGCATGCAGCACACCGAGATCCGCGTGCCGCTGGGCCGGGGCATCTCGGGCGTAGTGGCCGCCAACGGGCAGATCCTCAATATCCCGGACGCCTACCAGGACTCGCGTTTCACCCACGATATCGACCGCCTCACCGGCTACCGCACGCGCAGCATCCTGGCGGTGCCGCTCAGGAACGTGAGCGGCCACATCATCGGCGTGTTCGAGGCCATGAACAAGGCCGGCTCCCCTTTCAACGTCGACGACGAGGGCATCCTGCAGCTGATCAGTTCGCTGGCCGCCTCGGGCATCGAGAACGCGCAGCTTTACGAAAGCCTCTCCAAGTCGCAGCTCGAGACCATCTACCGCCTGGCCGTGACCGCCGAGTACCGCGACCAGCACGACACGGCCATCCACCTGCGCCATATCAGCGAATATTCCGCGCTCATCGCACAGGGCCTGGGCCTGCCCGACCGCGAAGTGGAGAACATCCGCTATTCCAGCCCCCTGCACGACATCGGCAAGGTGGGCATTGCCGACGCTATCCTGC
>MGUK01000053.1 GCA_001799995.1 Elusimicrobia bacterium GWF2_62_30
TTAAAAGAAAAACACTATGTCCTCCCCGCCAAAGAGGGCTTCTACGTCCTGCACTTCACCGCCGCCAAAACCCTCTTCGCCCAATACGCCCCCGTGTTCGAAAAAGTCGCCAAAAGCTTCAAACCCAAATTCTAAAACCCCGGCAAATACTTATTGACAGCCGTGGAAGGGCTGTATTAAGATATTTACCGGGCCGGTTGTTTTGGGAAAACTTATGAAAAGAATCGTTTTACTTATTGTCCTGGCCGGGTTCGCGGGCGGCATCGGGTTCATCCTTCAGGGGAATTCGAAGGCGGCCGTGGCGCGCGGGGTGCTGAGCTTCAAGATAAACAAGCTTATCGCCGAATGGAACGACCAGAATATCCCCGCCGGCAGCCGGAAGGTCACTATGGTGGTGAGCGATACGGAGCAAAAAGACCCGGTGGAGAACCTGGAACTGCTCGATTCGCTGGGCGGCGGGGCCGAGCCGTCCGGCTGGGGCGGCGATATGAGCCACGCCGAGAGAGGGCCGTCGGCCTTTAAGAAATTTTCCGACAAAATGAACAGGACCTTCTTCAGGGGCAGCCTGGGCGTGGTCAAAAACACGGAATTCGCCGGGGAATTCGCCGGCGAGCCGGATACGCTCCTGTGGTGCCACCGCGGGGAAGAGACCGTTACCCAGGACGAGATGGTGCGGGAATTCGTGAAGGCCATCATAAAGGCCAGCGACGCCGGCGCCGAGATCAGCATCATCACGCACGGCCCTGCCGGCGCGGCCGCCCTTAAAGCCATAAGCAGCCTTAAGGACGTTAACCGCGCGGGGCGCGGCGTGTACGTGCGCCGGCTGGTGGCCGTGGACATGAACCGGGCGAGGCTGCAGAGCCTGGACCCGGCTTTCTTCCGGAATTATTCCCGCACCAGGAACCTTATCGAATGGGTCAATATCTGGCAGCCTCCCTCGGGCGGCGGGCCCCGGAACGTGGAGATCTTCAGCCCGGCCAGCGACGGGGTGAAGTATTCAAGCTTTGAAATTTATAAAGCGCTGGGCGTGCGCGAACACGCCTATGTCAGGGAGCTGGCGCGGCTGGCCAAAGAGCTGGTGCAGGGTTTCCCCGCCATGGAGCAGGCGCTGGCCTACTGGACGCAGACGGCTATAGGCGCAGCCGTGGAAAAAAAGCCAGAAGCCGCCCCGGCCCAGCCGGCGCGGGACGAAGAGTATAACGGTGTGGTAAAACTGAAGAACAACACCCCCAGGGCCACCGGCGGCAGGAAAACCCGCTAACAAACTATTGAAAGTCAGCCCCGGTCAATTAAATTGGCCGGGGCTTTTTTATGCGCAAAGCGGCACGTTGGGCGGGCGGACCTGGCGCAAAATCTCAGGTGCTGCCGGCATTGACAATACCGGTTTTGGCCCCTATACTATTGGCTGAGGGAGCAGTAGTTGCTATTTATAGATAAAAACCCGCACGCCTTAGCGCGCGCACGGCGCGTTTATTAGTGTCAGTCAAAATTATGAACAGGGTTCGGCTGCTTTTGGGGCTTAAGCCCCGGGGTGCGCGGGGATCGCTGCTGCTGATCCTGGGCCTTATCTTTTTGCCCGGTCCCGCCGCCTGGGCGAAGCCGGTTTCGGCCGACCTTGTGCAGAAAGTGGGGCAAACAAAGGTCGGTTTCGAGGAAAAAAAGCTGGAGAGGGATTATGCCTCGGGCAGAATGAAGCGCAGCCCCGCCGGCTACTCAAAACGCTCCGTAAAACAGACCAGGGAGATCACCGATAAGGCCACGAATAAAGTCCTCGCCTATGTGCTGGACCTGAGCCCCAAGGGCTATATCGTGGTTTCTCCCGACACCGACATCACCCCGGTGATAGCGTATTCCTTCGAATCAGATTTCATTATAGAGGAAGCCGCTGACAACGTGCTGCTGCATTTGGTTTCGTGGGATATGGATAACCGGCTTAAGGCCATCCCCGTCACGCCCCTGGAAGTTAAGGACGCCAACAGCGGCCTGTGGGGCCAGTACCTGGACGGGGAATTGGCGGCCGGCATGGACCTTGCGACTTACGGCCCCATACTTTCGGCGGCCACCTGGAACCAGGGCACGCCGTATAACAACTATTGCCCTGCGGACCCGGAGACCTACAGCGCTTCCGTCACCGGCTGCGTGGCCACGGCCATGGCGCAGATCGTGAACTATTTCGCCTATCCCGGCGCGGTCACCTTTAATTACAGCGACAATTACACGTCCAGCATAGACCCTGGGGACGGCTGGGGGACAAGGACTATCTCCATTTCCGCCACGACGGCTAATTTTTCAGGCATGAGCTACCCGGTTTCCACTAATGCCAATAAAGCGGCCCTGTCCTATGCCTGCGGCGTGGCTACCCGGATGAATTATTCCAGCTACGCGTCCGGGACCTCAACATCCTATGTCGCCACGGCTTTAAAGAACAAGTTCGGGTATGCCTCGGCGGACTATAAAGAATCCGGCGACGCCGATTTCTATCCGACGCTGCAAAGTAATATGCAGAACAACCGCCCGGCGCAGGTCAGCATCCGCAACAGCAGCGGGGCGGGCGGGCACTCGATAGTCTGCGACGGTTATAACACCAGCACGTTGCTATACCATCTGAACCTGGGCTGGGGCGGCACGGCCGACGCTTGGTATTCCCTGCCGAACATAGGCACGCTCGGCGGGGTGAACTATAACACGGTCACCGGCGCGGTGGTCAATATCGCTACCAGCCTTCCGGCGCCTTCCGTCACCGGCTTGAACCCGGCCACCGGTTCCGCCGGCGGCCTGGTGATAATTACCGGCGCCAATTTCGGCTCGACCACCGGTACGGTCAAATTCTACAACAACCAGCCTGCGACCGTGGTTTCCTGGTCCTCCACCCAGATAAAGTGCCTGGTCCCTTCGGGCGCCGCCACCGGCTCCGTTACCGTGACCACCGGCGGCGGCACCAGCGGCGGAGTGACCTTTACCGTGGGGAAGCCCCAGTCCCCGCACGATTACCCGGCCGACGCGGATTTCACGGCCACCTACACTTTAGCCGGAAGCCCCGGCGCCATCGACGTGGCTTTCGACGCGCAGACCTCGGTAGAACAGGGCTACGATTATATTTATGTGATGGACGG
The DNA here is from genome assembly GCA_001799995.1 of Elusimicrobia bacterium GWF2_62_30. Taxonomy (GTDB): domain Bacteria; phylum Elusimicrobiota; class Elusimicrobia; order Elusimicrobiales; family UBA9959; genus UBA9959. The sequence continues at coordinate 3,114 of MGUK01000053.1, forward strand.
CAACGGAACGGGGATCTCCGGCAGCCCGTTCACCGGCACCGAGCTGGCCGGGCAAACAAAACGGATTACCGGCGCAACAGTAAAGATACGTCTGACCTCGGATCCCTATTTTGAAGAATGGGGCTACGGCGTAACCGCGGTGACCGCCGTGGATATTACCCCGCCGTCCACTATCGCCTCCGTGTATGACGGCACCGGCGCGGACATCATCTATTCGACCTGGCCGTCGCAGCTTTCCGCCAACTGGACCGCGTCCGCAGACGCCCAGTCGGGGGTAGCCCGGTACTGGTATGCCATCGGCACCTCTCCCGGCGCCGTCAATATCCTGACCTGGACCGACAACAACACCAACACCAGCGTAACTAAGACCGGCCTGTCCCTGGCCAACGGGCAGACCTATCATTTCTCGGTAAAGGCCGAGAACGGGGCCGGCCTGCAGTCCATCGCCGCCAATTCCAACGGCCAGAGCGTGGACACGACGGCTCCTTCCGACATCTCCGCTGTGTACGACGGCACGGGCGCGGATATAACCTACGCCGGCTCGGCCTCGCAGCTGTCCGCCAACTGGGCCGCTTCCGCCGACACGCAATCCGGAGTGGCAAAGTACTGGTACGCCATAGGTACCACCCCGGGCGGCGCCGACGTGGCGGCGTGGACGAATAATAACGCCAGCCTGAGCGTGACCAGGACCGGTTTGTCCCTGGCCGGGGGGCAGACCTATTATGTGGCGGTGAAGGCCGAGAACGGCGCGGGGCTCTTTTCAGGCACGGCCAGTTCCAACGGCCAGACCCTGGACGCTACCGCGCCGGCCTCCACCGTTACGGCTCTCGGCCTGTATACAAATAGCCGCAGCTTCGCCGTGCAGTGGTCCGGGAGCGATACTGGCGGCTCCACCCTGGCCGCGGCGCCCTACGAGGTACAGTACAAGGTCGGTGCAGGCGCCTGGGCCGATTGGCCGGGGTATACCCAGACTTCAGCCGTTTCGGGAACTTTCGGGCCGGCCTCCCCCGTAGTGGTGGAGGACGGGCAGCTCTATTATTTCAGGTGCCGGGCGCGGGATAATGCCGGCAACGTGGAAGCCTACCCGGGGACACAGGACGCCTTCACCAGGGTGGATGTTTCTTCTCCGCCAGCGCCGGCGGTGGATTCCGCTACCCACGCGGAAGACGTGTACAGCATTACCGATAACGATCCGGTCTTCGAGTGGACGCCGCCTTCCGATGTGTCCGGAATAGCGGGGTACAGCCTCAGCCTTGACCATGCGCAGGATTCCGTGCCGGCCCTGGTGCTGAACTTCGCCGGGAGCACTACGCAGTATATGAACATCGGCGATGGGTTCTGGTATTTCCATGTCCGCGCCAAAGACAATGCCGGCAACTGGGGGCCGGCGGATACCTACGGCCCGGTGAAGATAGACACGATAGCGCCGATCTTTACCAGTATCCTTTCGTCCAGCGGCCCGGCTAAAGCCGGGAACGTCACCGTCTCGGTGACGGCCAGTGAGCAGATGGGGCAGGTTTCAGTGAGCGTTACGCAGAACGGGAACAGCCCTGTGCCGGTCCTCATGACAAGCCAGGACACTATAGGCTGGACCGGTGTCTACGCTGTGGCGTCCGGCTTTGACGGCAGCGCGGCGATAGCCGTGACGGGAACCGACCTGGCCGGGAAAGCCGGTTCCGGCTCGGGGTCTTTTGTGGTCGACACGGTTGCGCCCGCAGATCCCGGCGTTTCCTCTCCCACTCATCCCGAGAACACCCCGACCTCGAAGAGCGTGGCCGGGTTCGCCTGGAGCGCTTCCGGAGACGGCGGCGGGTCCGGCCTGGCGGGCTACAGCTATGCCCTGAACCAAGCGGAGAGTTTCTCGCTGGATGCGGCCACCGAAACCGTTTCGACCGCTTATACCTCCCCGCCGCTGGGCGACGGGACTTACTGGTTCCACCTGGCCGCCGTGGATAATGCCGGTAACCTGAGCGCCGCGGATATATATAAATTCGTGGTAGATACCGCTTCCCCGACCTTTACCGCCGCGGCGGAGCACGATCCCGCCAGGGCCGGCAATGTCGCTATCACGGTAAATTCAGACGAGAGCCTCTCCGGCGCTCCGACCGTGACCGTGCGCCAGAACGGCCAGGGCGGCGCGACGGCGGTGGCGCTGAGCGCGGCGGGCGCGAACGCCTGGCAGGGCGTTTATACCGTAGTGGGCGGCTTCGACGGGACGGCGGTGATAACCGTGTCCGGCGGCGACCTGGCCGCGAATACTACCGCGCAGACCCGTACGTTCCAGGTGGATACGGCCGGCCCCTCCGCCGATATAGCGTTCTCGCCGGCGGCCCCGCTTAAATCCGGGGCTTTCGGCGTGACGGTCACGCTCCAAGACGCGAGCTTCGTGCCGCAGGCCCCGCTGCTGAGCTTTACGCTTTCCGACGGCACCACCATGCCCGTAACGCTGACGGGCTCCGACAAGAACTGGCAGGGCAGCGGGTTCATCTACTCCAGCATTTCCACCGGCACGGCCGCAGCCAATTTCAGCGCCGCGGACGCTGCCGGCAACACCGGGACCGCCATCACCAGCGGCGGCACGGTCACCATAGATATTTCCGTGAACGGAGTGAGCGGCGGGAGCGTTACGGAAAACGACGGCACGGCGGTGGTCCTGCCGCCCAACGCTTACGCCGGTTCCCTTAACGTAGTGATGGTGGCGCCCGACCAGCAGCTGACCAAAATAACCTACGCCAATAACAATACCCATGAGATCGTCCCGGTAACCGCGGTCAATCTCAACAGGGAGTTTTCCGCCAGCGACAGCAACACCGGGGCCCCGGTGTCCGCCTTCGACGCGCCGCTGACCATTACCATCCCGTACCCCGACGCGGACAACGACGGCGTCGTGGACGGGACCAATATCAGGGAGGACAAACTTTCCCTGTTCTGGCTCAACGAGGCGCTCTCGAAATGGGAAAAGGTGCTGCAGACCACCCCGGACGCGGCGCAGAACACCCTCAGCGCCTACGTGGTCCACTTTTCCATCTACGCCCTGCTGTCCACCACCGCCTCTAATTTCGACACGGTAAGGGTGTACCCCGTGCCCTGGACCCCGGGCAGCGGCGACAAGTACGATTCGCCTCCGCTCAACTGCGGGCCGGGGATACAGATAGACAACCTTACTTCCGAGGCGAAGATCTCCATCTTCGACCTGCAGGGCGAGCGGGTGCGCAAGCTTAGCGTCGCGTCGGGCGACGGCGGCTGCAAGGCCTGGGACGGCAGGAACGAAGCCGGCAGGAACGCGGCCAGCGGCGTGTATCTGGCCGTCATCGAAGGCTCGTTCGATAAAAAAGTCATTAAGAAGCTGGTGATAGAAAGATGAACTTCTCCTGGCGTACCTTCGGCCTGCTGACCTGCCTCGCGCTTTGCGGCGCGGGCGGGAGCGCCGTTTTTGCCGGGGATTTTTCCGAAGACGCGCTGGGCACTACGGGCGCGCAGTTCCTGGAGCTGCCGGCGCAGGCCAGGGGCGCGGCCATGGGTTCGGCGCAGGGCGCGGCGGTGGAAGGCGCGGGGGCCATTTATTACAACCCCGGCGCCCTGGCCGGCGTGCGGGGGATCAGCGCCACGTTCATGCACGCGCTGTATTTCCAGGACGTTTCCTACGATTTTGCGGCCGTAGCGCTTAGAACTAAAACGCAGGGGACTATCGCCTTCGGCGCGCAATACCTCGCCGTGGGCTCGGTGGGAATGGTGGATAATACCGGGAATTCCACCGGGGATTCCCTGGCGCCCAGGGACCTGGCGTTCTCGGCGGCGAATGCGCGCGCCATAGGCCGCCTGGAATACGGCTTAGGGGTTAAGTATATTTCCTCAAGGCTGAAAGGCACGGCCAGCGCCTATGCGGCGGACGCGGGCCTGCGCTGGAACGCCGCCCCGGCGGCTTTTTCCCTGGGAGTCTCCAATCTGGGCCCGGGGCTGAAGTTCAGGGAAGAAACTTCGCCCCTGCCGACTACCATAAGAGTAGGCAGCAGCTATAAAACTTCCGCGGAACTGTCGGACACTACCTGGGTCTTCGCCCTGGACGGGGTTTTCCCGAAAGGCGCCGCGGCCGGGGCCTGCGCCGGTATCGAGCTGAAGAACGAACTTACCAATACTTCGAATATGGCTTTCCGGTTCGGTTATAATACCCGCGCCGGGGCCGGCGGGGCGGGCGGCTTGAGCGGGCTGACCGGCGGCGCCGGGCTGGATCTGGACTGGTTCAGCGTGGATTACGCTTTCGCGCCCTTCGGCAGCCTGGGGGATTCCCACCTGCTTTCCCTGTCGGTCAGGTTCGGCGGCGGCGGGGAAACCAGGCTTGCTTCCTCCCCCGTCAAGCGCGCGCCGGCGCCGGTCAAAAACAGGGAGGACGCCGCGATAAAATATTTCGAGCCGGGGAGCGAGGCCGTGGTCGCCGGGGACACGGCCATGCTGCACGCCTACCCCGACGACAAAAGCGAACAGCTTGAGGTGCTGGAGGCCGGGATAGAAGTGGAAGTGCAGAGCCAGTTGGGCAAATGGACGAAGGTGGTTTCGGAGTCGGGCACGACCGGGTGGCTGTACAGCCTGCAGCTTAACAATAATTAAATCCCGGCGACGGGGCCAATAGAACAGCGGGCCAGGGGGCCCGCTGTATCGTTTTCCCATGCTGCGCTTAGAAATGGATGTTGTTGAGCGAAGTGTGCTTGCGGAATTTCAGCGTGGTCTTCGCCGGGACGGAGACGTTGCCGTCGGCGTCGCGGACCAGGATCTTGATCGTGACCTGGCTCCCCGGCACGCCGCGCACGCCCCACTGCATGCTGAAGTTCTTCATCCAGGGAAGAGCCTCGCCCTTACCGAGCGTCTCGCTTCTGCCGGCGGCCAGGTCCGTGCCCTGCAGCAGGTCCCCGCCTTCCGTTTCCATGAACAGCGTGACGTCCGGCTTGCGGTTCTCGAGCACGGTGAAGCTCAGCTTGACGTTGTAGAGACCGTCGTCGCGGGCGTCGACGTTGGAATGCACGTTCTTTACCAGCGGCGGCAGGGCCTTGGAAACCGCCAGCAGGAAGCCGGCGCCGTAATCCCTGGCCTGCGCCAGCTGGTTGGCCATCAGCGCGTTCTCGGCCGCGTTCCCCTTCGGATAGCGTTTCGGGAAGGTGTCGTCGGCGGGGCCGTATTTGCGCGGCCCCCAGTAGTCGCGCCAGCGCTTGCCCTGGGGCGGGGGGATGAGATCGTTTTCGATGACTTCGATGGTGCGGTCCCTGGCCGCGTCATGGTAGGCCAGCGGGTCGGTTGTGCTGAGTATCAGCGGGGTCACCGGTCCTTTGCGGTAGCGGTGGCCGGCGTTAAGTTCGAAATTGTCGAAGTTCAGGCCCCTGGCGTGAAAGATATTGTAGGCGTGGGCGGGTACGGCCATATCCTCCACCAGGTGCAGCATGCGCCCTATGTACCAGTAAGCGCCGCAGTTCATCTCGAACTTGCTCATCTTGCCGTGGCCCCTGCCGTTGAAGTGCATGCCGTTATAGCGCTTAAGCGCCAGCCGCCAGTATTTCCTGTAATTGCCGTCGTTAGCCTTGCCGTTGCCGTCATGCGCTTTCGCGTCGTCTTTGAACCCCTCCGTGGCTTCCCAGATGAAAGCTCCCATGGCGCCGCTGCGGTCCATGTCGGGCGCCTCCGTGGCGATGGCGTCCACCGCGTTCTTGGAAACGCGTTCGTGGGTATCGCCTCTGAGCGAAGGGTCCCACGGCAGGCCCATGCTGAACCAGGCGCAGGCCGGGGCGGTCAGGACCATAAAAAGCGCCGGCATGGCGGCGCTGAGTATTATGTTCCTGGGCGGTTGTTGCATTTGCTCTCTCCGTCGTTATCGCGTACAAATAGTATACACGGCCACGGGGAGTTGTCAAGGCCCGGTACGGCAGGCTGGAACTGTCGGCCGGGAAAAAGGAACAGCGGGCCGGGGGCCCGCTGTTCTGTCCGCGCAAGGAGCGGAGGTTAGCGCAGTTTGTTCGCTTTCAGATAATCGATCAGGTCGGCGGGATAGTCGGTTATGATGGCGTCCACGCCGGCCGCGATAGCCGCTTCCCAGGCTTCCGGGGTGTTCAGGGTCCACGGGGCTACGGGAATGCCGGCCGCGTGGGCTTCTTTGATGGATTCGATCGTGATCCATTCGTAGTTGGGGCTCCAGATATCGGTTTTGGAACCCTTCAGGGCCGCGACTATATCCACCAGTTCCTCGTAGGTGAGCTGGGCGGTGCGTATCTCCGGGGCCAGCTTCTTCATCTCGCGCAGCGTGCGCACGTCGAAGGACTGCAGGATCACGCGCTTTTCCATGCCGTGCTGCTTTACCACGTCCGCCACCAGCTTGGCGAATACGGCCGGGTAGGGGGACGCCTTGGGGTCGAACGGGAAGATCTTGGTCTCTATGTTGAACTCCACCGCCGCGGCGCCGGGGTGGGTCGACTTCTCCACCAGCGAGAACACTTCGTCCAGCGTGGGGATGGCGGTGCCGGGAACGGGGACCTGCCGCGGGAACCTGGGGTTCTGGACCGCGCCGCAGTCATACTTCTTCACTTCCTCAAGGGTGAGGGAATTGAAGGGGACCAGTTTGTCCAGTTTCTTGCCTTCCGGGTCCAGGCAGATGGCCGGGTTGACGCCGGGCTCGTGAGAGATGACCACCACGCCGTCCTTGGTCACGCCCAGGTCCAGCTCCAGCACGTCCACGCCCGCGCGCAGGGCTTCTTCGAAAGCCGGCAGGGTGTTTTCCGGGCGGGTGCCGCGGGTGCCGCGGTGGCCGTGCACCAGCAAGGCGGCCTCGGCGGGGCCGAGGGCGGTCAAGAGTATTGCGGGAACGAGGAATGCGAGCTTTTTCATTTTATCTCCTTAATATCAGCGGCCGTAATCGTCTTTGAGCCTGACGGTATCGTCGGGGTGGTAGGTTGACACTTCCAGCAGGGTGACCCGCCCGTAGGGGGCGGCGAAGCGGTGCCTGACGCCGGCGGCGATGGGGGCGGCGTCGCCTGGCTTGTAAACGCTTTTCTTGCCTTTGATCTCCATAAGGCAGCGCCCTTTCAGGACATAAAGGGTTTCGTGCTTTTTCGTGTGGTACTGCAGGCTGAGGCGCGAGCCTTTGTTTATGGTGAGTATCTTGCCCAAGTACAGTTTAGGCGCGCTGGCGAAGATCAGTTCCTGGCCCCAGGGTTTTTTTACCGTGACCGGCTTGTTTTTCATCGGCATTAGCTGAGCCTCCGTATTTTAAGAATTATACATATAAAATTGGTTTTGGGGTCAGACCCCAGGGTCAGACCCCGGGGTCTGACCCCATTATAGGTATGTTATAATTAGCCGAGGGCTACCAATGGAAAACCTATACGACAGCGATCCGCGCATAGTGATGACGCTGGACGCCGGCGGCACCTACCTCAAATTTTCGGCGATACGCGGCAATAAACCGGCGGCGGAGCCGGTCAAACTGCCGTCCAAAGCCGACCAGCTCGACGCCTGCCTGGCGCAGATAACCTCCGGCTTCGAAGAAATAAAGCGCCGGCTGCCCGCCGCCCCTGCCGCCATCAGCTTTTCCTTTCCCGGCCCGGCCGACTACCCCGCCGGCATCATAGGCGACCTGCCTAACCTGCCCGCTTTCAGGGGCGGCGTCGCGCTCGGCCCCATGCTCGCGGAAAAGTTCGGCGTGCCGGTGTTCATCAATAACGACGGGGACCTGTTCGCCTACGGCGAAGCCATGGCCGGCTTCCTGCCTTATGTTAACGGCCAGCTTGAAAAGGCCGGCAGCCCCAAAAGATATAAAAACCTGTTCGGCGTGACCCTCGGCACCGGCTTCGGCGGCGGCATAGTGCGCGAGGGACGCCTGTTCCTGGGCGACAACTCGGCCGGCGGCGAGGCCTGGCTGCTGCGCAATAAACTGACCCCCGCCGTGAACGCGGATGAAGGGTGCAGCATCCGCGCCGTGCGCAGGGTTTACGCGGAACTCTCGGGCATCTCGCCGGAGAAAGCCCCGGATCCCAAAGAGATCTACGAGATAGGCATGGGGGAAGCGCCCGGCGACAAAGCCGCCGCGTTCGAAGCTTTCCGCAGGCTGGGCGAGAACGCCGGCGACGCCATAGCGCAGGCGCTGACGCTGGTGGACGGCCTGGCCGTGATAGGCGGCGGGGTGTCCGGCGCGCACGGGCTGTTCCTGCCGGCCTTGGTGGACGCGGTCAATGGCGTCTACCACAAACCCGGCGGCGACCTGCGCCGGCTCATCGCCCGGGCGTACAATTTTGAGGACGAGGCGCAGCGCGCCGCTTTCCTCAAAGGCGACCGCCGCGAGATAACCGTGCCCGGCTCCGGCAGAAAGATAGAGTACGACCCGCTTCAGCGCACGGCCATAGGTCTTTCGCGGCTGGGCACCAGCGAAGCGGTAGCGATAGGCGCGTATTCCTTCGCGCTTTCCAAACTGGGGTGACACTTATGAAAACATGGCGTTTACTGGCGGTGCTCCTGCTGGGCTCGGCGCAGCTCTGCGCCGCGTCGGGCTTCGTGCGGGTGAATAATTCGCATTTCACGCGCGACGGCAAACCGTATTACTTTATCGGCGCCAATTTCTGGCAGGGCATGAACCTGGGCTCCAAGGGCCCCGGCGGCAACAGGGCGCTGCTGGTGCGCGAGCTGCTGCGCCTCAAGGCCATGGGGGTGACCAACCTGCGGATAATGGCCGCCAGCGAAGGCCCGGATACCGAGCCCTGGCGCATGGTGCCGGCCCTGCAGAAGAAGCCCGGCTCCTACAATAAGGAACTGTTCGACGGCCTGGATTATTTTATCAGCGAGCTGGGCCAGCTGGGCATGACGGCCGTGGTCACGCTTAATAACTTCTGGCCCTGGTCCGGCGGCATGGCGCAGTACGTGAGCTGGCGCGGCGGCGGGCAGATCCCGTACCCGCCCCCCGCGGAGGGCGGCGACTGGGGGACTTACCAGAAATACGCGGCGCAGTTCTATTCCAATAAAGAGGCCGTCAACGACTACAGGGATTTCGTAAAGACCCTGATAAAAAGAAAGAACCCCTATACGAAGCGGTTCTACCGGGACGAGCCCGCCATCATGGCCTGGGAGCTGGCCAACGAGCCGCGCGGCAATGCCAACGCCGCCGACTTCAACGCCTGGATAGCGAATACGGCGGCTTTCATAAAATCACTGGACAAGAACCACCTGGTGACCACCGGCAGCGAGGGCGACACGCCGTACCCGGACGCCGGCATGGATTTCGCCAAGAACCATTCCATCCCCGGCATAGATTATTCCACCATCCATATCTGGGCCACCAACTGGAACTGGTACGACCCGCTTAAAAAAGAAGAGACCTATCCCGTGGCGCTCGAAAAGATGAAGGACTATCTTAAGTCGCACGTGGAGAAAGCCGCGGCGTTCGGCAAGCCCGTGGTGCTGGAGGAGTTCGGCATCGGCCGCGACGCCGGCTCTTATGACGCGAAGTCCGGAGTTTCTGTGCGCGATGAATATTACACGGCCGTATTCGAGGCGGCCTATGAATCCGCCAAGTCCGGCTCGCCGCTGGCGGGCGCCGCTTTCTGGGCCTGGGCCGGCGAGAGCCGCCCGCCCCGCCCCGGCCAGCCGTGGAAAGCCGGCGACCCCTGGCTGGGCGACCCGCCGCACGAATTCCAGGGCTGGTACAGCGTTTACGACGGGGATACCACCACGGTCAAGGTCATAACGGAGTACGCCGCTAAATTTTCGGCTCTTACGCCGCCGGAGGAGAATAAATGAGAACGCGTGAACTAATCGCCGCCGCGGTACTTCTGACCTTCAGTTTGCCTGCCGCCGCCCGCGGCCCGGCCGCGCCGCTGGGCGCCAGCTACCCCTGCAATAAAGGCGACCTTGCCGATCCCGCCCCCAGGCTTGACCAGATAAAGGCCGCCGGTTTCGACTTCGTTTCCTTCATACCGAATTACACCTATGCCGGGCTCAACACCATAGACTTCACCGAAGCGCCGGGCTTCGACGAACTCAGCCGCGCCGAAGAGGCAGCCCTGCGCCGCGGCTTCGCGCTGGTGATAAAGCCGCACCTGGAGCCGCCCATGTACCAGCGCGGTTTCCAGATGTTCGGGTCCGAAAACCGCTCCTGGCGCGCCCGCACGGGCTGGCGCGGTTTCTTCGACGTGGACCCGATGAGCGTGGATTACCGCGAAAAGCTCGTCTTCGTACAGCTGGGGATAATAAAGGAAACCCTTTCGCGCCTGGACGAAGACAAGTCCATCCCGAAGAAGTCCATAGCGCCGATACGCTTCGAGCTGGGCACCGAGCTGATGAATTCCGCGGTCTACCAGCCGGAGCGCTGGCTGGAGCTGCTGGGCGCCGCGCGAACGGAGCTGACGCGCCTGGGCCTGAACGGCCGCGTGCTGCTCTCCCATAACTTCTGCCACCACTTCGAGATGCCGGAGGATTTCGTGCTGCGCATGACGCCGCTCGGACGCAAGGCGCTGGCAAAATATATAAAGGGCCTGGATGCCTTCGCGGTTTCCCAGTATATGGACCTGACGGCGGCTATGCCGGCCGCGGAGCGCGGCAAGCGCCTGCCCACGGTAGAAGAAATTGCGAACGCGCTGCGCAAGCATGACGCCGACCTGCGCGAGAAAGTGCTGGCAAAGCTGCTCGGACTGAAGCCCGCCGAGATCCCGCCGTTCCATATCGGCGAGTTCGGCGTAGGGCGCGGCGGCCTGCGCCACCCTAACCTGTGGGAAGGGGCCGCCACCGCCGAAGAGCACGCGGCCCTCCAGCACGAGATAGCGCTGGGGCACCGCGGCCTGCTGGAATACCTGCGCGTCGCCAAAGGGCGCACCGCCGGCGGCGCGGTGCTGTGGCTGACCGGGCGCTATTACGATATCTTCGGGTGGATGAACCCGAACGACGCCGTGCCCGAGGCCGCCGATGCCATTAAGGCCGCGCTGGCCGCCAACCGCGCTCTTGTTTCCGCTCCGGCCGACTTCGATGAGTTCTGGAAAGGCACCCTGGCCGAGCTGGCGAAGACGCCCGCGGACCTGAAGCTGGCCGCGGCGCCGGAACAGTCCGACGACAAAGTGAAGTGCTACAAGGCCGCTTATGCCGGCTTCGGCGGCCTGCCGCTGCACGCCTGGTACTGCCGGCCGGCGGAGGATAAAAAATACCCGGCCATCCTGCTCAACCCGTGGTACGGGCAGACTTCCGTGTCGGCCCCGGCCGACCTGGCGCGGCGCGGGTTCGCCGCGCTGGCGTGGCAGGGCCGCGGTTATGAAGTGGACCTTTCCTCCTATCCCGCGGAGAACGCGCAATACGTGCTCTCCGGCATAGATTCGCGGGAAACTTATACCTACCGCGCCCTGTACGCCAATGCCGTGCGCGGCGTGGACGTGCTGGCCTCCCTGCCCGAAGTGAACGCGCAGAAGATCGGGGCGGCCGGCGCCAGCCAGGGCGGGGGCTTGAGCCTCGCCGTGGCCGCGCTGGACCCGCGCGTGGCCGCAGTCTCCGCGGATTTTCCCTTCATGTGCGACGTTTACACCGGCCTGCCGCTTTCCGAAGGCACGCTCAGGAGCGTGCGCGAGCTGACGGAAAAAGAGCCGGCCCGGCGCGACGCGGCGCTGCGCACCGTGGCGTATTTCGACCTGCTCAACTTCGCGCCAAAAATAAAGGCCCCGGTAAAAGTGCAGGTAGGCCTGCGCGACCAGGCCTGCGTTCCCGACGGCGTAAAGAACGTTTTTGCGGCCATAACCGCGCCCGGCAGGCTGGAGGAATTCCCTAATTCCGGCCACGGCGACGATAACGCTCTGCGCCGCGACAAAATGCTGGATTTCGTCTACTCGGCTCTCGGCACGGAAAAGTAATAAGAACTATGAAATTATTCGACGCGCATGTGCATCTTCAGAGTTACGGCTCCGACGCGGAACTGGACGCCGCTGTCCGGGCCGCGCGGGAGTCCGGAGTGGAACGGCTGATCTGCTGCGGGACGCGCCCCGCCGACTGGGAGCGGGTGCTGGAAATAACCGCGAAATATCCCGAGGTCTTCCCGTGCTTCGGCCTGCACCCGTGGTACGCCGCCGAGGCCGCTGACGGCTGGCTGGAGAAACTTGAGGGCTACCTCAAGCGCGTGCCTTCTTTCGTAGGGGAAATAGGGCTGGACGGGATAAAAGAGGCGCCGGGCCAGGAAGAGGTTTTCCGGCGGCAGCTGGAACTCGCCGTAAAGCTGGGCAGGCCCGCCGTCATCCACAGCGTTAAAAGCTGGAGAGATACCAGGAAGATAATTGAGAAAGCGGCGCCGCCCGCCTTCATGCTGCACGGCTATGGCGGCGCGGCCGAACTGGTGAAGAATTTCGCGAACTTGGGCGCCTATTTCTCTTTTGGCGGCGGGATAATGGACCCTAAGCGGGAAAAATTGCGCGCAGGTCTTGCCGCCGTGCCCCCGGAGCGGCTGCTCTTCGAGACCGAAGCCCCCGAGCGCAGCGCCCCCGGCCCCGCCGGCCTGGGAGCGGTGTTAGAGGCTGCCTCCAAAGTGCTCAACCGCCCCGCCGCCGACCTGGCCGCCCTTTCCTTCGCCAACGCCGAAAAACTCTGCAAACTGGCCTCTTAACTCAACAGTTATTTGGGGTCAGACCCTAATTGGTTTACTTCACAATTACGCGCCTCAGGGTGGCGTGCGGACCGGGTTAGCAAAACCGTCCGCAGGCCGAGGCTTGCATAGCGCCGAGGCCGGAGGAAGAGCGAGGCACGGTGTGCCGAGCGCGTTTTGCGTTCCGGTCCGCACGACGCCCTGGGGCCCGTGAAGATCCTGGAAGTAAAGTGTAATTAGATTTCGCCGCAGAGGTGGCGGATGGCGGCGGAGGCGCAGGCCATACCGAAGGCGCCGGTGACGAAGCCCGCCGTGCCCAGCACCACGCTTTTCTTCGTGCAGCTGTGCAGGCCGTTCTCACCCTGCGGACAAAGACAGCCGGCCTTGCAGTCCGTGGCCTCCACGGAGTCGTGCGGCTTGCGGTCCTGCTCCAGCGTGCAGACCGCCTGTACACCGAATTTGCCTTTGCGCGGAAAAGCGTATTTTTCGCGCAGGATCTTGCGCACCGCCCGCGCCAGCGGGTCCATCTCCGTGATCCCCAGGTCGGTAACGCGCACCTGCGTAGGGTCGATGCGGCCGCCGGAACCGGTGGAAACTATCAGCGGGATATTATTGGCATGGCAATGATTAATCAGGAAGCATTTGGACGTCACGTGGTCTATGGCGTCTATCACGAAATCAGGTTTTTCGCCCAGCAGCGCGGGGCAGGTGGTTTCGCTGAAGAACTCGTTAAGGCCGTCGACGCGCGCCTCCGGGTTTATCCGCTTGAAGCGCTCCGCCAGCAGCTTTACTTTCGGCTTGCCGATGTCGCCGTCCAGGGCCTGCAGCTGCCGGTTGAAGTTGCGGATGCAGACCGTGTCGAAATCTACCAGGCTTATTCTCCCGACGGCGGAGCGGGCTATCATCTCCGCCGCCCAGGAACCCACGCCGCCGCAGCCTATCACCATCACGTGCGCCTTCCTGAGCTTCTCCAATCCTGCCGGGCCGACCAGCCGCGCCACGCGGTCGAAGCGGCGGCCGGTATCTTCCATCGGAAAGCTGTTTTTGTTGTTGTCGGACATGTCAGTAGCGGATGGTTCCTTTGTCTATTTTATCGGCCCAGGCGTCCATGCCGCCCTTGAGCACGCGCACATTGGTGAAGTCCAGGTCCTTGAGCCTGCGGAAAGCGGCCGTGGATTTTCCCTGGTTCTTGCAGTAAAGGATTATTTCCTTTCCGGTATCGAGGCCGGCGGCTAATTCGGAGAGTTTCTCCGGGTCCAGCAGCGTGTCCCCGGCGATATGGCACAGCTCGTGCTCCCAGTCATGGCGCAGGTCGAGGATAAGCGGCTGCGCGCCCGAGTCCAGCCTGGCCTTCAGTTCCTCCGGCGTGATGAACTCGGCGGAGACGGAATCGATGAAGGCTGCCGCGTCCCCGGCCCCTGTACCGCAGACCGGGCAATCGGCGCGCTTTTTCAGGTCGGCCACCACGAAGTTCATAAGCTTGAAGTCCAGCATGGCGAACCGGCCCTTAAGGGTTTCCATGCCCAGTATCAGTTTTAATATTTCCAGCGCCTGCATGGAGGCCACGGCTCCGGCGGTGGGGCCCAGTACTCCCTCTTCCGAGCAGGCGGCCTCCTGCAAGCGCAGCGCTTCAGGGACCAGGCAGCCCAGGCAGGGGCCGTCGTGGGGGGAGAAGACGGCCAGTTGGCCTTCCAACTGGTAGACGGCGCCGTGTACGTAGGCTTTTTTCAGGCCGAAGCAGGCTTTGTTGACGGCCGCGCGGGCGGCGAAATTATCGGTGCAGTCGGCTATGAAGTCGTAGCCGGCCAGGGCCTCGGCGGCGTTCGCGGCGGTCAGCAGGCCTTCGCGGACGTTCACCTTTACGCCGGGGTTGAGCTCCAGCAGGAAGTTCTTGGCGAGCTCGGTCTTGTTCCGGCCAAGGTCCCCGGTGCTGTAGATGAGCTGGCGGTGCAGGTTTGAAAGCTCTACTGCGCCGAAGTCGAAGATGCCGATCTCGCCCACTCCCGCGCCGGCCAGGTAGCCCAGCACCAGCGAGCCGAGCCCGCCCGCGCCGACTACGGCCACCTTGGCGGCCTTTATCTTCTCCTGGCCTTCCGGGCCCAGCCCGGGGATTATAAGCTGTCTTGAGTAGCGCACCAGTTCTTCTTTTGAAAGCGGCATATTGTTCCTGTCCGCGGCTTTACCTGTTCCCGTCGCGTCTGTTCTTTACTGCCCGGCGCAGCGGCGCGCGTTTTTTTGTCTTTTCCCCGCGTTCCCCTTCGGGCCGGGGCGCCATGCCGGGTTTCCCTTCCTTGCCGGGCCCCTGCGCCCGGGCGGCGCCCCGCTTAGCGCGCTGACCCCTGAAGGCTTTGCGCTGCATGAAGCGTTTGCGCAGTTCCTCCCGCTTTTCATGCGTCAGGCGTTTCCAGTTCCTGCCCAGTTTGTCCAGGCGGCCGCGGGCGCCGAGCAGGGCTTTGCGGTGGCGCATGAGCCTGCGCATGCGGCCGGGCTTCAGCTCCCTGGCCCCGGCGCGCAGGCTGACTTCGTCGCCTTTTTCCACCGTGCCTTCCGCGGTGGTCTTACCTTCCTGGTCGAGGGAAGAGACGGACAGGCTGCCTTCGTCGAACACCCCGGCGGTGGTCTCGCCGCCGGCCGCGTCGTGCTCCACGCCGAATTCGGTGCCCCGTATGGCGCACACGGCCGCCGGGGTGCGCACCCCGAATCTCTGGCCCGCCTTGAGCAGGCCTTTTACCTTGGCCACCAGCGAGCCGAAGCGGAGGAAGAAAGAGGAAGAGGCGGGCTCCAGCGAGGAAATGTCCGACTCCGAAGACGCGCCCAGCGCGATGACCGCGCCGCCGTCCAGGGTTATCTCGGCCGTGGAATCCTCGCCCGTACGCACCTTGTCGCCGGCTGACAGCGGCATGTCCTCTTCAGCCTCCCGCCAGGAATCGGTCTCCCCGGCGGCCAGCACGTCCACGGTCCCGGTGAAGGTGCTCAGCCGGGCGTCGTAATCTTCAGCCGGAGCCTGTGCCGCAAGCCCCAGTATAAGGAGAAAAACCGCCGCCGGAAAGGTCGCTGTTAATTTCATGACAATCTCCTCTTTTTTATTTCCGCATCAGAGCCCCGCGGCCCACGCCAGGATGGCGGGGATAGTGGCCGGGGTGGTGAACATGTTGGCGCCGTGGCCGCTGCCGCCGTCGAGGAAGGCTGCGGGCAGGTCCTTGCCGCGCGCCTGCTGGGTAAGCTGGCCGCCGCTCCGCCAGGCGTAGGTGTCGTCGGCCGCCGCGGAGATAAGGAGCTTAACCTGTTTTGAATCCGGCAGGAAGTCACCGGCCCTTACGCCGGCGTAGTCCAGGCCCGGCGACAACAATACCAGCGCGCGTGGCTTTATCCTGCCCTCCGCCGCGGCTTTCAGGGAAAGGTTGGCCCCTATGCTGGCCCCGCAGAAGATAATTCTGCCTGGCGCCGTCCCGTTCTTTTTTAAAAACGCCGCGGCCGCCTCGATATCAAGGGAAACCTTGCTCCAGTCGGCCTTGGTAAAGGTTTTATAGTCGGCGGTTTTGCCGCCGCAGGTCTTGCTTTGCCCGTGCCCGCGCATATCCAGCGAAAGGTAGCCGTAGCCGCGTTTCTTCAGCGCGTCCTGCAGCGGTCCCCACTCGTATTTGGCGGAGCCCAGGCCGTGCGTGTTTATAAAAACAAAAGCTCCGGAGGAGGCCGGGGCCAGATAGGCCGCCTCGATGCGGCAGCCGTCCCTGGTGTTAAAGCGCACGGTCTTCTGCTGCGCCCGCGCCGGCGCGCAATAAAGCAGCAGAAGGATGGCCGCGAATGCTTTGCGCACTATTACTCCCTGTCCGGCTTGTGATGGACGTTCCAGGTGATCGCGAAAAGCACCACCGAGATGACGCAGGCGGCCAGCAGCAGCGTGAAGCCGCCGTCCCAGCCCCAGCGGTCCACTACCCGTCCCAGCCCCAGCTCGGCGATGACCGCGCCGAATACGTAGCCAAAAAAACCGGTGAAGCCGGCGGCGGTGCCGGCGGCCTTTTTGGGCGCCAGGTCAACCGCGCTTACGCCTATCAGCATGACGGGCCCGTAGATCAGGAAGCCTATGGTGAACAGCGCTACGGTGTCCACCCAAAAATTCCCGGCGGGGTTCTTCCAGTAGATCCACACGGCTATGGTCACCAGCACCATGAAGATGCACGACACCGGGCTCCGGCGCCCGCCGAAGAGCTTGTCCGACGCCCAGCCGGCCAGCAGCGTGCCGGGGATGCCGGCCACCTCGTAGAGGAAGAACAGCCAGCGGGAGTCCCCGGGCGGGCAGCACTTAATGGAGGTGAGATAGGTGGGCGCCCAGTTCAGCACGCCGTAGCGCACCACGTAGATGAAAACGTTGGCTATGGCTATGATCCAGAGCGGCTTGTTCTTTAATACGAAAGTGACGAAGATCTCTTTCGCCGAAAGTTCCTTTTCCGGGTCGGCCACGCCGGTGTCCGGGTGGTCGTTCTTGTGGTCCTCGATGGACGGCAGGCCGCAGCTTTGCGGCGTGTCGCGCAGGAACACCAGCAGCAGGAAGCCCGCGGCTATGGCCAGCACGGCCGGCACGTAGAAAATTATGTGGAAGGTCAGACCGGCGCTGAGGGCCGCGCCGCCCGCCAGTACCACGGCCAGCGCCAGCGCGCCGTTTACCAGCGGGCCCACCAGCCCGCCGCCCACATTATGCGCCAGGTTCCAGACCGAGAAGATGCGGCCGCGCTCGCCGTCGCTGAACCAATGCGTGAGCGTGCGCGCGCAAGGGGGCCAGCCCATGCCCTGCGCCCAGCCGTTGACGAACCACAGCATGAAGAGCCCAGCTACCGAGCCGGCGAAAGAGGGGAAAATAAGATTGACGACCCCGGACAGTATAAGGCCGGTAGCCATGAAGTAGCGCGGGTTGGAGCGGTCGGACACATTGCCCATTATGAACTTGCTCATGCCGTAGGAGATGGCCAGCGCCGTGGCGATAAGGCCCACGTCGCCCTTGCTCATGCCGTAATCCTTGATGAGGTACGGCTTGGCCAGCGAGAAGGTGTTGCGTACAAAGTAGAAGAAGGCGTAGCCGAGGAAGACCGAGCCCATCATCTGCCAGCGCATGCGCGTGTAGGTGCTCTCTATTTTTTCCTTGGGGATGGGTTCGATGAAAGGCGCGGGCTTGTAGAGATCTAGAAGTTTAGACATGATTTTCCTTTTATTCCGAATCCTGCATATCCTGCAGGATTCCCCGCGCTAGCGGGTCGCGGATCAAGCGCTATGCGCGCAGTATCCGCGAGGATGTATGCCGCGCATCAGCGTGTCCGCTATGCGGGCAGAAAGTTTCACCAGAAACTTTCCGGCTATTCCGCAGAGCAGACCTTGTGGTCCTGCTCGTCGCCGCCGCCGAAAGAC
>MGUK01000054.1 GCA_001799995.1 Elusimicrobia bacterium GWF2_62_30
AGGCGTACCCGCCCAGCACCTTGTCCGACGGGAAAGGCCAGGCGTCCGCCTTCAGCCCCGAACCCGGGCTCGAGCCCGTGTCGTGGTTCTCGATAAAGGTCACAGCGTTCGCCGGCCACCAGCCCAGCAGCCCGGAAGGCTGGCCGTTCTTGTCGGCCAGGCGCCAGTACTCCCCGTTCTTCATCGCCGTCTGCAGTATCCCCTTCGTCGTGAAATCGAAAACCTTGATCTCCCCGCCCACCGCGTCCATCCAGTCGCACGAGGCCTGCCGGTGCCCGTCGGTATTGCCGATCTCCAGGTCGTCCCAGAGCTCCGCCACGGAGAACGACGCGCCGCTGGCCCTGTTGTACTCCAGCATATAGCCCGGCGTGAAGCCGCGCGCGTAATCGTAGCGCCAGCCGTCGAAGCCGACGGCGTCCTTGAGGCCGTTAAGCCAGGATTTTACGGAGTTCCGGACGTAAAGCTTGGTGTGGTCGATATCCCGGGCGGCGTGGAAGCCCTTCCCCGTGTCGCGGGCGCCCTTGCCCTTGCCCCATTCGTCGTCGGAACAGACGGAATCCACTTCCCAGGCGGGCTCGGTGAAATCGGCCCAGTCTTTGGTGCCTACGCGGTGGTTGACCACCACATCGCCGATAGCGCGTACCCCCCGGGAATGCAGCGCCCTCACGGCCTCCGCCAGCTGCGCCTCGGTGCCGTAGGCCGAATCGAGCACGGAAAGCCTGCGCGGCATGTAGCCTTCCGGGGCTGAGGAATCAGACGGCGGCGGCAGCCAGACCAGGTCTATCCCCGCGGCTGAAATCTCGGGCGCCTTGGCCTTTATCTGCCCCCACCAGGGCGCGGACTTCCACGAGGTCCAATGGAACCCCTGCAGCATCACCGTGGAATCGCCTTTCGCGGCCAAGGCCGGAACTGGCCCGGCTAAAAGCGCGGCTAAAGCCACGGCAAGAGCGAATATAGCCCTGCTGTTCTTCATCTACCTTATTTTTTAGCAGATTTACGGCCGTTGTCAAGGGCCGGGAGGGAAGTGCCTAGAGAAGTTTTTTGCGGAGGCTGTCGGCCCGGAAGACGTCGCGCTCCTCGGGGGACAGGGCGCGGCCGGCGGCGGCCTGGATATGCGCCGGCTGCATAAGGAGCGTAACCTGGTTGAACGTGCTGAAATCCAGCCCCATCTCCCAGCCCATGGCGGCGCCCATGCGGGCCAGGGAGATATTGCGCATGAATTCCCCGTAGGAGAGCGTGCGCGCGTGCCGCAGCACGCCCAGCGCCCGGAACACGGCGTCCTCGGTGTGGAGCTTCGCGTGCCCTTTGAGCAACGTTTCCCTGGCGGCTATCTCCTGGCGGATAAGATTGCGTATCACGCGGTCCATGTTGACGCGGAATTCCTCTTCGGTGCGGCCCAGGCAGGCGGCATTGGAGATCTGGTAATAATCCCCCAGGACGCAGGTGCCTTCGCCGTAAATGCCGCGCGCTATCACGCCCATGCGCGAAAGGCTCTCCAGCGCCTGCGGCATAAGCCCCAGCCGCGACATGGCCGGCAAATGCGCCAGGCAGGAGATCCGCATCCCCGTGCCGGCGTTGGTGGGGCAGGCGGTGAGGAAACCGAACTTCCCGCTGAACGCGTAGGGCAGCCTGCGCCCGAGGGCCTCGTCGAGCTTAAGGGCGGAATTGAGGGTTTCCTCTATGGCGAAGCCGGAACCCAGGCATTGGAGGCGCAGGTGGTCCTCCTCGTTCACCATCACGGAGAGGTCTTCGTCGTTGGAAATAACGGCGGCGGCCGGCAGGGCGGTGAAAGCCAGGCCGTGCGAGATATGGTGCCGCTCGGCGAGGAAACCCTTTTCAAGCTGGCCGAGGGATTCCATTTTAAGGAAATGCCCGCGCGGGAACAGGCCGGTTTCCTTGAGCGCCGTGAACGCCGCGCGGCGTATGCCGTCCAGCTGGCGGGGCTCGGCGCGGCCGGTGAAGGGGAGGTCCGCCAGGTTCCGGGCGAAGCGCACCCTGGTGGAGAACACCATGTCGGGCCAGGCGCCGCGCGCGTTGGCCCAGGTGACGTAAGGCCTGAATTTTTTAAGGGCTTCAGCCATCGCGGCCCTCCAGCTGTTTGAGCGCGTCGCGCAGCTTGGCGGCCGTCTCGAAATCTTCCTTTTTCACGGCTTCCTGAATGGCGGTTTTCAGGGTGGCGGCGCGCCGCGCGGCTTCCGCCCTGGAGGGCGGCGGTGCGCCGGGCCCGGAATAAGTCCGGCCGGTGTGGCTGGAAGAGCCGTGGATACGGAGCATCAGCTCCGTCAGCTGCGGCTCGAAGCTCTGGTAGCAGTCCGGGCAGCCGAGGCGGCCGCTTTGCTTGAATTTAGCGTAGGTCAGGCCGCAGGCGCCGCAGCGCAGCGCTTTGCGTTCCGCAGGGAGGAAATCCTTGAAGTAGCCGCTGAGGTTGCCGACGATGTCGGAGCTGTTGAAAGCGCCGGTCTCTGTTCCCTGCCACACGCCTTTCCGTGCGGCGCAGACGGAACAGAGGTGCACCTCCCTGACCTTGTTGTTCACGGCCAGCGTCAGGAAGACCGAAGCGGCCTCCTTGCGGCACTCCTCGCAAAGTTTCATTTAGTCAGTTCTTCCAGCTTTCCCGAGGTCATGCGCAGCACGCGGTCGGCGCGGCGCGCGGCCTCCTCGTTGTGCGTCACCATCAGCACCGCGGTCCCCAGCCCGGAGGCCCGCCGCAGGTCGTCGAGTATCACGGAGGAATTGTGGCGGTCCAGATTGCCGGTGGGCTCGTCGGCTATGAGCAGCGCCGGGTTGTTGCGCAGGGCGCGCAGCATGGCGGCGCGCTGTTTCTCCCCGCCGGAAATATCCATGGGGAACTTGTGGGCAATTTCTTCCAGGCCGAAGCGCCTGAGCAGCTCCAGGCCGTTGACCGTCCCGGGGTGCTTAAGCACGCGCGCGGGCATCTCGATGTTCTCCAGCACGGTGAACTCCGGCAGCAGCGAATCGAACTGGAAGACGAAGCCGATGCTCTTGAGCCGCAGCACGGCCTTCTGCGCTTCGTCCATGTCTTCCAGGCGGCGGCCGAACATGTGTATCTCGCCGCTGTAAACGTCGTCGAGCAGGCCCACGATGTTAAGCAGGGTGGACTTGCCGGAACCGGACGGCCCGACGATGGAAACGAACTCGCCGCGCGAAATATGGAAGTCGAGCTGTTCCAGCACCAGGATCTGCTCGTGGCCCTGCGTATAGGCCTTGCTCAGGCCGGAAATTTCTACCGTTTTATCCATACCGTATCGCGTCCACCGGGCTTATCTTTGAGGCGCGCAGCGCCGGGTACACCGTGCTCAGCATGCACAAGAGGTAGCTGACCCCTATGGTGGTCAGCAGGTCCCGCGCGGTGATGGCCACCGGGACCTTGGTGATGTAATAGATGTCCGACGGCAGCTCCACCACCGGATATGTCGAGATAAAGGCGCAGATGCCCACGCCGAGAGCAGCGCCCAGCGCTATGCCGGTAAGGGCGATCAGGTTCCCCTCCCAGAAGAAGATGGCGCGGATGAAAGCGGGGCCCGCGCCCATGGCGCGCAGTATCCCGATGTCGCGCAGTTTTTCCACACTCATCATCAGCAGGTTGGAAGCTATGTTAAAAGTGGCCACCAGTATGATCAGCGCCAGCACCAGGGACATCACGAATTTTTCCAGCTTAAGCGCGGCGAAAAGGGTCTGGTTCATATCGGCGTAGGTTTTTACGGTGTAGCTCATGCCCAGCGTCTTGCGCAGCCCCGCGGCCACGGTCCCGGCGTCGTTTATGTCCTTAAGCCGTATGCCCGCGCCGTTGGCGCCGCCGCCGGAGCCGAAGAAATCCCCGGCCGCGCCTATCGAGCAGTAAGCCATGGTATTGTCGAACTCGTAATAGCCGGTGCGCAGCATGCCGACTACCTTGAACTTTTTCATCTTGGGCAGCAGGCCGAGCCCCGCCCCCGCGCCCTGCGGCGAGACCAGCACCGGCTCGTCGCCCAGCCACAGGCCCAGGTTTCTGGCGAGCTCCTCGCCCAGGACTATGGGCCGCGGCCCGTCGCCCGGCTTCTTTTCCAGCTGGTCCCAGGAGCCGCGGGCTATGGAATTTTTAAGATTGTTGACCGAGAACTCGAGCACCGGGTCGAAGCCCTTGACCACCACGCCGGTGGAACGCCCGTCGTAACTGAGGATGGCCTGCCCGAGGATGAACGGGGAGACGGCGGCCACGTGCCCGTCGCGCTCCATGGCCCCCTTGAGGTAGGCCATGTCGCGCGGGGCCATGCGCCCGTAAACGCTGATATGGGCCTGCGCGTCGATGATCTTTTTCTTTATGTCGGTCTGGAAGCCGTTCATGATGGCCAGCGTGACTATCAGCGCCGCCACGCCCAGCGCCACGCCCGCCACGCCGATGAGCGTGGTTATCATGGAGAAAAGGCCCTTGCGCTTGGCCAGCAGGTACCTCCGCGCAATAAACAATTCAGTGGACATACTTTAAAAATCGCACACTGCCCAAGCGACACGGGGACCGGAACGCAAACCGCGCTCGGCACACCGTGCCTCGCTCATCCTCCGGCCTCGGCGCTATGCAAGCCTCGGCCTCCGGAAGGGTTTGCTAAACCCGGTCCCCGTGTCGCTTGGGAGCCACGCCCCATTACTGCTGGTCGCTGGGCCGAAGCAGAGGGAACAAGATCACTTCGCGGATGGAGGGCTTGCCGTTCAGCAGCATGGCCAGGCGGTCTATGCCTATGCCTATGCCGCCCATCGGCGGCATGCCGTACTCCATCGCCTCGATGAAATCCTTATCGAGAACATCGGCCTCGCCGTTGTTCTCCTCTTCCTTCTGGCGCAGCTGCTCCAGCAGCCGGCTCTTCTGGTCCTCGGGGTCGTTCAGCTCGGAGTAGGCGTTGGCTATCTCCTCTTTGCCCGCGAAGAACTCGAAGCGCTCGACGATGGATTCGTCGCCCGCCTTGCACTTGGCCAGCGGGGTGATAGCGGTCGGGTAATCCATCACGAACGTAGGCTGGTCCAGCTCGGAAAGGATCCTCTCGTCCATGATGTTCTCGAAGATCTTGGCGGGAGGGGTGTCGGGGCCGAACTCCGAGTGCAGCTTGTTGGCCAGCTTCTTGAGGTTCTCCTTGTTGAAGCCCTTGCCCTTGAGCACCTCGTGGATATCCTCGCCGGTCTTCTCCTTCCACGCGTCGGGCAGCGACAGGCGGCGGAACGGCGGCTTCAGGTTCACCTTCATGCCGTTGTAATCGATGGTCTCGGCGCCGATGATCTTGATGCAGCGCTCGAAGATGGTCTCCACCAGCTCGGCCATGCCGTTGTAGTCGGAGTAGGCCTTGTAGGCCTCCAGCGTGGTGAATTCCGGGTTGTGGCGCGTATCCACGCCTTCGTTGCGGAACACGCGGCCTATTTCGTAAGCGCCGTCGAACCCGCCGATGATGAGCTTCTTCAGCGGCAGCTCGGTGGCGATGCGCATGTACATCTCGTACTTGTAGGCGTTGTGGAAAGTTATGAAGGGCCGCGCCGAGGCGCCGCCGGCCTGGGCGCAGAGCACGGGCGTCTCCACTTCCAGGTAGCCGTCGGTGTTGAGCACGTCGCGGATGGCCGCCACTATCTGCGAGCGGCGCACGAAGATGGTGCGGACGTCCTCGTTTGAGATCAGGTCCAGGTAGCGCTCGCGGTAGCGGGCTTCGGCGTCGGTCAGGCCGTGGAACTTCTCCGGCAGCGGCCGCACGGACTTGGACAGGATGGTGAGCTTTTCCGCGTTCACGGTAAGTTCGCCGGTATGCGTGACGAAGAGCTTGCCTTCCACGCCCAGGAAATCCCCGACGTGCATCTGCTTCTTGAACAGTTCGTAGGGTTCTTCCCCCACCACGTCCTTTTTCACGTAGATCTGGATCTTGCCGGTGCCGTCCTTGATATGGGCGAAGGTGGCCTTGCCCATCACGCGCATGAGCACCATGCGGCCGGCTATCGTCACCGGCGTGTCCGCGGGGCATTTCGCCGCCTCGGCCGCCTTGTGCGTCGGCTTAAAGCGGTGCGGGAAGGGATCTATGCCCTTCTCCCTTATGGCCTTTATCTTGGCGTAGTTGTTGGCTACTATTTCGTTGATGCCTGAGTTGGGAGGTGTTGTAGTCATTTTTTTGAGGCTATGGCGTCTTTCACTATTTTTACGAGGTTTTTGGGTTCGAAAGGTTTTTCCACGAAGGCGAAGATATTGGAGGCCAGTTCGAAGAGGTCCTTCATCTGCCCCTTGGCGGTGAGGATCACTATGGGAATATCCCGCAGGTCCTCTATTTCCTGCAGCTTGGACTGGAAGGTGTAGCCGTCCATCTCGGGCATCATGATGTCGAGCACTATGGCGTCGGGCCTGACCTTTTCGCCTTCCTTGGCGGTAAGCTTATTGTAGGCTTCAAGGCCGTTGAACGCCTCGATCACCTCCAGTTTCTCGCGCTCCATCAGGACCTTTATGAGGTATACCACGTCTTTTTCGTCGTCAACGACCATTACCTTTGACATAATTCTCCTGTTTGACCGCCGGACCGGGCCTCGGACATGAACAACCGCCCGGCCGCCAAAAAAAGAGGCGGCCGTCATTATATTCGCAACATTATTTTACTAGATAGTAGACGGCAAAACAAGGCTATGCCGGGTGCCGCATAATTCGAGCTATGCTCCGCGAGCGTCCAAGGCGCCGGCGGCGACCCCCGGGCCGGGATAGTTATACCGCGCGTAAAAATGTAGAATTGTTATAGAACACGGAGGCAACATGGCGATAGAAAGAACACTTGTGCTGATAAAACCCGACGGGATGCAGCGGCACCTGGCCGGGCTCTCCATAGACCGGCTGGAGAACACCCACCTGGAGCTGATCGGGGTGAAGATAGTTTCCGTTACGGACAAGCTGGCCCGCGAGCATTACGCCCTCCTTGAAGGCAAGGGGCCTTTCGTCGACAAGACGCTGTACGAGCGCCTGATCAATTTCATAAAGGGCGAATACCACGGCGACCCCAAGCGCCGGGTGCTGGCCCTGGTCTACCAGGGCGAGAACGCCGTGCAGGGCATCCGCAAGGCCGTCGGCGCGACCAATCCCGAGGACGCCTCCCCGGACTCCATCCGCGGCGCCTTCGGCCGCATCTGCCGCAAGCACGGCTACTACGAGAACGTGGCGCACGCCTCCGGCAATGTGGAAGAAGCCGAGCGCGAGATCGCCATCTGGTTCAAGCCCGAAGAAATACTCAAATAAGCGCGAAAGATCAGCGTCAACACATGAGACATAAAGCTATCGCCTTGTGGGCCTGCGCCGCGCTGTTCGCCCTGGCGCCGGCCGCCGGGGCCGAGCAGCTGGAAGAGCGCATCACGCTGACCACGGAGGACGGCTGGAACCTGAACGCGCGCTACCTGAAGGCCGCCGGGGACGCGCCCACCGTGGTGATGGTGCACACCCAGAAAAGCGACCTTACCGAGTGGGAGAACTGGTTCAAGCCGATGAAGCGCTACGGCTTCGGCTACCTGGCCATGGACCTGCGCGGCCACGGCAACAGCTTCGTGATGCCGGACGGCTCCACCACCTCGTGGAAAGCCTTTGCGATAAGCGGCTCCGACAACGAATATAACAGGATGCTGCGCGACGTGGACGCCGCGCTGGCCTACCTCTCGACCAACTCAGTGACCAACGACAAGATCGTGCTGGCCGGGTCGGTGCTGGGCGCGAACCTGGCCATAAAGGAAGCCGCCATAAACCAGGACATCTCCATGGTGATAGCCCTGTCCCCCGCGCTTAACGTCAACGACGTGCTTTCGGTCAACCCGCTGCGCGTTTACGGCAAGCGGCCGCTCTTGATGGTGGCGGGCGCCGACAAGCAGCGCCAGTACAAGGAATTCCAGCTTTTGAACGACATAGCCAAGACCGCCTGCGGCAAGACCAACGTGACCGTGATAGTGGAAGCCAGGGGCATTGGCCCCAGCCTGGTCACCAAGTACAATGTGCGGCGCATCCTGGACTGGATAAAGAACCCGCGCCTGCCGCAGGTAGTGGAATTCTCCACGGCCGCCGCGGCCGGGCTGGAACCCGGGACCACCAGCCAGG
Source organism: Elusimicrobia bacterium GWF2_62_30 (assembly GCA_001799995.1). GTDB lineage: Bacteria > Elusimicrobiota > Elusimicrobia > Elusimicrobiales > UBA9959 > UBA9959. The sequence continues at coordinate 8,087 of MGUK01000054.1, forward strand.
CTGAAACCCCGCAGCCCGAAGAACAGGAAATGCCGGAGTATTGAACCATGAAAAGAACGGACGCTTTCGCCAGGTATTCCATGCTGCCCACCGAGCAGAGCAACCCCCGCACCCGCGACCTTGACCGCGTGACGCTGCGCCGCGTGCTGAAAAAACTCAATTACGAGGACATGCTGGTGCCCAAGGCCGTGGCCAAGGCCATACCGCAGATAGAGAAGGCCGCGCGCGCCATTTCCAAAAGCTACCTGGCCGGCAGGAAGATATATTTCATCGGCGCGGGGACCAGCGGCCGCCTGGGCGTGCTTGAAGCCGCCGAGATCCCCCCCACCTACGGCGTAGGCACCGACGTTTTCACGGCGCTGATGGCCGGCGGGGAAAGCGCGGTGTTCCATTCCAAAGAAGGCGCCGAGGACGTGTTCGAGAACGGGCGCAAGGAAATTGCGAAGCTGGTACGCCGCGGCGACACCGTGGTGGGTATAGCAGCCAGCGGCATCACTCCTTACGTGCAGGGCGGGCTGGCGGCCGGCAGGAAAGCCGGGGCTTTCACCGTACTGGTCACCTGCAACCCGAAGGAAAAAGCCAAAGAGGCCATGGTCCGCGTGGCGCTGGACGTGGGCCCGGAGCCGGTCTCCGGCTCCACGCGCATGAAATCCGGCACGGCCACCAAGCTGGCGCTGAACATGCTTTCCACTTCTTCGATGATCATCTCCGGCAAGGTTTACCACAACTGGATGGTGGACGTGAAGACCACGTCTAAAAAACTGGTCCTGCGCGCGGAGCGCATCACCGCCACCGTCGGGCAGGTGCCGCAGGAAGAGGCGCGCCGCCTGCTGGACCTCACCGGCAACGACGTGAAGACCGCCATCGTAATGGCCAGGCTGGGCGTCACCAAAGAAAAAGCCGCGGCCCGTATAAAAAAGGCCCGCGGCTTCCTCAAGAACATCTTAGGCTAAGATTCCTTCCCCAGCGCCGCTATTCCGGCAGCGGCAGCCCCGCTATAGCGTCCAGCAGCAGCCGGCCGTATTTCTCCACCCGTTTCTCGCCCATTCCCTTTATCTTCAGCAGCGCGTCCAGCGTCATCGGTTTCAAAGCGGCCATTTCCAGCAGCGCGGCGTCCTGGCAGATGACATAGGGCGGGATGCCGGCCTTGTCGGCCAGCGCCCGGCGCAGCGTGCGCAGCTTTTCGAACAATTCCGTATCGGATTCCAGGAACACTACCCCGGCTTTTTCCGCTTTTTTGAGCACTTTGGATTTTTTCTTGCCGGCCTTGGGCGGAACGGGCAGGCCCAGGCGCACCGTGCCCTTGTCCTGGCAGAGCGCGCGGCCCTCCGCGGTGATGCGCAGCAGCGGGTATTCGTTCTCCTCGGTAACCTCCAGGAAGCCCTGCACTATCAGCTGGTCTATCCAGGAGCGCACGGCGGGCTCGCCGGCTTCTTTAAGCAGGCCGAAAACCTTGAGCTGGTCGTGGCCGTTGCCGGTCATGCGGTCGTTGGGGCGGCCCAGCAGCAAATTCACCACGTAGCCGGTGCCGTAGCGGCCCTCGGCGCGCCAGGCGGCGCTCAGCACTTTCTTGGCGGTCAGCAAAGCCTCGTCGTCGGGCAGGCCCTTGGTCTCGCCCAGGCAGACGTCGCAGGCGCCGCAGCCGTCTTCGGCCTTTTCGCCCACGGGGTAAGGCGCGCTGAAATGCTCGGCCAGCAGGCCGTGGCGGCAGACCGGGGACACGGCGTAGCGGCCTATATCGCGCAATTGTTTTTCAAGGGCGCGCTCCCGCTCCGGCGTAAGCGTAAGGTCTTTCTTCGCCAGCCAGCGGTGCATCATCAGGTCGGCGGCGGAAAAAAGCAGCGTGCAGTCGGCGCTCAGGCCGTCGCGGCCGGCGCGGCCGCTCTCCTGCTGATAATGCTCCACGGAGCGCGGGGTATTGGCGTGCACCACGTAGCGCACGTTGGAACGGTCTATGCCCATACCGAAAGCTATGGTGGCCACGATGACGTCCAGCCGCTCGTTGACGAAATCGTCCTGCGCCTTGCGCCTTTCCTCGGCGTTCAAGCCCGCGTGGTAGGGCGCCGTCTGCACGCCTTCGCCTTTGAGTTTTTCGGCCAGGCGCTCCACGTCCTTGCGGGTCTGCGCGTAAACTATACCGCCTTCGCCGGGATGGGCACGCACAACCTCCAGCACCTGCTTGAACTGGTCCCGGCGCGGGAAAGCGCGGTAGATAAGGTTGGGCCGGTCGGGGTGGCCGATCAGGATCTCGGGAGAGCGCAGGCCGAGCTGGGCGCGGATGTCGTCCTGCACCACGGGGGTGGCGGTGGCGGTAAGGGCCATACGTGCCGCTTTAGGGAAATTGTCCAGGGCCTCTGTGAGGCGGCGGTATTCGGGGCGGAATTCGTGGCCCCAGTGCGAGACGCAGTGCGCCTCGTCCACGGCGGCCAGGATCAGGCGCGGGCCGATGACCTCGTAAAGATCGCCGACGAGCAGGCGCTCGGGGCTTACGTAAAGCAGTTCGGTCACCCCGCTGTTGAGGTTCGCGTAGGCTTCTCTTTTGGGCGCCGCCCTGAGGTTGGAATGCAGCGAGTCGGCGGCCAGCCCGGCTTCACGCGCGGCCGCCACCTGGTCGTCCATCAGCGCTATCAGCGGGGACACCACCAGCACCAGCCCCTTGCCGGAAGCCGCCGGCAGCTGGTAGCAGAGGCTTTTGCCGCCGCCCGTAGGCAGCACCACCAGGCAGTCGCGCCCGGCCAGCGCGGCTTCTATGGCCTCTTTCTGCAGCGGCTTGAAGGAGTCGTAACCCCAGCGTTTTTTAAGAATTTCTTCCGGGTTCACAATAATAGTATAGCATGCGGCCCCGCCAACGTAGTGTCGGGATGCCCGCGGGAAAACTCTTCTTATTTTTCCGGTCCGGCCAGCGGCAGCGAGATAAGTACCGTCGTGCCCTTGCCGGGTCCGGAGCTGATGGCCAGCGAGCCGCCCCAGGCCTCCGCGGCGGCGCGGGCGTGGTGCAGGCCCAGGCCGGAGCCGCCGGCCTTGCCGTGGGTCTCTCCCCGGCGCCCGAGGCGGGGCAACAGTTCGGCCGGTATGCCCTTGCCGTCGTCGCGCACCGTCAGCTCGGCAAGATCGCCGCGCCGGGACAGGGTTACCGTCACCGTGCCGCCGCGCTCCAGCGCCTCCACGGAATTATTGACCAGGTTGGACAGCAGCCGGCCGAACTCCACCGGGTCTACGCACGCCGCCAGAGAGCCGGCCTCGTCGCCGGGGCCGGCCTCTATCTTCACGTCCGCGCGGTCATGGTACTGCTGGCGTTTTTCCCTGATCACCGGGGCTATCAGGCCCGAAAGCAGCTGCGGCTTCAGCTTTGCCTCAGGCTGCGCCCCCGGCGCGGCGCCCTGGCGGTTCTTTTCCAGCAGGTTGTTGGCGATATCACGGATGCGCCCGGCGGCGCCGCTTATAAGGAGGCGCTTTTCCTCGGGCAGCTGCGAAACGTCCTTCAGCGCCGAGTCCAGCGCGGCCAGGGGGCTGCGGATGTCGTGCGCCACCTGCGCGGCCAGCGCGGACAGCGCCGACAGCCGGGCCTGCGACCTGATGGTATCGTAGGCGGCCTTGAGTTTTTCCGCGAACAGTTCCGCCTCGTAGATGGCCACGCGGTAAGCCGGCCTGGCGTCCGCTTCGCCCCCGACGTGGACCTTCTCCAGCAGCAGGTAGATGTCCTCGGTGATCCTGAAAGCTATCAGGTTAGCGACCGACCACAGGCCGAAGAAGATGAACAGGATGGAAGCCAGCTGCAAGGCGTCCTTGCTGATGAAGATCTGGATGAAATAGAGCGCCAGCAGCATGGCCAGGTTGAAGACCAGCACCAGCCAGACCAGCCTGACCCTGGCGCTGTTCCACCTGGCGAAGGGCGCGCCGCGGGCGGAGTCATAGGCCTGGGCTATCAGCACTATCAGCAGGCCGCAGAGCCAGCCGTATTCCTGCAGCGGGATACTGCTGACGCTGCTTGTGCTCATCGCGCAGTTGTAGCCCAGGGCTATGGTCGCTATCGAGACCAGCGTCAGGCCGTGCGTCATGCAGAGCCAGTACCTGGTGCGGGCCTTCATGCCCAGCAGCAGCACGATAGGTATCGTGACGGATTCCGCCAGGCGGTTGATGACGGCGTTCGTATAGAAGAAGATAGTGGCGTGGTTGCCGGAGGTGAAATACGGGATTATCAGGTAATGGACGGAAACATAGGTGGCGGCGGCACACACTACGGCCAGGATAGCTTTTTCAGCGGCTTCCAGCTCCCGGAACGGGGGCAGGTTGCTGAACAGGTAAGCCGCGGTCATGACGCGGCTCAGCGAGTAGAATCCCTCCTGCGTCATAAAAGCCCAGGCCGGGAAGGCCGCGACATTATGCCCTATCAGGTAGAAAGAATCCCCCACCAGCAGCCCGACGGCGGCCAGCCGCCACCAGCGGGCGCCGGCGGCGTTGTGACGGAAAGCGAAGATAGCTATGCACAGGTCCGCGAACACTTCCAGGGGCAGGATGAACCGGCTCCAGCCGGATTTGGCGAACAGGGACAGGAAGATACCGAGCGCAAGCGCGATAGCGGGCAGCATGGCGCGCAACGGAAAGGTTTCTCCCACGACGGGGCCGCCCGCGGCCGCAAGCGTGCCGTCAGGCTGGAGCATAGTTCGATCGTTGTTCATAATGTGACGGAGCCTTAACTAATGCCGGGCCTCAGAACGAAACCCCGGCGGTGAGCTGCAGCAGCAGTTTCGCCCCTGAAGCCGTGTATTCGCGGTACCTCGGCCCCAGGTACGCGCTGGCCAGGAAGCCGGCGGAGAGATCATTCATGTTCTTGTAGTTCACGCCCGCGCTGAGCACGCCGGAATCGTCGCTGAGGTTGCGCACGTAATTCATGTTAAGCGTCATGTCCGTGATGAGGAAGCGGCCGACGCTGGTGAAGACAGCGCCGTAATACTTCGACAGGTAGTTGGGCTCATAAAGGCCGTTGCCTATCAGGTAGTTCTTCTTCGTCCCCGCCGCGCTCAGCAGGGCCAGGGGGCCGGTGTACGTATAGGCGGTCTTGTCCCTGAAGGGGGCGCCGTCGTAGCCGTTCTGGTTGTAGAAGAACTCCGCGGCCACGGTAAGCCTGTCGTTGAAATTCCCGAGCCGGAAGCCTTCGCTGAAGTTAACGGCGGCCCTCGTGACCCATTTATCGTCCTTCAGGTAAGTATCCAGCACTCCCCCCCGCTCGCGGACATAGCGGGTATTGTCCCTGCGCGCCGCGCTCAGTTCGCCGGAGATATCCACGTCGCCCAGGCGGCTGGAGACGTCGTAGCCGAAGACCGGGTAGCGGTTGCGCTTGCCCCAGCCCGAGAACGCCATCTCGGTCTTGCCGGCGAGCAGCTCGAATTTCAGCGCGCCGCCCAGGTCGCGGCTTTCGCCGGCGCTGCCGGTGTCGAGGAAGCCGTAAATATTGTACGTGGTGCCGAACGGGACATGGAACTTTACGCCGTAGGCCCCGTCCCGGGAGCCTATCTTGCGGATGAAAGGCTTCTTTTCCACGTTCACCAGGTCGGTGGGGTTCCACAAGGAACAGCGCCCCCACTGCAGCACCTGCTTGCCGGTGCGGAAATAGACGTCCCGGTTTATGTTGAAGTCCAGGAAGGCCTCGCGCAGGGTGGAGGAGGTCTCGCGCGTGCGGGAAACGTAGCTGGTCTCCATGTTGGCGAAGGCCTTCACACCGTGCTTAAGGCGCGCGTCCAGCATGATATTACCGACTATGTAGGAATTGAAAGGATCGGCAGACGAAGTGCTGGTGACCACGTTCTCCAGCACGCTCATCACCTCGCCGGAAAAGCCCACGCTTTTCTGCTCCTCGGCGGCGGGCGCGGCCGTGGCCGCCGGGACATTGAACTGGGTGTCCGAGAACATCTCGAACTCCACGGCGGCGTCCGCGGCCAGGGCGCCGGCCGGGCTTAGGGCCAGCAAGGCACAGAAAAGGAGGTTTTTCATGGTTATTTGCTGAGGTTCTCCAGGTAGGCCTTGGTGAAGATCTTGTCGTCGAGCTTGCCCGGGACTATGCTGCCGATATCCACTATGGTCTTGTTGCCTTTCTCGAACTCGTCGATAAAGAGCTGCTTCACCGCGACGTAGCGCCCTTCTATCTCCGTGAACTTGATGAAATACGCGGTCTGCATCAGCGTGCCGGACAAGGAATAGGACTCCTGCTTGAGCAGCAGGTTGTTGTCGCGCCGCGTCCAGAAGATCTGCCGCGGGTAGTCCACGTCGTTCACTTTGGCCTTCACCTCGAATTTATAGACCGGCACCTTGCCCAGCATATCTTCCGCGAATTTCTCCGTGCCGGAGGGATCTATCACCGGGCCGTAAAGCTCGTCGAGCTTGCGCGTCTCGAAGTCGTCGCTGTGCGCGTCCGAGCCGCCGATGCTCTCGTCGCGGTTGACGTGCTGGAAGGTGCGGGTGTTCTTGCGGTACATCCAGAAATTGTCGCCCACGCGCAGGTAGCCGTTGCCCTTCTCGTTCTCCGGAGCGCGCATCACTATCAGGAACGCGTCGTCGGAGTCGCGGCGGTAGTAGGCCATGTCTATGATCTTGGTCCCCTGCTCCGCGCGCTGCTGCGTCAGCGTGACCTCGGCGCGCATATCCTTCTTCATCTTGTAGTTCTCGTCTATGGCCTTCAGGATGGGCACCACGCGGCTTTCGGCGCAGTAGCCGGAGCCCGCGGGCAGGAACAGCGCAAGAGCGAGAAAAGCGGTTTTAAGCATAGTAGACCTCATCCGAAATGCCCGAGCGCCTTGGCCGGGGACAGGTTGGCCGCCCGGCGCGCCGGGAACCAGGCCGTTACCACCGCTATGGCGATGATCAGCAGCACGCTGCCCGCCACGCCGTAGAAGGTGGGCAGGAAATACAGGTGCCCGTTGACCAGCAGCATGCCCAGCGGGTTGTCGTGCGGATGGAAAGTTATCAGCGCCAGCCCCTTCATGACGGCGAAGCCCAGCAGCAGGCCGGCCGCCGAGGAGAACAGCGTGAGCAGCAGGGTCTCCAGCAGGAACATGTCGCGCACGTCGCGGCGCTGCATGCCTATGGCGCGCACGGTGCCTATCTCGCGGGTGCGCTCGCGGATGGTCATGCGCAGGGTGTTCACCACGCCCAGCAGGATGATGAAGAAGAGCACCAGCACCGCCGACACGGTGATGATGTTCAGCACGCTCTCCATCTTAAGGATGTCGCTGGCGGTCTCGTACATCGTCGAGACGTCTATGGTGGTGCCTTTCCACTTGTTCCTGGCTATGTCCTGGTACTTCTTCTTGTAGTCGTCGGTATTATTGGTGCGCTTGAGCAGCACCCATTCAGGCGCCAGCAGTTCCGCCCAGGGCCCTTCGGCGGAAAAACGCCTGGCTCCGGCGGCGGGGGCGGCCGGCATGTCCTCGTAGTAAAGGTCGTAGAAGCCGGCGTCGTTTAACAGCACCGCGTCCGGGGCGGCGCAGCCCGAAGAGCAGACGGCGGCCACGGTGAGGACGGCTTCTTTAGGGGTTTTTTCGAACTTGCGCGGGTAGGCCAGCGTTATCTTTCCCCCGGCGGTGACGCCCAGCGCTCCGGCCAGCGCGGAGGGAAGTATAACTCCGTCCTTTTTAAAGACCTTGTCCCAGCTGCCCGAAGAGAGTTTTATGAAGCTCTTCAGTTTCTCTTTGGAAGCGTCATCGGTCTTGAAACCCAGCGCAGTCACCGGCCGCCGGGCCGCCCCGGCCGAGGCGTAGATGACAGCCAGGCCGGGCTTGAGCCGGGCGTGGATGCGGTCGGCCAGCGCGAAGGCGTTCTTCTGCGGGTCCTTTACGGTGATGCTGAGGCTGCCGGTCTCCCAGGGACGGAAGCCCAGCAGGTCCTTAGCGCGGCCGCGGTCGAGGAACACCACGCCCTGCATGAAGATATTGTCGTTCTTGGAGATGCCCACCACGGTCAGGCGGGCGGCCTGGTCCTGGCCGAACATGCTGCGAAAGCGCACCCGGATGGTGTCGTTGCGCTTCACGTTGAGATAGCGCGCCTTCTCCTCCGCCACGATGACGGGGTTCTCCACGTCGGTGCGCTTGAGGTCTTCCCATTTGCCCTCGGACATCCTGAAGGAGTCTTCCAGTTCCTTGAGGGCCTTGGCGCTCAGTGTTTTGCCGGTGTCCACGCCGATGAGCATGATATTGTCGGAGCGGCCGTTGCCGATGGCGCGCGAGAAGGTGCCTATGGCCTCGTCGGCCTCTTCTATGAGGGGCTCGTCCTTTACGGCGTCCCAGACGCGCTGCCGGTCGCGGAAGATCTCGCGCATCACGCCGCCGCGCTCGTTAAAGCGCACCGCCACGTGCCCGGTGACGTAGCGCATGATCTTGTTGAACATGATGTCGGAGATGCCGTGAGAGAAGGAGTTGGCTGTGATGAGGATGGCCACGCCGATGGCCATGGCGGAGCCCAGCAGCATATTGCGCCGTTTCTGGCGCAGCAGGTTTCTCAGGCTCAGGCGTAAAAGCAGCATATTAATCCCTGGTCACCGCGTCCAGCGGGGTGATGCGCGCGGCTACCAGCATGGGGTAGAGGGCAGCTATCACCGTTACCGCGGCCAACTGCAAAATGGTAAGCGCTATGGCGGACAAGCTCAGGACGGGGCTGAAGATATTGCCGCCGTAAAGCAGCTGCAGCATGTCGTTGTTGGTGCTTATCTTCAGGAGCGGGATCACGCGCACCGCCAGCACGCCCAGCGCTATCCCCAGTCCGCCGAACACCGAAGACAGCAGCGCCGTCTCGCCCAGGAACATCCCGGCGATAAAAGGCTTCTGCGCGCCCACGGCCCGCATCATGCCCAGCTCCGGCGCGCGCTCCAGCGCCGACATGGTGAGCGTGTTGACTATGATGATGACGGCCACGCTGAACAGCAGCATGACGAAGATGAACAGCGCGCCCCTGATTATCAGCGCCATGCCGCCTATGGGGCCCGAGGCCTTGTTCCAGGGCACGGCGCGCACCTTGGCGCCGGCGGCGGTCAGCGCGGCGTTAAGCTGCTTAACCGCGTCCCGCGAGTTTGCCCCGGACCTGAGTTTAATGAAGACCACGTTGTAGGCGCCGTCTTCCACGGAAACCGCGGGGGCGGCGGCCGCCGCGGCCCTGGGCGCGGTCCGGGGAGCCTCCGCCAACATCTCCTCGCCGAACAAAGAATCCAGGCTTTCGCCCTCCAGGCCCAGCAGCTTCTTCTCCTCCTGCGGCACCTGCGCGGCCATATCGGCGGCGGTCAGGTAACCCAGGCATTCCCGGTAGGATTCCAGGTCCACAATGGCGAAATGGCCGAAGATCTGGTCCAGCGCGTTATATCTGATGACGCCGCGTATAGGGAAGCGTATGTCGGTGGTGGAGTTTATGCCGCTGGCCATGCCCATCAGCACTATGCTGGAACTCACGCGCAGCGCGGCCAGCTCTTCCAGGGCTTCTTTCTTCAGGTTCTCCTTCACCACGCCGCCGGTCTCGGAGAGGAACCAGGTGTTGGAGTAATTGTAGATCTCGCCGCGCTGGAAGTTGGGCATCAGCAGCGCGCGGCCCGTACCGGCGGGATAAGTGCCCTCTATCACGGTAAAATTGTCCGGGAACATCTCCCGGTAGGCGGCCAGGTCCGCGCCTATCAGGTACAGGGCCATGGGCGTGGCGTCGTTCTCGTTCAAGATCATGGCCAGGTTCTTACCGGCCGGCAGCCACTTAGCCACGTAAGGCTGGGCGCGCAGCACTTCCCGGATGGTCTTGTAGGTGTGCACCGGCTCTATGCTGCCGCCCATCATGTTGAGCAGGATATTATCGGACTTCTGCTCGTCGCTCATCAGCACCACGTCGCCCATAAAGCCGTCTATGATGTTCTTTTCCACGCCCCTGGCCATACCCGCTATGACGCCGTTGCCGACGGTCATAAGCAAGGCTCCGGTGAACAGGATCACGCCTATCACCAGGCTCTTGCCCTTGTGGCGCAGGATATTGCGCCAGGCTATGGTCAGTACCAGTTTCACGCGGCTACCGGCTCCTTCTCGATGAGGCCGTCCTTGATCTTTACGATACGGCGCGCGTACTTGAGCACGTTGGCGTCATGGGTGGAGAAGATGAACGTGGTCTTCTCCAGCTCGTTCATTCGCCGCATCAGTTCGAGGATGGACGCGCCGGTAACGGAATCGAGGTTGGCGGTGGGCTCGTCGGCCAGCACAATGTCCGGGTTCGTCACCAGGGCGCGGGCTATGGCCACGCGCTGGCGCTGGCCGCCTGAAAGCTCGGCGGGGCGGTGATGGATATGCTCGCCCAAACCCACTTCTTCTGCCAGTTTTTCCGCGCGCTTGCGCGCCTCCGCCGCCGAGCGCTTCATCAGCAGCAGCGGGAACTCTATATTCTCCAGCACGTCCAGCACCGGGATAAGGTTGAAGGTCTGGAAGATGAAACCTATCTTATTGAGGCGGATGTCGGTGATCTGCCTGTCGTCCAGCGCCGTGATCTCGCGGCCGGCCACCTTTACGTTGCCCGAGGTGGCGAAATCTATGCAGCCTATCACATTGAGCAGCGTGGTTTTGCCGCTGCCGGAAGGGCCGATGATGCTCATGAAGTCGCCTTCCGCGACCTCCAGGTCCACCCCGCGGAGCGCGGGCACGATGGTGTTCCCCAAAGGATAATCTTTTTTCAGGTCTTTAATTTCAATGATATTCATAGGTATAGGCCCAAAGCCGCCTTAATGAATTATACAAATGCGGCCGCGGCCAAGGCTATCCACTTTCCCCCGCGGTTCTGCCGGGCTCTACCGCGGTTTATTTGCACAGAGAAAGGCCCCGCTTTCCGGCGGGGCCTTTTGAACGGGCACTGCGCGCTGAGGTTCAGCAGCAGCCGGCTACCAGAGATTAATATCCAGCTGCACGGTGAAAGTATCGCCTAATGCGACTTTGTCATTGTTGTACATGTCATAGCCGAAGATCACGCTGGTATTTGCGGCAAAAGCCCAGGAAACGCCGAAACTGAGCGCGCCCAAGGACGAGTCGCCTCCCTGGTAGTCCACCGCGGCCCACAGCTTGTCGGAAACCTCGCTGATGGTCCTGTCCCAGGACAGGAGCACGCCGGTATTGGCCTTGTCGCCGTTCTCGTCGAGAAGGAGCTTTTTATTGCCCATGTAATACCCCGCAGAGAACCTGCCTAACTTCGCGACATTCTTCGCGGCCAGGCCGTAGACCACGTTCTGGTCGGTCAGGTCGGTTTTCGTGCCGAAGTTATAGCCGCCGACGGCAAGAGCCGGGCTGCCGGCGAAGAGCGTCCCTTCGGGCGTGCCCGCCTTGGCGTTAAGATACACCGGGCTGTTATCATAATACTTAGACCCGGTTTTCACCAGGTCAAAGCCGACCTCGGCCTGTATCTTCTCATAAGGAAGCACGCCCACGGTGGGGCCGGCCATAAAGACAGGGGCTTTCACGGAACCGCCGGGAGCGCTCTCCGCGGCCACATAGTTATCCACGTTCAGGTGGACGCTTTTGTACTTCTGTATGTCGGTGGAAGGTATCCAGATCTGCGTGGACGGGGTGGCGTTGGCGGCCAGCGGGACCAGGCAGAAAAGAGCCGAAGCGATAAGTGTGGTTTTTTTCATAGTTCCTCCTAAAGTTATGGCGCCCGTCCGGGACAGTTCCGGGCGGGCGCGCAACGCCGCTTAATGCAGGTAGGCGGTCTCGCCGTGCTGCACTTCGTCCATGCCCGCCTCTTCTTCTTTTTCGGTGGTTTTCACCGGGGTGAAGACGTTAATGAGGTGAAGCGCCGCGTAGGAGAAGATGAAGGCGTACAGCGCGGTGCAGAACACCGCCGCCACCTGCTTGCCGAAGAAGGCCGCGCCGCCGTGCCAAAGGCCGTTGGCGCCCGCGGCGTTCACCGCCGTGGTGCCGAACACGCCGAGCAGGATCACGCCCAGCACGCCGCCCACGCCGTGCACGCCCCAGACGTCGAGCGCGTCGTCCCAGCCAAGTTTATTCTTCAGATGGACGGCCAGGTAGCAGACCAGGCTGGCCATGATGCCGATGAATACCGCCGCCTTGGTGGTGACGAAACCGGCCCCGGGGGTGATGGTGGCGAGTCCCGCTATGGAACCCGTCAGCAGCCCCAGGAACTTGGGCTTGCCCTCGAAGAACCAGGAGACG
>MGUK01000055.1 GCA_001799995.1 Elusimicrobia bacterium GWF2_62_30
AGGGGATTTCCCGCCCGCCGGCTGATAAAAGCTCTGGCCCAGCTTGGGCAGGACTTCGGGGTCGATGCCCTCGCCATTGTCCTTGACGGACACGCAGACGAAGTCGTCCATGGGGCCCACGAAAATGGTTATCTTGCCGCCGCGCTGGGTGTGGCGGATGGCGTTCTCGAGGAGGTTCAGGAGCACCTGGCCGATGCGGCGCTTGTCGGCGCAGACCATCTTGAGGCCGGGCGAGACCGAGACGCCGATCTCGATGTTCTTCTGCATCGCGCGGGCCTTCGGGCCCACGCTCATCTCCTCCACCATCTTGTCCATCTCGAAATAATTCTTTTCCAGGCGGAACTTGCCCTGCTCGATGGACGCCCAGTCCACCAGGTCGCCTATCAGGCGCGAGATCTGGGTGATGCTGGCGCTGATGAAATCCATCTTCTTCTTCTGGTCGTCGTTGGGTTTTATGGTGGCGGCCAGCATCTCGAAGCTGATCTGCAGCGTCATCAGGGAATTGGACAGGTCGTGCGAGGCCATGGACATGAACTTCGACTTCATGCCGTTGAGGCGGTCGAGCTGCTCGTTATTGTGCTTGAGCATGTCGATGAGGCGCTTGTTCTCCTGCTCGAGGAAAAGCTTCTCTTCGGCCTTCTTGATGGCGCGGCGCAGGTAGTTGAAATCGACGGGCTTGATGAGGAAATCGTAGACGGATTCCTGGATGGCCTTCACGGCGGTGTCGAGGGACGCGTGCGCGGTCATCATCAGGATCTGGCTGTCGGTGTTGAGCTTGCGGATGTCCTTGATGACCTCGATGCCGGTCTTGTCGGTGAGGTTGAAGTCCATCAGGATGACATGGAAGAAATCGGAGACCACCATCTTCATGGCCTCGGCGCCGGAACCGGCTTCGAATACCTTGTAGCCCTCCATTTCGAGGAGGTCGCGCAGCGTTTCGCGCAGGTGGGCGTCGTCGTCTACAATTAAAATTTTGCTTTCCATGTATGGCCGCGCCATGAGGCACGGCCCTATATTTATACTTTATTTACCAAGGGGACACAAGGGGGCCGGCAGCGGAGTCAGCGCGGAGTAAAATCATAGATCCAGAAGTCGCCTTTTTTCACGGAGGAGAAAGGCCGGCCCAGTTTTTCCGGGGTAAGGGCCAGGAAGCCCTTCACCTGCTCCACGGTGTTGGAGGCCTGCCCGAAAATAAAGAACGCCGTCCCGGGGTCGCGCAGCAGGGCGGCGGAACAGGCGGCCTCGATAAAGCACCTGTCGCCTACGTTGATGAACGGTATCCCGGCCGCCTTGAACTCCCAGGCGAACTCATTGGCCCCGGCCGCTTTGCCCTTGGCGAAGTGCGCGCGGACATACTCCACAGCCTCGCGCTTTCCGGTGCTCCCGTAGCCGTAGTTGGTGAAATAATCCCCCCGCGCCTGGAGAACGTACATAGCCGAGCTCCACAGCAGGCCTGTCAGGGCCAACGAGAGCACGGCCGCGGATCTTTTCTCCAGGGAACCGCTGCAGACCTTCCACAGGAAGAAAAAGAACGCCGGGACGGCCAGCGCCTGCGCCGCCAGGCGGCCAAGGGCCTGGTGCAGCCCGGAACCGCTGATAAGCGCTTCTTTCAGGGAGTGGGAGAAAGTGTACGCAGGGTCACCGGCGAAGTACGCCGCCAGGAGGACCAGGGCCGCGGCCGCAGCCGTCCTGAGCCCGGCCGCGCGCCTCCATTCGGGCAGGGATCCGGCCAGCCAGGCCGCGCAAAGCGCGCAGAGCGGCGGCAGGAGGGCCGCGTGGTATTTGGGGAAACCGTTGGAAGTTCCTTTGCTGAGCCAAGCGCCTACCATGAAGATAAGCACGAAATAGTTCATGCATCTTTCCGTGCCCGTTCCAAAACCGCGCCGGGAAAGGCGCAGGGCCCAGAGCGCGAGCAGCGGCCAGAGCCACAGAAGCACCCGGGCCACAGCTGTGATCCGGAGATAAAGCAGCTGTTTCAGGCCGCCAGCCACATCCTGGCGCTGGTAATTGTAGATCATCTCGCCGAACAGGTATTGCAGCGGCTCCCAGCGCTCCGGCGCGTTAAGGGACGTAAAAGCGTACACGGTCCAGGACAGCAGGAACAGCGCCGCGCCCGCGGCCATTATGCGCAGGTTAGAGCAGCCTTTCTCGTCCTCTGCGCCGGTAAAGCGTGCAGCCAGCGCCGCAAAAACGATGAAGATCGAATGTATGAACTTGGCCCACAGGTTCAGGGCGAAAACGGCCGCCAGCGGCAGTCCCTTCAGCGGGCCGCCCGCCCCTGCCGCCAGCGCGTAAAAATACAGCGCGCAAGCCGCTGGCACCACGGCCGTGTCGCCGAGGTCCAGCAGGAATGTCCCCTGGAAAGCCAGCGGGGAGAGGTAGAACAATATAGCGCCTGTAAACCCGGCCGCGGGGCCGTGTTCCTTCCCCGCCATCCGGCGCGACAGCAGGAACACCAGCCAGCCGGTGAGCAGGTAGCAGCTGAAATTGAAAAGCCTGGCCCCGGCCAGCAGGTCCGCCCCCAGCAGCGGCTTGAAAAAGGCCAGCAGGTAAAGGTAAAGCGGCGGATGTATCACGTAAGGGTCGGCGGCGAAAGTGCCGGCGCGGATGGCCAGCACGCTTTCCAGCACCCAGCCGTCCCACTGCGCGGTCGGGTAATGCAGCTTATCGGCCGAGCAGAAAAGAAGGACCGCCGGCAGGAGCAGCAGCACGGCGGCGGAAATTATTTTCGACGGTTTCACTGCGTGTTACCCCCCAGCAGTTCCTGCGCGGCGGCCAGCACCTCTTCCGGGCTTATCGTCTCGAGACAGGCCGTGTTCGGACAATCGAACTTATAACACGGCATGTCGCAGCCGGCGATATCCTTCCTTACCACCCGCTTCCTGCTCTCCGGCACCGCCGGGGAGAAGCGCCAGTGGTCCCCGGGCCCGAAGATGCAGACCGTCTTCGTCCCGGCGGCCGCGGCGAGATGCATGGGCCCGGTATCGTTGGTTATGAAAACGTCCAGCAGACCGTAGAGCGCCGCGTTCTCCCTCACGCTGTAAAGCCCGGCGGCCGCGAAGACCCGGTCCGAAACCTTCAAAGCCGAGGCCAGCGCCTCCTCCTGCGCGGAACCGGTAACAACGAGCAGCGCGCCCGGATATTTTTCCAGCAGCAGCCCGGCCAGCGCCTTCCATTTTTCCAGCGGCCAGCGGCGCGAGGGCCGGAACGCGCCGGGGTTGAGGCCGATGAGGGGACGCCCGGAAAGCCCGCGCTGCGCCAGGTCGCGCGACACCTTTTTTTTCTCTTCGGCGCCGGGCGAATAATTTATCTCCAGGTCCAGGGCCGAGATCCCCAGGGGCTCCAGCAGCCGGGCGGTCAGCGCCACCTCGCTCTTCTGTTCTATGACTTCCTCGTAAGCAGTAACGTCCCCGGCCGCGCCCAGCCCCCTGAGCACCCTGCAGGCGGAGATCCCTGCTCTCACCAGGCCGTTTATCAGCCTGGCCTTGAGCAGGCCGCCGAAAGAGGAGACCAGGCTGAAATTCAACAGCGCGTCGAAGCGCGCCCCGCGCAGCGCAAGCAGCGTTACCAGGAACTTCAGCGCCGCCGCCGGCCCGGCGAAACGGTATTCGATGGGCACCGAATGTATTTTGTCTATGCCGGGGATGCCCGCCGCCAGGTCCGCCGACCGGTCTATGGTCAGCAGCTCCAGCGTGGAATCCGGGTAGGCCGCTTTTATGGCCCGGACGGCGGGGGTCATCATGACGATATCGCCGAGACCGGCCATGTTCACCAGCAGTATCCTGCGCGTCCCGCGCACCTGCCACGGCGAGGAAATGGCCGCCGGGGGCTCGTGCCGGGAATGTTCCAGCCAGAGATGAAAAACGCTGGCCGCGTGGATGCGGTCGTAGAGGTTGCGCTGCCCGGAGGCATGGGCGGCCAGCATTCTCTCCACGCCTTCCGGGGAAAGCACCCCCGCCCTTCTGACGTTCTCGCGGCTGAGGACCTCCGCGGTGAAGGCCTTCAGCTCCTTGTCCTGCCAGCGCGCCAGCGGCACCTGGAAGCCGCGCTTGGGCCCGCGCAGCAGCCCGGCGGGCAGCCGCGGCGCCATCGCTTTTTTCAGCAGGTATTTGAGGCGGAAACCTTTGGTCTTGAGCTCTAGCGGCACGCCGGCCATGAACTGCACCAGGCGCGTGTCCAGGAAAGGCACGCGCAGTTCGAGTGAATTCGCCATGGAGGCGCGGTCGGCCAGGCAGAGCAGGTCGTCGGGCAGGTAGGCTCCCAGTTCGAAACCGAAGACCTCCGCCGGGTCGCGGGGCAGGCCGGGCAGTTTCGAGGCCCCGCCGCGCAGCGCCAGGCGCATATACCCGGAGTAGAACCCGTCTTTTTCCTCCGCGCCCAGGTACGAGATCCAGGAATTATAAGCGCCTGAAAAATCCGACGAGCCCGACGCGAGGAAGCGTTTGACGCGGCCCGGGAGATTAAAAGAAGAACGGCTTTCCGGGATGAACGCGGCGCCGGAACCGGCCAGCCGCCGCAGCGGGCCGGGGATCTTCAGGTAGCCGGGCAGGAGGCGCGCGCCCAGGTGGCGCGGGTAGCCGCCGAACAGCTCGTCGCCGCCGATGCCGGCCAGCGCCACGGTGACATGTTTCCGCGCTTCTTTGGTGACCAGGTAATTGGCCAGCGCCGAGGAATCCGCAAAAGGCTCGTCGAAGTGGCCGGCCAGGTGTTTTATCGTCCCGCCGATGTCCGGGCTCAGGGGTATCCTGAAATGTTCCGCGCCGAAGTGTCTGGCCGCGGCCGCGGCGGCCGAGGTTTCGTCGAAGCTTGCGTCCTCCCCGGAGAAACCGGCGGTGAAGGCCTTAACCCCGGCGCCGGCGTGCTCGGCCATGAAAGAAAGCAGCGAGATGGAATCCATCCCGCCGGAAAGGAGAAGCCCCAGCGGCACGTCGCTGACCAGCTGCTCTTTAACGCTTTTGGACAGCAGGTCCCTGATGCCGTCGAGGCAGTCGCCTTCGGTACGGGCCTTATCCTGCGCCGCTTCCAGGCGCCAGTATTTCCTGACCCGCGCCTCGCCGGCCTGGAAAGTCAGCACGCAAGCCGGCTCGAGCTTGTTCACGCCTTTGTAGATGGTGAACGGCGCGGGGATATAGAGGTAGGTGAAATAATAGTCCAGCGCCACCGGGTCCATTTCACCGCAGACGCCGGCGGCCCGCCGGAGCGCTTTCAGTTCGGAGGCGAAGTAAAACTTGTCGCCGGAGACGGCGTAATAGAGCGGCTTGATGCCGAACTGGTCCCGGCCGAGCAGGAGCTTGCGCGCCCGCGCGTCCCACAGCGCGAAGGCGAACATGCCGCGCAGCAGCTTAGGGAATTCGGCGCCGTGCTCCTCGTAAAGGTGCGCCAGCACCTCGGTGTCGGTCTGCGTGCGGAAGACGTGGCCCCGGGCCTGCAGGTCGGAGCGCAGCTCGCGGAAATTGTAGATCTCGCCGTTGAAGACCACGGCTACGCTGCGGTCCTCGTTGAAGATGGGCTGCGCGCCGGTGGCGAGGTCTATCACCTTCAGGCGGCGCATGCCGAGCGACACGCGCTCCTCGTCGGAGAAAAAACCGTCCTCGTCCGGCCCGCGGTGCGCCAGCGAGGCCGTCATCGCGCCCAGCAGCGCGTCGTTCTTAACTCCGGCAAAGCCGCAGATCCCGCACATCAGGCGCAACCTCGCAGGTAGTTCTCAGACATTCTCAGCATACAGCCCCGCTCAGAAGCAGGTATCCTCCGCCTGCCCCGGCTTCCAGGTGCAGGCTTCAGGGGCGTTGGTCTTCTTTTTAAGCAGGTAAAAAGTAAAAGCGGACAGGCCGGGGAAATGCCCTCCCAGGCGTTCCAGCAGCGGGTACGGCAGCGGGTAAAGATTCGCGGAGTCTACCGCGGTTAATTCAAAATTGGGGTTGCTCTCCAGGAAGCCGCGGAAAGCGTGGTGCGCGAAACTCCTTACATGCGGCCCGTCTATCTCGCTGGAGATAGGCTGTTTCCCCAGGAGGAGCAGCAGCCGGTTGTAAAGACCGGCCAGGTTCGGCACGCCTATAAGGAGCCAGCCTCCGGGCCTGACCACGCGGTCCATTTCGCGCAGGGGCAGGAAAATATTCTTAAGATGCTCCAGCACCTGGTTGCAGACCACCACGTCGAAGCTGGAGTCCGGGAACGGCAGCACCGAACTCTCGATATCCACCGAGAACACCTCGAATTTAGCGCGCGCGACGGCCGCGTATTTTTCCTGCGGCTCAATGCCTTTTACCCTGTCCAGGGAAAGCCGCAGCGCCTCCGCGTACAGCGGCGTCTTGCCGCCGTGGCCGCAGCCCACGTCCAGAAGGTTGGCGGCTGACGGGATCTTTTTCAGCAGGCGCATCACGGCCTTGTGCGTACGCAGCCCTTCTTCTTCCGCTTTAATCATGCGCCTGGCGAACCGCTTGAATATTCCGGTCATAGGCTTAAATATAATTCCTCGTGAGCCTTTATCATTCTATCAAGTCCGAACTTCTCCGCGACCAGCGAACGGCCGCGCGCGCCCAGCTCCGCGGCGCGGGGCCTGTCCAGGAAAAGCGCGGCTATCGCGCCCGCCAGTGCCTCGGGATCTTTAGCCGGGACGAGGATGCCGCAAGCTTCCGAAACGCTTTCATTCACGCCCTCTATGTCCGAAGCTATGACCGGTTTCCCCGAGGCCATGGCCTCGAGCACGCTGACCGGGAAACCCTCGCGCAGCGACGGCAGGACAAAAACGTCGGCGGCGGCCATCAGCGGCCGGACGTCTTCGGCAAAACCCGCGAAAACAAATATCTTCTCAAGCCTGAACGCCCTTACCCGGCCCCTGAGCTCCGCCTCCAAAGGCCCGGCGCCGGCCACTAGGAATTTTATAGCGCCCGCGGGGAGCTGCGCGTTGCCGGCAACGACCTTTGCCGCGTCTACCAGGTACTTCAGCCCTTTTTCCCGGCTGAGCCGGCAGAAGGCCGCCACCAGGAAGGCCTCCGGCTGTACGCCGTGGGAGGCGCGGACCCTCACCGCGGCCTCCGGCCCCGCCTGGTATTGCCCGGCGTCTATCCCGTTATAGATCCTGACCACTTTTTCCGGCGGGATGCCGCGCCCGGCTGTGAGCTTGCGCGCTATATGGTCCGCCACCGCCACGAACCTGTCGGCGTACCGGCCCGAGAAACGGTCCAGCGCGGAGTACAGCGCTTTCCTGGCCGGCGGCACGTCGTATTCCTCGACGGGGGTCGCCATCGTAGAAACGGAGTACGCGCAGGCCGCGCGCGCGGCAGGCCGCGCGTAGAAATCGGCGCGCGCCCCCTGGCTGTGCACCACTCGTATGCCGTTCTCCCTTATGAGCTTTTTCAGCGCGAAGAAGGCGCCCGGTGAAACGAGGCGGCGCAGGTCCAGGTTGATCACCTTCGCATGGCCTTCGATGGCGCGCAGGAACGGCGCCGGCCCGGGCAGCGAGGCGTCCGCCAGGCAGGCGGCGTAAACCTCGAAACGCGACTTATCCAGCCCGCGGATAAGCTGGGAGAAAGCCTTCTCCCCGCCGCCGAAGCGCTCGTTCTCTATAACGAACAATACTCCCGTCTTTCCCGCAGCCGATTTGGCCGGCCGGCCGGCCAGGCGGAGATACAGAGCTTCGCTCCTGGGGAGAACTTGTTCAGGTGAAAACTCCTGCAAGACGCGGGTCCGGGCCGCCGCCGCCATTTCCCCCGCAGCGGCGGCGTCAGACAGGAGCGTATGCAGGGCTTCTTCCAACGCAGTAACATCCCCTGCCTTTACCGCCAGGGCCGTTTCTCCGCCGCGGACCAGGTCCATATGCCCGGCGATATCGGAGGCCGCGCAGGGAAGTCCCGCCAGCATAGCCTCTCCCAGCGCTATATTGAAGGCCTCCCAGCGTGACGGCGCGGCGTAGATATCCGAAGCCGCCAGCACCCTGGCCACGTCGCCGCGGCGGCCCAGGAACAGCACTGCGCTTTCAACTCCCAGTTCGGCCGCCAGAGCGCGCAGCTCAGCTTCCGTCTCGCCGTCTCCGGCCAGCAGCAGCTTCGCTCTTTTATTTTTAGCGATGAGCCCCGGCATGGCCCTGATAAGGTAGTCCTGCCCCTTTTGGAATGCCAGCCGCCCGACGCAGCATATCACCTTATCCGCCGGAGAAAGGCCCAGTTCGGAGCGCAGGGCCGCGCCTTCCTCGCGCGAAGCCGGGACCATATCCACGGCGTTCTGCACGACCGCCAGCTTCCCGGCTACCGAAGGGACGGCCAGCCTCACCTCATCGACGATCCCTTCGGAACTGAACGCGACGGCCCCGCAAAGACCCAGGGTCAGTTTGTTCAGGAAGCGCCACGGCGCCGGTTCGCTGGAAAGCGGGTTATGGAAGAAGTGCAGCGTCTTTGTCCCGGGCAGGATAAGACAAAGCAGCCGCGCAGGGAAACCGAGCTCGGGCACGGTAGTCTCCACTACCTGCGGCCGGAGCTTGAAAAGCAGCCGCGCGAACCGGAACCAGGCGAAAAGATCGTAAAACCGGCGAGCGCGAAGAAAAACCACTTCCGCCCCGGCTTCACGGAATTTCTCCGCCAGGGTTTCTTCCCCCCAGAAAGCACAGACCGTAATATGGAATTTCTCCTTGTCTAGCCCCCGCACGCGGCACAGCGTGGAACGCTGCGCCCCGAACGGCGCCAGGTCGTGCAGAAAATATAATATATGGACTTTTTTTTCGGCCTGGCCTGTGTCCGCGGCGGCCTCCGTCGGCATATCTTTTCTCCCCGGCCCCGCCCGGTTGCCCGCGGTTATCCGCTCCGCATTCCCGGCCAATTCCCTGTAATTAGACAATATCCACCAGAAAAGCGCCAGATTCGCCGCGAAATGGGCGGAATAGAACAGCTGGTAAAGGAACGGGTACAGACTTCTTTCCAGCCAGACCTGGCGCATAGTAAGAAAGCTGAAAGAGAGCGGCAGCTGGTAGCAGAAGATCTCCCAGAAATTGATAAAGACGAACAACAGGCCGAACACCCATCCCGCTTTAAAATCTCTCCGGCCTTCCAGCATGGAAAAAACCACAAAGTAGAAAGGCATCACCAGGAACGCGCCGTATGTCACCCAGGAAGTGGGATGCATCAGAAACATAATAACTGTAAGGGCGAAAAGGTCCGTTACCGCCCGCCCCGGACCGGCCTTGCCGTCCGGGCCGGCCGCGGCCTCCCTCCACCAAAGCAGCCACAGCGCCGCGAAGAATACGGCATTGACAGCAAGAAGGACCGGCATGGGGATGCCGGGCCAGAACAGCTTTAGAAAATACGTAAACGACATGGCGTGCATTGGAGCGGAAAAATTGGGAAAAGACGACAGCTCCCGGATGAAGCCCAGATTATTTTGAACTCCGAAAACAGCGAAAGAAACCACGGCAAAGCCGGCCAGAGAAAGAAGGAACCAGGCGCAGGCGGAATAATTGCGCCGCCGGATAAAAAGGCCCGCCAGTATAACAGGGAAGATCTTTATGAGCGAAAAGAAAGCCAGGGCGGCGGGGACGTATCCAGCCCGGCCCGAAAGCAGGCCGGCATACACGAGCGAAAGTCCGGCAAAGATCAGGATATTCACGTTCCCGGTATGAAGAATTCCATAGATGGACATGGAAAACAGCATCGCAACGGAAGCTGCGGCCGCGGAGAGCATTTTATCCTTTCTCCAGCCATAACGGCAGATCGTCCAGAAAGAAGTTGCCAGCAGGCCATGCCCCAGCAGGAACCAGAGTTTCGTGGCAGCCAGCTCGTTGAATCTCAAAAAAGGGATAAAGATAAGCGTTACCGGGGGGGCATAAACATAGGGGAACCCATCTTGGCCCTGGAGATAGACCGAATTGCCGGTCATGAAATTCCGCGCTGCCAGGTAACAGGTGAAAAAGTCCCCTCCTAAAGTTTCAAGATCAACGTAATATATTTTATAAATGCCGTAATAGCAGTAGAACGCCGCCCCGGCGGCGATAATGGCCGCCGACGCGCGGGCGGGGTTTTTTATAAGCCTGGAGAGAAAACCCATTGCTGTTTTTTTCACCTCTCTGCCGTGCGGGCGCCCCCCGCTCCTATGCCGGCTTCCTTCAATATAGCGCGCGGCGAGAAATCCCCGGCACGGAACTCAAAAAGCCGGCTCCACCTGACCCCGGTTTCTTTCTGGAAAAAGTACAACAGGAACAGGGCGGAAACGCAATACCCGGCGCTTAAGCCGGCCGCCGCCCCCGCGAAGCCGAAAGCTGGCAGGAGCGCCGCGCCCAGGCCCACGCACAGACAGAAGGCGAGGATGTTGCTTTTCATGGTAATTTCCGGCCTGCCCGTGCCCTCAAAGAACGCGCCGATAAGCATGCCCGGCCCCAGCAGGACCGCGCCGGGCATTATTATCAGTACCGCCGCCAGGGCCGGCGAGAACGCGCGGCCGAAGGCCAGCGGGATGAACCAGGGCGACGCGGCGCATACCAGGACGCCGAGCCCCGCCATGCCCCAGAAGACCCGCCGGGCGGACGAAACGGTGTACAAAGCCCCCGCCGCCCTGTCGCCCGATGACACTTTCGGGAAAAGCACGAAATTCACCACGGAGGGGATGAGCAACGCGGCTTCGGCAAGGGTCAATCCGACGGAATAGATGCCGACCCCCGCCGGGCCGGTGAAATAATTCGTCAGGAAGATATCGGCGCGGTTGACGTTGGGCTGGAAGATCCCCCCGGCGTAGCTTTTGAGGCCGAAACCGAACAGCACCCGGTTCATCGCGGGATCATAGGCCGGCACCAGGTCCTGGGCCTTCAATTCTTCTTTGATCACGTACAGCATCAGGATGAAGCCGGCCAGGTCGCTGATTATCCTGGAAATGATTATCCCCCCCGCGCCTTTCCCGAAAACGTAAAGGGACAGGACAAGGAGCAGCATGTACAGCGTTTCCTTCGCGCAGACAACGGCCGCCGCCAGGCTTACTTTGCCCGCGGCTTTGGCCAGCGACCCCGAAACCATGTTCAACAGGAAAAGAGGGAAGAGCAGTATGGCCGCGAAGAACCAGGGATAACCGACGCCTTTCATGAACGAGTCACGGAAAACCCAGTAAAAGAAGGAAGCGCCGGGGAGGTAAAGCAGCGCCAGCGCGGAGACCCAGAACAACGACCACGAGAACAGCCTGCCCAGCCCGTAGTTACCGCGCCCGCCGTGATAGATCAGCGAATTGGCCAGGCCGAAGGAAAAAGCCAGGCATGACGTGGCTATAAAAGCGAAAAGCACGTTCAGCACGCCTTTACCCTCCGGGCCGAGCTGCCGGGCTATCAGCACGCTCGCGACGAACGCATAGCCCATCTGGGCCGCCCTGAAGCCCAGGACATTAAGCATCTGCCTGGAGATAGTTTCTTTTTCCCTCGTTCCGCTCATAGATGACCGGCCGCTTCCGGCCCTTTATCTGATAACAGTTTACATTAATAAATATGTAAAATGAATCGTGTCCGCGGTCCGCGTCCGCAAATCATGCCCGAAAAAGAACCCTGCTTTATTTCACGTTATTACCGGCGGCTGCGGGCCGTTGCCTCGGCCGTCTTCGCGGACTCGCCCGCAAAAATGGAAAGGATGGATTACGACACTTACTGGCGGCGGCGCGGCGAGTACTTTTTTTCCACCAGGTACGCCGCCTTCGCCGAAGAAATAGCCGCGGGCGCCAGCGTCCTGGACATAGGCTGCGGCGAGGGCGCCACGCTCAGATACCTTAAAAAGGAAAGACAGACGGCCGGAGAAGGGCTGGACATTTCCCATACCGGCGTGGAGATGGCGAAGGCTTCCGGGATAAACGCGCGCCAGGCGGATGTCACTTCCCGCGATTTCAGCCTTGAGAGCTCCTACGATCACATAATCATCTCGGAAGTCCTGGAGCACATTCCCAACCCCGAGGAGCTTCTTCTTAAAGTCAGGGAACGGTTCAGGAAAAGCCTGATCATCTCCGTCCCGAACACCGGCCACTACATCCACAGGCTGCGGCTCCTGTTCGGGCGTTTCCCCGTGCAGTGGCAGCTTCATCCGGGTGAGCACCTGCGTTTCTGGACGATAAAGGATTTTAAGCCGTGGATAGAGGCCCAGGGCTTCACGGTGGCGGAAATGAAGGTCCATTCCGGGTTTTCGGGACTATGCAGGATCTGGCCGAACCTCTTCGCCGACAGCTCGGTGTTCATCGTCAGGAGAACCGGACGGGACGGCGCCTGAACCGCGGCGGGAGGCGCGCTCCCGCCGGGCTTCCGGAAAATATGGGGACACACGCAAAGAAACTATCCATCCTCGCGGCAGTTTGTTTCCTGGTCCGCGTGATCCCCGCTTTCGCGGTATACGGGACGTCGGACGTGAACGCCTGGCGGATCTTCGCGGATTATCTCCAGAGCGGACCCTTTCTCGGCCTCTACGAAGCGGTCCATCCGAATTATCCGCCCCTGGTGCCGGTCATCTCCTACCTCGCCCTTCTTGTTTCGGATCTTACCGGCCTGCCTTTCTGGGGCCTGGTAAAGCTGCCGTCCATAGCGGCGGACTGCCTGACGGCCTGCCTCATTTACCGAGGCCTGCTTAATTCCGGCAGGACCGAAAAAGGAGCCCTGCTGGCCGCCGCCCTGTTCGTCCTGAACCCGGTCTCCATCCTGGTCACGTCGGTACACGGGCAGTACGACCCTTTCACCATGCTGTTCTGCGCTCTGGCCTGGTACCAGTACGAATTCGGAGAAAGGCCGCGCGGGACGCGGCTGTCGGCGCTATTGCTGGGCATAGCCATCCTCGCCAAGAATTTCCCCGCGATACTGCTCCCCCTTTTCCTGCTGCGGGAGGAGAAGAACCGGGACAGGCTGGTTTACGCGGCCATTGCCTGCCTGCCCGCCGCCCTCTCGCTCCTGCCTTTCCTGCTCGTCACGCCGGACGCGATACTTGGCAACGTAGGCGCTTATTCTTCGCGGTTCGGCCACTGGGGGTATATGCTGCTCCTGGGTGTGCTGCATAATCACAGCGGCCTGGCGTTCATAGCGGGGATGAAGACCCTGGGCTCGGCCTATGGGAAATATCTCCTGGTGGCCTGCCTCGGCCTTTATTATTTTCGGACAGCCCGGAAAAAGCGGCCGCTGCTGGACGACATCATCTCGCTGTTCCTCGTCTTCTATTGCCTGACGGCCGGGTTCGGCATACAGTACCTGGTGTGGATAGTACCTTTCGCCGCGCTTAGAGGGGAAAGGAAATTCGGCTACTATACCCTCTTCTCCGGGCTTTGGATGATCTTCTGGTACCTGCCGTTCATTTCCGGGCGGTTCTATTCTTTCGTCTCCGGGATCTCGGGAGACGCGCTTTTCTGGAAGGCGGCCACCGCGTTCTCGCTGCTGTCCTGGCTGACCTGCATAGCCTGGCTCATTGAACGGGAAACAAAGCGCGTGGAACCGGCTGGCCCCGCAGGAGCGGACATGAACCTATGACAAAATATTCCGTGGCACAGATGCGGGAAGGCTATACCCAGAAAAAAGAATGGGAAAAACAGTTCCCGGTCAGCTATTTTATATTCCGGCCGCTGTCTTTCTACCTGGCGAGTTTCCTGACCAACTTCACCAATTCCCCGAGCGCGACGGCTTACGCCGGCTTCTTTATCGGGGTATCGGGCTCCGGGCTGCTGTTCTTCTCCGGCACGGCGGGCATCTGGCCCGGCTGGGGGCTGCTGGCGTTCTATGCGCTGCTGGACGCCGCCGACGGCAATATCGCCCGCGCGACGAAGAACGTCACCTATTACGGAAAATTCCTGGACGGTACGCTGGGCATAATAGCCGAGGGCCTTTATCTGCCCTGCCTGGCCGCGGGGCTCTACCTGGACGGCACCGGCAGCTATATCACGAACGGGCTGCCGGGCCTGGCGCCTGCCGGCCTTGTCGCCGCGGCCTTCCTCGCCCTGACCGGGCTGCTGTACAGCGCCAGGATAGAAGCCGGGTATGATTACCATGCCGTGCAGAAGGAAAAAGCGGAAGGGACTTTCAGCGGAACGCTGACCGCCGTTATCGGGTCTTCCCGGTTCCGGGACAATTTAGTTTACCGGCTGTTCATAAATCTCAACGCCTTCAATGTGCAGCTTCTCCTGCTGGCGGCCGCCGCCCTGTTCCGGGCCGTGGATATTTTCATCCTGCTGCTCGCGGCCTATTACGCGGTCCGTTTCCTTGTTTGCGCAGTATACTATCTGGCTCAAGCGTCCAGGAGGCTTTGCTGAGATAAGCGCGCGGAGGATAGACGCCCGCGGGAGAGGAAAGAGAGCCGTTAAGGGCTCTCTTTTTTTTGCAGGTCCGCCGCTTTTCCCTTTACGGTTTTCAGGTACAGCACGCTAAGCAGGGCGGCGATGAACCAGAAGGGCTCCATTATACGCACGATGACGAAAGTATTCACGCCGAGCGACTGCACCAGCAGGCCGCACAGCGCCAGGATGAACCCGAGCGCGAGGGCCCGTATGGCCGGGGTTTCATAGTAGACGAAAACGGCCTTCGCCGTATAAAAAAGCCTGTAAAGCATCCAGGCGAACAGCATCACTCCGAGAAGGCCGAGCTCTCCCAGCACCAGGGCATACTGCGTGTCTGCCAGGCCTACGCCGGTGACGCCCCAGCCGAATATCGGATGTTTCGGGAACTGCTCGAAAAGCGCCCTCTGCAGGGATCGCACGCGGGAAGCGGCGGAATCCTCCAGCCTTATCGTGCCGGCCGCTCCGGCGTTGAAGCTCTGGGTGGCGTACACGCCTTTGTAAGTCATGGTTATGCGTTCCAGCACCTTGCCGGAGATATTCGGCAGCAGCGACATGGCCAGCAGGCCGCCCGAGACGAGCCCGGCCAGCAGGAACCGCCGCTTCCTGGCAAAATAAAACAAGGCGGGCACCATCCCGGCGAAGCCAAGGTAGGAGGACCGCGAAAAAGTGAACAGGAATGCGGGGAAGATGAAGATGATCAGCCCGAGCGACGCGAGGAACGACAGGCCCGCGGTCTCCGTCAGGAGCGCGAAACCAACGCCGAAGATGATCAGGTAATAACCGCCCAGCGAAGCGGGCTCCGACTCACGCAGGTCTCCGCCTATGGGCACCTCGAACGGGGCCGTGGCCCGGGCCAGGGGACCTGAAGCGTAATAGTAGTAGTAAGCGTAGACCGTAACCGCCACGGCGACGAAAAAGCCCCAGCGCATGTATTTTTTCACGTCCTCCTCGGAATCGACGATATTGACCGTCATAAAGAACAGCAGGAAATACTCCACGTATTTCAGCACGTAGAAAGATGACATCTTCCAGGCTATCTCCCCCCGCATGACGCCCAGCCCGGTGGAGACCACGCAGAGCGCGGTGTAAAGCAGCACCGGTGTCTGGACCGGGGTGGAGGTTATGAACGGCTTGTCCTTGAAGATGGCGGTGCGGGCGAACCAGGCCATGAAGATCGTGACCAGCAGGATATCGTCATAGCGCACCACCACGTTGCGGAACATCGAGACGGCGCCGACGCCGAGCTCGGGAGAAAGCAGCATGGAGATCACCAGCAGGACAAGGCTGGACTTGGGAGAGAAAAAGGCGAAGATCGCGACCAGCACGGCACCGAGGACCACGAGGATGGAATGCGGGTTGCCGCTGATCCCCCAGAATACCGCGGCGACGGAGGCCGCGCCCGCGAGGATGGTCACGATTATCTGCATTTTAGGTTAGGGCGCGCGGCCGTCAGCGGTTCGCGTACTTCTTGTAATCGTTGTAATAATAGCCGTACTGCGGCCCCATCTCGGAGGCCCGCACGCCGTTGAGCACCACGCCCAGCATCCTGGCGTTGACCCCGGTGATCTGTTCTTTGGCGCGTTTGAGCGCGCCGCGGGCGATCTTGCCCGCCTTGTAG
Organism: Elusimicrobia bacterium GWF2_62_30; assembly: GCA_001799995.1. Taxonomy (GTDB): domain Bacteria; phylum Elusimicrobiota; class Elusimicrobia; order Elusimicrobiales; family UBA9959; genus UBA9959. Next base: position 15,872 of record MGUK01000055.1, read on the forward strand.
ACCAGCACCACGCCGTCGGCGGCGTGCTTGGAAATAACGACCGAGTCCACGAACAGCAGCACCGGCGGGGAATCGAAGACTATCATGTCGAACTCGCCCTTCAGCTCTTCCATCAGCTCCGTCCAGTTGGCGGAATCCAGTATGTCTATGACGTTGTCGGGCTGCGTGCCGCTGTTGAGTATCTTAAGGTTCTCGATGCCGGGGAACCTCATGAGCTGGTCGAAATCCAGGCCGCCCATTATGAAATCGGCGCTTTCGAGCATCGCGTCGCGCCAGTCCTCTTTGCCGGCCAGCACGTCGCTCAGCCCGGGGCTTTTCTTCGTGCCGAAGATCTGGTTCACCGCGGGCCGCCGCAGATCGGCGTCCACCAGAAGCGTCTTGAGGCCGGAATGGGCGCAGGCCAGCGAGAAGTTCACGGCGGTCAGCGTCTTGCCTTCGGCGGCCCCGGCGGAACTGAACACCAGCGAAACCGCCTCCTTGGTGTTGAGGTTGGACATGATATTGGTGCGCAGCGAGTGGTAGGATTCTATCACGCTGGAGGCGTAGCGGCGGTTCACTATCAGCACGCTGCGGAAAGCGTCCACGCTGTAGCGCTCCTTCTTCATGAACTGCGTCAGCCAGTTGTCCATTGGCTTTTCGCTGAGGATATTGGGGATGATGCCGAGCACCGGCAGCTTCATGAAGGCCTCGATGTCCTCGATGGTGGAGATGGAAACGTCGAGGTTCTCCAGCAGGAAGACGGCCACGATGGCGATGAAGAGACCGAGCGTCGCGCCCATCGTCATGTTCAGCTGCACGTTGGGCGAGATAGGGGTCCGCTCCGGCACGGGGCGGTTCACCACGCTGACGAAGGAAACCATGGAGGAAACCCCCAGTTTGGCCTCTTCGTACTGCTTGTTCAGGGTGGTGTAAAGCTCTTCCTGCATGCGCATCTCGCGGCTGATGCGGGACAGGGCCACTTCCTGCGCCGGGATCTTTTCCAGCTTGGCCTCGGCGGCGTCTATGCGCCGCTGCAGACTGACGACGTCGGGGTGGTTGGACGTGTATTTTTCCAGCAGTTCTTTTTTTCTCGCCTCCAGGTCGGACAGCTGGTTGGCCAGGATGTCCCCCAGGCCGGTCTTCGGGTTGTTCTCCACGAAATTCTGTTTCTGCCGCTCATAAGAGCGCAGGCTGTCCTCCACCTCGTTCTTCCTGCCCGAGATGTCCTCCATGGTCTTGCGGGCCTGGCGGGTCTTCTGCTCCAGGTCGAAATCGGCGTAGGCGTCTATCACCGCGGACACGATATCCGCCGCGCGGGCGGGGTCGGCGTCGAAGGCGGAGATGCTTATCAGGTTGGAGTCCGCCAGCAGCTCGGCCTTGTAAGCCCCTGCCAGGGACGCCGCTTTGGCGCCGGGAGAAATACCGAGCTTAACAGCCGCGCGCTCTGATATTTCCGAGGAGGCTATCACCTTCAGCTCGGTGGCCACGGTACCCCACTGGTCGAAGTCCTGCACGTCGGAACCGGGCATTTTGTAATACGAACTGGGCGGCTTTATCTTGATCAGCGCCTGGCTGCGGTAGACCGTAGGCTGCATCCTCGTATAAAAGAGGGTGGAAACCATCGTCACCGCGAAGATGAACAGCGCCGTCCATTTGCGGCGGTTGATGATGCGCCAGTAATCGTATAGTGTCAGTTCGGAGTTCATCGGGAGCCCTTAATTGTTCTTTGCCACGATGGCGGCGGTGACGATAAAGGTGAACAGGGTGGTCCAGGGGACGAAGTTATCCGAGATCCACCGCGCCGCGGTCGAGTAAGGCTTGCGCGGAATGTAGACGATATCGCCGCTCAGGAGCTGTATATTCTTATCCAGCTTGCCGCCGTAAACGGCGGCCAGGTCGGCTTTCACCACTTCCTGTGACACGGTGTTGCCGGCGCCTTTTATGTTCCTGAAGATACGCACCTTGCCCCCCTGCGCGTAATCCATCGTGCCGCCGGCCTGGGCCACAAGGTCCAGCAGGCGCATGCCTTCGCGGTATTCGTAATAGCCGGGGCCGTTTATCTGCCCTATCACGGCCACGCGGCTGGAGGAGAACTTGCGCACGCTCAGCGTTATCGTAGGGCCGGAAACGTATTTGGAGAACCTGGCGGCGAGCACCTTCTGCAGCTCTTCCGCCCTGAAGCCCTGCGCCTTTATCGAGCCCAGCAGCGGCAGCTCTATGTTGCCGTCCGGCTGCACGGTCACTTCCCTGGAGAATTCCTCAGCGGGAAAAACGTTTATGTTCACCACGTCGCCGGCGGAGATGAAATATTCCTTGTCGGAATTGGGAAGCTCCAGGCTGAAAGCCGGGATGGTGCCGAAAACGGTAAGGACCGACATGAAAAGGGCTATTATTTTCATAATCAATAATTATATCTATTTTGTACCGCCGCCCAACGCCGGTTCAGCGCTGCCGTTCCCGGCTGTTCCTCTCGCCCGGTTCCGCTTCATGCAGGCTTAACGTTTCCAGCCTGCGGGAGAGCGCGTCCACCCGTTCCTCCAGCGCCGCGTTCTCGGTCCTGCGGCGCGCCGAATTCAGCAGGTGCCCGATCAGCGCGTAAAGAGTGACGGCGGAAAAAAGGACAAAACCCGCCGCGCCTATGTAGACAAGGTACTCCACCCCGCCGAGTATCCCGCCCAGCGCGGCGATAAGGGAGGTCAGCGTACCGAAAAGCATCGATTCCTTGTTCTCGGCCCAGGCCGTACCGCCGGAGGGACGCGGCCCGGGCTCCTCGCGTTTAAAGTCATATCTTGGCCGGCGCGGCAGATCTTCCGCGCGGGAACGGGAAGGCGCGGCCGGTTCTCCGGGGAATTCCCTGGCCGGCCGGCGCGCGGCCCGCGGCGGCGCGTCGGACACGGGGCCGACTTCGTCCTTCAGCCGGTCCAGCAGGTCCCTGAGATCGTCGGTGCCGCTCATTGTCCCTCCTTCTTCGCTTCGGGGGAGCCGCCCGCCTTGTCCCAGTACGCCAGCGCGCGCTCGCGCGCGGCTATGGCCCGTTCCCTGGCGTCCAGGTCCTCGCGTATCCGGTCGAAAGTCCTTATCAGCTCGGCCTTGCGCGCCTTCGCGTCCTCTTCAAGAGCCTTTTCCTTGAACTTGAGCTGCCGCATCCTTTCGGAATGGTCCCCTTCCATCGCCTGCTGCCGGCTCTCCAGCGACCGGTTCTTTTCCTCCCAGTCCGTGAGCATCGACATTTCTTTCTTGTTCACCCGGTCGTAAAGTTCCTGCATCTTGGCGACATATTTCAGGTTCAGCTCGCTCTCCAGCTCCATGCTGCTGGACTGCACCAGGCCGAGTTTGGCCTCGCCGTCCTTGAGCGCGCCCTTAAGCTCCCCTATTTTCCTGAGCTCGGCGACACGTTCGCCCTCGAGAGCGGCCACGCGGTCGGTAAGCGACTGCACCTTCTCCTTGAGGCGGGCCTCCTTCTTAGAGAACTCGCCCTCCTTGGAAGAGACGCGGCCGGAATATTCCGTCTCGTATTCCTTTACTATCTGGCCGAGGGCCTTTATATCCGGCTCGAACTCCTCGAGCACCGACGAAAGGTGCACCGAGGACGGGTTATTGTCGGCCCAGAGGCGTTCAGCCAGGGCTTTCAGGCGCTCGAGCATCTCTACCGGCACGCATTGGATGGCACGTTCTTTTTCCATATTAGATCCCCGCCTGCTTTTTGTTCTTGTAGTCCATTATGGCGCGGCTCAGCTCCGCCTTCATGTTCTCCAGTTCCGCGGCCTTTATGGCGTATTCCTTCTCGAGCTTCAGGCGGTAGTCGTTCAGGACCTTCTCTTTCTCGCCCAGGGCCTGCTTCTGCACGAAAAGTTCCTCGTTGAACTTGTTGACGCGCAGGTTCATCTCCGAGTGCATCGCGTCCAGTTCCAGCTGCTTCTGGCGGTATACCCGGTCCTCTTCCGCCATCAGCTTCTCCTTGGCCGCCAGCAGGTTTTCCAGCTGCGTTACGCGGGCCTCGCCGGTAGTCCTGGTCCTGGCCAGCTCCTCTTCGAAGGCCTTCTCGCGGATGTCGCGGCGCGCTTTCTCCTCGCGTACTATTTCGCGGAAGCGCTCGTCCTGCTCCGCGATCTGCTTCACCAGTTCTCCGGAGGCGTTCTGCCGGTATCTCATAATGTCCATTTCCAGGCCCTGGATCTTCATATCGCAGGACTCTATGTACTTATCGCGGCGCGCCAGCTCCTCCAGCATTCTCTCTTTTTCGGAGGTGAACGCTTCCTCGAGCATATGCACCTCGTCCTTGTTGCTTTCCTGGGTCTTTACCAGCTCCTGCTGGGTGAGGCGCATTTTCTCTTCGGCGCTCTCCGTCATGCGGCGGACGGTCTCTTCTATGACGCTGTTGAGCTCCTCGCTGTGGTCCTTCTGCAGCTTCATCATTTCAAGCTGGGCCGCTTCGCCGGCCGCGAGCATTTCGGCGAAGATCGAAGCCGCGCGCTTGTTGGCGGCCTCCTCGGCCGCGCGGAACTTCTCCAGTTCATTTTTAAGGGTCTTTACCTCTTCCTCAAGGCGCTCGTTGCGCACCTTGGACGTGATGTCCGCCTCCCCGCGGCGGGCCTCGAAGTCCGCCTCGAGCTCGTGCTTGAGAACGGTGAAATTCTCCTCCAGCCGGGCTTGCCTGCGGTTGAACATATCCTCGAGCTCGGCGCGGCGCGCGGCCAGGGTTTCGGAATCGGCGTTGCGCAGGCGGTCCTCGAAGTCGCGGCGCAGCTCTTCGGCGTCCGTCTTGAGCGCGCGGATGACATTCTCGTTCTCCATCGCTATATCGGAAAGCTCGGCGTTGCGCGCCTTGGCGGCCTCCAGGGCGTCCATAAGGTTGGCGGTCTGGACCGACACGGCGTCCGAAATGCGGAAGGAGATCTCCTTCTCGTAATTAGAGCGGGCCTCCATCAGCTCGCGGTTAAAGCGCGCTTCGCGCGCGGAATTCTGCTCGGCGGAAGCGCGGACCGCGGCGGACAGTTCCTCTATCTCCTTCTGGGACTTCCGGAAATTCCCGGAGTTCTCGGCCAGCAGGTTCTCGAAGCGCGAGCGCTCGGCGTGCCAGT
>MGUK01000056.1 GCA_001799995.1 Elusimicrobia bacterium GWF2_62_30
GGGCTGATCAGTTCGATCAGGCGCTTGTGTATGCGCATCTCGAACTGCTCGCGGGACTTTTTGTCCACGTGAACCGAGCGGTTCACGGTGTACTTGCGGATCCTCGTCGGCAGCAGCACGGGGCCCGCTATGAGGGCGCCGGTCCGCTTGGCCGTGTCGATGATTTTGGCGGTGGACTGGTCGATGAGCCTGTAGTCGTAGGCGTTCAGGCGGATCCTGATGCGCTGCTGACCGGCGGCTTTTACGTCGTTTTTGTTTTCAGCCATATTATTCGATTATCTCCGAGACTACGCCGGATCCCACGGTGTGGCCGCCTTCGCGGATAGCGAAGCGCAGACCCTTTTCCATGGCGATGGCGGATATCAGCTCGACGGTCATCTCGGCGTGGTCGCCGGGCATGATCATCTCGACGCCGGGCTTCAGTTCAACGCCGCCGGTCACGTCGGTGGTCCGGAAGTAGAACTGGGGCTTGTAACCCTTGAAGAACGGGGTATGCCGGCCGCCCTCTTCCTTGGTCAGGATGTAGACCTCGCCCTTGAACTTCTTGTGGGGCGTGCAGCTCTTCACGGCAGCCAGCACCTGGCCGCGCTCGATCTGCTCTTTGTCTATACCGCGAAGCAGGATACCGACGTTGTCGCCGGCCTGGCCCTGGTCCAGCAGCTTGCGGAACATCTCGATGCCGGTGGCAACGGAAGTCTGGGTGTCTTTCAGACCCACGATCTCGATAGCGTCGCCGACCTTCACCACGCCGCGCTCTATGCGGCCCGTGGCCACGGTGCCGCGGCCGGTGATGGAGAACACGTCTTCGACGGCCATCAGGAACGGCTTGTCGGTCTCGCGCTTGGGCTCGGGGATCGCGGTGTCGAGGGCCTCGAGCAGTTTGGCGATGGCGGGCACGCCCAGCGGGCCCTGGTCGCCTTCCATGGCTTTCATGGAGGAGCCGCGGATCACCGGAATGGTGTCCCCGGGGAATTCGTACTTCTTGAGCAGGTCGCGGACTTCGACTTCAACGAGGTCCAGCAGCTCGGTGTCGTCGACCAGGTCGCACTTGTTGAGGAACACGACGAGGTGCGGCACGTTGACCTGGCGGGCCAGGAGCACGTGCTCTTTGGTCTGCGGCATGGGGCCGTCAGCGGCGCTGACGACGAGGATCGCGCCGTCCATCTGCGCGGCGCCGGTGATCATGTTCTTCACGTAGTCGGCGTGGCCGGGACAGTCGATGTGCGCGTAGTGGCGCTTCTCGGTGGAGTATTCCACGTGGGAGACGGCGATGGTGACGGTCTTGGAGTCGTCGCGCACCGTGCCGCCCTTGGTGATCTCGGCGTAGGACTTCAGGTTGGCCAGGCCCTTTTCGGACTGGACCTTTACCAGCGCCGTGGTAAGAGTGGATTTGCCGTGGTCGACGTGGCCGATAGTACCCACGTTAACGTGCGGCTTGCTGCGGTCGAATTTTGCTTTTGCCATTTTATTTCTCCTACGTTATTGTTGTCCTGATATCTGAACCACTTAAATTGAAAGCTGGGGACTAGCGAGCGTCAGCGAGCTTCCTCATCAGGAAAACTCCCTTCCCGCCGAAACCCAACCATTCTCACGAAACCACTGCGCCAAACAAACACTTATCCCAATCACTAAATTGAAAGCTGGGGAAGGGAGTTGCACCCTCGACCTCTCCCTTACCAAGGGAGTGCTCTACTGACTGAGCTACCCCAGCAAAAACTCTTTTCTCTTTCTGCTGGCGACTTCTGCCTGTCGCCTCTTCCGGCAGGCGGGCGACATCTTCACGTCGCTTCTGCGGGCGACATGCGAGCGTCAGCGAGCTTCCCCATAAGGAAATTCCCATCGCCAACACCTATGCGCGCCACTAACCTCTACACTGCTACCGTCACCAACAATCCAAAAGATCAATTCTAAGCGGGCGATGGGAATCGAACCCACGTGATCAGTTTGGAAAACTGACGTTCTACCATTGAACTACGCCCGCGAGTCCTAAATTATATTTATTTACGGCCCCCCAGTCAATTTTAATGCGGGAATTCAGGATTAATTTATATAATTGTGGGACAGGGGGATACATGCCTAAGGACGAAAGCGGAGATAAAAAGTATTACCGTGTTCTTAATATCCTTAACCGCCTGAACGAAGGGCCGGTGAGGATAGCGGACCTCTGCGCCGAGTTCAACATCTCCGAACGCTCCATCCAGCGCGATCTGGAGCGGATAAACCTGACCGGCTTCCACCTGGACAACCCCTCGCGAGGCGTCTACGCCTTCGCGCCGGGCGTCTCCCTGAAGAACTTCAACCTCACCGGCGAACAGCTCTCCGTGCTGGTGCTCATGCGCGAAATGGCCGCCGGCCTGGGCGGCCCCATAATGGACGCCTTCGACAAGGTCTTCTCGCGCGCCACCAAATCCCCCGCCGGCGAAGCCCTGTTCTACGCCATCGGCGCCAGGGCCCTCAACCCGCTGACGCGGAAATTCTACGAGGACATAGCTTTCGCCATAGAGAACCACAAGAAGCTCACGATGGTCTACGTTTCCCAGAAAGGCCGCGCGGAGCGCACGGTCTGCCCGGTTAAGATCCTCACCAGCGAAAGCTTCTTCTACCTCATGGCCATGCCGGACGGCGAAGAGGTCCGCGGCAAATTCATCAAGTACCGGGTAGACCGCATAAAGTCCCTGTCAGTGCTCCCGGATGAATTCGCTCCCCCCGCCGCGGACCTGGTGAAAAAGACCCTGGGCCAGGCCACCACCGTGTGGGGCGTGAACGAAGGCAGGACGGTTAAGATCACCCTGAAAGCCGAAGGCCCCGCCGCCGACTTCATGATTAATAAGGAAATACTGCCGCGGCAGAAAGTCTCAAAACCGGGCGCCGACGGGTCTGTGACCGTCACCGCACAGATCCGTCATTCCATGGAAGCCGTCCCCCTGGTGCTGCACTGGCTGCCTGCCATAACGGTGTTAAGCCCCGAAACCCTGCGCGCGGAAGTAAAAGAGCGCATAGACGCCTACCTTAGGAAGCAGCGGGCTCCCGCGGGCAAGGACCTGTCGCGCGTATAATATGCCCGCCTTTCCCCGCCCCGGATATTTCATCGCCCTCGCGGCCCTGCTCGGCCTTTCCCTGCACCTTTGCGCGCAGTGGGAAAGTAAACTGGTCATCTACCCCGAAGGGCGGGACCTGGTCCGCGCCCAGTCTTCCGAAGAAGAGGACGAGGAGGAGGAAGAGGACTACGCCCCGACCGTGGCCCGCACCGAGAAAGGCGTCTCGCAGAAGATCTCGCGCGCCGGCGGCCTGATCGTCGCCCGCTACAATTTCATCAATTTCAACAAGGATAACATAGGTATTACCTTCAGCCTGCCGGAAGCCGACTACAAAAAATACCTGGCCGGCTACGGCTACACCGACGCCGAAATGGCCGGGCTGCGCTCCTGGCGAGAAAAGGCCCGGCTGGAGGCCTGGAACGCGGCGGTCAAAACCGGCGGCAAAGCGGCCGGCGAGAAGGCCATAGCCGGAGTGGAACTGGATTACGAGACCAGGATGCGGGGCCTGTTCCGCTCGCGCGGGCTGGCGCTGCGCAAAGGCAACACCGTGGAATGCGACATGCCGGTGATAGTCAAGCGCAATACCAAGATGATGCAGGCCCTGGCGCTGGCCATCCAGAAGATAGCCGCCGAACGCAAGTACGGCTCGGAAGAGACCACGGGCGCGGTGCTTTCCCTGGTGCAGACGGCCCTGCGCTACAAGATCCCCCCGCTGGTGGAGCACGGCGTGCACACCGGGGGACTGCTGCCCCCGGCCAGGGCCATGCTGAGCGGCTGGGGAGACTGCGACACCAAGACGGGCCTGGCGGCTTCGATACTAAGCAGCTGGAACACCGCCAAGATGGTGGGCGTTGCGGTGCCCGGGCATTACCTTATGGCCATAAGGCGCCTGCCCGCCAAAGGCGACGTGTTCGTGCGGCACGAAGGCCTGGAATACGTGCTGGTGGAACCAGCCGGCCCGGCGTGGTTGGAACCCGGGCAGGTGGGAAAGCGCACCACCGAACTGCTGCGCGGGGCGGAAGGCTACCAGCTTGAACCGTTTTTTTGAGATTTAAAATATTCAGGAGGGAAAATGTTCACAACAAGGGTAATAGTAAGTTTCTTCGAGTTCCTGCTCTCGGTGGTAATGTCGGGCTTCATCATCTACACCACTTACCGCGTCTTCATCAAGGCCAACCCGGACTTCGACATGGAGGAGGAGATAAAGAAAGGCAACGTGGCGGTCGGCTCGCTGGTAAGCGTCATCCTGATCTCGGCCTCGCTCATCCTGCAGAAAGGCCTGGGCTCGGTGGTCAGCATGTTCAGGCTGTACGTCTCCGCGCCGGGCGAGAATTCGCTGGGGCTGGGCAAGCTCGCGCTGCTTTCGGCCGGGCACCTGGGGCTGGCCATGCTGCTGGCGGTCATCACCATCTCGGTCACGCTGCGCCTGTTCGGGCGCCTGGTGCGCAGCCATATGCACGCCGGCAAGGAACTTGAAAAAGGCAACCTGGCCGTGGGCCTGGTCCTTTCCGCGGTGGTGCTGGTGGCGTCGCTCTACGTGGGCGAGGGCGTAAGCGCTATCTCTAAAGCGCTGGTTCCCCAGCCTTCTATAGGCCAGATAGAAATAATGAAGTAACCCCCCTCACGGCGCCGGCGTGCCTCAGGCCGCCGGCGCCGTTCTTTTTCCCAAAAACGCTATTTTCAAACCCGACACGCCTTTGTCGGGTTCGCCTGCTATGCTATTGGCATGACGAACACAAAACGACATTCGATAATAAGCATGCGCGGGGCCGCCCTGGGCGGCAGGTTCAAAGGGCGCCTGCGCGTTTACTCCCTGGGCGAGGGGGCCGACGCGCAGCTGTTCTTTTCTATGCGGCTGTGGCAGGCGGCCACCGAAAGGCAGGCGCGGCTGGCCGCCAGCTGGGCCGTAAGATAGGGCAGGCGGCTTAAAGGCCGCAGGATAAAAAAGGGGGCATTATGTGGAAAATAACGGGGCGGATGAGCGGCGGTTACCAGGCTTTAAGGGAAGACGGGGAGATGGTGTTCATTTATAAGCGCCCTAACTGGGGCGAAGGCCGGGCGGGCATACGCGCTTTCTACGAACTGCGCAACCGCGGGGCGCTGGTGGGGCGCATTACCGCGGAGAACTCCTGGCAGCCGCTGGTGAAGGCGGAATGGCTGGCGGGGCAGGACCGCCCCCTCAACGAGACGGACCTGATGGAAATTACCGCCGCCCTCCCCCTGTAGGGCGGCGGCCGCGGCACGGGAGGTATTTATATTGCCCTTCATGGTTCTTTTTTGTATATTGATTTAAGACAACCCATGAAGCTGCTATTTACCCTTCTATTCCTGTGCGCGGCCCTGCCTGTCAGGGCTGAAGAGGCTCCCTGGTTCGCGCCTTTCCGGACGGCGGAGTTCCGCGTGCCGGAGGCCGGGCGCCCGGCCGATGCGCTGCTGGGCGCCTGTCCGAAACTGAACGGGCTCAGGGCGCAGGACGGCTACCCCGATGCGCCCGCAGTGAGGGAAGTGGCCGAGATAACCGCGGAAACGCTGCCGCTCCCCGCCGACGACCTGGACAAGGCCGGCATCCTGGCCGTGCTGAAGACCGATCTTGAATACTGGAACGCCCGCCCCGACAGCGCGCAGGTCCGCCTGGCCGGGGACGTCTACGACGCCCCGCGCATGCGCCGCACGATAACCGCGCTTATAGAGATCTTTTCCGCCGGCCTGCCGGCCGAAGAACTTCTCAAGACCCTGAAGGAACGCTTCCGCGTCTACCGCGCTTCCGCCGACGACGGCACAGGAAAAACGGTGATAACCGGCTATTACGAGGCCGAGATAAAAGTGACCAAAACCCCCGACGCCGTCCACAAATATGCCGTCCACATGAAGCCGCAGGACCTGGTGAAGGCTCCGGCGGGGTCGGATTTCGACTACGGGCGCTATGACGCGGCGGGCAAACTTGTCCCTTATTACACCCGGCAGGAGATCCACGGCGGCGCGCTGGCGGGGCAGGGCCTGGAAATAGTCTGGTCGGACCACCCTTCGCAGATAATGCTGCTGCAGATACAGGGCTCGGGCGTGCTGCGCTTCCCGGACGGGGACTACGCGCGCGCCGGCTTCGACGGCGCCAACGGCCAGCCGTACCGCAGCGTGCAGAAGCTGCTGATCGACTGCGGCGAAGTGCCGGGCATGTCTTTCAAGGATTTTATAGCCTACCTGTCCGCCCAGCCGCAGGACAGGGAAGAACGCCTGGCGGACCTGAACCCGCGCTACATCTTCTTCCAGCGCCGGCCCAAG
>MGUK01000057.1 GCA_001799995.1 Elusimicrobia bacterium GWF2_62_30
CAGGCCGGTCTGATAATTGTGGAAAGCCAGGCCCTCGATACGCGCGCCGGAGGTATTATTTAGCATAATACCGGCTTGCATATCGGGAGCGCCGTCGCCGTTCATATCGCCGTCGAGCACAGCGCCATACTGGCCAAGCAGGGTAATATTCTCGACGTTAATGAAAACGCTTTCATGATAGACGCCGCTGGATATTATTATTACCGAGCCAGCCTGAGCCGACGATAAGGCCCTGTTGAGGCTGCGGAAGGCGGAAGCGGAAGAGTCACCGGCATTATTATCGTTGCCGGCGAGCCCGTCCACGTAGTAAGTGCCGCCCGCAGCGGGTTGTGGGTTTACAGTGATATTAGCCGTTCTTATGGCCGAGACATTCCCCGCATTATCCTTGGCGACATAGTAAACAACATGTGTGCCTGCCGCCAGCAGCAAAGGAGCGCTATAGCCCAGGCCGGTCTGTTGGGTAAGTGGCGCATCCACGCTGTAGTAGACGCCGGCTACGCCGGAATTATCGTCGGAAGCCGTCAGGGTTACGGGGGTAAGGACTTCTATCGCGACAGCCCCGCCGTCGGCTATTTCAAGGCCCGCCGCCCAGGCGCTTACCACAGGCGGGATGGTATCAGAAGGCTGCACGGCTTGGGTTACCGCGATAGCGGCGTTTTTGATGGCGGCTATATTGCCGGCCTTGTCTTTGGCTGTGTAATAGAGGGTATGCGTGCCCACGGCCAGGGCAAAGGGCGCGGAATAGACCTGGACGGTCTGTTGGGTAAGCATGATATCCACGCTGTAGAAGATACCGTCGGCGCCGGTGTTGTCGTCGGTGGCGGTTAAGACCACGGTCATAGTCGAAGTTATTTCAGCCGTGCCGCCGGCGGGTATCTCCAGGCCGTCGGCCCAGGCGCTGACCACGGGCGGGGTGGTATCGGCGGGCGGACCGGACTGGATCACCGTGATGGTCGCCGCCTGAATGCCGGCCATATTCCCAGATTTGTCTGTGGCCGTATAGTAAACCATGTGCATCCCGGCGGGCAGCATGAACGGCTCGGTATAGACCGTGACCGACTGAGAAGACAGCATAATGTCGACACTGTAGAAAATACCGTCTACCCCGGAGTTGTCGTCGGTGGCATTCAAGGTAATTGCGGTAAATGTCGTTATTGTTATCCCACCGCCATTAGGAACAGCCTGCCCATTCGCTGAAAGAACAACTACCGGCGGCGTGGTGTCGGTTGTCTGGTTGCTTTGTATTACGGTAATAGTGGCCGTGCGGATATTTGCAACAATACCGGCGTTATCGCGGGCGGTGTAGTATAACAGGTGCGTGCCCACGCCCAGAACAAACGGATTACTATAGACCACCGCTGTTTGCGAGGACAACTGCACATCAAGGCTGTAAAAGACATAGGCAACGCCCGAGCCATCATCAACAGCGGTCAAAGTTATGGGCGCGAAGGTGCTAACGCTTACTGCCCCGCCGTCGGGGATCTCCTGGCCGTTGGCCCAGGCGCTGACCACCGGCGGTACGGTATCAAGTCCCGGATCAACGCCGCCTACGATGAAGTTTACGGTTTTTATTTCCTCCCGGTTCCACACGTTGTCCATGGAGGCGTAATAAACGGTGTGGGTTCCGGCGCTTAAGGTGAAGGGACCGTAATACTTGGGATTCTCGCAGGTGCCCGCAGGCCCGGTGTAGGACGGGTAGCCCGTGCAGGAGCTTGTGGCCACGTCGATATAATAACGGGTGCCCTTCACATTGCTGGCCAGGCCGTTCGAAACGGGGTCCGCGGCAGCCAGGGAGATCTCGTCGGTTTCCGTTATGTTTTCCGTGCTTTCCGGGCTCAGCACGCGGCCGGCCGCGCTCACCTCGGTGAGCGGCGCGGTGGCGTCAACGTAGATAGTAGATGAAACCGCCAGTTCGAAGTTGCCGGCATAATCCACGCTGGCGTAACTCAACAGATGCGCCCCTTCCGCGACCGTGAACGCACCGGTGGCCGTATTTATCCCGTCGCAGGCGGCGGGGTCGGGCGACAGCCCGCACGCGCCCAGGCCGCCGTCCAGCACATAATAGCTGGTTGCCACGCCGGCTATGGTGGCCGACGAGGGCCCGTAGTCGGTAGCGCGCAGGCGCACGCGCGGCCCGGCGTACAGCAGCCCGCCGGACTCGTAGCTGCGGGCTATTTTAGTGACAGGCGCCAGGTTATCGTACATGCCGGCCGGCACGAGCAGCGCGAACAGCGAAGAAATATGCGGTAGCTCGATAAAGTTCTTCCCGCTTGCCGCGTCGTAAGAGGTCGCCATAAGCACGCCGTCGTAGGCTATCTGCCCGCCCTCTACGCCGGGCACGCTGATGACGGCCTTCTGGTAGGCGACGCCATTCACCACGACATAGAGGCTCTGGTTGTCGCCGGGGGGATAGGTGAAATAGCCCGAAGGCGGAACATAGGGGAGTTCGAGCGCCCCGAACGTGCCCGGCTGGGTTATGCTCGCCAGCTTCACGCTCCAGTGGTCGGTCATTAACGTGGCGGATAAGCCCACCGGGGCTTCCTCCATCCTGCCGGCGGCGGAATCGCTGAACCACAGCAAGCCGCTTTCCCCGCCGATGCCCTGGAGCTGGCAGCCGCTCCCGTTCGTGACGTTGATATTGCCGGTCAGGTAAAAGTTAGTGGAATAATGGGCGGAGCTCTCGCCGGCCGGCAGCGTAAAGGTATGCGCCGTGTTAGCCGGGGCGCCTTTGATCAGCGGCGAGGCCAGGCCCGTGCCTGTCAGGGCTACCGAACAGGCGTGGCCGGTGTCGGAACTGCCGTCGATGTCTATTTCCGTCAGGCGGCTGGAGATATTCGCCGGCGTGGTCAGGACGCTGGGCGAAATGCCGTTTCCTTTGCCCGAATTTATGCCGATCGGCCACCAGGACATGGAACCCGCCCGGTCTTCCGCGTAGTAATAGTGCTCGGCTGCCGCGCCCACGGCGTAAGGAAACCCGCCGAAGGCCCAATTAACCGCGGCGGTGGTCCCGTCGTACCTGAGCACTTCGCCGAGCGGCTCGCCCGGATAGACATGCCCCAATGGGCCCGGCATAGGGGGATTTGCAACCACATAAGCCAGGCCGCTGGCGGTGTCCCGGGCCGTGCCGGTGATGCCCTCCACCTGCAACAACGAATCGACGTTTATCGCCGCCAAGGTTAGCTCCGGGGCGGCGGGGTCCACGTAAAAATACATGGTGGTGGCGTTCCCCAGCCGGTCCGCTATGGTCTGCCGGTAGATCCCGTCCGTCAGCGTAATGGTCATGGTGGTTACGTACATGCCCGTGGAGAAGCTGTTGGCGTAGGCCTCTTCGCCCGAGAGCCGCCGCACGTCCAGCTTGCCAAGGCCGCTGGCGTCCGCGTACATGAACTGCACGGTATTGCGGTTTAAATACACGTACGGCTCGGTGCTGCCGTCCACGTTCACGCTGTAGCAGGCGCCCCGGCATTCCCCCAGGACTTCGGTGTACGTGGTTATCGTTATCGGCCTGAACACCACCACGGCGGGCGGCTCCGTGGAGGTGTCTATCATAAAGAGTGAAACATCCGCGCCGCCAGTACCGCCCAGCGCCCCGGCTTCGTTGCGGGTGAGCTGCAAGGAAGGCGCAATTGTCAGCTGTGAGGTGGTAAGCGCCAGCAGCTCGTTGCCGGCCAGGTCTTTGGCGGTTACTGCGGCCCGCCGCAGGCCGTCGTGGGCGGTGCTCCGGGCAACTTCGAATGTGCCGGTGAAGTTCTGCTGGGCCCCGGCGGGCTCGCTGGACTGGAAGCCGCTAAAATCGCTAAAGCTGTCGATGGCAAGCGTTACGCCGGTGACCGGCTCGCTGAAGTGAAGATTTATGGTGTTGTCGCCGGCGCCGATCAATTCGTAAGTGGTGGGCGCGGAACGCGTTAATGTGGCCCCGTCAAATCCCCACTGGTGCACATACTTCGGCTCGTCGTCGGGTCCTATCACTTCGAGGCGCTCCAGGTAGGGGCGGGCATTGTCCACGATGACGTCCCGCCAGACCCAGGAGGTGGAAACCGAAGGCACGTTTACCAACGGATAGGAATAAGCCTTAACCAAGACCTTGTATTTCCCGTCGGGATACTTGGGCGTGTAAGTTGTGGAACCGTCGGGGTTGTGGTTGAGCAAAGCCGCAGGCAACCCGCCCGCGCCGGTAGGCGCGCTAGTGGACATAGCGACATCATCCACAACCCCGTAGAGTACTTTCGTCTGCCAGGCATGGGTCTGCGTATTGGAATACAGCTGCACGTTCTCCAGCGCGGGGCCGGAATTGGTGATGTTGTAGTAGTTGTCCCAGTCAACCAAGCCATCCTCGGGGTCCGACGTCGGCGGAGCCAGGTAAGTTGTATGAAGCAAGGAACTTGAAGGATCCATTTCCCCGCCCATCACAAAAGCGGTGCGCGCCGGCACGGGGGTCTCGCCGAGCGAATTCTGAATCATGTAATCGATCCTGTAAAAACCGGACTTATTCCCACCGTTGACGCTATTGCGCCCAAAGACAATGATATCGGTATCGCCGTAAATGATTTTCTCGCCGGTGGGGGCGGTAGCGGGAAATTTGGACTCCAGGGAGGAGCGGTCAGCGGCGGCGCTATCAACAAAATGGGTGAACATTATGCCCGAAGGATCAAGGCTTAACGCCTGGGAGGAAATGCTGTCGGTAAAATATTGGAGGGGGTCTTCACTTCCCCCATTATTACAACTAAAATAACTGTCCTCCCCACGCACGACATGTAAATGATTATATTCCTTATAGTTTTCGTCTGACGGATATCGATGTAATACTCCCAAAACGGTAGTTGTATCAACAAAACTCGTTTCAATAAGTCTTGAATCCGGAATAATATGCCCAAAAGTCCACATTTTTAATGTATTCAAATCCTCAACACATATATACCCTTTTCCTTTTGTATATGGATACACCCGGACAACAGTTCCCGAAGATATCGGTGAAATTACAGTTTGAGATAAGCTTCCAGGCAGATCAATACCATCGTGATATATGTCTGGCACCTCGGTAGCCCCATTTGCCCCATCAAAATCCCCATAGGTTTGATCGACCTTGTTAAACCCATCCGGCAGATTTAAAGCAATGGAATAAGAGGAAAATACTGCCAATAGGCAGATTACAAGAGGAATGTTATTTCTCATAATCTTCCTCTAGCACCAATTTCTTACTTGCGATATTTAGGAGAAACGATTTGCCTGTATTTAGGAATTTATGTTCGACACTGCTCCAAAAGACTGGCATCTTTACAAGCACTAATTCGTCATCAGGTGAAAATTCGATTTGAGAGGGTCCGCCTACTTTTATTTTCTGTCGCCACAACTCATTCCCATCCGAATCGTATAAAACAAAATAATCACCAGTTTTAGATGAGCCAGAAGTAACAGCAAAATATTTTTGATTATGCGAAATCGCATAACCATCGACATCTTCTTTATCAATACTCTTTACTAGCCTCCCACTGAAATCATATATTTCAAAACCAGACCGAGCCCTTATCCCTCCCCTTACAAGAAACAATCTTTTATCAGAAAAAGCCACCCGTCCATCCGGCGCCTTTGGAAACGCCACAATATGCATAATCTTGCCACGTGCATCATAGATTTCCACGCGATGCATTTTAGTATCAATAACAGAAACGCCCCTGTTGTCTTGTGATTGGCAAACGATTCTATTGTTGTCTGGCGTTATAGCCCAGATAGATGAAGAAGACAATTCAATCCCTTTTCCCTTGAGAACCTTTCTCACCCCACCAGTTTCATTGGTCACAGGTTTAACTTTTTGATTTGCCTCTTCCCTGGCCACATATGCCTGAAAGCTCTTATAATCCTTAACCTTGATAGTATCCGTAGAGCTTTCCACTTTATGTGCGGGGGAGTCCTTGTGATTGCCGTCGTCCCCACCGGGCAACTGCGCCGTCTGCGGCCGTGTAAGCAGGGTGTAGAACCCGGCCACGGTATCAGTAATTCCAGGAAGCACCCTCACTGCCGCTTCCGCCGTAAGCGTGCTATAACGCGCTTCCGCTGGTAAACGGCTGTATAATGCGTAGCCTAAAGCTTTATACGCTTTGGCCTTCTCACCGATGTTGTATAACCGCTGCGCTTCTTCCGTGCCGGGTACGCTGTTTACGCCGTTGCGGTAATTATTATTGGCGCTGTTACGCTCGTAGTCTTTTTCAGCTTCCGCCGCACCGCTGAGGATTTCTGTTTCGTTCGCTTTTACCTCGGCATACTCGGGGCCCAGGGCATCCACTGCCGCCTTTACAGCGTTCATTGCCGGGGTATTAGTCTGGCTTATCGCAACCGAGTGATCCAGCCATTTCTCCTGCCAGTTACGCAGTGTTTCCACATCGCCCAGCAGTTTGTTGCACCGTTCACGCGCAGGGTTGCGCTGCATGTTTGCGCCCGTTATTGTTACGTCGCTGAAATCATGCCCGCATATTTCTTCCCAGTTCTTCTCGCCCTTGATGTTGCTGGCTTCATAGGCTTCCTGTAAATTGGATTTCGTATATTCCAGGAACCATTCTTTTTCTGCCTTGGTAGCGCCGAATGCCTTGGAATAGCCGTAGTCGTATTCATCACGGCGCAAGGTCCGGAAGTAGCTGTCCGAGGCCAGTTCCTTCCAGTTGGCGGGGCGGGAAAGCATGATGGTAGCGCCGTCCAGGTCTTCGTCCTGGCCGGCAGGGAATGTCGTCAACGCATGTTTCAGATAACCCTTCTGAAATGCGTTAAGGGTTATGCGGGTTATCCTGGGCTGCTTAAAGGCTTTTACGGCTTTCTTGGTTTCCGGGCTGAAGTATAACTTACCCAGCGTAAACCGGCCGTCTTTGTCGGCAAAGGCGCGGGCGTACGCCACTGGCAGACCCCGGTCTTTCATGTCTTTTTCCAAGGCCAGGTCACGCTCTTTGCCTTGCAGGGCTTTGGCGTCCGGCATTGGCAGGGCCTTGCCTCCGTCCTCTATCCACACCATGGCCAGCACATGCGCGCCTGGGACCGGCCCTTGCTGGTCCATCACTTTCCCGGTTATCTGCGCCTTGGGCGGGCAGCCGCAAAGCAGCGAGGCGAAAATATAAAGCGAGACCAGCTTGATAGCGCGGTTCATAAAGGCTCCCTTGATTGACCGGGTTGACTTACATTGTTGTGTGACAAAAGTTACAAACACTGCCCCCGCACTCTTTTATACCAGACAAATCACTGATAAACAAGACCCAGATTGTTCTTTCGTTAAATATCTATATGAATGTTATAGGCATACTCGCAACCACGGCTTCGCGCCGCCGGAGGCCGTCGCGCAGGGTATTCCGCGGAGGGTTGTAATAGACATTGGCCCGCAGCAGTGGCTAGCGGAGCGTTGATTGCTTCACGTTATTATAGCGGCTTGAATTCCGAGGCGCCGTAATGGCGCGCGTATTCCGGGAGCACGCCGGGGCAGAAGGACAGCACGCTGCAGGCGCGGCACGCCGGCAGCGGCGGGTTAGGGACCAGCTTGCTGTAAAAGAAAGTGCTCTTGGAAATATGCTTTTTATCCGTATGGTAATAGATGCGTTCTTTTTGCGTCCTGCAGGAGCTAATGCCACGGAACACCGAGGGGGAAAGTTCCCTCAGTATGCACAGCGGGTAATCTATGAAGTTCCGGCCGGACCCTTTCAGGACCTTGACGATCTCGGTATAGGAGGGCATCAGGTCTTTGTAGGCCAGCGCGGTATCCTTAGGGCGCAGCGGCACTATGGCCAGCGGGTATTTTATTCCGGCGTCCAGGAAGTTCAGGAAATCCCTGAAGCGCCCGAGGTTCTGCCGGAGCACCATGGAGTGGATATAGACCTCGGCGGTTTTTTCTCTTTCCAGGTTCTTAAGTCCCGCTATGACCTTTTTAAAACTGCCCGGACTCCGCACCGCGGCGTCGTGCTCCCGCCGCAGGCCGTAAAGCGGGATGGAAACGGTCTCCAGGCCGCGGGCTATGAGTTTTTTTGTCAGCGGCCACGAGGCGAAGAGCTCGCCGGAGGTGAGCGCGCCGAAGCGTTTAAAGCCGCAGGCCCGGGCGTAGTCCAGTATTGCCAGGATGTCCGGGTGCAGCAGCGGCTCGTTGGCTACCAGGTTCAGCTTTTCGATGCCCAGCCGCCTGTTCTCGTCGAGCTGCCGCATTATCGGGCCGGTGCCGGGCCAGCGGCCTTCTTTCCTTTTGCAGAAAACACAGTCGTTAAGGCACGGGGAAGTGTAGAAGAGCGAGACCTCGCGGGTCTTCTGCCTGTTGTACAGGCCGAATTTCTTATATACCTCCAACTGCCGCCGGAAGGGCAGTTTAAGTATGAAGAAAAGTTTTTCGCCCCAGGAAAGATATTTCATGCGGTTCGCGGGATGAACTCATCCCAGCCGAAAAGCTGCGGATATTCCCGCCACGGGCCCTCGCACCTGGCGTAAAAAGCGCATTTCCTGCATTTCGGGGCCTTCACCTTGCCCTTGTTCCTGCGGTAAGCCCCGAAGTCCTCTATTACCTGCTCGGCGTCGAAGATCTTGGTGCGGGGGATTATATCCTCGGCGACGCAGTGCTCGTAGCCCTGCATGAAGCAGAACGGGATGGCCTCGGTCATCACGCGCAGGCCCTTGGCCAGGCCGACGTCCAGGCCTTTTTTAACGAACGGCTCGATAACGGCTTTTTTGGGGATGAGCCAGCGGGCGTTGCGCGCGGCGCTGCCCAGGATGTGCACGAAGGCGAACTGGAACTGGTCGGCGCCGAGGCCGGCCAGCAGGCGGGCCAGGGCCGGCAGGTCCTGCGTGTTCGGCTTGGTTATCACGGTGTTGGTCATTACCCTGAGGCCGGCCTTTTTCAGGTTCGCTATGCCCGCGGCCGTTTCTTTGAACGAGCCGGGCGCGCCGGTGAGGAAATCGTGGACCTGCGCGGTGGAGCCGTGCAGGGCAGGAGAGGCCTCCGTGACTCCGGCCGCCGCCAGTTCGCGGCAGAAATCGGCGTAGCGGAACATCCTGCCGTTGCTCTGGACCTGGATCTGCCTGTAACCGGTCTTCTTCGCGAATTCCACTATCTTCAGCAGGTCGGCGTGCAGCGTGGGCTCGCCGCCGGTCAGCACAAGGCCGCGGCCGCCGGAAGCGTAACCCTCCCGCAGCTCTTTTTGTATCCGCGCCAGGTCCTTGGCGGCGAACTTCTCGCGCTTCTCTCCCTGCACGCAGAACCGGCAGAGGTTGTTGCAGCCGAAGGAGACCTTGAGGTCTATCCGTTTAAGCGGCGTGTTGCGTATTTGCATAGATTTATCACCGTCTCTCCGTGCAGGGCCAGCGTAAGCAGCGCGCCAACGGCTATCCAGGCGGCGAAAGGCCTGGCCGTGTGCGCGCCGACAGCGGCAAGCTCCGGGGCCGGCGTGTCCGGGCGCAGTATGAAGGCTTTCAGGTCTTCGGCCTGCTGCCCGGTGAGCCCGTCGGGGTATTTTTCCCTGAAATGCGCGGAATAAAAATCAGGCGCGGCTTTTTCCAGTTTTTTCAGGTAAGTCCCGGACAGTACCGTGCCCTGCGAAATTTCCCCGGGTGTTATCGTTACCCGCGTGTCGCGGCCCATCAGGCCTTCCAGGGCTTTGTAGAACACCAGGAAAGGGATGCTCCTGGTTATGCCGTAACCCGCGTGCGTCAGGAGTTCCCGGCCAAAAGGGCTGAAAGAGCAGAACCCGGCGCAAAGCGCGGCGCCGCCAAGGGCCGCGCGGCCGCCTATTTTGAGCAGCCCGGACAACAGCGGCCAGACTACCATCATCAGCGCGAAGAACAACAGCTCGTCCATGTGGAAAACGGCGGAATATTCGTCGCGCAGGAACCTGGCCACGCCGAAAAGGGCGGTAAGCAGAAGGAAGGCCGCGGCTTTCCCCGGCTCCTTCAGTTTTGCCGCGGCCAGCTCCGCGCCTTTGGCGGCGGCGCAGCGGACGGCCTGAAAGACGCCCGCGCGGTCAGCCCGCAGGGCGCCGCGGCAGGCCGAGGCCGCCGCCTGGAAAATAAAGACCACTGCGGCCGGGACCAGGATGTTTATGAGCAGCGCGATAAAGAGCGTGTTGGGAAAATAAGCGGCCCCCGGGATCAGCAGCGGTATGGCCAGGGCCGCAAGGATGAACAGCTTCGCGTCCCCGGCGGGCCAGGTCCCGCTTTTCCAGAGCATGAAGGCCGCCACGAACGTTATCAGGCCGTGCTGCAGGTAGCGGCCGAAGAAAGCCGCGGGCAGGGCGGGCGGCAGTATCCCGGCCAGCGTCTGCAGGCCGAGCAGCAGGTAGGCGGCGGCGACGAAGGCGAGGCCGCGCAGGACCAGGCGGTTGCGTATTTTTCCTGTCGCGTTGTCCTCGCGCACCATCCGCAGGAACAGCACGGACAAGCAGGCGGCCAGCGTCAGGGCTGTGAAAAAATGCAGCATATCAGCCTTGCAGGATGCGCCGTTTTATCGGTTCCGGGTCCGGGAAGACGGGGCAAAGTTCGGCGGAGCTGTAATAGACGTCCATCTTATAGAGCCCGGCGCAGATGCCGGACAGGCCGCAGACCGCGCACCGGTCCGACTTCCCGTGCTCCCAGACCTTCTGCTTGACCATGCGTTTCTCGTCCAGGAAATAGGTGTTGCGCCCCTCGCCCGTCACTATCTTCCTGGTTTCCGTGGAGCAGTGCGGGAATTCGGCCATGAAGCAGAGAGGGACCCGCTCCACCCGGAAGGTCCTGCCGGTGGAATCGAGGTAGCGCATGGCCTTGGCCAGCGAGGCTTCGAAATCCGACAGCACGGGGATGGTGGACGGGTCTTCCACCACCCTGTCCATGCCCGGGTCCATGTTGTTGAAGACGAAATGCGCTACGAAGGGGAACTGTTTCGAGAGGTTCTCCACCGCCAGGTGGAGGTGCCGGGAGTTCAGCCTGTTGATGACCATGTTTATGTCGGTCCTCAGGCCCAGGGCGCCCGCGTTGCCTATGGCGCGCAGCAGTTTTTCATGGGAGCCTTTTTTGCGCGTCAGGTAGTCGTGCACCGCGGCTGAGTGGGAATACGCGGAGAAGTGGATATGTTCGAGCCCGGCCGCTTTGAGCCCGGCGAGGTAGCCGGAGGCGGCGGCTTTCTGCCCGTTGGTGGTGATGCGCGCCGGGAGCTTCCTGAGGCGGGCGTAGGCTATCAGCTTATCCAGTTCCGGGTGCAGCGTGGGTTCCCCGCCGGTGAAGATGACCCCGGCCGCCTTGATGCGCGCGTACCCGTCGATAAGCCTCTTGGCGGCGCGCAGAGAAATGGTGCTGTCGCTGGCGGGATTGGAACAGAAGCGGCACTTCTGGTTGCATTCGCGCGTTACCTGGAGATAGTGTAATTCAGCCATGTTGAAACCGCGCGGGGCCTGCGCCGCCGGCGGGGATGTTCTTGTGCCCTTTAAATACATTATATTATAAAAGAAATAATCGCGGGCCTGCCCTGCGCCGGCGGAATCTATCTCCAACTCCCGAAGTAGTATAATGTAAAAATGCTGGAAGTTAGGGACATAAAAAAGACCTACGGCGGCCTGGCCGCCCTGGACGGCGTTTCCTTCAAAGTCAATCCCGGCGAAACCCTGGGGCTTATCGGCCCCAACGGCGCCGGGAAAACCACCGCTATCTCGATAATGACGGGGCTGCTGAAGCCCGACAGCGGAGAGGTGCTGCTGGACGGCAGGGCCCTCGGCGGCGACACCGATCCCGCCAAACTCAGGCTGGGGCTCGTGCCGCAGGACCTGGCTCTTTACGACGAGCTGTCGGCGCTCAATAACCTGCGGTTCTTCGGCTCCATCTATGGCCTGTCCGGCAGGAAGCTCGATGAGGCGGTCGCCGGGGTGCTGGACCTGGTCGGGCTTTCCGACCGCGCCGGGGACGCGGTACGCAAATACAGCGGCGGCATGAAGCGCCGCCTGAACCTGGGGGCCGCCCTGCTGCACGACCCGCAGCTGCTCCTGCTCGACGAACCCACGCTGGGCGTGGACCCGCACAGCCGCAGCGCCATCTTCGACGAGCTGGAAGCCCTCAAGAAGCGCGGTAAGACCATACTTTACGCCACCAACTATATGGAGGAGGCGGAGCGCCTCTGCGACCGGATCGTCATCATCGACCAGGGCCGGATCATAGCCGACGATACTTTGCAGGGCCTGTACCGCCGCCTGCCGGCGGCCAATATCCTGTGCGTGGAGCTGGAGAGCGCCGGGGAAGAAGCCTGGGCGGGGCAGTTGAAAGCGCTGCCAGGCGTGGAAACCGCTGAACTGCGCGGCAACACCATTACCGCCGGCCTCAAAGACCTGGCCGCCGGGATACCGTCGGTGCTGCGCTGGCTGGGGGAGAACGGGCACGCGTACCGCCACGTGGAGACCGAGCGCGCGGACCTCGAGGCGGTATTCCTCTCCATGACCGGGCGCAGCCTGAGGGACAAATGAGAGCCATACAGCTTTGGGGCCTGGTGCGTAAAGACCTGCAGATCTTCCTGAGCGACCGGCGGGCCGTCTCGGTGAACTTCATCCTCCCGGTGGTAATAGCCTCCTTCTTTGGTTATGTCCTGGTCGGCAACCTCGGCAAGCCCGAAGACGTTCCCGTCCGGTTCGTGGACCGCGACGGCAGCGCCGTTTCGCGCGGGGTGATGGACCGCCTTGCCGGGGATAACGTGTTCAGGGTCACGGCCGGCTCTTTGGAAGAGGCGCGCGACGCGCTTCTTAAGGGGAAAGCGGTGGCCGCCGTCATCATCCCGGAGGGTTTCGCCGCCTCTACCGCCAGGGCGTATTATAACGGCGGGGAGAAGCCGGAAATACAGATAGTTTACGATCCCTCGCACGGCCCCGAGCTTGCCATGGTACGGGGGGTAGTGCTGCAATACGTAACGGAAACTCTCAGCGCGGAGGCGGTGGAACCGGCGACGGGGCGGAGCATCCCGGCTCCGCCGTTCGAGATAGCGGCCCGGGAAGTGACCCGGGACGGAGAGGCCGGTTTCCGGGATGCCGTGGGGCAGAATTCCGCCGGCGGCGGCTCCGGCGGCGGGCCCGGCCCGTTCTATAACGGCTACGCGCACGTTTTTGCGGGCATGGGCGTGCAGTTCATGCTCTTCATGTCGCTGGAGACCGGCATCCTGCTGCTTATCCAGCGCAGGCGCGGGATCTGGAACCGGCTGCGCTCGGCTCCCTTGTCGCGCTATATGCTTCTCGGCGGCGGGGCGCTGAGCGGGGCTTTCGTTTCGCTGCTGGTCCTCCTTTTCTGTTTCGCTTTCGGCTGGGCGGTTTTCGATATCCGCGTCGAAGGCAGTTTCGCCGGTTTTGTCGGGATCTGCGCCGCGTGCTCGCTGATGGCGGCGTCGTTCGGGCTGTTGGTGGCCGCTTTCGGCAGGACCCCCGAGGCGACCCGGCCCTTGGCCATTTTTATCACGCTGCTGCTGGTGATGCTGGGCGGCGGCTGGCTGCCGATGTATTTTTTCCCGGCCTGGCTGCAGAAAGCGACCCTGCTGCTTCCCACGCGCTGGGCCATCGACGGGCTTGAGGCCATGACCTGGAGGGGGCATGGTTTCGGCGCGGCGCTGGGCCCGGTCTCCGCGCTCCTCGTCGCGGCGGCTATCTTCGCTTTTATCGCGGTCATGCGGTTCCGCTGGGAAGCTGATTGACGGCCTGCCCTGTCAGGCCGCGCCGGGAGTCCGGGACGGAGACCCCCCGCCGGGTATGAGAAAGATCCTTTTATGCTGCGTCGCCGCCGGGCTGGTCCTGCGCCTGGCCGCGGCGTTCTATTATTGCCCGGTGGAGATCCTCGGCGGCGGGGATGATTTCGTCTACCACGAAGCGGCCAAAAGCATCAGGACCGGCAGGGGATTCACGTTCCAGAATAAGCCCGTTTCGGAGCGCGGGCCCGTGTACCCGCTCTTTCTCGCGGCCGCGGGCGGCCCGGAAACGAGCGCCTGCCGGCTGCGCTACGCCCAGGCCGCCGTAAGCGCCGCCGTAGTGGGGCTGGTCTGGGTGGTCGGGAACATCGCCTTCGGCGCACCCGCCGGCCTGTGGGCCGCGGCGCTATTGGCGCTCAACTCCGAGCAGATCCTGCTTTCGACCTCCCTTTACACCGAGTGCTTCTATTCGTTCCTGCTGCTGCTCGTGGCCCTTTCATTCCTGCGCTGGATGAAAAAACCGGATACCGTCCTGCTTCCGGCCGTTTCCGGCGCCGCGCTGGCGCTGACCGCGCTGTGCCGCTCGTTCGTCCTCCCTTTCGGCGCCGTTATGCTGGCCATAGCCGCGTACCGGCTGCGCGACAAGCGCCTGCTGCTGCGGCAGGTGCCCGCGTTCCTCCTGGCGGCCGGGCTGGTGCTTTCGGCGTGGCAGGTCAGGAATTACTCCGTGTTCGGCCGTATCCTGCCGACGGAAACCGGCCTTATGGGCCCGGTCCTGTATTACGCCTCGCTGGGCAGGATAAACGCTCCGGAAGACGAGGATTCCGAGGAGCCTTTTAAGACGGTGGCCGCCACGCGGCCGCAACTGGAATGGGACAGGGTCATGGGCGGCTACGCTTTGGACAACATAGCAGCCCACCCGCTGCGCTACCTGGCTTCATCCCTGGAAAGGGGCTGGCACCTGTGGAGCGAAACCTATACCGCTTATCTGCTTTACTATCACCCGGCCCTGCGGGATTTCGCGCTTAGAAGGTGGCTGGCTATCCGGTTCGCGGGGGACCTCTGTTTCGCCGGGCTGGTGCTGCTGGCGGCGCTGGGGTTCTGGCGCGAACGCCGCGAGCCGGGCGCGCAGTTCCTGGCGGCGCTGGCCCTGTACTTTAATTTGTACGCGTTCTTCGCGGTTTTCGTCCGGTTCGGGGCGCCCGCGCCGCCGCTTATCAGCGTGCTCGCCGGCGCGGGGATCTGCTCCGTGCTCGCCGCTTTACCGGCCCGCGGGAAGGCGCGGGGGGAGGAAAAGTGACCGAAAAACTGGGGCCTTTGCCGCGGGGCCGCGGGAAACCGTATAGTTCCGGAGCAGGCCGGGCGCGGACGCAGGAGCTCACGCCAGGCTTGGCGAGCAATGTTCCGCACGAGGTATTAAGGCTCGGGCTCAAGTGCAACGCGCGGTGCCTTTTTTGTAATGTCCCTCCGGACAACCTCGGGCCGGACGAAGACTTCGCCCGGGCCGCCCGCGCCGGCTGCCGCGCCGCCGGCCGGGGCGGCTGCGTCTCCGTCAGCGGCGGGGAGCCGACCCTTTACCCGGAGCTTGCCAGGCTGATAGCTTATGCCCGCCGCAAAGGCGTCAAGGCGGAGCTGCAGACCAACGGCATAGCCCTGGCGCGGCGCGGGGCTGTCGAGGAACTGGCGCGGGCCGGGCTCGCTTACGCTTTTGTTTCGCTTCACAGCCATATCCCGGCCATCCATGATTTTCTCACGGGGATACGGGGTTCGCAGGAAGCCTGCGTGAAAGCCGTGCGCAATTTTGTCGCCTGCGGGGTGCATACCACTTTGAATCCCGTTATCACTACGGCCAATTGCCGCGGGCTGGCCGATTATGTCAGGTTCGCCGGCCGCCGGCTGGGGGTTAAATTCATCTCCTTGTCGGTGGTTCAGCCCAGGGGCCTGGCGCTGAAAAACCGTGCGCTGGTCCCGGATTACCGCGCGCTGAATGTCCCGGTCCGGGCCGCCCTCAAAGCCGCGCTCGAAGAAGGCGTTACCGTGCTCAACCCCATCTGCGGCCTGCCTTTGTGCGTGGGAGACTGGTATAAATATCCCGAGCGGTGCGTGGAATATTCGCTCGGGAAGCTCGGGCTGCCGTTCACCTGCCCGAAGGTGAAGGCGCCGGCCTGCCGGAAATGCGCGGCCTCCGCCTATTGCGCCGGGGTCTGGGCCGAATACCCGCGCATCCGCGGTTTCGGGGCGTTGAAGCCGCTGGCTAAAAGTGTTTTCTCGGCCGGGGCCGCGCGGCCGCCGCGGGGAGGCAGGGTATGAATAATAAAAAAGCGCCGCGGTTCTATCGAAAGGGCGTGTTCACCATTTCACTGCCCTGCGGCTGCAATGTCGACTGCGTTTTCTGCCTGAGGAACAAGAACCCTTCCGGGAAAGACCTGCTGTCCGCGCGCTCACGGGTGGATTTTCGCCGGCTCGATCTTATCCTGGGGTACCTGAGGGAGAAAGGCGTGGAGACGGTGAATATCGGCGGCGACGAGCCGACCCTGGCGCCGCGCAAGGTCCTGGAGCGGGTGGCCGGTCTGTGCAGGGCGCACGGCTTTAAAAAGATAGAGCTGTCCACCAATGGCATAAAGCTGCACGCCGCCGGGTACGCGGCGTGGCTTAAGAAGATAGGCATAAACGGTTTTATGCTGCCCATCTACGGGCCGCGCCCGGAGGTACACGACAGGATCACGCAGAAAAAAGGCAGTTTCCGGATGCTGATGAAGGCGATAACTAATTTGCGGCGGTTTAAGGACGTGGAATTCACCCTGCATACCGTGGTCCTGAAGCAGAACCAGAAGCATCTCCCCGAGCTGGAGAAGCTGGTGCGCAGGGAAAAGTTCCGCTTCGTGGTGGAGAGCCTGCGCAAGAGGGAGAACGACGGCCACGTGGATTACGAGCGTCTGAAGCCGGAAAATTCCAGGGCTTCCGAAGTGAAGGCCAAAGAGAAAAAGAGAAGATCGCTGGTGCTGCGCTACAATCTGCAGACGGGAACGTTCGGGTAGGGCCGCGCCGCGCTGCGCCGGAAAATATTACAGCCGCCCGAGGGGCGGCTGTAATATTTGCGGCTTGCTGACGGGCTTACAGTACGCGTTTCTGCCCGGCCTTGACGAGCGCTTCTATCACTTTGGCCGGGTTCTTCTTGGTGCAGGCGGTTATCATGGCCGCTATGATGAACGGCTTATAGCCGGCTTCCTTGTAGGTGCCGATGCGGTACTTCTCGAACACCTTGGCGGAAACCTCGCCCTGTTTGCAGGAGACGTCGGTGATGTCGGCGGGCAGGCAGTGCAGGTACAGGCCCTCGCCGCCCTTGGTCAGCTTCATCTTCTTCTCGTCGCATTCCCAGCCGGTATGCCTGGCGTTCTGCGCGAGGCATTCCTTCTCCAGGTCTTTCAAGGCCGCGTGGTCGTTCTTTTCGAGCAGCGCCGTGCGGCGCTCCATCACCTTGTAGGGCGCCCAGCTCTTGGGGTAAACGATGTCAGCGTTCTTGAACGCGCTCTCCATGCTGTTGGAGACCTTGAAAGAGCCGCCGGACTTCTTGGCGTTCTTCTTGGCCACCTCGATGGTCTCGGGCAGCAGGTCGTACCCCTCGGGGTGGGCCAGTTCCACTTCCATGCCGAAGCGGGTCATCAGGGCTATAACGCCCTGCGGCACGGACAGCGGCTTGCCGTAGCTGGGGGAATACGCCCAGGTCATGGCTATCTTCTTGCCCTTGAGCTTCTCGTAGCCGCCGAAATGGTTCTTGATGAACAGCAGGTCGGACATGCTCTGCGTGGGGTGGTCCAGGTCGCACTGGAGGTTCACCACGGCCGGGCGCTGGTTGAGCACGCCGTTCTTGTAGCCGTCGTCGAGGGCTTCGGCCACTTCCTGCATATAGGTGTGGCCCTTGCCGATGAACATGTCGTCGCGGATGCCGACGGCCTCGGTCAGGAACGAGATCATATTGGCCGTCTCGCGCACGGTCTCGCCGTGGGCTATCTGGGACTTCCCCTCGTCCAGGTCCTGCACGGCCAGGCCGAGCAGGTTGCAGGCGGAAGCGAAGGAGAAGCGGGTGCGGGTGGAATTGTCCCTGAAGTTGGAGACGGCGAGGCCCGTCTTGAACATATCGAGGGGGACGTTCTTCGCGTGCAGCTCCTTGAGCAGTTCCGCTATGAGGAACACGGAATGCATCTCCTTGTCGGATTTTTCCCAGGTCAGCAGGAAATCCTTGCCGTACAGGTCCGCGCCGAGTTTTTCGAGATCCGCCAGCGACTTCTTTATATCTATAGCCATTTTGTTGGTTTCCTCCGGATGATTTAACGTTAATTCTTCCTGGTGAACAGCGTCGGGAACAGCGCGTAGAAGGCCGCGGCCTTCACCAGGTGCTCTACGGGGACCTGGTCGTTGACGGAGTGCGCGTACACTTCGTTGGCCGGGCCGAAGCCGATGGTGGGGATGCCGAACATGCCCATGGTGGCGATGCCGTTGGTGGAGAAGGTCCACTTGTCCACTACGGGCTTCTTGTTGAAGAGATTCTCGAAGGCGGCCACGCCGGCCTTGCAGACGGGGTGACGCTCTTCGAGGACCCAGGTGGGGAAGTATTTTTCCGTCGGGTACTTGAGCCCGGTGTAGCTGGGCGTCTCGTAGGTGAGCACTTCCACTTTGAAGTCGGAGGGCTTGAGGCCCGTGCGCTTGACGGCGTCGGTCACTTCTTTCACGGCGATGGCCTTGGTCTCGCCGGCGGTCAGGCGTCGGTCCAGGTGGATGTAGCTCTGGTTGGGCACGGCGCACAACGACGGGGTCTTGCAGTCGATGTAGCTGATGGTGACGGTGCCTTTGCCGAGGAATTTGTCGTTCTTCAGGCGCTTGTTGAGCTTCTCTATCTCGTTGGCCACCTTGGCCATCATGTAGACGGCGTTCTTGCCGCGCTCGGGGGCGGAGCCGTGGCAGGACACGCCGTAAGTGGTGACGGCGATCTCCATGCGGCCGCGGTGGCCGCGGTAGATGTTGAGGTTGGTGGGCTCGGTGATCACGACGCAGTCGGGGCGGAGCTTGTCTTCGTTGTAGATGTACTGCCAGCACAGGCCGTCGCAGTCCTCTTCCTGCACGCTGCCCACGACGTAGAGGGTGAAATCCTTGTCGAGCTTGAGGTCCTTTATTATTTTGCCGGCGTAGACCATGCTGACCATGCCGCCTTCCTGGTCGGTGGCGCCGCGGCCGTAGATGACGCCCTTTTCCATCTTGCCCTTGTACGGGCTCCATTTCCATTCTTTGAGGCTGCCGATGCCGACGGTGTCGATATGGGCGTCCATGGCGATCTTGGTCTTGCCGGTGCCGATGCGGCCTATGATATTGCCCATCTTGTCGATGGTGATCTTGTCGAAGCCGACCTTCTGCATCTCTTTCTTGATGCGCAGGACTACGGCTTTTTCCTGGCAGCTTTCGCTGGGGATGGCGATCATGTCGCGCATGAACTTGATCATGTCTTTTTCATATTTTTTGGCGCCCGCGTTGATCTTGCGGGAAAGCTCTTTGATGTCGATGTTGCCGCCGGCCGTGGTTTTGCTCATTGTGGTGATATCTCCCTCGTCTATAAATACGAACCGTTATCCAATTAAATATATCTTGGCGTAGTATTGTCAAGGAAACACTGCGGGTCTTCCTTAGCGGCATCGGGTTTGCCGGGGACAGAAGAACCGCTCCACGTTGTAGCGGGGTAGCCGTAGAACTTCATGGAGCTGTGCGCGGGCCTTAAAGGCTGTCCTTGTGGACGCTCTTCACGGCGCGGCCTGACGGGTCGGCCATTTTCGCCC
>MGUK01000058.1 GCA_001799995.1 Elusimicrobia bacterium GWF2_62_30
ATTTCACCAGCCCGGTAAACACGAGGCCCAGGATTATGTACATCCCGTAGGGCAGGTGCTTCTCGTAGTTCTCCAGCCAGCGCCCCTTGAGCAGGCCCAGCGCTATCTGGCTGCCGTCGAGCGGGTAGACCGGGATAAGGTTGAAGAAAGCCAGCGCCAGGTTTATCACCACCGCGAAACCGGCCGCGCGCAGCAGCGTCAGCGCGATATCGCCTCCGACAAAACCCAGCATAAGCAGCTTGAAAACGATGCCAGCCAGGATGGCGAGGAAAATATTGGAGAGCGGCCCGCTGAAGGCGACAATGGCCATATCGGTGCGCGGGCGGCGCAGGTTGTACGGGTTCACCGGCACCGGCTTGGCCCAGCCTATGGTCGGGAAATTCATAAGGGCGCAGGCTATCGGCATGATCACGGTGCCTACCGGGTCGATATGCGGCAGCGGGTTGAAAGTCAGCCGGCCGGACAGATACGCGGTGTCGTCCCCGTGCCGGTAAGCGGCAAAGCCATGGGCGAACTCGTGAAAAATCACGGAAAAAAACAATACCGGGACCTGAAGTATCCAGTCCATAGAATGTAATTATATTAATATATCCGCTTCCAAAGGAAGCGCGGTCCGCGCAAACTGTTTTTTAGTATAATTTCTGGAAGGCGGGGACCCCTATTTCATGAACAAGCTGAAAGAACTTATTGCCGGAAAGCGCGCGAAGATAGGCATTATCGGGCTGGGCTATGTCGGCCTGCCGCTGGCGGTGGAATTCGCCAGGGAAGGCCTTGAGACCACCGGGTTCGAGGTGGACAAGGCGAAAGTCTCCGATATTGCGAAGGGCCTCTCCTACATAGCCGACGTGCCGCAGGCCGAAGTGCGCGAATTCACCCGCGCGGGCAAGCTCAAAGCCACCCTGGATTTCTCCCTGCTCCGGAAGATGGACGCAATAATAGTCTGCGTCCCCACCCCGCTGCGCAAAAGCAAGGACCCGGACGTTTCCTATATAGTCAGCTCCGTGGGCGAGATCGCCCGGCGCCTGCGCAAAGGCCAGCTGGTAGTGCTCGAGAGCACCACCTATCCCGGCACTACCAAGGAACTGGTAAAGCCGATGCTGGAAAAGACCGGTCTGAAGGCCGGCAAAGATTTTTTCCTCGCTTTCTCCCCGGAGCGGGTGGATCCCGGCAACCCGAAATACGGCATCAAGAACACGCCCAAGGTAGTCGGCGGCATCACCCCGGCCTGCACCAGGCTGGCCGGCCTTCTTTATGCGCAGGCCATAGACAAGGTGCTGGAGGTTTCCGACACCGAGACCGCCGAACTGGTCAAGCTCCTTGAGAACACCTTCCGCGCCGTCAACATCGGCATGATGAACGAGATGGCGCTGATGTGCCATAAGCTGGGCCTGGACGTGTGGGAAGTGATCGGCGCCGCCGCCTCCAAGCCTTTCGGCTTCATGCCGTTCTACCCCGGACCCGGGATAGGCGGCCACTGCATCCCGCTGGACCCGCATTATCTGGGCTGGAAGATGAAGACCCTGAATTTCGAGCCGCGCTTCATCGAACTGGCCGGCGTGATAAACTCCTCCATGCCCGAGCACGTGGTAAGCAGGCTGGGCGAGATACTCAACACCCGCGGCAGAACGATGAAAGGCGCCAGGCTGCTGATGATAGGCATGACCTACAAGCCGGACATCTCCGACCCGCGCGAGTCGCCGGCCAAGGACGTTTTTCTGCTGCTGGAACATACCGGCGCCCGCGTGGAGTATTACGACCCCTACGTGAAGGCCATGGAAATAGAAGGCAGGACGCACAGGCATTGCGCCGGCGCGCTGAAAAAACTAAAGACTTACGACTGCGTGCTGATCATCACGCCCCACTCCTGCATTGACTACCGCGCGCTGGCCGGGAAAGCGCGCCTGGTCTTCGATACCCGCAACGCCACGCGCGGCCTTAAAAGGAAGAATATTTTCCGCTTATGACAGATTCACCGGATTCCAAGCTGCTCTGGCTGAATTTCCTCAAGGCCTTTACCCGGGCCCTGGTACAGATAAACCTGTACAAGCCGGACCACCCGCAGGTAAAGCAGGCCCTGGAGGACGGCAGGGCCACGCTGGAGCGGCTGGCCGACCTTGAGAACGGCGATTTTTCGCTGACCATGGACCACGACAAGCTGTTGGCCAACGGCTCCCCCCTGCTCACGGTCGATAAACTTCCCAACTCGCTGAAGAACCTTTTCTCCAGGTTCCACATCCATACCATCACCTTCCTTAAAGGGTCGTCGGCCGACGACCTGCTGGCCCTCTGCCAGATGCAGGCCTTCAAGGGCGCCGGGAAAGATTTCCTGCGGGAACGCGGGGTGGAAAAGATAACCCTCGACGAGGACGTCTACGCCAGGATAGACCCGTCAACTACGCAGCCGCCGTCCGCCGGCCCCGCCGGGGCGGGAACCGGAACGGGAACAGGTAACGGGACCGGCGCCGGGACGGGGGACGGCGCGGGAGCAGGCGCGGGAACCGGGGCGGGAACGGGGACCGGGACGGCGATAGCGGACTCTATTACCGGGCAGGAGCTTGAAACGGCCCTTTCCACCGTAGTAAGCCGCGCCACCCCCAACCCGGAAGAGCAGCAGAGCATCATGCAGATCCTCACGCGCAAGTTCAAGGAGCAGCTTGAAGCGGAAGTGACCCGCGCCCTGGAGGGCGTCCGCCGGGAAAAGAAAAAGATAGAGAACGACATGGTCCGCACGGAATCCGTGATGACCAGCATGGCTGAAGGTGTGGTGGTGGTGGACAAGAACGGCAGCATCCTGATGATGAACCCGCAGGCCGAGGCCATCTCGGGCAGGCCGCTTTCGGAACTTTCAGGCAAGAAGATCTTCGATCTCACCAACCTGGAGAACCAGGTAGTCTCGCTGGCCAAAGAGATCAGGTCCGAGAACAAGGACGACATTTCCAAGGACGTGAGCCTGGCCGGCTCCCCGGCCCTCGCGGACACGGTAAAGAAAGCCACCGCCGTCATCCAGAACGAGGAAGGCAAGATCGTAGGTTCCGTCTCCATCCCCACCGACGCGGTCAAGCTCAAGCAGATAGAGCAGCTGCAGCAGGATTTCATCTCCAACATGACGCACGAACTGCGCTCGCCGCTGACCTCCATAAAGGCGGCCCTCGAGATCATGAGCCGCGAGGCCCCGCCCGCCAAGCCCGGCGAGTCTTCGCGCAACGTCCTCAACACGGCCATCCGCAATACCGAGCGGCTCAATTCCATCATCACGGACATCCTGGATTTCTCCAAGCTGCAGTCGGGCAAACTCGTCTTCCACCAGGCGAACACCCCGGCGGAAGAGATAGCGCAGGAAGCCGCGGAGGCCATGAAGGCCTGGGCGATGACCAAGAGCCTGAACCTGGCGGTCAACAGCGAGCTCGGCGTCCCGGCCGTGTACGCCGACAGGCGCCGCACCGTGCAGGTCCTGATAAACCTTATCTCCAACGCCATCAAGTTCACGCCGGTTGGCGGCACCATACAGGTAGCGGTGGACGCGGGCAAGGAGTCCCTGGCGAATTTCGTCTTTTTTTCCGTCAAGGACTCCGGCTGCGGGATAAAGAAAGAGGAACAGGCCAAGATCTTCGAGAAGTTCGTGCAAGTGGCCTCGGGAGAAAAGATCGGCGGCACCGGGTTGGGGCTGGCCATCACCAAAGCGATGGTCATCATGCAGGGCGGCAAGATAACCGTGGACAGCAGCCCCGGGCAGGGCTCCACCTTCCGGGTCGCCATGCCGGCCTACAGAGGCCAGGGCGAGCAGCCGGTCTTCGAGGCGGCGCCCGAAGTAAAAGCGCCGCCCAGGCCGTGGTGGAAAAAGATCCTGGGCCTTTCCTGACAATTCCGCATAAGCCGCCCCCGGCCGCCGGCGTTTCCGGCGGCCGCTGTTTTACCCCCATCGTCAAAATAAGCTAATCTTATATACTCACCATGAACGAGATCGCCAGGCGCCGCACTTTCGCAATAATTTCCCATCCCGACGCGGGCAAGACCACGCTTACGGAAAAGCTGCTGCTTTACGGCGGAGCCCTGCACCTGGCCGGCACCGTGACCGCGCGCAAGAACCAGCGCGCCACCGCCTCGGACTGGATGGAACTTGAGAAGAAGCGCGGCATCTCCATCAGCTCCACCGTGCTGCAGTTCGACTACGCCGGCTACCGCATCAACCTGCTGGACACCCCCGGGCATAAGGATTTCTCCGAGGACACGTACCGCGTGCTGACGGCCGTCGACGCCGCCGTCATGGTCATCGACGCCGGCAAAGGCATAGAGACCCAGACGCTCAAGCTCTTTGAGGTCTGCCGCCGCCGCCACATCCCCATTTTCACGTTCATGAACAAGCTCGACCGCCCGGCGCGCGAGCCGCTGGAGCTGATAGACGAGCTGGAAAAGGTGCTGGGCCTCAAGCCCTTCCCGGTGAACTGGCCGATGGGCAACGGGCCCGACTTCCGCGGGGTTTACGACCGTCTCTCGCGCCAGGCGCATATGTTCGAGCGCACCCCCGGCGGCGCCTACAAGGCCCCGGTGGAAATGGCCGGCATCAGCGACCCGCGCATCCGCGAAAAGATGGATTCGGTCAGCTACGCCAATTTCATAGAAGAGGTGGGGATGCTGGACCTGGCCGGCACGGAATATTCGGAGGACGAGGTCCTGGCGGGCGAGACCACCCCGGTGTTCTTCGGCAGCGCGGTCAACAATTTCGGCATCCAGATGATGCTCGACGGCTTCGTGGAGCGCTCGGCGCCCCCGTCCGCCCACGAATCCTCCATCGGCGCCATCGCGCCGGAGCTGCCGGCTTTCTCGGGCTTCATCTTCAAGATCCAGGGCAACATGAACCCGCGCCACCGCGACAAAGTCGCCTTCGTGCGGGTCTGCTCCGGCAAGTTCACGCGCGACATGACGGTGCACCACTCCGGCACCGGCAAGAAGATCCGCCTTTCCAACTCCAACAAACTGTTCGGGCAGGAGCGCGAGACGGTGGACGAGGCCTGGCCCGGGGACATAGTGGGGCTGGTGGGCCACCAGGAGTTCAAGATCGGCGACACGCTGACGGAGAACCCGGCCATAGTTTTCGACGAGATCCCGCGCTTCCCGCCGGAATGCTTCACCTATCTCTACAACCCCGTCCCGTCCAAATCCAAGCCTTTCAAGACCGGCCTCGAGCAGCTCATGCTCGAAGGCGTGGTGCAGCAGTTCTCGGTCAAGGACGCGCCCAGCTCCGCCATGCTGCTGGCCGCGGTCGGCCCGCTGCAGTTCGAGGTGACGCAGTACAGGCTGGAAGCCGAATACGGCGTGCAGTCGCGGCCGGAGCCGGCGCCGTGGCAGTTCGTGCGCTGGCTGGACGCCGAAGGTTCGGCCGTCCTTTCCGAAGGGACGGTGCACCTGGGCGACAACGTCAGGCTGGGCGCGGACCCGGCCGGGAAACCGGTGATCTTTTTCCCCACCCCCTGGGCCCTTAGATACTTCGGGGACACCAATAAGAAGATAAAACTCTACGAACTCCCGCCGCCGCTGATATAGCGCGGGGGCGCAAATAAAAAAGGCCGGGAAGTCTCCCGGCCTTTTTTTTCGCCCCGCTTTCTACCCTTTCTTAACGGGCTGGTAGTCCATCAGCGGGTCCACCGGCTGAACGTAGGGTCCGTCCCAGGTTTTGGCGAAGATATCCTCGAGCACCGCGGCCCCCGCCGCGCCTTTTATCAGCACGGCCGCGCCGCGGGTGTTATGGAAATAGCCCGGCCCCCAGTTCGAGGTGCTCACGAAAGAAGCCTCCCCGTCCGCCGTCAGGTATTTGCAGTGCTCCACCCGGGCGAAAGGTATGAACCCGGCGCTGCTCTGCGGGATAACGGAGATCTTAACGCTGATATTGTCGGTCTTCGCCAGCGCCTTAATGTCCCTGTCCGCTTTGCCGCCCATGGCCCAGTCGGCAAAGACCAGTTCTACTTTCACCCCGCGCGCCGCCGCCAGCCTGAAGGCGGAATCCAGCTCCGCCCAGCGCTTGGAGCCGTACTCGGACAGCGCATAGGTCATGACCTGCCCGCGCACCGTCTTCTTCGCCTCCCGTATCAGGGCCAGCAGCCTGTCCAGCTCCGCGTCGAAGCCTTTCGGGATGGCGCCGGCCGGACCGAAGGCCAGGCTGTACGTGACCGCGGCGCCGTTGAGGGAGGCGGCTTCCGGGGCCTTGGCGGTAATGGCGCCTTTGGCTTTTTTAGAGAACAGTTTTTTGGGGTCAGCTCCTCCGGCCAGTTCCCAGTCGGCCTCGAAAATACGGCCGAAATCCGCGGCCGCGCCGGCGCTCTTTATGCGCAGGCCCACCTCGTGGATCTGCACCAGCGAGCGCCAGTCGAAATTCTGGCTGCCCATGAACACCTCTTTCCCGTCCGCTATGAAGAATTTCGCGTGCTGCACGCCCCCCACGGCTTTCTTGAAATTCACCGTGCGCGTTTTTACGCCGGCTTCGGCGAGCCGCGGCAGGACCTTGGAACTTTCCTTCATCATCACCGAATCCACCAGGAACCGCACCTTCACGCCGCGTTTAACGGCGGCTTCCACGGCGGCGAGCACCGGCTCCAGGGCCTGTCCTTCCTCGTGGGCGATATAGAACTGCTCGAAGTCCAGCGTCTTCGAAGAGGAACTTATCATTTCCAGCCACACGGCCTGGGGCCGGGCCGTTAAGGAAGAGCCGTAAACGGTCTCCGCCGGCACGCTCTCCACGAACTGCAGCTCGGCCGCTTGCAGCGGAAGCGCCGCCGCCGCCAGTATTGCCGCTAAAAATATTCTATTCATAAAGTTCTCCCCGTCTAGACCGGCAGCACTTCTTTCCTGAGCGCGCGCCGGAAATTAAATTTGGCCAGCTCGCCGATTATCATGCCGGAAACTATCAGCAGGCCGCCCGCCGCTTTTATCATTATAAACTCTTCGCCGCCCAGCGTCCAGGCGAAGATAGCTGCGAAGACCGGCTCGAGCGTGAAGATTATCCCCACCTTGAACGGCTCGGAATGCTTCTGGGCGAGCATCTGGATGAAGAACGCCGTAAGCGTGGGAAAGACCGCCAGGAAAACTATCACGCTCCAGCCGTTCAGGCCCGCTACGGCGAAGGGCGCCCCCTTCAGGAACGCGAGGCTGAAAGAGATGGCGGAGACCATCCAGAACTGGTGGAAAGCCAGCAGCACGGTGTCCGCCTCGGCCTTCACGTATTTGTCGGTAATGATCAGGTGCACGGAGTAGGCGGCAGCCGCCACCAGCGTAAGCGCGTCGCCCACGTTGAAGCCGCTCACGCCCCCGGTTAGCAGCCACATGCCGGCGATGGCCAGCACCGCCGAGACGCCCTGCAGCTTAGTGGGCTTCTCGCGCCGGAACAGGTACATGAACACCGGGATGAAAATTATGAACAGGCCGGTGATGAAGCCGGAATTGGAGGCGGAGGTGTAAAGCAGGCCGGTGGTCTGCGTGAGGTACAGGGTGGTGAGGAAAAGCGACAGGAAGAAGCCCTCCAGCATGAAGCGCGCCTTGTCCCGGCGCTTGAGCACCCAGGGCAGCAGCAGCGCGGCGGAAATGGCGAAGCGTATCCCCACCATCACCACCGGGTCCACGGAGGCGAGCGCCCCCTTGGTGACTATGAACGTGGACCCCCAGATGGCGGCGCAGTAGATCAGGCCCAGATCGGAGAACAGTTTCTTTTTCTTAGCGGCTTCGTCCATAGTTTCAGGCCCGGCGGCAGCGCAGCAGCCTTCCCAGAATATTATAAGCGAGCCCCACAGGCCATTTTTTAAGCGGGTTGCGGGAGAGCACGCGCCCTTTCACCCCGGCCCAGGGCACGCGGTGCGGCTCGAGCAGGCCCGCGTCGTCGCCGATAAGGGGCCCTGCGCTGTCCGCGGCAACCACCCTGTGCAGCAGGAGGCCGTCCCCATGTGAATATACCACGCAGTCACCGGGACGCACCGCAGCCCCGCTTTGGATCAGGACTATCTCTCCCGCCCGGAAAAGCGGCAGCATGCTGCTGCCTTCCAGTTTTACGGCCTGTATCATCGGTATTTTCTCCGCAAGGCGGTCAGGAGAATTTTTTAATCGACTTGCAGGCCAGCTGGCCGGTAGGCCCGGCTATGCATTTGCCGCAGGCCAGCGCGGCGGTCTCGAACACTTTTTCGCTCTTTATGGCGGGTTTCGAATATGGTTTTTTCTTTTTCATGTTATCAGACCTTTGGCCTCCAGGGTGCTTAAAAAAGCGGCCGTATCCGCGGCCGCCTCCCGCTCCGGGACCTCGAATTCTTCCGCCAGCCGCGAAGCTATCTTCTCCCGGGCCACGCCCCGCTTCAGGCAGTTCCAGATGAAAGTGCCGGCAGGGTTCAGGGAATGCAGCGTTTGTTCTTCTATGTCCACGACGTAAAGTTCCCCGGCCAGTTCCCGCGCGGCAAGTTTTTCTTTGAATTTGACGTTCATACTCCCACCAGCTCCGTGAACGAATCGTTCTTTTTGGCGAAGCGCAGCTCCCCGGAATTCCTGGTCGCCGCCAGCTCGGCCGCCAGGGAAAGCATAAGGGCCGCCGTCTCCGCGTCTTTCGCGAAATTCATGGAGCAGCGCAGCAGGAGCCCCAGCGCCCGCCCGCCCGGCAGCTCCCGCACCTGGTTGCCGCCGGCCTTAGCGAGCTTGTAGACGCCGCCCAGGTCGAAGCGCCTGTTCTCGCCGGGGCGGCGCATCTCGCCCCAGAAGGGCGAGCCCCAGGCGCGGAACCTGCCGCCCGCCTTCCTGACCGGCACCAGTTCGTCGCTCAGCAGAAAATGTGCCCGCGCGGCCAGCTTCGAGAGCGTGGATTTGCCGGCTCCGGACCTGCCGGGAAAAAGGTAGGCCTTGCCGTTCCTGGCGAAGGAGGCGGCGTGCAGCAGCAGCCCGCCTTTGCGCGGCAGCAGCCAGCTGTAAAAGCAGCGCAGGAAAGAATCCAAGGCCTGCTCCCGCGGCGCGCACTTAAGCGTCCCGCGCCCGCTCTGCAGGTCGAGAACGCAGTCGAAATCCCCGCGTTTCAGGCTCAGCACGCCGCGCTCTTCGCTCACCGCCGGCCTGAAGGGCGCCTGGGCGCCGCGGATGGAAGACACCGCAAAGCGGTAAAGCGGCCGGCCGGAGCCGCTAAAATTTTTATAGCGGCGCGCCGCGAGCCCGCAAAACCCTGCGTCCGGGAAATCGAAGGCGGCCGCAAGGCCGGCCGTCGCCAACACAAGGGTTTTACTCGTCATCAGGGAAGCGCCGCCGGCCACACAGTGGTGGTGTCCTGCCAGGACTGCCGGATAAGCACCACGTTGGTGGTCATGACGTTGGACGCCACGTCGGGATCGTAGTAGATCTTGCAATTGGAGTTGGAACTGATGTTGGCGTTGCCATCGACCACGATGGACCCGTGCAGCAGGTCGGAACTGCCGCCGCCGTTGGGCAGCGTAAGGTCGCCGCCCACGTACATGAAACCGTGTATGGCGGGGCTTATGCCTTTTGTTATGCCGCTGGCCCGGTAGCTGTTATTGATGTTGCCGAAGCAGACCGGCGTAGCGGCCAGGGCGGGGTCGTAGTCGGTGGTGTAATGCGTCCAGGGGGTACCGTCACTGCCGCAATATTGCTTCCAGGCCGCCGGCGGGATAGTTGCGTTATAGGAAGCGATCGTGCGCTGATTGCCGTTAGAGAAAGTGAGGTTGCCCCTGACTATGATATTGCCGGCAACGGCCTGTTTGAAGTCGCTCCAATTGCCCGTAACGTAATACGTCTGTCCGCCGGTAGAGTTGCAATAATTGGGCCCGACTTTATCCGTGAAGTTGTTCTTGTCGTAGCTGCCGTTCTTGTAATACGCGTTCCCGCAGGCGTCGTTGCCGGCGGCTATGGCCGAACTCTTATAAGCCTCGAAATCCAGCACCGGCATGGGCGGGAGCTTGGTGTAGTAGGAATGCCACCACCAGCACTTCGGAGAATCGCAATTGGGAGGCGAGGCGCCGTTAGTGTCCACGTAGGAGGCCCCGTTCTTTATACCAGCCGCGCTCCAGTAGGAGGGATACTTTTTACTGTACATATTCACTTCTTTCGGGCTGGAAACGGCGCCCCATTCCACGTCTATATTGTTGCCGCTCATGGCGATGCCTTTGGCCGCCGCGATGCTGATGTCGCTCAGGACGGCGTTGCCGTAAACGACCTTCAAAGCGCGCGTTTCCTTGTTCTGCTTGTCGCGGCCTATGGCCGTGATGGTCACCTGCTGGGTAAGCGGCCCGCTGGTGATGGAAATGGCATAGGTACCGCTGAGGATATCGCTGTAGCCGGTGTCGAAACGGTAGCCCGCCTGGGTCTGTCCGTTCTTAAGCGCGGTCCAGGTGCTGGTGGATTCCACTATCTTCTGATAGGCCCGGTCCACGGCGGCTTCGGCCAGCTGGAAGGCGTTGGTGTTCTGGGTCTCCTTCATGCTCCATTTGGATTCGTTCTGGACGTACTTCACCATGGCCGGGATGAGGATCGCCAGCACCACCAGCAGGGCTATTACGCCCACCATTATCTGCCCGTTCCTGTTTTTCATCAGTTCATTATCCTCACTTTCTGGATGGACAGCTGCAGCGCCTTTTTCCCGCCGCGGTAGGTGGGCGACTGCATGGTCATGGCCACGGAGATGATGCTGACATCGTCGGTCCTGGGGTAGGTAAAAGCGATATAAGCGAGGTTGGACGACAGGAGCGTAGTTTTTCCGGCGGTGCTCATATAAAGGTCCTTCCCACTCTGGTAGAACTGCATCGTAGCGGTAGCCCCGGCGGAATTAGTATAGCTGAACTGCACGCGCGAGGAGGGAGGCTGGCCGGTAACCTGGTCGATGACCACCGTCCCGCTCTGGGCCTGGCGGGTGAACCTGTTTATCATGGAAAGGGAGGTCCTGACGTCGCGCTGTATATTGTAGCGCGCCGAAGTCATCCGCCAGAAATTGGTCA
Organism: Elusimicrobia bacterium GWF2_62_30; assembly: GCA_001799995.1. GTDB lineage: Bacteria > Elusimicrobiota > Elusimicrobia > Elusimicrobiales > UBA9959 > UBA9959. The sequence continues at coordinate 10,962 of MGUK01000058.1, forward strand.
TCTGCATCAGCAGGGGAGAAGCGACACCGACGACCGTGCCCAGGATGGCCACGGTCATCATCACCTCCACAAGCGTATACCCCCTTTTCTTTTTAGCTACCATGAGAAGTTCCTCGGAGTAGTGACCCCGGCGCTGACCGGGACGCCGGTGGTGGCGGAGCTGGCATATGTTACCGCGCCTGTATTAGCGTCGACCACCGGGTAAAAAGCCCGCATGTTGTAGGTTTCGGTGGCGCTGGACCGCACGTCCAGGCTGTAAGTGCCGTTAGCCTGGCTGGAAACGGCGTAGAAGATGGCCTGGCCCGGAGCGCTGGCGGCTGTCACGGTCGGGAGCGGGTCGGGGACCGCGGCGGTGCTCGCAACTACGAGGACGCCGGTAGTAATAGCAGTCCCGTCTTTATTCACTGTGCCGGCTATGGTGCCCATCGCCCCGATTACGGTAATGGTACCGGCAAAAACCACGCTGCCGGCCACGGTCACGCTGGAGATCAGGGGTGTGGTCGGGGCCGTGGTATAGCTCTGCAGCGCGTCCAGGTCGGCGATTATCGTATAGCCGATGGCGGAGGTGGCGACGTAAATGTAGAAATTCCCGGAGCTATCGGTGGTATCCGTATAGATCGCCCCGCCGTTGCTGGCCTGCACCACGATGTTCGGCAGCGCCCCCGTTCCGGAGGTGACATACCCTTTGAGGTTGCCCCCCTGAGATAAATGGAAGTCCGGCAGCTCGGTAACCGTGCCCTCGGTCAGCGTAACGTCCGCATCGCTGGAGAGGTAGTTGCTGTTGTCCCCGCCGTAATTGGCCGTAATAGTGAGCGTGCCGGTGGGCAGGAACAGCATGTAAAAACCCTGGCTGTCGGTATTCACGCTTATGCCGCCGCTGCCGACCTTGATGGAGGGGTTCCCCAGGCGTTTTGTGTAATCCGGGCCGTTCCCGAATACATAGCCCGTAGCTATGCCTCCGGAGGCGCTTGAAGAAAGGATAAGCGTCCCCAGGTCCTTGTTCTGATTCGCCTGGACAACTACCCCCGCGCTGGAGATCAGCACGGTATTGGAAGCTATCGTTACGGTAAGGGTGTTGGCTGTGCCCTGCACCGAACTGGTAGCCACGTTCAGCAGCTGGAAGTAGCCGGTGGAAGAAACCGTCGCGAGCGTAGAAAGGCCGTCGCTGGCCACAACCACCGCGCCTTGCGCCGGCGTGCCGGCTGTGGGCGCCTTAACCCCGGAATTGGTCCCGTAAGGCGGGAAGCTGCTGTCGATAGAAGAAATAAATTCGAAGTCCACCTCGTTGTCGCCGCTGTCGTAAGCGCGGCCGGCTCCGGGGGTGCTATGGTTATACTCGCTTTTACGCCTCAACTGCCACTCGAGGGGAAAGCCGTTCCACATGCTCTTTGCCGTTCCCTCGTAAGCCGGCGCGTCCTTGCCCGTAGCCCCATGCGACCAGCCGACGGTGTCTATTACGCCATTGGCGTCGTAGATCTGGATTGCGCCGGCCTCCATAGCCCGGATACAGCTGAGCACGGCGCCGAAAAGTTCGCAGGGCGGGCGGTTGGAGGGCGCGAATAAAGCGTCCGTTATCGGGGAGTTCCCGCCGGCGGTAAAAGGAAAGGAATTGCCTATCAGGTAATATTTTCCCGCCGCTACGGTCTGGGTGATATAGGAAAGGGCGAATTCATTTATGTCCTTGCCTAAGCCGCTTTCTCCGAGAAACCGCAGTTTTACTGCGTTGCCTCCGGAGCCGTCGCCTATGCTGATAGTGTAGGTGGTCGGGTTATACAGCTCCACATACTCTATGTTCACGCCGCTTACCATGGTGGTGGAAGCCACCACCTGGCTTATCACCAGGTGGTCGCGGACAAAAGCCATGCCGGAGACGGTGGCAGTGGCTATCTTCGTCAGCGTGAAGTTCTTTTGAGGGTACTGGCCGGCGTTTATCGTAAATACGGGGGTGTACGTAGAGTAATAGACCTGGCTGGAACAGACCAGCGAATAAGTGCCGGGCACCACCTGAAAGCTGTAGGCGCCGGAAGCGTCGGTGTAAGCGCTCCACCTGGGCGAGCCCATGACCTGTACCAGGGCGCCGGGCACGGCGGCGCCGCCGGGGAACCGGGTTACCGTGCCCGTGAACCCGGAGCTCATCGTGGCCACGTTCGGGTTCTCGTAATAACTTTCCAGCTGCACCTTCCGCGGCGTGCCGCCGGAGTCCATCCACGTTACGTAGACGGAGATCCTCTTCATCCCCGGGTCGTTGGAGGTGTACGGCAGGACCGTCTGGCTGGAACCGGTGACGGAAACATAATCCACGTTCACCAGCCGCCTCATGTTCGGGAAGCCCCAGAGGGTTATCTCCTGCGGGGGATAAGCGCTGGTATCGTAATTAAAATTGGGCGAATACCCGGTGCTGGCCGCCGTGTTGGTGGTAACGAGCAGCTGGTAATAGGTCTTGTTCTTGAGGACCTCCATCTGCTCCTGGGCGAGGTTAATGGCAATGGTCTTGATGCGGGACTGGGTAATGGCCCGGTTGATGTACTTGAAGCTGCCCATGCTGCCGATAACACCGATGGTGATGACGGTCATGGCGACCATCAGCTCTACAAGGGTAACCCCGGCGCGCCGGCGGCCGGTTAAATAGTTTGCAAGGCCTTTCATCACAAGTTCCCTTCACCCCGGGACAATTAATACAGATACTATACCAGACCGGTATAAAATTATGGCCAGGGAATGATCAGATCTTGCGCAAATCTAACCGGTCACCCTAACCCTGCTACACATATAATACGGCGTTATGAAACGGCTGTGAATACCCGATTTCCACTTTCTTGTGACTTCTGTATCCCGGGAGCTGTCACGGATAAGCGCCGGCATCCTCTTCCTCGGCCGGGGCTTCCTTGCCGGTGGGCATAGCGCCGGCGGGCTCCTGCTCCTGAGCGGGCGCGGATTCCTGCGCGGCGGCGGGCACAGCGGGAGCCGCGGCGGCCTTCTTGCGCTTTACGAGCCTTCTTTTTTTCGCGGGCTTGGCGCCGGAGGTGTCCTTGTCCACCATAACCCCGCCGGCCTCTTCCTGGCCGGCTTCGACCGCGGCGGGCGCCGGGCCTTTCTTGCGCCTGATAAGTTTCCTTTTCTTGGCGGGCCTGGCGGCGGGTCCATCGTTCTCACCGTCCGCGGGCGCTACGGCTTCCGCGGGGACCGGCTTGTTCCTGGCCGCCAGGAAATCGTCGTAGGCCTGGCGCTGCTCGTCGTCGAGGAAATCGCGCACCACATCGGGCATATCCTCGTTTATCTTTTTCATGGCCGCCAGGTTCTCGTTCATCTTGAAGCGCCACTTCTTTTCCTGGGCGGAATTTTCCTCGTAGTCGTCCATGTTGCCGTCGAATTCGCGGGTCTTCTTGTTCACCGCCCTGGAGATCCGGTCCTCCTGCTTCGAGCTCAGGTGGAGGATCTCGGAGATCTCGGACATTATCTTCTGGGCATCAGGGCGCTGGAGCGCGGCTTCGCCGGCGGGAGTATCGGTCTTTAAAGCTTCAAGGCCGGGGAGCACGTCCATGTTCGCGTCGCTGGCGGACGCGCGGAAAGGCAGGAACAGAAGAACAAAAAGCAGCAGGATTTTCATTTTCCCTCCACAACGGCAACTTGCCGGCGGTTTTTAAACCCCGGTTAATATATTAATTATAACACAATTAAAGGAAAGGTATCATACTCCGGGCAGCGGACGCAAAAAGAGCGCGGAAGATCACTCTTCCGCGCTCTTTTACCGCCGTTGCGGACGCCCAGGGGCTACTTTATCTCCCAGGCGTCGGGGCCGGCCAGCAGGGACTCAAGCTCATGCTCCTTCGTATTTCCCACCGAGGCGACCTGGTCGTAATAGAGTTCCTCGTAGGACGGCTTGCGGGTCTCCTTGAAGACCCCTACCGGAACGGGGAACTCGGGCTGCGTAAAGCCGCTGACAAGATAGGCCATCTCGGCATTTGTCTCGTCGTAAACGGCCACTTCCTTCGGCACGCCGCCGCTCTTGAACTCTATTATTTCGGGCCGGAAATTGCGGAAGACTATGCCTTTGTCCTTGTTCCTGCCGAAAACCAGCGGCTTGCCGTGTTCTATCCGGAGCAGCAGGTCTTCCCGGGCGACCGGGTCCTTGAGCGGGTCGAACTCCTTGTCGGTGAACGGCACGCACTTCTGCAGGACCTCCACGAAAGACGTGCCGTTGTGTTTTGCGGCCCGTTCCAGGATCGCGGAAGTGCCCGGGATGTCGTTATCCAGGCCGCGCGCCACGAAGGTGCAGTCCAGGCCCACGGCGAAGCGCGCGGGATTGAACGGATAATCTATGGCCCCGAGCGGCGTGGTCTTGGTCTTGGTGCCGGGCTGCGTAGTGGGCGAGGCCTGGCCCTTGGTCAGCGCATAGATGCGGTTGTTGAAGAGCACTATCTTCAGGCCGATATTGCGGCGGATGGCGTGCAGCATATGGTTGCCGCCTATCGAAAGGCCGTCCCCGTCGCCGGTCACCACCCAGACGGAGAGCTCCGGCTTGGAAAGCTTCACGCCCGTAGCCACCGGCAGCGCGCGCCCGTGCAGGGTGTGGAAGCCGTAGGTGTTCACGTAATACGGGAAGCGGCTGGAGCAGCCGATGCCGGAAATAACGGCGTAGTTCTCGTGCGCCAGCCCCATGCCGGCCAGCGTTTTCTGCACCATGTTGAGGATGGCGAAGTCGCCGCAGCCGGGACACCACTTGACCGGCAGGTTGGAAGAGAAATCTTTCGCTGTAAGCTTGGTTTTTTCCATTGTTCAATTCCCCCTCAGGATTTCCTGTATCTTAGCCAGCACTTCGTCGGAATTGATGGGCTGGCCCTGTACCTTGTTGAGTCCCAGGGGTTCGAGCATGTGCGCCGAGCGCAGCAGCATGCGCAGCTGGCCGGAGTTCTCCTCCGGGACCAGCACTTTGCGGAAGCGGCGCATTATCGGCCCCAGGTCGGGCGGCATCGGCATGATGTGCTTTATATGCACCGAGGACACGCTCGCCCCCGCTTTGCGGGCGGCATTGACGGCCGTCTTGATGGCGCCGTAGGTAGAACCCCAGCCCACCACCAGCAGGTCGCCCTCGGGCTGGCCGTGGATCTTGGTGGGAGGTATCTCCTTCGCCACCCTGGCCACCTTGTCGGCGCGCAGGTCAGTCATCCGCTCGTGGTTGGCGGGGTCGTAGCTGATCGCCCCGGTGCCTTCGGCCTTCTCCAGGCCGCCCAGGCGGTACTCGTAGCCGGCCAGGCCGGGCCAGGTCCAGGGGCGCGCCAGCGTTTCCGGGTCGCGCATGAAAGGCTTATAATCCTCCCTGGCGGGCAGCGGGCTCACCTCGAACTTCGGCAGCTCGGACAGCTTGGGGATGCGGAAAGGCTCCGAGCCGTTGGAAAGGTAAGAGTTGGAGAGCACGATCACCGGCGTCATATACTTCACCGCTATGCGCGCGGCCTCGAGCGTGGTATGGAAGCAGTCGGCGGGGCTGGAAGCGGCCAGCACCACCAGCGGCGATTCGCCGTGGCGGCCGTAGACGGCCTGCAGCAGGTCGGATTGCTCCGTTTTCGTCGGCAGTCCCGTGGAGGGCCCGCCGCGCTGCACGTTGACGATGACCATCGGCAGTTCGGCTATCACGGCCAGGCCCAGCGCCTCGATCTTAAGCGAAAGCCCTGGCCCGCTGGTGCCGGTAGCGGCCAGCTCGCCCGCGAAGGAGCCGCCGATCGTGGCGCACATCGCCGCTATCTCGTCCTCGGCCTGGAAGACCACCACGTCGTTGGAGCGGTGCTTGGACAGGGTTTGGAGTATCTCGGAAGCCGGGGTTATGGGATAGGAGCCGTAGAACAGTTTTTTCTTGAGCAGCTTGGCGGCGGTGATCAGCGCGTAGGCGGCCGCTTCGTTGCCGGTAAGGTTGCGGTACTTCCCGGGCGTCACGGGGCTCTTCTTCAGCTGGAACCTGGCGTCGAAGATCTCCGTGGTCTCCGCGTAGTCGAAGCCGGCCATCAGCACCTTGCTGTTGGCCGCGACAAGCTCAGGCGACTTCTTGAACTTGGTCTTTATCCAGGAGAGCGTGGGCGCGGGATCCAGCCCGTACATCCAGTAGAGCATGCCGAGCAGGTAGAAATTCTTGCATTTAAGGACCTGGGCGGCGGTCAGGCCGGAATCCTTGAGGGCGCCGGAGGTAAGCGCGTTCACGGGCACGCCTATCACCCGGTAGTTCGCCAGCGAGCCGTCCTCGAGGGGGTTGGAGGCATAACCCGCCTTCTCCAGGGCCTGCGGGGTGAAGGCGTCGGAATTGGCGATTATAACGCCGCCCTTTTCCACGCTTTTGACGTTCACGGCCAGGGCGGCCGGGTTCATGGTCATCAGGACGTTCGGCTTGTTGCCGGGGGTGAGCACGGACTCGTCTCCGAAGCTGATCTGGAAGCCGCTGACGCCGGCCAGGGAACCCGCGGGTGCGCGTATTTCGGCGGGGTAGTCCGGCAGGGTGCTCAGGTCGTTGCCCGCTATGGCCGTGGCGTTGGCGAACTGGCTGCCCACCAGCTGGATACCGTCCCCGGAGTCGCCGGCAAAGCGCAGCGTGACGGAGTTCAGTTCGCTGATGTTCACATTCCTGCTGTTCCTGGTTTTGTTCATGGCGGGACCTCTTTAAAAGCTTTTTTCAGGGCTGGACTTGCTGATGGAAATTATACTACAAATTATATTTATGCGGTTCAATCCGCGGCCGCGCAGCCGCGGAGGCAGGACAGCCGGCGCGTAAATTTTACGGAGGCCCTTTAATGAAACTTCTCGAATACGAAGGCAAAGACGTTTTCGCCCAGTACGATATACCGATGCTCAAGCGCTTCGGTGTGGTAAAACTGGGCGACACCCCCGACAGCCTCAAGCTGGACGGCGCGGGCCCCTGGATAATCAAGGCGCAGGTGCTGGCGGGCGGGCGCGGCAAGGCCGGCGGCGTGAAAGTGGCGAAGACCGCGGCCGAAGCCCGGGAGCTTACCTGGAAAATGCTGGGGATGCAGCTAGTCACCCACCAGACCCACGGCAAAGCCCTCACGGTGGAGGAAGTGCTGGTGGAGGAAGCCTGCCAGATAGACCGCGAGATCTACATCTCGGTGGTGCTCGACCGCAAAGAAGCGGTCCCGATGATCATCGCCTCGGCGGAAGGCGGCGTGTCCATAGAAGAACTGGCGCAGACCCACCCCGAGAAGATCCTCAAGGTCCCGGTGGACGTAGAGGCCGGCCTGCTGGAATTCCAGGCCCGCCAGCTAGCTTTCGACCTGCGCATCCCGCAGGCCAATTTCCGCGAGTTCACCGCCTTCGCGCGGCGGCTCGCCCGCGTCTTCATCGAGCGCGACGCCAGCCTGGTGGAGGTGAACCCGCTGGTGATAACGCGGGACGGCCGGCTGCTCGCCATCGACTCCAAGATAGTCACCGACGACAACGCCCTGTTCCGCAACAAGGACCAGGCGGCCAAGCCCGACCACGAGGCCTCCGAGATAGAGAAGGAAGCCAAGGAGATAGGGATCAATTATATCGGCCTGGACGGGAATATCGGCTGCATGGTCAACGGCGCGGGCCTGGCCATGGCCACGCTGGACACCGTGAAGCTCGCCGGCGGCGACGCCGCCAACTTCCTGGACGTGGGCGGCGGCGCCAACGTGGACCAGATCACGCGCGCCTTCCAGATCATCCTCAAGGACCCCAAGGTGAAGGCCGTGCTGGTCAACATCTTCGGCGGCATCATGAAGTGCGACAATATCGCCGCCGGCGTGGTGGAAGCCTCCAAGAAGGTTAAGATAACTATCCCCCTTATTGTGCGGCTGGAAGGCACCAACGTCAAGGAAGGCAAGGAAATACTGGCGAAGTCGGGCCTTAAGCTGGAGCAGGCCGATTCGCTCTGGGAAGCCGCGCAGAAAGCCGTGGCCGCGGCGAAGTAAACCCATAATTTAAGGAGACCCTATGTCGATATTGCTCAACAACAGGACGAAACTCATAGTTCACGGTTTTACCGGCGCCCAGGGCACCTTCCACGCCCAGCAGTGCATAGAATACGGCTCGAAGGTCGTGGGCGGGGTAACCCCCGGCAAAGGCGGCACTAAGCACCTGGGCCTCCCGGTCTTCAACACGGCCAAGGAAGCCGTAAAAGACACGGGGGCCAACGCCTCCCTTATCTTCGTCCCCCCGCCTTACGCGGCGGACTCCATCCTGGAAGCCGCCGACGCCGGCATCGAAGTGATCATCTGCATCACGGAAGGCATCCCCGTGATGGACATGGTGCGCGTGAAGAAGCGCCTTAACGCGCTGAACGCGGCGGGCCGCAAGGTCATCCTGGTGGGCCCCAACTGCCCCGGCGTGATCACGCCCGGCGAATGCAAAGCCGGCATCATGCCCGGCTATATCCACAAAAAAGGCTCCGTGGGCGTGGTCTCGCGCTCCGGCACGCTCACCTATGAGGCGGTCTGGCAGGTGACCAGCCACGGCCTGGGCCAGTCCACCGTGGTGGGCATCGGCGGCGACCCGGTACAGGGCATGAACTTCGTGGACACGCTGAAACTCTTCCAGGCCGACAAGCAGACCGAGGCCGTCATCATGATAGGCGAGATCGGCGGCTCGGCCGAAGAGGACGCGGCGCGCTACATAAAAGCGGAGATGACCAAGCCGGTGTTCTGCTTCGTGGCCGGCAAGACCGCCCCCCCCGGGCGGCGCATGGGCCACGCGGGCGCCATCGTGGAGGGCAACGCGGGGACGCACGTTTCCAAAGTGGAGGCCCTCAAAAAAGCCGGGGCCACCGTGGTGGACAACCTCTCGCTCATCGGGGAAGCCGTAGCCGCGAAGTTCAAGCCGAAAGCCAGGGCGAAAGCGGCGCGGAAATAGTAGAATAACCATGATCGGGAATCGAGGATCGGGGATCATTTCCTGAAAGTCCCCGCTCCAAGATCCCGGATTCGTGATTCCCGATTTTAAAATGATAAAAAGATACAACATTGAGGACCACCAGATAGTCCCCGTGGAAACGGAGACCCCGTCCATCTGGGTGGTTGTAAACCCCAGCGAGGACGAAAAAAAGTGGCTGGTGGAGAATTTCGCCCTGGACGAGCACAACTTCTCCTCCTCTTTCGACCCGGAAGAGCCCACCCGACTGGAGTTCGAACCCGATCATCTCGAGCTGATCTTCAAGCGCCCCAAGAACTATTCGTCCAAGGACCACTTCCTTTTCAAGGTGTCGTCCATGGGCCTGTTCCTTTTCAAGGACAAGCTCATCATCGCCCTGCCCGAAGACCTGAACGTGTTCTCCGGTAAATATTTCAAGCAGGTGAAGGGCATCCGCGAGATCTTCCTGAAGCTTCTTTTCCACGCCATCTTCCACTTCATGGAGCATCTCAAGGTCATCAACATGATCGCCGACGAGCTGGAGCAGAAGATCAACTCCTCCATGGAGAACAAGAACCTCCTGAACCTGTTCACGCTGGAAAAGAGCCTGGTCTATTACCTCAACGCCACCAACGCCAACGCCTACGCCATAGAGCGCCTCAAGCACAACGCGGAGAAAATAGGTTTTTCCCCCCGCAGCCGGGAATTCCTCGACGATATCATTATCGAGAACAACCAGTGCATGCGCCAGTCCGAGATCTACTCCAGCATCCTCGCCGGCCTGATGGACGCCCGGGCCTCCATCGTCAGCAACAACCTCAACGTGATGATGAAGAACCTCAACGCCGTGGTCATCGCCATAGCGGTACCCAGCTTCTTCGCCGGCGTGGGCGGCATGTCGGAGTTGGGCACCATCACGCGTATTTCCAACCCGCACCTGGCCTACCCCGCTTTCATACTTCTTATGGCCACGATAGGCTTTTTCACCTACTGGGTCATTAAGCGTTTCGAAAGACATTAAACGGCGGCATTTCCCCGTTCAGCCGTTCCTTGTTTATATATCCCATGCCAAAAATTTTCATCGTTTCCCTTGGCTGCCCTAAGAACCTTTCCGACGCTGAGGTAATGGCCGGGGAACTGGCCGCGGCCGGCTGGGAACTGACCGGCGACGAGAAAGATGCCGACGCCGCCCTGATAAACACCTGCGCTTTCCTGGGCTCGGCCGTTAAGGAATCGGAAGCCGAGATAAACCGCCTGCTGGCCCTGAAGGCGCGCGGCAGGCTCTCCAAGGTCATGGTGACCGGCTGCCTGGTGGAGCGCGAAAGAGAGAACCTGGCCGCCCGTTTCCCCGGGCTGGACGCGGCCGTGGGCATACACGCCCTGGCCGAAGCCGCCAAAGCCCTTGAGAACGACAGGATCATTATCCGCTCCGCCGGGGGGGCCATCTCCTCCCCGCGCCTGAAAGCCCGCCTTACCGCGGCGCACAGCGCCTACCTTAAGATCGCCGACGGCTGCGACAACCACTGCGCCTACTGCCTCATCCCGTCCATCCGCGGGCCCTTCCGCTCCAAGCCGCAGGAAGAGCTGCTGGAGGAAGCGCGGCGGCTGGCCGACAGCGGGGCCGTAGAGATCTCCCTGATAGCCCAGGACACCACTTCGTACGGCGCGGACCTCTACGGCCGGCCGCGCATCGCGGAACTGCTGGCGGAACTGGTCAGGATAAAGTCCGTAAAGCGCTGGCGCCTGATGTACGTGTACCCCGAGCGCCTCACCCCCAAACTGCTGGACGTGATGCGCCGCAATAAAAGCGTGGCGCGCTACCTGGACATGCCGCTGCAGCACGTTTCCGACCCGGTGCTCAAACGGATGAACCGCACTTCCACCGGCCGGTCCATCAAAGCGAAACTCGCCCTGCTGCGCCGCCTGATGCCGGACATCGCGCTGCGCACCAATTTTATTATCGGTTTCCCGGGCGAGACCGAAAAAGATTTCAAGAAGCTCCTCTCCTTCGTGAAAGAGGCGCGGCTCGACAACGTCGGGGTCTTTAAGTATTCGCGCGAACCCGGCACCCCGGCGGCCGGCCTCCCGGACCAGGTCCCGGAGGCGGTAAAAGAGGAAAGGGCCGGGGCGCTCGTAAGCGCCCAGAGCGCCGTGGTGGATTCCCTCAACGCCTCCCTCAAAGGCAAAACGCTGCAGGTGCTGATGGATTCGCCGCGTTTCGGCCGGACCTACCGCGACGCGCCGGAAATAGACGGCTGCGTGGAAGTGGACCCGGGAGCGAAACCCGCCCCCGCGGCGGGCCAGTTCGTGAAGGTAAAGATAACGGCGGCCTCCGGCTACATGCGCCGCGGAAAACTGCTTTAGCCGGCAGCTCGAAAACCCCGAACGCGCCGCGGTCCGCGCGGCGGGCCAGAAAAAAAGACGCCCGGTTTTTACGCCGGGCGCCTTTTCGTCAGCGGACCTCCTCAACGCGCGCCGCACTCCGAAAGGAATTCAGCCTCCTCCCCCCTCAGTTTCTCCAGTTTCCCCAGCTGCGCGGCGCCGGGGGGCGCCGCCGAGGCGTCCTTGTAGTATTCAGCCAGCAGCCTGTAGAAATCCGCCTTAACCCCAAGATCGCGTATCTCGCTGCCGGGCCTGGCGCCCAAGGCCACCCCGCCGGGCTCTTTCATTTTGGCCGCCCAGTACCGGGCCTTCGCGTCGACCAGCACTTCGTTGCGCCAGGCGAGCCGGGCGCTCCTGCCCGCGCAGGTCCTGTCGCCCGCGCCGGCGACAGCGTCCCGCAGGTCTGAAGGCCGCCCGGCCGCTACCGCGGCCCGGGCCTTGGGCAGGTCCGGCACCAGTATCCCGGGCAGCTCGGCCGTAAGGAGATACACCCCTCCCGACGGAGCGGACACCCCGGGCCCGGCGCCCGCCTCCACCTCTGACCGTTCACGGGCAAGTTCCGTTTCAGCGGAAAAGAGGACGTTACCTTTCCTGGCGTCCAGCAGCCTCACCAGCACTTTCGACTTTCCCCCGGCGCCGTATACTATCCCCGAGACCACCGCGTCCACCGACATCAGCTCACGGCGCAGCGCTTCCCGGTAGGGGGAAGCGGAAGAGGAAGAAAGGCGGACCTCCCGCAGCAGCCGTTTTACATGATCGCGGTCCGCCACCTCCCCGATCCCGGAACCCGCCAGCGACGCGCTCAGGCGCCTTGAGATATAGTCGGCCTCCGCGGCCCCCGCGCCGGAGCCCGCGGAGAAATCCGCGACCACGATCCTTTTTATCCCGCTGTTTTTGGCGTAGCCGGAGATGCCTGATGAAAGCGCGGAATACGCCCCCGCGTCGGCGGGGGTACCGCCCGCGGCTGAGACGGCCACGCTCACGATGGCCGCGGCCGCTATTGAAATTTTGACCCACACATTCACCATAACGCCGCCTCTCGCTCAGGTACTTCTTGGTACTGCTCATAGTGTACCTCCGCCGGCCCCGGCCCGCCATTGGCCCGTTCCACCTCCCCTTGACTTTATTCCACCAGGCCGCGCCGGCCCCAGAACAAAAAGCCCGGGAGAACCCGGGCAGGCGCGACGCGAGCTGATCTTCCCCCTCTAATACAGGCCCTTTTGGCGAAGTTCGGCGTCGGTTATGCCGAAGTGATGGGCTATCTCGTGCATGACCACGTCCCTGATGCGCGCCTCCAGCTCTTCAGGAGCGGAGCAGGAGGCTTCAAGGTTCTTGCGGAAAAGCGTTATCTTGTCGGGCATAGCCCCGCTATAGTGAGCGGTTCTGTCCGTGAGCGGCACCCCTTCGTAAAGCCCCAGCAGCCCGGGGCCGAAACGGCCGCGCTGCTGCGCGGTCGGGACGTCGGTCACCAGCACCACCACGTTCTCCATCCTGTCCCTGAAGGAACGGGGCAGGCGCCTTATGGCTTTAGCAGCGTGTTTTTCGAATTCGGTCTGTGTCATCGGTCGTGCAGGTGAGCGGCCGCCGGAGCGCGGCGAGTTATTTAGAGATGAAATATATGCCGCCGGACACCAGCAGCGTGCCCAACAGCTTATAAGGGGTAATGTTATCCCCGAGGAACAGCACGGCCATAACGAAGGTGACGAACGGGTAGGTGGAGGTCAGCGGCACTATCCGGCTCGCCTCCCCTCCGGAAAGGGCCTTCAGGTAGAAGAACACGCCGCCCATGGAGACCAGCACGCTGGCCATGACGAGAAGGGGCCCGAGCTTGTCCGAGCCCAGCAGTGCCTGCTTGGTGGGCAGGTATTTCCACAGCGCCAGCGGAATAAAGATGATGACCATGAACAGGGTTCGTACGTAAAAAGCCCCGGTAGGGTCCATATGCTTGAGGCTGGCCTTGTCAAAAAACGCGCCCAGGCCCCAGCAGACTACGGTGAGGAGAAGGAAGATTATAGTTGAGATAGCCATATAGATACTGCGGGTCCGGGCGGGAGCCTTAGCGCTCTTATACCGCGGCGGCCGGTTACGGCGGGGGCAGCGGCCCCGGCAGCTCCGAGGCGGAGAAAGGCTTTTTTATATATTTATCTATGGAGTCGGAAAAACCCCAGGTATCCTTGTAGGTCCTGGCTTCGCGGTAAGCCTCGATGGCTTTTTCCCGCATGCCTTTCAGGTCATAGACGTTGCCGAGCCTGACTATGGCCCACACGCCCCAGCGCGCCGGGTGCAGCGCCGGGTCGTCCTTGAGCGTGGCGGCGGCTTTCGCAAAATAGTCGCCAGCCTCGTCGTATTTCTTCTCCACCATGTAGGTGGTGCCTATCGCGGTAAGCACGCGCGGGAGATAGCGCTTGCGGTAGGCCGGTTTGCCTTCGTTAACGGATCTGAGATATTCCAGGGACTCCTTGCGGGATTCGTCGTATTTTTTGTCCTCGTAAAGCGAGACTATCTCCACGAAATGCATCTGCGCGTGCGACGGGAATTCGGCGCGCAGTTCGCGCGACCACTTCACGGCGATGTCGGTCCTGGCGTATTTGCTGCCGGGCTGGGTGTAGATCTCGATAAGAAGGAGTTTCGCCCCGAGGGCATTGTAGAACCCCTTCTCCTTGCACAGGTTAAGGTACTCGAGCCCCTTTACCGGGTCGCCGCCCATCAGCAGCTTGGCGAAGAACTTTATCACGCCGGGCAGGGTGCCCGCGTAGTACTCGTACATCCCGATGCCCAGGTACGCGTCGTACAGCTCGGGGTCTATCTTGGCGGCTTTCTTCGTGTTGGAGATAGCCTTCTTGCCGTCGAAATAAGCTTTGAACCAGCGGTGCTGCTGCAGCGCCAGGCGCGCGCGCAGGCCGTAGATGCCGCCTACCGCCAGGTAGGCGTTGGCGTCGCCCGGGTGTTTCTTTATCCACTTAAGGCCGACGTCCACGGCCTTGTCGGTGAGGGCGGAGTACTCCTCCTCCAGTTTCGGGTCGGATTCGTCCTCCAGGTATTCCAGGTGCGCCCACTTGGCCATGGCTATGCCGAAGATCGGGAAGGGGTGCTCCGGGTATTTCTGCCGGGCCAGGTTGAAATTCTTCTCCGCCTCGGCGAGGTCCACGGCGTAGATGCCGTCTATGCCTTTTTTCGCCAGGGTGCGCAGTTCCTCCGGGAGCGGTTCGTATTTAGGAGCGGCGGCGGCGGGAGCGGCGAGAAAACAGAAAGAAAGAGCGGCCAGGCGGAGAATGTTCTTCATGCCAGTTTATCCGTACCGAGGTATTTGCGCAGCGCTTCCGGCACGGCTACGGTGCCGTCGGCCCGCTGGAACTGCTCGAGTATGGCCGGGAACAGCCGGCTGGTGGCCAGGCAGGAGCCGTTGAGGGTGTGGAGGAATTCGTTCTTGCCGGTGGCCGCGCGCTTGAAGCGCATCGCGCCGCGCCGGGCCTGGTAGTCGTTGGCGCTGGAAACGGAGCTGACCTCTTTGTAGGCGTTCATGCTCGGGATCCAGACCTCGATATCGCAGGTCCTCGCCATGGAGGCGCTGCAGTCCCTGGCGGCGAGCTTCACCGCCCTGTAGTGCAGGCCCAGCTGCTGCATGACGCCTTCCACCGCGGCCACCATGCTTTCGAAAGCGGCCGGGGAATCCTCGGGGCGGGTGAACTGGATCAGCTCCACCTTGTTGAACTGGTGGCCGCGTATCATGCCCCGCTCATTGGAGCCGTAGCCGCCGGCCTCCTTCCTGTAGCAGGGCGTATAGGCGAAATATTTCTTAGGGAGCTCGTCCTCTTTCAGGACCTCGTCCCGGTGCAGGCTTATCAGCGCGGTCTCGGCGGTGGGCAGCAGGAACCGGGGCTTGTCGCCCTCTCCTGCCAGCAAAAAAACGTCGTCCTTGAACTTTGGGAACTGCCCGGCGGTATAGCCGCACTCGTAATTAAGGATATGCGGCGGCAGCGTGAAGGAATAGCCGGCCGCGAGATGCGTTTCCACGAAGAAGTTCATCAGCGCCCATTCGAGCCTGGCGCCCAGGTCACGGTACAGCCAGAAACCGGTGCCGCCGAGCTTGGTCCCGCGCTCGTAATCTATCAGCCCGAGGCTTTTGCAGAGATCCAGGTGGTTCTTGAACTCGAAGCCGAAATCCGGCTTGGCGCCCCACTCGCGCAGCACGGCGTTGTTCTCTTTGCCGCCGGCGACTACGTCCTCGGCGGGCAGGTTGGGAAACCCCTCCATCAGCACGGAGAGCTCCGCCTCCAGGGCCGCCACCCCGGCGTCCAGCGTCTTTACCTTCGCCGAGATCTCTTTCATTTCCGCGAACAGGGCCTGCTGCGCTTCCTTGTCCTGGCCCTTCACGCCGGCTGACACGGTGTTCTTGCGCATCTTCAGGCTGTCGGCTTCCACTATGAGCTCCCGCCGTTTGCGGTCAAGCTCGAGCACGGGCCCGAGATCCACGGAATCCATCCTTTTGAGCAGCGCTTTCTTTACTTTTTCCGCGTCGGTCCTGATAAGGTTTATATCCAGCATTTACGGTGCTCCGGTGCCTTAAGGCTTGAGTATCTCTATCTGCGTCTCTTTCATCAGCGCGGCGGGCTCGTCGCCATGGCGGGGGCTGAGCATGATCTCCATTTTAAGCGCGGTAGCCGAGTAGCCGCTGCCGCGGAGCTTGCGCAGCTGCCCCTGGAGCTCGAAATTTATTATGCGGGCCACGCGCTCCGCTTTCGCCTTTACGCCGGTGACGCGGACCTCTTCGACGTAATACGGCACGCTCCAGAAAGCCTTCTCCTGGGGATCGTCCTTTTTCAGGAGGCGCAGGCGCAGGGAATAGCGCAGCACCAGCCCCTCCGCGTTCTTGGCGGAATTATTGCGCAGCGTGACCAGCACCAGCAGGCGGTCGGTGAATTTAGCGGCGGGATCCACGCGGAGCTCCGTCAGCGGCGCGAAGGGCAGGCGGTTTTTCCCCTGCAGCCTTGAAACTTCCCAGTCCGTCTTAAGTATTTCGGTCTGCGCGGCCGCCGGGCCGGCGCTGAGCGCCGCCAACGCAAGAACAAAGGCCGTTCCAACTACGGAAAATATTTTTTTCATGCTTTGAAGCCTCACATTTGTATCAGAATGGCCGCCGCGGGCGCATAGCGCGGCCGCGGTCACTGCGTTTTATCGGCGTCGGCAAGGGCCCGTTCGAGATTTTCCGGTATCACCGCTATCACTTCGCTGCGCGTCGCCGCGTTGTCGCAGATGAGATCGAGCGTAACGGTAGCCACGCTGTGAAGCTGGGCCGGGTCCAGCGAGGTCCACAGCGCTTCCAGCAGGTACTGCGGCTCGCCCTGCACGCACTTGGGGGCGGCCGGCAGGAAGCTGCGGCCGAGCGCGTTCGAAAGGGCGCTGAGAAAAGCGTTAAGAATGATGTTGCCGAGCTCGGAAAGCAGGAGTTCCTGCGCCTGGTTGAGCACCGGCAGCTTGGAGAAGGAGGCGCCCAGGAAGCCGCGGGAAATTATCTCTATATCCTGCGGCCGGAACATCACCATCGACGTGAACGGGTACTCGCCGCGGACCTCGAAATAGACCGCCGCCCCGTTGCCCATGTGGGCAGCCTGGCTTTCCAGCGCGCCGCCCATCGTGCAGCGGGACACGCCCACGCCGGCCACGCTCCATTTCCCCGCGGAGATGCGCGACAGCTTAGCCGCGCACTTTTCCATGCTGGCCGCGGTTATCCGCTCTAGTATGCGGCTGGTCTTAAGATCCATTCAGGCAAGGCCCTTCATCAGCGTCTTGAAATCCTCGAAAGAGAACGGCTTGCGCAGAATAGCGTGTATGCCCTTGTCGGCAAGCCGGCGGTCGATCTCTTCCTGTTCGACGGCCGTTATCACCACTACGCGCGCGGCCGGGTCGGCGATCCGGAGATCCTCCAGGACCTCCACGCCCGATCTGCCCGGGAGGATGAGGTCGAGAAAGACCACATCCGGCTTGAACTCCTTAAAACACTTTACCGCGGCGGCGCCATCCTCCGCCTCGGCCACTACCTCGTGCCCCAGCTTGTTAAGCAGCGCTTTTATCGTATAGCGCGTCAGGGCATTATCTTCAACCAGAAGCACTTTCATAATTTTCCCCCTGTCCATTCCAGCGTCCCCTTTAAGGCGGCGAAGCCGGCCGCGCAAACCCCCGTTTGCGCGGCCGCCTTTCGCTGCGCCGTTTCAGCAGCAGCAGGCGCACTCGCTCTTGGGCGCGCCGGCGGCTTTCTTCTTGAGCATCTCCGCGGCGTTGGTCTTTTCCCACTCGAAACCAGGCCGGCCGAAATGTCCGTAAGACGCGGTCTTACGGAAGATCGGGTTGCGCAGCTTCAGCGTCTTTATGATGCCGCGGGGCGTCAAGTCGAAGCTGGAGCGCACGATCTTGGAGAGCTTCTCGTCCGCGATCGTGCCGGTGCCATGGGTGTCCACGTAGAGGCCGACGGGCTCGGCCACGCCGATGGCGTAGGCGAGCTGCACGGTCACTTCGCGGGCGAGCTTGGCCGCCACGATGTTCTTGGCGATGTAGCGGGCCATGTAAGCGGCCGAGCGGTCCACCTTGGTGGAATCCTTGCCGGAGAACGCGCCGCCGCCGTGCGGGGCTACGCCGCCGTAGGTATCCACGATTATCTTGCGGCCGGTGACGCCGGCGTCGCTCTGGGGCCCGCCGACTACGAACTTGCCGGTGGGGTTGATGTAGATCTTGGTGTTCTTGTCGATGAGCTTCTTGTCGATAACGGGCGTGATGACCGCGTCTATGATCTCCTTGCGCGACTTGTCCGTTATCTTGTGGCCTGTCTTATCGAGGATCTCCTCGGTGTGCTGGGAAGAGACCACGATGGTCTCTATGCGGACCGGCCGGCCGTCGTGGTATTCCACGGTGACCTGGCTCTTGCCGTCGGGGCCGAGGTAGGGAAGGATGTTCTTCTTGCGCACTTCGGCGAGGCGCATGGTCAGGCGCTGGGCCAGCTGCAGCGGCAGCGGCATCAGCTCGGGGGTCTCGTCCGAAGCGTAGCCGACCATCAGGCCCTGGTCGCCGGCGCCGCCGGTGTCCACGCCCTGGGAAATGTCGGGAGACTGGCGGCCGATCACGTTAAGCACGGCGCAGGTCTCGTAGTTGAAGCCGTACTTGGAATGAGTGTAGCCGATATCTTTGACGACCTGGCGGACCAGGGTGTCCACGTCCACGTAGGTCTTCGTGGTTATTTCGCCGCCCACCACCACCATGCCGCGGGTGATGAAGGTCTCGCAGGCCACGCGGCCGGCCGGGTCCTTCTTCATTATCTCGTCGAGTACCGCGTCCGAGATCTGGTCGCAAACCTTATCCGGGTGCCCCTCTGTCACCGATTCCGAACTGACATACCTCTTACCTTTGAAGTTCATTACTCCTCCTTAACTATCGTTAGAACTACCCGCCCCGCGGCGGGAAAAAACGTTCAGGCCTACTTCATCTCCACGAACTTGAACGCCAGGTCCAGGAATTTCTTCGTGTTCTCCTGGCTGTCCGTCTCGGCGTACGTGCGCAGCAGCGGCTCCGTGCCCGAGGGGCGCATAAGCACCCACCAATCGTTGTCGAGAATTATCTTCAGCCCGTCTATCGTGTTGGTCTCGGTTATCTTGTGGCCGAGCAGGATCTTGGGCAGTTTTTTCTTTATCTTCACCGCGAACGAATGCTTGTTGGGGATAGGCTTGGCCAGCGTGAAATCGCGCCGGATGAAAGCGGATTTGCCGTATTTCTTCTCTATCTCGGCGTAAAGCGCGGACACGGTCTTGCGCGTCTTTATGATCATCTCCATCACCAGCAGGGCGGTAAGCGAACCGTCGCGCTCGGGGAGGTTGCCCTTCCACGTGTAGCCGCCCGATTCCTCTACCCCGAAAGAAACGTTCTCCGAAAGCATTTTTTCGGCGATGTACTTAAACCCAACGGGGGTTTCCTCGAAGGGCAGGTTGGCGGCGCGGGCGATGCGCTTGGTGAGGTAGCCCATGGAAACGGCCTGCGCCACCTTGCCGTTCAGCCCGCCTTTGGAGATGAGGTATTCCAGCAGCAGCGGCGCCGTCTGGCAGGGGGTCATATACTGTCCCTTGTCCGACACCAGCGCGAACCGGTCCGCGTCGCCGTCCAGCGCGGCGCCGAACAGCGCTTTGTTCTTCTTTACCGCGGCGATAAGCTCCTGCATGTTCTTTTCCACGGGCTCGGGGGCCATCCCGCCGAAGAGCGGGTCGTGCTTCTCGCGCAGCCTGGTGATATTCTTGGCGCTGAAAAGCGGGTCCGCGGTCTCCGCACCCACGCCGTACATGAAGTCCATCACCACGGTACCGGGCAGCTTGGAAAGGGTTTTGGCCACCGGCGACCTGGAGCACAGGTAGTCCGTGTACATGCCCCGGAAATCCTTTACCAGCACCTGCGCGCCGGAAGGCTTCATGGGCACGGCCTTGGCCACGTAGTTCTCTATCTCCGCCGTGACGGAAGGCGGGGCGGAGCGGCCGCCCTGCTTGACCTTTATGCCGTTATAGTAATGGTTGTTATGGCTGGCGGTGACGACCACGCCCAGCCCGAAGCCCTTGGTGGTGAGCAGGCTGATGACGGGGGTGGGGACCGGGGTGGCGGACAAAGTCACGTTCATGCCGTTGGCGGCCAGGATATCGGCCATGGTGCGGGCGAACCGGTCGGACATGAAGCGGCGGTCATAGCCGACGACCACGGCCGGCTTCTCCGTGCGCATGTACTTGTACGATACGTAGTCGGCCATGCCCTGGGCGGTCTTCCTGACCAGGTCATAGGTGAAATCTTTGGCTATTATGCCCCTGATGCCGTCGGTTCCGAAGGAAATATGGTTTGCCTGGTGGGAACTCATTTTATGCCCTTTTGTTCGCTTAAAATTCCTGGAAATCCTTCTCCGCGGCCAAATCGTCCGCACGGCCTGTTTTCGGAGTAGATATATATAATAATAAAAAAGCCCCCCCCAGTTCAATGCTCCCAGGCCTCTTATCCCCGGGTTCGCGTGGGCAGTGGGACCGGAACGCAAACCGCGCTCGGCACACCGTGCCTCGCTCATCCTCCGGCCTCGGCGCTATGCAAGCCTCGGCCTACGGAAGGGTTTGCTAACCCGGTCCCACTGCCCACGCTCCAAGTCGCCTCGAGTCCGGCGGGTGGAGGCGGGGGTATGGGCCCGTCGGGCACGCTATCGGCCACACCGTGGCCGCGCTCCCTCGGGGACCTAGCCTTCGGCTATCCGGGCTCGGCGCTTACGCAAGCCTCGCCCTGCGAGACGGCCCGCCGAACCCATACCCCCGCCTCCCTCCGCGAGTTCTGCGCCTCGGGCCTGTCCGCGTGAGACGCGGTGGGGCCGGGTTAGCAAACCCTTCCGACGACCGAGCCTTGCGTAAGCGGCGAGGGAGGAGGATGAGCGACGGCCACGGTGTGGCCTAGCGCGGTTTGCGTTCCGGCCCCATCGCGGCGCACGCGCCGTCTTATGCAATTGTAAAAAAAGGCCCCCGCCGGCTTTTGGAGCTGGCGGGGGCCGGTAGGGCGGGGCTTAGTAGCGGTAATGGTCGGCTTTGTACGGGCCTTCCACTTTCACGCCGATGTATTCGGCCTGTTCCTTGGTGAGCTTGGTCAGCTTCACGCCGATCTTCGCCAGGTGCAGGCGGGCCACTTCCTCGTCCAGGTGCTTGGGCAGGCGGGTCACGCCTATCTCCAGCTTCTTGGTCCAGAGTTCGAGCTGGGCCAGGGTCTGGTTGGTGAAGGAATTGCTCATCACGAACGACGGGTGGCCCTTGGCGCAGCCCAGGTTCACCAGCCGGCCCTGCGCCAGCACGTAGATAGCCCGGCCGGAGGGCAGGTCGTAGCGGTCCACCTGCGGCTTGATGTTGACCTGCTTCACGCCCTTGGCCTTGTTCAGCGCCGCCATCTGGATCTCGTCGTCGAAATGGCCGATGTTGCAGACGATGGCCTGGTCCTTCATCTTGAGCATGTGCTCGAGGCGGATGATGTCCTTGTTGCCGGTGGTGGTGACATAGATGTCGCCTTCGCCGAGGGTGTCCTCAACGGTCTTCACCTCGAAGCCCTCCATAGCGGCCTGCAGCGCGCAGATGGGGTCGATCTCGGTCACTATCACGCGGGCGCCAAAGCCGTGCATGGAGCGGGCGCAGCCTTTGCCCACGTCGCCGTAGCCGCACACCACTACCACTTTGCCGGCTATCATCACGTCGGTGGCGCGCTTGATGCCGTCGGCCAGGGATTCGCGGCAGCCGTACAGGTTGTCGAACTTGGACTTGGTCACGGAATCGTTCACGTTGATAGCGGGCACCATCAGGGTGCCTGCCTCGTGCATCTGGTACAGGCGGTGCACGCCGGTGGTGGTCTCCTCGGAGACGCCCTTCCAGTCCTTGACCGCGGTATGCCAGCGCTGAGGGGTTTTCTTCAGTATGGATTTAAGGGAGAGGTTAAGTTCGATCTCATCCTCGGTGCCGGCTTTGGCGTCCAGGATCTTTGCGTTGTCCTCGGCCGCGAAGCCGCGGTGCATCATCATGGTGGCGTCGCCGCCGTCGTCCACTATCAGGTGGGGGCCCTTGCCGCCGCCGAAATCGAGGGCGCGCTCGGTGCACCACCAGTATTCGGCCAGCGTCTCACCTTTCCAGGCGAACACCGGGATGCCGGCGGCGGCTATGGCCGCGGCGGCGGGGTCGCTGGTGGAGTAAATGTTGCAGGAGCACCAGCGCACTTCGGCGCCCAGGGCGGCCAGCGTCTCTATAAGGACGGCGGTCTGGTTGGTCATGTGCAGCGAGCCCATCACGCGCGCGCCTTTGAGGGGCTTCTTGGCGGAGAATTTCTCGCGGATGGCCATCAGGCCCGGCATTTCTTTTTCCGCGATATCTATTTCGCGTCGGCCCAGGGCGGCCAGGCTCATATCCTTCACTTTGAAATCTTTTTTCATGGTCTTCGCTTTCTCCTTAAGTGCTGTGGTCATAAACGGGCCTCCTGTCTGCTTTCTATCCCTGAATATTGTACCCTAACGGGTCAATTTAGTAAAATTAAAAAAATACCATCATTGCTTAAGTAACACTTATGCTTACAGACTTCAACCGCCTCAAGGTCTTCTACACTATCTACCGCTACAAAAGCGCCGCGGCCGCCGCCAAAGAACTGTATATCAGCCAGTCGGCCGTGAGCCAGAGCCTGGGCAAGCTGGAACAGGAGCTGAAAACCCAGTTGTTCGTCCGCATGCATAAAAAGCTGGTGCCCACGGCGGCCGCCGGCCGGCTTTACGAGATAGTGGAGCCTTTCGTGCGCGGACTGGAGGGAGGCCTGGCCTGGCTGGAAGCGGAGAAAGCCGGGCCGCGCGGCATGCTCCGCATAGGGGCGCCGGTGGAATTCGGCTCCCGCAACCTGGTGGAATTTATAGCCGCCTTCAGGCGCAGGCACCCGGCGGTGTTCTTCGAGGTCTCCCTGGGCCACCCGGACATGCTGCTCCCCAGGCTGGCCGCGGGCGAACTGGACCTTGTTTTCGCGGACATCTTCCCGGGCAGGGGCGCAAAAAGCCTGCCCCCGTTCGCCGTATCTACGGTAATAGCGGAGAAACTTGTACTGGCCTGCTCCGCCGGGTATCATTCAGCGCGGCTGCGGGGGACCATAACCCCCGCCGCCCTGGCCGGCTGCGAGTTCCTGGACTATTCCCACGGCAGGCCCGCGCTCGACAACTGGTTCCGTCACCATTACGACAAGAGCCTTCCCGGGCTGAAGGTGGTGCTTACCGTGGAGAGCGTGCAGGCTATACTCAACGGCATCAAGGGCGGGCTGGGCCTCGGGATAGTGCCGGAGTACCTGGTAGAAAAAGAGCTCAAGGCCGGCTCGGTATGGGCCGTCCGCACCGGCAGGCCGGAGCTGATAAACCGCATCTCGCTGGTCAGGCTGAAAGGCAAGGCCGCCTCCCCCGCCGAGAAAGCTTTCCTGGAAAATTACTGAGCTAACGCGGAAAGAATCAGCGGCAGGTGCCGCGCCGCGGCCCGCTCGACGGCCGCCGCGGTACTGCCGTAATCTCCGGATTCGATCACGGCCCGGACGCCGCGCCGCGTAAGGACCGCCCTGTCCTTCAGGAGCGAGCGGCCGCACAGCACCACGGCGGGTTTTCCAGCGGCGCGGGCCCGCGCTATCACGGCACCGGGCGCTTTGCCGTAGAAGCTCTGCCTGTCGAAGCGGCCCTCTCCGGTAATAAGGACGTCCGCTTTGCGCAGGTTTTCATCGAAACCCGTCCTGTCGAGCACGAAGCCGGAACCGTCCAGCAGGGCTGCTCCGCAAAAAGCGGCAAGCCCCGCCCCCAGGCCGCCCGCGGCCGCGCCGCCCGGCAGCCGGGCGATGTCCGCGCCCAGGTCGCGTTTAAGCACCCGGGCATAATTTTGCAGGGCGGCCTCTATGAATTCAACGTCCTCCGGCCCGGCCCCTTTCTGCGGGCCGAAAACCCTGGCCGAACCGAGCCGGCCGCAGAGCGTGTTCTTCACGTCCGCCAGCCCGACCACCTTCACGCGGCCCAGGCGCGCCGCGCCGCCGGGCTTTATCCGGGCCAGGGCCGCGAGCCCCCGCGCCCCCGCCGCCACCGGGCGGCCGGCGGCGTCAAGCAGCTCAAAACCGAGCGCCTGCGCGCAGCCCGCGCCCCCGTCGTTGGAAGCGCTCCCGCCCAGGCCCACTATGATCTCCCGCGCGCCGCGGCGCAGCGCGTCCAAGATCAGTTCCCCCACGCCGCGGGTGGAGGCGTCCAGCGGGCGCAGCTTCGAGCGGCCCGCGTGCCGGAGCCCGGAAGCTTCCGCCATTTCTATCACGGCGCTTTTTCCGGACAACAGCCAGCGGGCGCGGAGCGCTTCGCCGTACGGTCCCGCGGCGCGGCACCGGATGAACCTTCCGCCCAGGTCGGCGGCCAGCGCGTCAAGCAGCCCGTCGCCGCCGTCGGCGACAGGCAGGATGTCGATAACCGCGCCAGGGAGCGCCCGCCCGATCCCCCGGGCCGCCGCCAGCGAAGCCGCCATGGCGGTGAGCGTCCCCTTGAAAGCGTTCATCGCTATTAAAATGCGCATGCCTAAATGATAGAATAATAAAATAACGGATAGCGAATCGGGCCCGCAGGCCGCCGGCCCGGCACCGTGAACGTTTCCCGCGCGAAAATATGCAAGCCCCAAAACCCAGCATCGTCTACCGCTATCACGACGGCCTCTATGTCAACCTGACCAACCGCTGCTCCACCGCCTGCGTTTTCTGCGTGAAGAACCTTTGGAAAATGGACTACCGCGGGAACAATCTGAACCTGGCCGGCGCCGAGGCATCGCCCGAGGAAGTGATGCGCCTCGCGAAAGAGGAATGGGCGGCGGCGCCGTTCAAGGAATTCGTTTTCTGCGGCTACGGCGAGCCCACCATGCGGCTGGACGCCCTGCTGGCCTGCGCCCGGCTTATCCGGACGGGCAAAGCCTCCCCGATCCCCGCCTCCATGCGCGTGCGGCTCAACACCAACGGGCTGGCCAACGCGGTCTGGGGCCGCGACACCGTGCCGGAAATGAAGGGCCTCATCGACTCGGTCCACGTCAGCCTCAACACCTCCGACCCGGCGCAATGGGCGGCCCTGATGCGCCCGCAGGAGCCCTGGGCCGCGGAGGGCTTCGAGAAGGTCAAAGAATTTATCCGCGGGGCCGCGCGCGTCCTGCCGGAAGTGCGCGCCACCGCCGTGGAGGGCAACGGGGTGGACGAGGAGAAATTTAAAGCGCTGGCCGCGGAGCTGGGCGCCGCGCCGCGTTTCCGCGGCCGCCTGGAAGGCGGGGCAGGGGTATGATAGAGCGCAAATCCATCCTGCTGGCCCTTTCGTTGGCGGGGCTCATCCTGATAAGCGTGCCCGGGGTCATCTTCAACGACGCGGTAAAAAAGTATTTCAGTTTCATGGGCGGCTGGCATACCGCCACGATAAAACCCTCCAGGTCCTCCTTCATGCCTCCCTCCCGGCCCCGGCACGAAAGGCCCGACGAGCCGCCGCAGCCTGAACTGCGCTTCGTTAAATTTTCGGTGAAGATAGCCGGCGCCAAAGACGTTAAAATCGCCGGCGATTTCAACAAGTGGAACCCCGAAGCGCTCTCGCTGGTGAAAAAACCGGGCAATATCTGGGAAGCCATCCTGCCCCTGCCCCCGGGGAAATACAAATATCTCTGCCGCATCGACGGCAAGGAAGTGCTGGACCCGCTGAACCCCGACACGGACACGGAAGACGGCCGCAAAGTATCCCTGCTTACGGTAAAGTGATTTTCCTATGAAAAGTCTTTTCGCCTGCTTGCTGCTGCTCTTAACCACCGGAACCGCCCGCGCGCAGCAGGCGCTGCTCTGGCTGCCGGCCCAGACGTCCGGCGCTGAGGAGCTAATTGCCCTGCTGGAAAACGACAATAACCTGCGCCTTACCGCGGCTTTTACCGAACTGCCCAAGGCGCTGGCGGACCGGGTCAGGAAACTGGAGAACGACAAGCGCCTGGAGCTGGTCCTGCGGCCGGAAGGCGACCCGCCCCTGCCCCTGCTGTATTATCCCGCCGAGGGATCGGTCAAATGGGAAGGCAAGCCCTCCACCTCCGCTTTCGCCTCCAACAACCAGTACTTCCTGGGACTGCGCCTCGGCCTGGCCAGGGACGCCGCCATGAAAGTGCTCAAAAAGATACCCGCCGGGCTGGCGGTGCCCCCGGGCGGCGTCCTGGAGGATTATTTTCCCCTCGCTAAAGCGCTCGGCGCCAAATGGCTGGCCTGCGGGCCGTTCGCCTCCACGGCCGCGGCGGTGCTGGAAGCCGACGGGGTAGCCGCCGTCCCCTTCGTCTCGTTCTCAACTTACGCCGCCGCACCGGAACAGCGTTTCGTGGTCTTCGACGAAACCTCTTCCTCCGACCCGGCCGGTCTGCGCGCCGCGCTGGCCGCGGCGCTGAAGTCCGCGCCCAAAGGCAAAAGCCTTACCGTTTCGGAGGCGGTCACCTTGTCCGCCGGCGCCGCGGCCGCGCCCGCGGAGATAGCCGCGGCCGCCGCTCCGTGGAGCGGGGATTACGGCCGCTGGGCTTCCGCCCCCGCCCAGGCGGGCGCGCTGGCCGCCCTGGCCAAGACCCGGGGCGACCTGATGCTGCACCTCAACGCCTGCCAGGGAGACTACAAGACGGCCAAGCCGGCGTTCGACGAATATTTCTCGGCCGAAGACGGCCGCAAGCTGATAGCGCTGGCTTCGCCTGACGAAGAGGCGGCCCGCGAAACGGAAATAGAGATGCGCAGCGCGCTGGGCAATTCCTACCGCCTGATGCACAAAACGCCGCCCCCGTGGGTCTTCTCCTCCCTCGCGGAGGCCGCGGAAAGTTCGGAAACCTCCGAGCGCCTGCAGGTTTCGCTTTCCGCCTCCGGCTTCGAGATCCGCAATCTCCCGTCCAAACCCGTCCTGGCCGCCCCGCCGGCCGACCTCCCCAAAGGCGCTGACCCGTACAAGATCTGGAAACTGGAGCGCTTCGCCGCGGCGGTAGAAGAGGACGCCGTGGTTTTCAGGTTCTACCCGGCCGAAATAGAGAATTCCCGGGGGCTCCCCTCAGGCTTCGGGCGGGTAACGCTGGACCTTTATATAGACATAAACCACCGCGCCCGCGCCGGGATCTCCTCGCTGCTCGGCGGCAGACCGCTGCGGCTCTTCCCCGAGAACGCCTGGGAATACGCGCTGGAAATAACCCCCTTCAAAGCCTCCCTTTACGCCGCCAAGGCGAAAAACCCGGCGGTGGTCGCCACCGTGAAACCGGAAACCATTAACGGGGCGATAACCGTCCGCCTGCCCCGTTCGGCGCTGATAGGCAACCCCCTGCTGTGGGGCTACGCCGCCCTGATGCTGGCGCCCAGGGACGCCAAGAATTTCACCATAGCCGACCACATAGCCGCCGGCATAGACAACGGCTACATCTACGCGGTACGGCCCGGGAAAAAGTAAGCAAGACCGACGGAGGCCACATGGCGGACAGGGATAAGATAGTAGCTTTCATAGACTCCTACCTGGGTTCGAAGAAGATCAAGGATATGTCGCGCAACGGCCTGCAGGCCGAAGGTTCCGCGCAGGTGCGAAAAATAGCTTTCGGCGTTTCGGCCTCGCTGGAATGCATCCGGCGGGCCGCCGACTCCGGCGCGGAAATGCTCATAGTCCACCACGGCCTGCTCTGGGGCGGCAGCGTCCCCTTCAAAGGCCCGCTCAAGGCCAAGCTGGAGCTGCTGTTCAAGCGCGGCCTGACCCTCTGCGCGTGGCACCTGCCCCTGGACAGCCACCCGGAATGCGGCAACAACGCGCGCCTCATGAAAATGCTCGGGGCCGGCGGCCTCAAGCCGTTCGGCTTCTACGAAGGCGTCTCGGTGGGCTTTAAAGGGACCTTCCGCAAACCCGTCACCATCGGGGACATAGCCGCCTCGCTCGCGATCAAGCTCGACGCCGAGCCCCTTTGCTTCCGCTTCGGGACGGAGAAGATCCGGACGGTCGGCATCGTCAGCGGCGGCGCGGCGCGGATGTTCGAACAGGCCATCGAGGAAGGCCTCGACCTGTACATCACCGGCGAAGTGGCGGAGTTCGTGCAGGAACTGGCGCGCGAGACCCGCTCCAACTTCATCTCCGCCGGCCACTACAATACGGAAAAGCCCGGCGTGATGGCGCTGGCCAAGGTCCTGGAAAAGAAGTTCCGCGTCAAAACGGAATTCATAGACATCCCCAACCCGGCCTGAAACTTTTGATAAAATATCTGCGTTTTAAATATTTACCCGAGGTGTAAAACATGAATAAAATGAAAGTCCTCCTTCCCGGCCTCCTGCTGGCCGGGGCCTGCGCTAGCGCCGGCGTGCCTTTTGAACAGCGCCCCCTCGCCTGCGTAATGCCGTTCACCTATTCCGCTTCCGACCAGCAATACGCCTCCAGCGTCACCGGCCTGCAGGATTCCCTGACGGCCTCGCTGATGAAAACGGCGAAGATCCGCCTGGTGGAGCGCGCCCGCGTGGACGCCGCCCTGGCCGAGCTGAAGCTCGCCTCTTCCGGCCTGGTGGACTCCAACACCGCCGCGCAGGTGGGCAAACTGATAGGCGCCAAATACGCCGTGCTCGGCTCCGTTACGGCGCTTTCGGTGACGGACGAATCCCGCAGCGTGCTGATAGCCGCCAAGACGGACCGCAACGTGGCGGTCTCCGCCGAAGCGCGCCTTATAAACCTCGAGACCGGAGAACTGCTGGGCGCGGGCAAGGCCGTGGGCGAAGCGAAAAGCTCCGAAAAGCACGCCTTCGGCGCCAAGGCCGGCACCCTGGCGAAGGCGGACGGCATAATCCAGCTGGCGATAATGGACCTGTCCGACGACCTGGCCGAAGACCTGGTCTCCAACCTGGGCAAATAGCTCTCCCCGCCCATAGAAAACCCCGCGTACCCAGCGGGGTTTTTTATTTTAAGATAACCGCACCTGTCGCGGTTGACCCGGCGGGCCGGGTTAGCAAACCCTTCCGTAGGCCGAGGCTTGCATAGCGCCGAGGCCGGAGGATGAGCGAGGCACGGTGTGCCGAGCGCGGTTTGCGTTCCGGCCCGCCGGGTCAACCGCGACAGCCGCGCGTTACTGCAAGGCGACAGGCGATACTTTTATTCTTGGGAGCAGCAGGACGAGGAACGACAGGGCCAGCACGGCGGAGGCGTTCATGGCGATACAGAAGCCGACGGAGAACCTCTCGGCCAGCAGGCCCGTGGTCATGAACGCCAGCGGCAGCACCGCGTAGGCCAGCGTAGTCAGCACCGAGAAGAACCGCCCCTTCATGGCGTCAGGCACGGTTGACTGGAAAAGAGTAAGCGCCACCGTGTTGCCGGCCCCCAGCGCCGCCCCCGCCGCGAAGATCAGCGCGCAGATGGCGTACTTGTTCGCCGTAAAATACAGCCCGCCGAAAGACAGCCCCACGGCCAACAGCGAAGCGAAGAACCACCCGTAGATGTTCGAATAGGACTTCTTGAAACTCAGCCCCGCAGCCAGGGAAGCCGACCCCAGCGCGAAGAAGGTCTCGAAGACGGCCAGCCAGGTAACGGATTCCTTCAGCGTGAACTTCACTATCATCGGGATGATGATCAGGATAGGCGAAACGAAGAAATTGAAGGTAGCGAAAGTAAGGATAAGCCAAAGTATCGGCTTGTTGCCGAAAGTGTAAGCCAGGCCTTCCCTGAACTCCGCGGTGAAAGAGCTGTCGGTCCTGTTCTCCGGCCGCAGCCCCGTTTTAATCCCCCAGATAGCGGCGAAAGAGACCAGGTAGCCGGCCGCGTTGAAAAGGAAAGCCCCGGCCACGCCGGCCGCGGCCATCAGCACGCTGCCCAGCGCCGAACCGATCACGTTGGAAAGCTGAAGTATGGAGGAATCCGCGGCCACGGCCTGCGGCATTTTCTCCAGAGAGGTAAGCCGCAGGATGGAGGCCGCCTCGGCCGATTCGAACATCGGCCCGAAGCCGGAGATGAGGAAGCAGATGGAGTAAAGCCAGTAAAGGTTAAGATGCCCGCTCCACAGCAGCAGCGCCAGCAGCGACACCAGGAAGGCCCGCGCCCCGTCGGCGGCAAGCATCACGCGGCGCTTGTCGGAGCGGTCCGAAAGCGTCCCCAGCAGCGGGCCGAACGCCACCACCGGGATGACGTTCATGGCCATGATGAGCCCCAGGTGGAATTTGGATTTCTCGCCGGCCTCGGAAAGCACCCACCAGGCTATAGCGATGGAAAAGAACTTGTCGCCCACCGCCGAAACCACGCGGCCGGCGAAAAGCTTCCTGAAATCAGGGAAGAGCGCGAGGGGATGCGCCTTGAGTTCCGCGGCAAAAGTTCCCATCAGTAGCGCGGCCGGGCGGTCAGACGGCCCCGCCGCCGAACTTTAACGACAGGGAGAACCTGTGCGCCTGGCCCAGGTCGCCCATGGCGGAATAGGCGTAGTCCACCACGTAGGAGGCGCCGGAAATGCCCAGCCCCAGCGAAACGGCCGCGGCGCTTTCGGCATTGGTCCTGTAGCCTCCGCGCAAGGCGAAGTTCCCGCCTTCGGCATACTTAGCCGCGAACTGCAGCCCGACATTGGCGTAAGAGCCGGAATCCTTGAGATAATTCATGTCGGCAAGCAGCGAGATGGCGGTCTGCATCTCCGATTCGCCGGTGACGTCCACCGTGTAACCGGCGCCCACCTTGAAATTGCGCGGCAGCTGCTCCTCTTCGGAAAGGTATTTCAGCTTGGTGCCGGCGTTCTGCAGCACGGCCCCGAAATCCAGCTTGCCCGGGACCAGCGCCCATTTGATGCCGGCGTCCGCGGCCATGGCGGTGGCATTCTCGTCGTCGATCTCGCTCGTGATGTACTTCAGGGTCAGGCCCAGGCTGGCGCCGCTCCATAAAGCGTGGCCGTACCCCAGGGCCGCGGACATGTCCGTAGCCGTGTAGGTGTCGGAAAGCTTGTTGCCCAGCCTGTCATACTTGTTGGTGGAGGGCATGCCCAGGCGGCTGACGGAAAGCCCGAGCACCCCGCCGCCTATCTTTTTCGCCGCGGCAAGGTTGGAGTAACTGGTCTCCATGATCCACTGTACCTGGGAAAGATAGATCTCCGAACCGGCCACCGAAGCTAGGCCGGCGGGATTATAGAACATGCTCTGCGCCCCGGAGCCGACGGCGCCCGTTTCCCCGAGGGCGGCGGACTCGGCGCCCACGCCTATCCGGAGGAACTGCCCGCCGGAAACGCCCTCTGTATTCGCGGCCAGGCAGGCGGCGGCCTGGAACGTCAGAACGGCGGCGGCCAGGAGACAGGTCTTGAACATATCGTTTTTTCTCATAAAAGTGCGCGTCACCTTATTATCGCTATCCGGCCTTTTTTCTTGCCGGCGTCGCTGCTCACGACGTAGAGATACACGCCGGAGGCCGCGCGCGAGCCGTCCTTGTTCCTGGCGTTCCAGAGGCACCGGCCGTCGCCGTCGTCGTCGCTCACTTCGGCCACCAGCGCGCCGGCCAGGGAGTAGATCTTTATCTTCGACCGGGCGGGGAGCGATTCGAACACGATGCCCTCGCCGAACACGGTGCTGTCGAAATTGCCGCCGCTGCCGGGCCTGTAGGGGTTGGGGTAGGCGAACACGTCCGCCAGCGCCCCCGTCACCGAGGTAAGGGAACCCAGCGCGTAGATGGAGAAATGGGGCAGGTCGGCGTACACGGTGCGGGCGGCCGGGTCCAGCATGGAATTGCTCAGGCGGTTCCAGACCAGCGCCGTGGTGTCGAGGTTGAACAGCCGGAGGGATGTCTCGCCCAGCGAAGTCCCGTCCACCACCCCGTCGTCGTCGCCGTCGATATAAGTGATGGTTATACGGGCCGGGCTGGGCAGGTTGGAGGTTACGCGGGTGCCGAAAGCGTCGTAATAGCGCAGCTCCATTATGGAACCCGTAAGCAGCTCCACGCCGTGCAGGTTCGCCGTGGCGGCGTCCAGGTTCGTCTTCGACACTTCGGTAGGGCTGGTCGCGGCGCTGGTGCTGATATAGAAGTAGCCGTCCGGGGCGCCGGCCGGGATCGTAACGGCCAGCGTGCCCACGCCCGCCAGCGCCGCCGTGCTCAGCTGGCTGGCGGCGGCGGTGGAGAAAACGCCCGTATACATAACCGGCAGCGGCAGCGTCATATCGGCGCCGGAAGTTACCGCGCTGGAAACGGAAACTATCCCGTCATAGTTGTACCCGCTCACGGCGTAGTAATAAGTGGTGGAGTAATGCAGGCCGGAATCGCTGTAAGCCGTGGCGGAGGAGGCGTTCACCAGGGAGCGCAGGTTCGTCCAAGCGAGACCGTCGGGGGAACGGTCAACTTTATACCAACTGCTGGCGTCGGCTGGCCAGCCTATGGCCAGGGCATGCATGCCGGAGCTGGTGACCACCACCGTGCCCGCGGCCGGCGGGTTGGCCAGCGTGTAAATGTCCTTGGTGGTGAAATCCCCCACGCCACCGGAGTCTGCCACCGAACGCAGCAGCCGTGTGTACTGGGTGTTGGGGCCGGACAAGCCGCCTTCCACCCACTGCGTGGTGGACGCGCTTATGCCCGCCGCTATTACCCCTCCGCTCGCCGTGTACAGCACGTAGGAAGTTACGGTTACCCCGGGAGACGGGTCCGTCCAGGTCCAGGTAATGGCCACCGAGCTGGCAGCCACTCCGGAGAGGATAGGAGCCATGTGCCGCGTTATAGTGCTGCTGACAAAGCTGTAATCCCTGCGGTTGCCGCCGGTGGCGGTGGAAATGCCTATGGTCTGCACCCCAAGCAGGTTAATAGCGCCTATGCGGTAGGAATAGGTGGTAAGCGGCGTAAGCCCGGTATCCTCGTAAAGCGCGCCGGTAGTGCTGGAAAGGAACACCCAGGGGCCCTGCGAGCCCAGCGTAGTGGACCGCTCCACGCGGTATTTGGTGGCCGGAACTTCCGGTTCGTTCCACCAGACCCAGACATTGCGCGCGCCCACGGTGCTGAAGGACACGTCGTTGGGCGGCGTGGCGAAAGTGGCGCCGTCGGCGGAGATAAAGCTGCTGGCCCCGGAATCATAGCACCAGAAATTTGGAGCGAGGCCGCAGTCCGGGTCCGCCTGGCTGGCCCCGACATAACGCGTATGCGTACTGTTGGTCATCAGGTAGTCCAGGCTGTACTCGCCGCTGGAGACCCCGGGCATGAAGGCCACGGCCACCAGCACCCACTGCTGCAGGCTCTCGTTGAAGGTGCTCTTGGCTATCGTGTATCCGGTTATGTACTCAGGATTGGCGTATGCGGCGGTAGACCAGGTAAAGGCCAGCGCCGTGTCGGTCAGGGGCCGGCCGGCAAAATCTGAGGGCCGGGCCGGGCGGGTCATGAATTTGTAATAGTCGCTGTAAGCGTACTGGTTCTGCGGATCGTCCGGGGTCTGCTCCTCGTCACCGTTGACGGCCCCGAGCCTCACGTCGTACTTGGTATTGGAGGTCAGGCCGTTTATGTACGCCGGGGACGCGCCGGCCGAGCTGGTCCCGATGGGCACGGTAAAATCGCCCACCGTGGAATACTCCACCACGTAGCTGCTGGCTATGCCGTTGCGCAGCACCGGGTCCAGGCCGCTGTTCCAGATCAGCGAGTCAAGACTGGACTCGGAAACATGGTAAACATAGTAGGGGTAGGGGTCCAGGTAGAAGGCCGAGCAGGTGGCCGGCGCTATGGCATAGGTGTACTTCTGGTAGATGGGCCTTCCCGTGCTCTCCAGGATGCCATAGGCTTTCAGCCAGCGCGTATGGCGCGAGTTCGCGGAGGCCACGGTGCCGCTGTCGATAAAAGTCTCCGTCCACGAGCTGAGGGTTATGTCTGCGAGGTCGGCGACGACCACGCCTGCCAGGCCGTCCGTGGGAATGGCGGCGTCAGCCGTGGTGCTGGAACGGTAAAGGCGGTAGCCGGTTATCTCCGTACCGGTAAAAGTCCCCGTGGACCAGCGCCATTGTATCGAATAAGAAGAGATGGCCACGGCCGGCTCGAACGAGGGATTAAGCGGCGGGGTGGTGGTGGTCTTCTCCGTGCTGTACTGTGCCGGCGTCAGTTCGTTGTCGCCGTTTATGGCGCCCATCCTGATGCGGTAATTCTTGTTGCTGAGAAGTTCCACGGTCTGCCAGGGCACGAAAGAATCCCTGATGCGGTAATAGCTGACGCCGGCATTGGTCGAGCCCTCGATGGCGTAAGCCGTGGCCGCGCTCCACGTCCATTCCAGGTAGGCGGAAGTAGCCGTAACGGTGCTCAGGAGGAAAGAAGCCGGGGGCAGCGCATGGGTGTACTTCTCGAAATGGGGCGAATCGCTGCCCACTTCGGCGCCGCTGGAAACCGCCAGCCACCGGGTGATCATCTTGTTGGCACCGAGCCCCGTGTCCAGGAACCAGGTGGTTCCCGGGGCCAGTTCCTGGTAATCCGGCACGGTGGGGGTGCCGGTGTAGAGGCGGTACTTGGTTATGCCGGGGTCCGTGAAGGTGCCGGTGGACCAGCCCCACAGGATGCTGAACGTGGAAAGGGTGACCGCGGAAAAGTCCGAAGAGCCGGCAGGCACCGCGCCAAGGCGGATGATGCGTTTGGAAGTTTTCGAGACCGCGGCCCCCGCGGGGAAGGCGAACGCGGTCAATAATATAGAAATTAATAGAGTTCTGACTGATTTTCCCGGCATGATTCTCCTCACGGCAGCCGCCCCTGAAAGGTCTGTTCCCGCAGTCAAATTACGATTGTACTATTTTTAGCCGCCGACAACGGTTGATTTTAGTTAAAGACCCGGGGCTCCGCCTTTTCGTATAATTAATAAGCAGGGTATCCATGGCCTCATACTACAAAAAGCTTAAGACGGAACTTGACGGCGCGGCCGCCGCCGGGCTCATCACCCCCGAGCAGGCCGGCAAGGTCTGGGACAGAGCCTACGCTTCACGAACTTTCGCCTCTTTCAAGGCCGCCCACTGGATAGCGGCCATCTCCGGGTTCTTCATCTCCATCGGCATCATCCTTGTAGTCTCCTATAACTGGGACAAGATCTCCGCCGAAACCAAGATCGCGGCCTTCCTGCTGGTCTTCGGCGCAGTAGCGTACGCCGCCATGAAGCTGGAAGACAAGCCCGCTGCCGCCATTCCTCTGGAAACACTCTGGTTCTTCATGCCGGTCCTGGGCATTGGCCTTTACGCGCAGATCTTCAACCTCAGCGGCGACCCGGTGAAGCCGTACCTCGTCTGGGCGGCGCTTTCCATCCCCCCCGCCCTGCTGCTCAAGAGGAACCTGAATAAATACCTTTGCTCGATACTGCTTTTCGCGGTCCTATATTGGGGAACCCTGGGGTCCACGAACATGCTCTCGCTTACGGCGAGCTACAGGCATGCGGTCCAGCCCGTCTGGCACTGGCTGCCGGCCCTCCTGGTGCTGGCCGCAGGCTTCGCCCTGTACCCGGCCGACAGGCTGCGTAAACCGCTGGGCGCCGGGCTCATCTGGTTGTTTTTGATGCTAGCCGCCGACACCGCCATCAAGCTCAAGGCCTCCGCCCTTCTCCTGCTGGCCGCCATGTCGCTGTCCGTGCTGTGGCTGCTCTGGGGCATGGACGAAGAAACTTCCGACTGGGGCCTGCCGCTCACCTTCTGGACCGGCGCGGTCTACATGATGACCTTCTTCTGGCACTACAAGCCGTCCTTCGCTGAGCTCTCCGGGCAAAGCACCGCCGCCGGCACCCTGCTGGTCTGGACGCTTTTTTCGGCGGCCCTGCTCTCCCTCATTTTCCTCAAGCGCCGGCTCTTCGCCGGAGGCAAGGACGACTATTTAGGCAAAGGCCTGCTGGCCGCCTCCATGCTGGGCGCCTTCCTGCTTTTCGGGGCCAGCGAGGCCGCGGCCAAACTGCTGGCCGTCATCGCCAACTTCATCCTGGCGGCTTTCGGCCTCGGCTGCATCCTGAACGGGGCCAAAACCTCCAGCGAGAAAATGATAAACAGGGGCGTGGCGGTAATAACCCTTACGGCCATAACGCGCTTCGTGGATATTTTCGGCGGGCTGCTTAAGAGCGGCGTGGCCTTTATCATCACCGGCCTCGCCTTCGCGGCGCTGGCCTACTTCGTGAACCGGGGCCGCATGGCCCTTATACAGTCGGTGAAGAAATGAACAAGCTTAAAATAGCGCTGGGCGCCCAGCTCCTGTTCTTCGCGGCCTGGGCCGGCTATGAGCTGACCTCCAGGAACGCCCCCTCCGAGGAGTTCTACCTGGAAACCAGCCCGGTGGACCCGCGCGACCTGCTCTCCGGCACCTATGTGGCGCTGAATTACCCCATCGGCGGGCCGCAGGGCGACAACTGCGGCTATCTGCTGAAAACGGCGCTGTCGATGTTCGTGAAGCTGGAGGACAAAGGCAGGACCGCGAATACGCCGGACGGTTTCGTGCCGGTCTTAGAAGCCGCGGAATGCTCGGCCAAAGAGCCGGGCGGCAAAAGCTGGGCCAGGGCCGACGTACAGCCGGCCTTCGGCGGCCGCAGCGCGGCGCGCTACGGCATTGAGAAGTTCTTTCTGAACGAGAACGACCCGCGCAAAGACGCCAGGTCAGGTTCCGTGATAGCCAAAGTAAAGATAGGCAGCGGGCGCCGGCTGGTGCTCCTGGACCTGGTTAAGAAAATTTAATCGCCAGCAGGCGCGTCCGCGCCGCAATTCCGCCCGCTGGCGCGAACCGCCCGGCGGTTTGCCTTTAAAAACCTAAGGAGAGATACATGCAAAGAACAAGCGCCATGACCAGCGTGCAGCCGGACTGGGAGAATTTCTATCCCCGCCCTATCTCCGAGAAAAGCCCTTTCTTCGCCAAGGACGGGCGGCTTTACGACTGCCTCTTCGCGCAGCAGTTCAACCGCGAACTGCTCACCCATCTCTTTGAAACGGCCAACAAGCTCAAGACCGTCACCCGCACGAAGGACGGCGCGGACCACGTCTCGAGCCTGCTTTCGGACAAGCGGGCCATGCTCTATTTCGTGCAGCCTTCTACCCGTACCTTCATGTCTTTCCTCAACGCCTGCCATATCATGGGCATCAAGACCTCGGAGATCCGCGACACCTCCACCTCTTCCGAGGTGAAGGGAGAGACCCCCGAGGACACGGTGCGCACGTTCTCCAGCTACGTGGACATGATCATCATGCGCCACCCGGCGCCCGGCTTCGTCGAGAAGACGGCCTGGCTGATGAACCGCACCGGCCGCCCGGTGCCGATCGTCAACGGCGGCTCGGGCAAGGACCAGCACCCGACGCAGGCGCTGCTGGACACTTACACGCTCTACCGCAGCTTCGGCGGCGACATGGACAACAAGCACATAGTGATGGTGGGCGACCTCAAGCGCGGCCGCACGGTGCGTTCGCTCTCGTACCTGATGAAGAACTACAAGAACATCCAGCTGTCCTTCGTGTCGCCGAAGGAATTCCGCATGGAGGCGGACATCCTGGACTTCCTGAAGCGCCACGACATCCCGTTCCAGGAGACGGAGGATTTCCAGGGCGTGATGAAGTCCGCGGACGCTATCTATATGACGCGCATCCAGGACGAGCACGACAAGTCCGGCGAGTCGAAGGGCGTGGATTATTCCCCGTTCTATTTCAAGCAGGAGCACCTGAAGGTTATAAAGAAGACGTGCGTGATCATGCACCCGCTGCCGCGCCGCCACGAGATAGCGGTGTCGGTGGACGAGGACCCGCGGGCGGTGTTCTGGCGGCAGGAGCGCAACGGCATGTGGGCCCGCGCGGCCCTGATGGCCTACATCTTCAACGTGGATCAGAAGATCTAAGAACCTAGTAGGGTTCGGGCCGGCCCGCCCGGGACCTCTGCAAACCCGGAAGAGGAACCCCTTACGTGGGTTCCCCCCGCCTTTCGGAAATTATGGCGGGGCCCCCTTCCTGCAACGGGTTTGCCAAGGTCCCGGGCGGTCCGTCCCTCCAAAGACTATTGCGCAAGACCGCGGGCGGGTGACGCGGGGGCCGGGTTAGCAAACCCTTCCGGAGGCCGAGGCTTGCATAGCGCCGCGTGGAGCGAAGCGACACTTTCTTGCCCGGAGGATGAGCGATGCACGGTGTGCCGAGCGCGGTTTGCGTTCCGGCCCCCGCGGCGCGCGCCCGCCGGATAGCGATAAGTGGTGGAAATAAAAAAAGGCCGCGTCCTTTCAGGGGACGCGGCCTTTTGTTTTGGGGGGCTAGTCGGCCAGTTCGGAGGGGGCCGCGAAGCGCTCGCGCATCTGGTTCACTTCGGCTATGGTGTTGTCGAAGTTGTTGTCGCGGCTGTTGAAGAACTGGTAGTTCTGCGTCACGTCCGCCTCGCCCTTCACGCGCTTGTCGGTGTGCAGGTACACCTCGGCCGAAACGTCGTCGGGGTTCACCAGCTGCACCACCACTTTAAGGAACTCCTCGTATTTCAGGCCGCTCTTGCCGGACCCGGCCGCCACTTTTGAGAGCCGCTCGGACTGCTCTTTCCAGTTGGAGGCTTCTTTGACCGAGACCATGTCCCGTATCACGCGGGTGGCCACATAGGCCAGGTTGCGCACTATGTCCATAGGGTTGGTGCTATTCTCATAGGTGTCGAAGGAGCTGACGCCCAGGCGCTTTTCCGCGGCCTTCCAGTCGTAGTCCACTTTCCCATCCTTGTTTATCGTGAAGAGGTCCATCACTTTCTCTATTATCGCGCCTTCGGCCTCGCGCATCATGTTCATATAGGCTTTCATGATGGCCTGGGCCGGGGCGAAGATGATGTCCTGCACGCCGCGCTCGTTGATGAGCAGTTTGAAGCTCATCACCGCCGCCTTGTAGGTCTTGGAAGGCTGCGTGGTGAAGCCGTCGCTATCGGTCTCCTCGGGCAGGGGCGGGAACATCTCGGTGGAAGGCAGGGTGTTGCCGTCGTTCACGCCGTCGCCGTTCATGCCCACGTAGCGCAGTACGCCGTTGGCCTTGTCCAGCATGCCGCGGGCCGTGCCGTCGCCGCGCTTCACAAAACCTTCGTACTGCTGGTAGAGGAAGACCGGGCGCGTCACTTTGCCGTCGCTGGTCTCCTTGTTCACCACGTACACGTTCTTCTGCGAATCGTACTTCATCACCTTGCCCACAAAGGGGATGTTGAGCGAGCTGCCGTTGGAAACCCGCGTTTCCTGGCGGACGTGCAGCACTTCGCCCTGGTTCTCCAGCGACTGGTAGCGGTTGTAGGAGGAGGTCCAGCTGTTCTCGTGCTTATGCACGATCGGGACCTGGATATTGAAATTGTTGGTATGGCCGTTATAGATATTGCTGCCGGCGAAGCTGGAGTCCGCGTTCATCCCCGCGCCGGCCTGGTCGGCCGCGCCGGCGATCTCGCCGAAGCCGGCGTTGGTCTCGTCGTCCTCTCTGAAATTGTTGAACCGCAGGCCCATCTCGATGAAGCGCTTCAGCACGCCGTAATCGCCCTGCAGGAACTTCTCCAGGCTGGCCATCTGCTCGGCGTCGTTGGGGTTAAGGATGAATTCCAGCAGCAGCTTCTTGCCGGCGAATTTCGTATAGCCGTAAGAAAGCTTGGCGGCCAGGTATTCGTTTATCTCTTTGGCCCAGGCCCTGTTGACGGCTTTGGCGATGATGTTCTCGCCCTGGATAAGGCCGATATCGGCCATGGGGATCTCTATGGAGGAAACGGAAGCTCCCACGCTGCGGGCGGTTATGCGGTCCAGGCGCAGGCGGAGACGCAGTTTGTCGTCGGACAGCCTGTTGAGGCTTACGGAAGGCCGGCTCTCCTTGCTGGTCCCGGCCGAGATGGAAACGTTCACGACTTCGCTGATCACGGTACCCACGCTCATGCCGAAACCGAGGCGCAGGGTAAGGGGCAGTTTCCAGATCTCGCCCACGCCCATCTCGGAAACGCGGCGCGCGGTGGCGGGTATTACGGTCTTTACTTTATAGAGCTTTACGAGGGTCCCGAGTTCCTTGCAGTAGCGGTCGCTCTCCAGCGGGCGCACCACCTGGGACTTACCCTCCAGCAGGCCGGTGAGGCTGACGCCCAGCGGGCCGATATTAGGGATGCTCAGCACTTCCTGGCCGATGCCGAGCGAAAGTTTCAGGCCCACTTCGTCGAGCAGGTATATCTTCTGCGAGGCACCGCGGCGCATCGCGCGCTTGAAGCTCACACCCACTCCGCCCACGTTGTCGAGCTTGCCTTCTTCGTTCAGCTTGATCTCAGCGCTTTTGCAGATGCTGTCGAGGGTGTCGCGCTTCAGGTCTTCCCAGAACCGGGCCAGCTCGCTGGAAACCGGGGCGGTGGAGGCTACGGGGGCTTTCAGGACCGGGTTCGGTTCCCCGGCGCTCTTTATGAGGCTGCTAAAGGATTGGGCGGTGCCGCCGTCGAAGTCGAGGGCGGAAGCGCAGGGCAGAAGCGAAAGGCTGAGGACGAGGGCTGCGGGAAGGGTGCGGAAACGTTTGTTTGTTTGAACCATGTATATATGATACGTGAACCCCCCTGAACCCGCCTGAGGCCAAGGGCCCACCGGGTGGCCATATTTGTACCCATAAAGAACCGCGCCAAAGGGCCGTTTGGCAGGCCTGTTGGCGCGGTCTATCCGGGTCCTTTGTCCCGCTTAGTCTGAAAGTTCAGCGGGGTCGGCGAAGCGCTCGCGCATCTGCGTGACGCTGGACAAGGTGACGTCGTAGCCGCTGCCGTTGCGGGAATCGAAGTAATTGTAAGTCTGCGTAAGGTCGTTCTCCCCTTTCTTTTTGGGGTCCAGGTGCACGTAGACCGAGGCGGAAACGTTGGCGGGTTTAGTAAGCTGCACCACCACCTTGAAGAAGTCCTCGTACTTAAGCCTGCTCTTGGAGGCGCCGCCGGCCACCTGGGACAGCGCTTCGGACTGCGACTTCCAGTCCGGGGCCTCGCGCACGCCCGCTATATCCCTGATAAGGCAGGTGGCCGTGTAAGCCAGGTTGCTCACGATGTCCATGGGGTTGCAGCCCTGCGCGAACTCCTGGCCGGGGCTTACGCCCAGCGCCTTGCTCACCGCGCCGGCGTCGTAATCCACCCGGCCTTTCTTGTCGAAAGTGAACAGGTTCATGACCTTGTCGATTATATCCGCGTGCAGTTCCCGCATCATGTTCATATAGGCGCCCATGATGGCCCGCGCCGGGGCGAAGATGATATCCTGCACGCCCTTTTCGTTGATGAGCAGCTTGAAGCTCATCAGCGAAGCGCTGTAGCGCCCGGAAGTCGTCACGATGTCGTTGACCGGCAGCTGGTTGTCCAGGTTGGTGCCGAGGCCGTCCGTGCCTACGTAGCGCAGCACGCCGTTAGCCTTCTCCAGCATGGTCTGCGCGGCGCCCGTGCCGCGGCCGATATAGCCTTCGTACTGCTGGTACAGCAGCACGGGCCGGGTGATGGAGCCGTCGGTGTTCTCCTTGTTCAGCACGTACACGTCTTTCTGGGAGTTATGCTTGAAGATGGTCCCCTTGAAAGGGATATCCAGCGCGCTGCCGGTATAGGTGCGGCTTCTCTGGTTTACGTGGATGGTCTCGCCTTCGTTGCCCAGCGACTGGTAGCGGTGGTAGGACTTGCCCCAGGCGACGGTATGCTTGCCCGCCACGGGCACCTGCAGGCCTATATTATTGGAGTGGCCGTTATATATATCCGTACCCGCGAAACCGGACTCGGCGCCCAGTTCGTCCCCGGTCATGTCGGCCACTTCCTCTATGCCGCCCATGCCCGACAGCGCGTCGTCCTCTTCCTCGAAGCTGGTGAGCTTGATCCCCAGCTCCATGAACCGCTTCACTACGCCGAAGTCCCCCTGCAGGAACTTCTGCAGGTTCGCCATCTGCTCGGGGTCGTTGGGGTCGAGTATGAATTCGAGCAGGAGCTTTTTGCCGGAGAAGCGCGAATGGCCGAAGGAAAGCTTCACCGCGAGGTATTTGTTTATCTCTTTGAGCAGCAGCTTGTTGAACAGCTCCGGGGTGATGTATTTGCGGGCTATTTCGGGCACGCCCTGGACCACCAGCGCGGCGGCCTGCGTTCCCGCGTTCTCAAGGCCGAAGGCGCTGAGCGGGATCTCCAGCGTGGACACGGACAGCCCCGCGCTTTTCACCCAGAGCCGGTCCAGCCGCAGGCGCAGGCGCAGGCGGTCCGCGTCGAGCCGCCGCAGGCTTACGGAAGGCTTTGATTGTTTGCTGGTCCCCGCCGAAAGGGAAATGGTGACCGCCTGGCTGACGGTAACGCCGGCCGACACGTTGAAGGAAATGCTCATCGTCAGCGGCAGCTTCCAGATCTCGCCCACCTTCATTTTGGTTATACGCTTGGCGGTGGCCGGGATCACCGTCTTCAGCT
The DNA here is from genome assembly GCA_001799995.1 of Elusimicrobia bacterium GWF2_62_30. Classification (GTDB taxonomy): domain Bacteria; phylum Elusimicrobiota; class Elusimicrobia; order Elusimicrobiales; family UBA9959; genus UBA9959. The sequence goes on from MGUK01000058.1 coordinate 53,053, forward strand.
CCCAGAACTTCGCCCATTGCACGGCTTCTCCGCAAAAACGCTTGCTTTCCAGGGGCCGTACTACCTGGGACTTGCCTTCAAGCTGGCTGGAGAGGCCGATATTTAGCGTGCCCACATTGGGGAGTTCGGCCAGCTGCGTGCCGAGCGCCAGGGAAAGGTCCAGTTTTATCTCATCCAGGAGGGCCAGGTTGCCGTCGGGGAATTTCTTTATGGCCCGGCGTATCCCGCCTTTCAGGCCCACTATGCCGTCGGGGGTCTTAACGCCCTGCTCGAGGGAAAGCGCGGCTTTCCTGCAGAGAGAATCGTTGGTCCCGTCCTTGAGCTTTTCCCAGAAGCCGGTAAGTTCCGCTGACGGAGTCGGGGTGGAGGGCGCCGGAGCCGCTACCGGGGCGCCTGAAAGGGAGAGCCCCGAGCCGTCGTCGAAATTAAAAGCGTGCGCCCCCGCTGCCGGCAGAGACAGGAAAAGGACGGCCGTTAAGAGCCTTAAAGGATATCTGCCGGGAATACTCATACTTAGAGGATAAGGGATTGCCCCCCTGTTGTCAAGGGGCGCGGGTTTGACCTGTCAACCGGGGAGGAGTTTCCCGGCGCTCGCGGGCCGCCGGCGCCTATGACATTCTCTCCATCCATATGCTATTATAACCGGGGGAAAAATAGCCGGTATTTAGTGCTAAACAAGTTGGCGGGAACAGGACCGGAATAAGCTGATCGCTATGCCAAATCCAAAAAAAGAGCCAGGTAAAGAATATCCTGAAAGCGACTTGGAGTCCATACACGGCGTGATCGAAAGGATGCGCGCCCTGGAGCATCCCGCCTGGCCCGACAAGAACGACGACATAGAATCGCTCAAGTCCGCCATAACGCGCTGCGCTTCCGAGCTTGACCATTTGAAGTTCCGGCACGAAGCGCGCGGCGCCGAACTTGGGAAATTGAAAGCGCGGTACGCGGACCTGGAACGCCTGTACAAAATGCGCCCCGACGCCATGAGGCGCGCCGGGGAGATGGAGATAACCGAGCTCGTCCGCGGAAAACAGGAACTGGCCGAACAGGAACTGGCGCTGCAGAAAGCAAAGACCGACGCGGAGCAGCAGCGCTCCGCGCAGGCCCGCGCTGACAAGGCGCGCCTCGAAGAGAGAAGCGCCGAACTCGAGCGTGAATATACCGAAAAGAAAAAGAAACTGGAAGAAGCCGAGCGCGAAACCGCCCACAGGAGAAGCGAGCTGACAGGGTCCGAAACCAGGCTCCAAGAGCAGCTTGAAGCCACGCGCCGGGCCGCGGTGGAAGAAACCGTGGCCGGCTTCAAACAGGAAATGGCGGCCAGGGAAAGGGTGTTCCTGCAGGAAAAAGCCGTTCTAAACAGCGAAGCCGAGGGTTGGCGCCGCAAAGCGGAAGAGGCTTTCTCTCAATTAGTCGAAGCCCGCGAGGCTTTGCTCCAAAAGAACCGGCAGGCGAAACTGGACGTTGACGATTGCCGGGAGCGCTCAGCCGAACTGGACAAGCAGCTGGCCGATCTTGAAAAACGCGGCGCCAGGCTGTCCGAGCGCGAAGAAGCCTGCCGGCGCCTTGGAGAAGAAGCCAAAAAGACGGCGCAGGACCTGAAAGACAGGTCAGCGGCCCTCGAAAACGACTACGCGGAGAAGAAAAAGGAACTTGAGGCCGTTAAAGCCAGGATGCGCGCGGAGATAGACGCGCTCGTTAAGCAGTACCGCGGAAAATAATTCCGGGAGCCCGCTGGACAACTATGGACTGGAAAACGATAACGGAAGACCTGAAAGGACTGGAGCCGCGGCTTGACGCTGCCTGCCGTAAACTGTGGGACGAGGACCGGGGCTCCGCCGTTCCGGTCCAGGCGGTGGCCGGTGAAATAAAGATAGTTATGAACCGCGCCATGCAGGCGCTGGCCGAGCTTGGCGCGGCCGCGGCGAAAAAAGAGGAGATAGCTGCGCACGCGGCCGACTGCCTGAAAAAGAATTCCCTGGACCTCGAAAGCGAACTGCGGACCGCAAGGGACCGAATTGAAAAACTTTCAAATGAAATTTCCTCCGGCCGGGAAGCCGCTAACCAGGCTGCCTCGGGAAGACGGCGCCTGGAAGCGGAACTGAAAGCTGAAAAAGAGCGCGCGGCCGCGCTTCAGGCAGAACTTGCGGCCGCCATGACCCGCGCGGAAGCAGCCGGGAAAGAAGCCGCCGCGGCACGGGAAACTGCCGGACGCGTCTCCGCTGCTGTCCCGCGGCTGGAAGAGGAGCTGAAAGCAGGTAAAGAAAATTCAGCCGCGCTTCGCAACGAACTAACAGCCGCAAAGGTCCGCGCGGAAGAGGCCAAAAGAGACGCTGCGGCGGCCAGGGAAGCCGCCGAGCTGGCATCCTCAGCCTCCGGCAGCATTGAAAAGGAACTGAAAGCGGAAAAAGAACGGGCGGCCGCGCTTCAGCAGGAACTTACCGCCGCAAGGGACCGCGCGGAGGCGGCCAGGCGGGAAACCGCCTCGCTGCAGGAGGAACTGGCCAGGACAAAGGAAACCCACCTGAAAGCGGACGCGCAGAAAGACGCCGACCTCGTCAAAAAACTGGAAACCTTCACCGCGGAACACGACACAAAAGAGCGTGAGCTGGAAGCTTCCCGGGCCAGTGTATTCGAGACGCTCACGGCCGAGCAGAAAGCGCAGCAGTCCGAATTTCAGAGCCGGCATAAAGCGCTGTTGGAGGAACTGCAGGCCAACGCGGCAAGTATCGAAAAAGCTTACACCCAGAAAGAGGCCCGCCTGCTGGAACTGAGCCAGCGGATAACCGATGAATTGCAGGACCGGGAAGCGAACGCCAGTGCGCTCGAAGAAGCGCTGCGGACGCAGGCCGCCCGCATCTCCGCCTCCGCCGCCGAGCTTGAAAAGGACTTCGAAACGAAGATGGCTGAAATAGAAGCGTTTAAACGGAAATTTTTAGAAGAAAGGCCGAAGGAAGAGCCCGGCGTTCAATAAGGCATGGAACCGAAAGACTTTCCGCCCGCACTGGCCGCGATAACCCTGCTGCCGCTGAAGCCGCCGGACGCGGCCCCGATCGCGCCGGAACTGCGCGCAAGCAAACACACCGCTTTCCAGGAACTTACCGCCATGAAGCAGGGAGTCCACGACGAATTCCTGCAAGGCAAACTGAAACTGGGCGAGATCCAGGGCCGGATAAAAGAAGACATAGCCGCGCTGACAGGAGAATCCCCCGAACACTTTACATTCCCCACACCACGGGACACACAACCGGGACCGCAGCCCCGGACAGCGCCGCTGCCAGCGGCAGCTATCCCCGGCCCGGTTCACCCTGCCGCCGGGCCAGCGCCGGCTGGCGCCGTAAAGCAAGGGACCTGGCGCCGCACCGCCATTATTTCCACCCTGGTTTTCTGCGCGGTGCTGTTCGTCTCTCTCAAATTCTTCGCGCGAAACAGGGCAGCCTCCCATTTTCAGCTGCCTCCTACCCGCGCGGCCGGGCTCTGCCTGGCCCCGGATGGCGGCCGCGTTTTCTTCTCCGACCCGCAAAGACAGCTTCTGTTCGAAATTTCGGCCTCGGACGGCCAGGTTATCTCCGCAGAGAGTTTTCCGGCATCAGGCATGACGGGGCTTGCCTTTGACGGCTCCCTATTCTGGAGTTCGGACGGGGCGGCCATTTACGGGCACAAAGCGAACGGCGGGTACGCCGTGGATGAAGTTCACAAAGCGTCCGGCGCCGCATTGCTCTGCTGGGACGGGGGATACTTATGGTCAGCTGCGCCCGGAGGCATCCTGCGCCGCTACTCCATCGGGAAACCGCTGGCGGAAAATGAAGCTTACCCTATGCCTCCCGGGCGCACCGTCGGCATTTCGGTGGCCGGCGGGACCCTGTGGCTGTTCGACCCCGGGAGCGGAACATTATCCGGTTATAAACTTTCCGCGCGGCCGGAACCGACGCAGACGGCCGATTTGAAAGCCTGGCTGCCTCGGAAGGGCAACGTGTCCGGCTTTACGCTGAGAGGGAATTATGTCTGGCTCGTCACGGAAAACCCCGCCGAACTGCTGCGCATCGCCCTCACGCATGTAAAGTTTTCCGCCGCTGAATAATATTGATCCAGATTCAACGGATATTCTCCCCTTATCTTTCGGGCACATCCCGCCGCCCCATCCCACTTTGACTTTATTGCAGCCACATGCATTTCCAGGTCATGGACGTGGTGTTGGCCGCCGAAGTATTGCACGAGACCTGGTCCGCGGCGCCTGTAGCCCGGCAATACACCGCCGTCGCGTTCGCGCTCATCGCCGAAGCGCCGCTGCACGTGACCGCCAGGTCCGCGGCGGCGGGGATCCCGGCACAGGTGTAATCCGCCGGTGTGGTGGACAGCGCCGTGGAAGCTATCGCGCATGTCCCGATCGCCGTGAAATAGGTCCCGGCAGAACCGAGTTTGATCGCGGAGGCCGCATTGCCCGTACCGATGTTTATCATCTTCGCCGCGGCGTCCGCCCCGATGTTTATGGGGCTGGTACCGGAATTCAGGGAGATAGCGCCGTCCAGCACGGTCAACCCGGATGAGATCGAAACCCCCGGCACGGAAGCGGACTGTTGTGAGAAACTGTTCGCCCCGGTGAAAGTATTGGCGTCAAGAACGGCCTTTGTATCAAGCTGATTTTTCAGGGTGCTCGTATCGGCGGCCACCGTGTCCAGCCTGGCGCTCAGGGCGGCGTCCGCGTTGTTGTCAGCAGCGCACGCCCACCCCGAGCCGTTCCACTTGGGAATCTGGTTATCGCCGCACCCGCTCTGGCTGAGCTTATCCAGCGATATCGTAGCGCTGGCCACCTGGGCCGGATCATTGATCGCCCCGACGGCTATAGAGGAGACAATTACAGTATTTGGGAGGCTGCCAGCGGCGATGTTCTCCGCAAGGACTCCGGGCCCCACCAGGGAGCCGGTCAGGCTGCCGTCGGAGAGGTCGTCCAGGTTTGCATTAAAAGCTTGCACATTGGTGCCGATTGTAAGTCCCAGTGTCTCCGCCGCCCCGACACCATCAATAGCCCCCAAAAGAATACGTGCGTATTCGGTCAGCGCGGTTTGTTCATATATCCCGTCTTCAGTCCCATATAGCACGGTATCCGTAGTCACATAATCATACCCCGTCCCTCCCTGCTCCGCTGTGAGAAATCCTGTAATTTTATCCGCACCCACGTCGTTTATCTTAGCATCACTAATCGCGAAGTTGGCAACCGTCAACAGGCCTGCGCTGTTCACCGTGGCATCGCCGCTTATGCTAATCGCGGCCGCAACGCCGGTATCGCTGCCGACGAATATACTGCCGGGCGCCAGGGCGCTGCTTATCTTAACGTCCACCTGCTCTTTCAGGCTTGAAGTATCTACCGCCACAGTGTCGAGCCTGCCGCCCAGGGCGCTGTCAGCCGCTATGCGGGCGTTCGCTTCGTTCGTTATCGCCGTGCCGCGATCAGTGATCTCGGTCGCGAGGCTGCCGGCGAGGGTGGTGGTGTCCACCGCCACAGTGTCGAGCCTGCTGGTTAAGCCGCTGTCTGCTGATATACGGGCGTTAGACTCGTTCGTTACCGCGGTGCCGCGATCAGTTATCTCGGTCGCGAGGCTGCCGGCGATAGCGCTCGTATCAATGGCTACCGCATCCTGCCGTACGCTCAGTGCGTTATCGGCGGCGCCGCGGGCTACGAGCTCGGCCGAGAGGTTCCCAGCAATAGTGTTCGTCGCCGCGTCCACCGCGTCCAGCCTGCCGCTCAGCGCATTATCCGCATTGCTCCGGTTAGTAGTTTCAGACCACAGGTCGCCGGCAATCGTGCTGGTGTCCATAGCCACCAGGTT
>MGUK01000059.1 GCA_001799995.1 Elusimicrobia bacterium GWF2_62_30
TCCGCTTCGCATATGCCGCGTTCCGTGTATCTTTTCAAGGAAGCTGGATTTACGGATATAATCCCTTTTCCCGTGACGCGCACCGCGGACAAGGCACGGCGGACCTACCAGGATTTCCTGCCGGGAAGCCGTAACTCCGCCGCGAGGGCGCTGAACGAATATATCGGCCTGCTGTTCTACCGCGTTTTTTAACAGGGCCCGGGTATGCATAAATCCTTCGAACTTCTCTCCGTCGCCGACGACGCGCAGCTGCGCGACCCGGCCCGCATCCGCCGTATTTACCTGAGCGCTAACTATGGCCTTTATGCCGCCATGCTCTCCTGCGGCGCGGCCGGGGTCGGCCTTGCCGGCCTGGCCCTCTGGACCCTGCAGTATAAAATGGGCGGCAGGCCCATGCCTGGGGAGGTTTTCTGGTCCCTGCTGGGAGTGGGCGCCGGCGGCGGCCTTATGTGCCTCGGGATGGCGTGCGCGTTCCTTAAAGAGCTGCGTCTGAACCCGCTGCGCGCCTACCTTAAGGATCCGGCCTCCTGCCTGTTCTCGGAGGGCTCCATAAATGAGGCCCATTATCTCAGCAGCGGCAAGAGGTCAAGCTCCCACATGAGCGTTAGTGGAACTTTCGGAGAGAGCGGCATCTTCATGGACGATTTCGAGCCGGGTGTCTGGTCCAGGGCGGTGGCCGAGAGGGGCGAAGAAGAGAGCCTCAGACCCGGCGACGACAGGTATCCCGAGAAAGGCAAAAGACAGAAGTTACCGCTGCCGGTGTGGGTAATAGCCCGCCGCGAAGACCCGCGCCTGGGCGTCCTGTGCGGCATCCCCGCCAAAACCGTCTCCAAGCTTGTGTAGAACACTACATGGAGGGACGGACCGCACGGGACCTTGGCAAACCCGTTGCAGAAGGGGGGCCCCGCCATAATTTCCCAAAGGCGGGGGGGAACCACGTAAGGGTTCCCTCTTCCGGGTTTGCAAAGGTCCCGGGCGGGCAGGCCCGAACCTTCATGAGGCAACCCCCTGTCAATCATTGGGAAAAAAAGGTAGAATAATGACCGTACGGGGAAGCCTGGCATAAGGGCTTCCCGTTTTTCACACCGCAGGCACAGGAGGCAGCGTTTTGTACCACGACAAGAGAATAAAGGTGAACAGGAACGTCACGGCCCCGCAGGTTCGCCTCATAGACATGCACGGGACCATGCTGGGTATAAAACCGCTTATAGAAGCCGTTACCATGGCCAAGGGCTCCGGGCTCGACCTCGTCGAGATATCGCCCGACGCCAACCCGCCGGTCTGCAAGGTGATGGATTTTTCCAAGTACCTTTACGAGAAGGATAAGCAGGACAGGGAGAACAGGAAGAAGCAGCGCTCCGGCGTCATAAAAGAAATACGCCTCAACCCGCGCATCGCCACCCACGACCTGCAGACCAAGGTCAAGCATATTGAAGAATTCCTCAAAGAGCACAATAAGGTGCGCGTCACCGTGGTGTTCCGCGGCCGCGAGAACCAGCACCGCAACCTGGGAGAAGAGATCCTGATGGCCATCAAGGCGAACCTCAGCTCCGTCGGCACCGTCGAGGGCAAGCCCTCGATGATGGGCAACCGCATGAGCATCATGCTCGCGCCCACGCACGGCGGGAAAGGCCAGCCCCCGGCGCCCGTTAAGCCCGGACCGGCGGCCGCAAAACAGCCGGCCCCCGCGCCCGCGCCTAAGCCGGTTCAACCTCCGCAGGCGCAGTAAGAGAGCGGCAGCCGCAATAAGCGGCTTTCCAGGAAGGGCCGTGAAATTATATAATTAGAGACAAGAGAGAATACTATGCCTAAAATGAAATCACACAGCGGAGCCAAGAAACGTTTCAGGAAGACCGCTTCCGGCAAATGGACGCACAGGAAGTCGGGCCTTCGCCATCTTTTGATAGGAATGTCGGCCAAGCGCGGCAGAAACCTGCGCACCGCCAAAGTTGAGGAGAAAAATTCATCCGAGGGACGGCTGCTCGCGGATTATCTCCCTTACAAGTAACAGGAAACCCCAATGAGAATAAAATATAGCGTAGCGCGCAACAAAAGAAAGAAAAAAGTTTTAAAGCTCGCGAAGGGCTTCTACAGCGATAAGGGCGTACGCCTTCGCCAGGCTAAGCAGCAGGTGAACAAGTCCCTCACCACCGCTTACATACACCGCCGCGACAAGAAGGGCGAGATCCGCCAGCTCTGGATCGTCCGCCTCAACGCCGCAGCGCGCGAAGAGGGAATGTCCTACAGCCGCTTCATGGACGGTCTGCACAAGGCCAACATCACCCTGAACCGGAAGATGCTGTCCGAGATCGCCATCCGCGATCCGCAGTCCTTCAAGCAGCTGGCCGAGATCTCCAGGAAAGCCATCTCGACGATCAAGAAGGTCGTCGGTACCGAGAGATAGGTCACGCCGTGAACGCCACGGTGTGGAAGGAAAAACTGTCCGCCGTACGGGACAGTTTTTCCGTTTCTATAGCGCAGAAGCCCGCCGTTAACCCGGAGGAGCTGGAGCTGCGCTTCCTCGGCCGCAAGGGCGAGCTGGCGCTGCTGCTGCGCGACCTCAAGGACATCCCGCTGGAAGAGCGCAAGCCCCTGGGCGCCCTCGGCAACGCCGCCAAGACGGAGATGGAGGCCAGGCTGGCCGGGCTCAAGGGCGCGGCCGGGCTTTCCGGCCCCGTCGTGAAGGCCGACCTGGACCTGACCCTGCCCGGAGTTCCCTTCCCCAAGGGCAGCCTGCACCCGCTCACCCACACCATGAACCGCCTGACCGAGGCGTTCCTGAAGCTGGGCTTCACCATGGCCGACGGCCCGCTCGTAGAGGACGACTACCACAATTTTGAAGCGCTGAACTTCCCGCCTTACCACCCGGCGCGGGACATGCAGGATACGTTCTACGTCGACCTCAAGGACGCGGCCGGCAAGGAGCTGCTGCTGCGCACTCACACCTCCAATACCCAGATCCGCGCGATGGAGAATCAGGACCCGCCCATACGGGTGTTCCACCCCGGGCGCGTGTTCCGCAACGAGGCCGTGGACGCCAGCCACTCGTTCACCTTCCACCAGATAGAGGGCCTGTACATCGACGCCGGCGTCAGCATGGCCGACCTGAAGTGGACCGTGGACACCTTCATGAAAGACCTGTTCGGCACCGCCGTGAAGACCCGCTTCAACCCGTCCTATTTCCCGTTCGTCGAACCGGGCGCGGAAGTGGATATGTCCTGCGTTTTTTGCAAGGCCGGCGGCGACCGCTGCCCCGTCTGCAAGGGCACCGGCTGGCTTGAGATGATGGGCGCCGGCATGGTTCACCCCAACGTGCTGAAGGCCTGCAAGTACGACCCGGCCAAATGGAGCGGCTTCGCCTTCGGCGCGGGCATCGAGCGCTTTGCGATGCTGCTGTACGGCATCAGCGACATGCGCATGCTCTACGAGAACGACCTGCGCGTCCTTAAACAGGTGCATTAACGCGATGAAAATACTTTATTCCTGGATCAGCGGTTTCATCGAGAACCCTCCCGCGCCCGAAGAGCTGGCGGCGAAGCTCTGCCGCATCGGGCTGAAGGTGGAGGAGCTTAAGAAGACCGGTGCGGCCTTTACCGGCGTGTGCGTGGGCCGCATAGAAAAGATAGACAAGCATCCCAACGCCGACAAGCTCGCGCTCGTAGACGTTAACGACGGCAAGGCCGTGATGCGCGTGGTCTGCGGCGCCAAGAACATCGCCGTGGGCCAGCTTATCCCTTTCGCCAAGGTCGGCGCCGAACTCTCCGAGGGCAAGCTGGAGAAAGCCAGGATCCGCGGCGTGGACTCCGAGGGCATGATCTGCTCCGCTGCCGAACTGGGCCTGGAGGGCTACGACAATTCCGGCATCCTGGTGCTGCCCGCGGACGCCCCGCTGGGCGCAGACGCGATGACGCTTTTCCCGAAGGCCGACTATACCCTGGAAGTGGAGATGCTCCCCAATCAGGGCTACTGCCTTTCCCATTACGCCCTGGCCCGCGAGCTGTGCGTGTTCTACGGCTATAAGTTAAAGGAAGCCGCGGTGTTCGGCGGCGAAGCCCCGGACTCCGGAGTGCCGGTGGTCATCGAAGCCCCCGAGTTGTGCCATCGCTATACCGCTATCGTGATGCGCGGCGTTAAGGGCGCAAAAACCCCCGAGTGGATGGCCGAGCGCCTGCGCGCCATGGGCTCCAACCCCAAGGGCAATCTTCTGATAGACGGCGCCAACTACGTCATGTACGAGCTGGGCCAGCCGCTGCACTGCTTCGACCTGGACAAGCTTTCCGGTCCCGCCATAAAGGTGCGGCGCGCCGTCGCGGGCGAGTCTTTCAGGACGCTGGACAACGCCGACCTGAAGCTGCAACCCGGCATGCTGGTGATAGCGGACGATAAGCGCCCCGCGGCGCTGGCCGGCGTGATGGGCGGCCTGGAAAGCGCCGTCTCCGGCGGCACCGATATCATCCTCATCGAGTCGGCCCGCTTCTTCCCGCCCGCGGTGCGGCAGTCCTCCAAGGCCGCCGGCATCAAGAGCGAATCGTCTTACCGCTTCGAGCGCGGCACGGACCCGCGGCTGACGCCCAAAGCGGCGCGCAGGCTGGCCGGGCTTATCCTGGAGGCCGTTCCCGGCGCGAAAGTTACCCAGTTCACGGACAACCTGCCCGTGGACCTGGTCCCTTCCGTGGTGGAAGTGTCGCCTGAAAAGGTCAACGCGCTGCTCGGCACCGGCATTGCCGACGGCGAGATACTCGCCTGCCTGAAAGCTTTCCAGCCGGAGGTAAAGGACGGCAAGCCGTGGAAGTTCGTGGTGCCTTCCTACCGGCAGGACATAGAGGGCATCTGCGACGTGGCCGAGGAAGTGGCCCGCTACATAGGCTACGACGTGATCCCGACCGTTTCGGACATGCCTATGCGCCCGTCCTCCGTTACGGCCTCCTGGGCCGTGAGCGCGGAACTAAAACACTCGCTGGCGTCGCTCGGGTTCAGCGAAACCTACAACTACGATTTTCTCTCGGCCAAAGAGCTGAAGGCCTGCGGCCTGAAGTCGGAGGAGGCGCTGGAGCTTAAGAACCCGCTCTCGTCGGACCTGCAGTACCTGCGCCCGACCCTGCTGCCGGGCCTGCTCAAGACCCTGCGCTACAACCTCAACCGCGGCCGGGATTCGGTCATGATCTTTGAGGTCGGCAACGCCTATTCCAAGAAGCCGGGCCGCACCGAAGAGATAAGCTGCGCCGGCCTGATCTTCGGGGACTTCCCCGAGGGCGGCCATTGGAAGGGCGGCGCGGCCAAAGCCGATTTCTACCAGTTAAAGGGCGTTATGAGCCGCCTGTTCGCCGGCAAGGGCGGCTTCCGCTTCGAGAAGCCCAAAGCCGCGCCGTCGTATTTCCAGCCCGGCGGCGCGCTCGAGATGAAGCTGGGCGCCGGCTCGCTGGGCTACGTCGGGCGGCTCTCCGCTCCCGTGGCCGCGGCGATGGACCTCAAGGACAACAATATTTTCTACTTCGAGCTGCCTATAGGTTCGGCCGCCACCGCGTGGAAGCCGGAATTCTGGCAGAAGGCGGTAAAGATAAAGCCGGTGTCGGCCTTCCCGCACATCTGGCGCGACCTCTCCGTGGTGCTGGAGGAAAAGCATGAGTGGGGGGAACTGGAGCGGGCTTTCTCGGGTATACAGGACCTGGCTTCGGCGCGCCTGGTAGACGTGTTCAAGGGCAAGAATATCCCAGAGGGGCACAAGAGCCTGACCATGCGCTTCACTTTCTCTTCGATGGAAAGGACGCTGACCGACGCCGAAGTGACCGAGCGCATGGGTGCGGCCCTGGGCAAACTGGCCAGGAATTTCGGCGCCAAGCTGCGCAGCTGAGCCGGCGGGCGGCAAAAAGGCCGGGCATTGCCCGGCCTTTTTTATTTGTGGAACCGGCGGCTCAGCAGGCGCGGCCCGAGTCGTCCATCCAGCGGAAAGTCCTGAAGCGCCTGAAATGGGAGAAGGTCTCGCGGATGTTGCCCGACTGCAGCAGCGCGGCCAGCATGAACAGGACGCCGGCGCCGAAGATGAGCTTGGCGTACAGCATCAGGCCGGGCATGCGGAAAGCGTCGGAGAGCATCCACATGGTGTTCATCCAGATCCAGCAGTTTATGGCGAGGTTTATCTTCAGGACCGCCGGGCGCTTCTCGATATAGAGCAGGCCCAGGCCGGTAAGCACCGTCGGGAAGATGAAAAAGACGCCGGTGCCGGGAAGGCCCAGCATCCAGAAGGCATCCATGAAGAACCAGGCTACGGAGTTGGTGGTGTCGAGCACGTCTTTGGAGAGCAGGAAGGGTCGTTCGCTTTCGGTGTTTTTCATCTTGCTTTGTTTTTGCGCGGTTACTCCTTTTTCGTTGTGCGCCGGGCGTACCGGCGTTTGATACTATATCTTAGTATAAACCGCGCGGCGCCGGGTCACAAGTGCCAATGGACTTTCCCGCGGTAGGAAAATAGTCCTACTCCCTCGCCGGCTTGCCAACCGCGCCCTCATTTGATAGAAATACCGGAGTGCCTGCGGGAGAATAAAATGAAAACACGCACGATAAAGTCGGTGCTGGAAGGGCAGTGGATCATGGAGGGGGCCGGGGTGAAGCTGAAGCGCATCTTCGGCTTCGGCGACACCTCCCTGACGGACCCGTTCCTGCTGCTGGATAATTTCGGTTCCAAAGACCCGGCGGATTATATCGCCGGCTTCCCGTGGCACCCGCACCGCGGCATCGAAACGATAACCTATATGCTGGAGGGAGCCGTGGCGCACGGCGATTCACTGGGCAACTCCGGGGTTATTCAGGGCGGGCAGGTGCAGTGGATGACCGCCGGTTCCGGCATTATACACCAGGAGATGCCGCAGGCCACCGCGGGCGGCCTGCGTGGCTTCCAGCTTTGGGCCAACCTGCCCCGGGAACACAAGATGACCGCGCCGCGCTATCGCGATATCCGGGCGGAAGCGATGCCGGAAGTTAAGGGCCCCGGGTATGCGGTAAAGATTATCTGCGGAGAATATGACGGGGTGAAAGGGCCGGCGGCGGACATACTGATCGCGCCCTGGTTCTTCGATGTAAAGGCGGGGCCGGGCGCGGAGTTCAGCCTGAAGGTCAGACCGGAAGACAACCTGCTCTGCTGCGTTTTCGAGGGCGGCGGCTATTTCGATAAAGCGAAGGAGCGCGCGCTGCTCCCCGGGCAGCTGGCCGTGCTGGAAGGGGGGGACACGCTGGCCTGCGCGGCCTCGCCGGAGGGGATGCGTTTCATGCTGATAGCCGGCAAGCCCCTCAGGGAGCCCGTGGCCTGGCGAGGCCCGATAGTGATGAACACCGACGCCGAGCTGAAGACCGCTTTCGAGCAATACAGGAAGGGGACCTTTATAAAAGCGGGACGGAAAACATGAGACGGAAATTAAAGGACGTCTGCGCCAAGTCCGTGGCTTTCCGCGTGGTCGGGGGCCGCCTGGAAGGCGTTAAGTTTTACAGTGGCTGTCCCGGCAACCTGCAGGCCCTCGGGGCGCTGCTGGAGGGGATGCCGGTGGAGGAGGCCGTGGCCAAGCTCAAAGGCATTCCGTGCGGCGAAAGGAAGACTTCCTGTTCGGACCAGCTGGCCAGGGTGCTTGAAGCCCGCGCCAAACCGGCCGCGCGCCGGAAGCCCCGGAAAAAGTCCGGTCCGCCCGCCGGGCCGTAACGCGCGCCTCCGCTTCGCCGCCCGGCCGGAAGTAATCTTGCCCGCGCTTTTCCTATAATTGAACCAATGCCAGATCTTTTAAAACGCCTCCGGGCGCGCCCGGCCCGCCTGCTGCTGGCGGCCAGTCTCCTGTCCGTCGCGGCCGCCCTTGCCGCGGAGGGGGCCTACCGCCTGTTCCTGCGTTCCAGGGCGGCGGCCGGAGCCCGGCACGGGGTTTTCGAACTTTACGCGGTAGGCGACTCCAGCATGAGGGGGCTTCCTTTCTATATCTCTTCACCGGAGATAGTCTCGCTCCTGCTGGGAGACAAGCTGGGCGGCCGGGAGCTGGCGGTGAACAACCTGGCCGAGGGCGGCAGTTCCATCTACACGCAGGCGCTTAAGGCCGCCAGGACGCTGAAGTACAGGGACAGAAGCAATCCCGCGGCCGTGCTCATCTACGCCGGCCACGCGGAGAACATCACCGCGCACAAAAGCCGCGCCTCCCTGCTGCCGCGGGCCTATGAGAAGTTCAAGACGCGCGTGCTGTCCCATTCGCTCCTTTTCAGTAAATTGTTCTTCGATATCGAAAAGGCGCTGCTGTTTTACGGCGTGCGGGACCTCGGTCATTACGAGTTCTACCTGCGCAGGACCATAGAGGCCGCGCTGGACGCCGGCGCGGTCCCGATCATCGCGACCCTTGGAAGCAACCTGGAGGTTGAGCCTAGCGTGGGGGACCGATACCTGCCGAGCGCGGAAGAAGTGCTGAAAGCGTTCGGGGCGGAGGAGCGCGGGGAGACCGCGAAGGCGCTGGCGGAATATACCAGGCTCTACGCCGGCGCCGCGCCTGAAGAAGCCGGCGTGCTGCGGCCGTACCTCGCTTACCGCATCGGCAGGTGCCTGCAGTCCGCCGGAAAGCCGGAGGCCGCGCTCGCGCGCTTCGCGGAGGCGCTGGAGAACGACCCGTACCCGCTCCGCTCGAAGCCCTCGCAGAACGCCATCGTGCGCCGGCTGGCCGGGGAATACTCCATACAGCTGGTGGACGCGGAAGCCCTATTCATGGAAAATTCTCCCGGTAAAGTCCCGGGTGAGGAATTATTCGTGGATACCATGCATCCGGGACCGGCCGGGACGCTGCTGCTGTCCCGCGCGTTCGCGCAGCGCCTCGCGGAATTGTTACACGACAGGGTGCGCAACGACCTGCGCGACCCGCTGGCCATCTACGAGTCTCCGCGGCGGGATATCACATTCAGGGAGGGCCCTTACGTCGCGGCCGGCGTCTGCCTGCTCTGGTCGGGGCAGGGGAATCTGCCCATCCCGGACTGCCTGAAACTGGCGGATAAGAATTTCAGGAAAGCTCTGTCGATGTCCCCCGGCGACCGCCTGGCGCGGATAGGCCTGAGGGTAACGGCCGTATCCAAAAAGAACCGGTATATCATACCGTGGGACGTCTACAAGTGGTACAACACAAAGCGCCGGTATTACGAGCTGCGCCGGCAATTCACCGACGAGGAGATGGCGGAGGCGGACAAGTTCCTGGCTAAATGGGAAAAGCCTTGACCCCCGGTATGGCCGATATAGTCCTTGCCACTTTCAACGCGCGCTACGAGCACTGCTCGTTCGGCCTGCGCTGCCTCATGGCCAACCTCGGCGAACTGGCGCCGAAGGCCAGGATGCTGGAGTTCACCCTGGACCTGCGCCCGGCCGAGGCCGCCGAGGCGGTGCTGGCGCTGGAGCCGCGCATCGTGGGCCTGGGCGTGTACGTCTGGAACGCGCGCGAAAGCGCCATGCTGGCGGCCGAACTTAAACGGCTGCGCCCGGAACTAACAGTGGTGCTGGGCGGCCCGGAAGTCAGCTATGAAGCGGACGGGCAGGAGATCTCCCGCAGCGCCGATCATATAATCGCCGGCGAGGGCGACCTGGCGTTCGCCGAACTTTGCCGCCGGCTGCTTTCCGGCGCCGCTCCCGCCGCGAAGATGCTGCAGGCGCCGCCGCCGGACCTGGCCCGCGTGGAATTGCCGTACGGGCTATATACCGCGCAGGACATAGCCGGGCGCGTGCTCTACGCGGAAGCTTCCCGCGGCTGCCCGTTCGGCTGCGAATTCTGCCTCTCTTCCCTAGACAGGACCGTGCGCTGCTTCGACCTTGAAAGGCTGTTCGCGCAGTGGGAAAGCCTGCTGGGGCGGGGGGCGCTGCGCTTCAAGTTCACGGACCGGACGTTCAACCTGGACTCCGGGCGCGCGTCCGCCATCCTGGGTTTTTTCCTCGGGCGGTACAGGCCGGGGCTGTTCCTGCACTTCGAAACGGTGCCGGACCGCTTCCCGGAAGAACTTTTCCCGCTGATAAAGAAATTCCCGGCCGGCTCGCTGCAGCTGGAAGTAGGCCTGCAGACCTTCAACGAAGCCGCCGCCCTGCGGATAAACAGGCGGCAGGACAACGCCGCCGCGGAGCTGAACCTGCGGCGCCTGCTGGGCGAGACGGAGGCATACATCCACGCCGACCTGATAATAGGGCTGCCAGGCGAGGGGCTGGAAAGCTTCGCGGCCGGTTTCGACAGGCTCCACGCCCTGCGCCCGCACGAGATACAGGTGGGGATACTCAAGCGCCTGCGGGGGGCGCCCGTCTCGCGCCACGACGGGGAATGGGCCATGGTCTACAGCCCGCACGCGCCCTATGAACTGCGGCAGAACCGCCTGCTGGATTTCTTTACCATGCAGCGCCTGCGGCGTTTTGCCCGCTACTGGGACCTGGTGGCCAACAGCGGGGTGTTCGCCCTGGCCGCGGAGGAGCTCTGCCGCGGCGCCGGGCCTTTCGGCGCGTTCCTGGCCTTCAGCGACTGGCTCTACGCCCGTACCGGGCAGACCCATTCCATCTCCCGCTCCCGCCTGCGGAACCTGGTGGCGGAATACCTGGTCTCGGAGCTGAAAAAAAGCCCCGTCGAAACTGCCGCGATGATGGAGCGCGACGCCGTGAATTCCCGCCGCAGGGAGGACGGGCTGCCGCCGCGGCAGGCCCTCCGCCGGGATCCGGATGAGAAAAACGCGGGATAATTTAGTTTAATATACAGACCCAGCTGCGGGACGTTTCTTTCGAATCGGGGGGAGCTGACGGGAGAATTTTATGAAAGTGCTTATTGTAGACGATAATGCCGGGACCAGGAGCATGATAAAGATCATCCTCAAGCGGACCGGGCACGATGTGGTCGGCGAAGCCGGCGACGGCGAAGCCGCGGTGAAGGCGTTCAGGGAGCTAAAGCCGGACGTGGTGCTCCTGGACATAATCATGCCCGGCAAGTCCGGGGTGGAAGTGCTCGGCGAGATACGGGCCATAGATCCCCTGGCCAAAGTGATAATGGTAACCGCGGTCGAGCAGGATATGATCAACAGCGAGCTCGAGGGGAAAGGAGCGGCCGCCATAATTTACAAGCCGTTCTCTTTCGACGATTTTGAAAAGGCGTTCAAAAAGCTCAGGTAACTGCGCTACCAGCATGGAAAACAAGGAACTATCGGCGCCCGGCAGGCTGGCAGGCGCGGGCATTGAAAAATGCCTGGGCAGGCTGTCCAGGGCCTATTCCGGGGCCTGGCGGCTGCTTGGCGTTTCAGTGTTCCCCGGCAGCATGGCCGACGCGGTCGGCCGTCATGATTTTAAGGACGGCGCCGCGGCCGTCCATGTGAACGTGCAGTCCGCGCAGCCGTTCCTCACCGTGCTCCTCTTCGGCTCCGGCGATGTCGGGCATATCGCCAAATGCTTCCTGGCCGAGCCGTTCTCCGAAGCCCGGGAGATAGCGCAGTTCGAGGACGTCATGCTGCTGGAGATAGGCAATATGATCCTGAACGCGCTGATAAATTCCCTGCTCAACGCCATAAAGCAGAGCGCGGTGCCTTCCGTGCCGGGGCTGCTCAAAGGGGACGCGCGCAGCATCCTCGGCGGGCTTGGCGGCATGATCGACACCGCGGCCGGGGCGCGCGTAATAGTCGCCGATATCTCCATCGAGCTCGACGGCAGGACCTGCCGGGGCGAGGTCGCGGCCGTGATCCCGGAAGAACTGGCCGCGCGCATGGAGTCCGCCGCCTGACCCGGGCCGCGGTTTAATTTTCACCTGTAGGTCCTTTTCCTCGTCCCGCCCGGGACTTTTGCCTCTATCGGGCCCCGCCGGTTAAAAATATAATTAGCGTAATGAAAAAAACGGCCTGTTCCGTCTTTCTGCTTATCCTCGCGGCTTCCTCCGCCGTCCTCGCCGGTGACGGCGGCTTTGCCGCGGCGAACCCTTTCCCTTCCGCCGCGGCGATGAACAGCGCGCCCGTTCCGCCCGCTTCGCCGGCCCCCGTCCTGCCCGGCAGCCAGGAAGATTACCCTTCGCTTAAAACCCGCGCGCAGACCTTCAACGCAGGCTACTACGCGCGCGTCAGGGATGGCGGGATACAGGTCAGGCCCAATTACGAGCGCACCGGCAAGGACGGCCCGTGGGAGCAGCTGGCCATTCCCGCCGAGGCGGGCCGGATAAGGGAGATCTCCGCCGACGGGGACAACCTGATGGCCGTTTCCGAAGCGGGGCGCGTGTTCTATATGAAGTTCTCCTCGCGCAAATGGGCGGTCAAGCTCGGCAAGCCTTTCGGCAAAGAGCTGTACCTGCCGGCGAACAGGGCCTGGGCCGTCTCGCACCTGGGCAAGGAAGTGGGCGGCCATTACGAGGACCCGGACGGCAAAAGCATTTCCAACTCGGCCGGGGTGTCCACCCTTTATGTGCTGTCCCCGGACGGCACGGGCATCTCATACATCGACCCGTGGCTGCCGGCGGCTTTCAACCACCACGTCCCCACGCCGCTGCGCGGCAGGTTCGCGGCGGAGGCCCTCAGCGCCAGCGCTTCCACTATCTTCCTCATCGGCGGGAGCGGGCGCATGTTCACCCGGCTGGCCGACTTCGATACGCTGGGCTGCGACCCGGCCCTGGCGTATTCCTACGAGAGCACCTCCAAGCCCGGCGTGATAAAGCTGCCGGCCGAGGACTGGCGCGAGCAGCCCGCCATAGCGGGCCGCATAACCGCCGGGATCACGATAGCGCAGAACGGCCGCGGCAACGCCGCCCGCGAGCTGCGCGTGGAAGGCGTGGACGCCGACGGCAACGGCGGGTATTATTCCAAGCTGATCTACGGCGCGGAGTGGAGCTTCGTAAAAACCGGGGCCGCCGTGACCGGGCCGTTCCTGGGCGGCGCGGACGAGACGGGCCCGGAGCTGGACGGGGATTACGCGCTGGACTACAGGCGCCTGCCGGAAGGCGCCCTGCTGAAAGGTTTCAGCCCGCTCAATTCTACGGCGCAGATCGTCGTGCCCGGGTTGGAGGGCGCCCCCCTGACGCTGCATACCCGTGAAACCGTGCTCCCGGCCGGGGCAGGGAAGCCGCGGAATTTTTACGGCGCGGTGGAGATACCGGCAGCCCTGTACGGGTCCTCCGACCCCGCGGCGAAGCGCCTGGTGAAAGAGCTCGGCGGCAAAAGGTTCCGCGAGGTGCGCGTAATAGTCTTCAACGGCAGGGTGACCCTGCGCGACAGCCGCCTGGGCCTGGTGGGCCGGGCTCTTCAGTTAAGCCGTATTTCCGACGCCCTGGACGATTGACGACAACGGCATATGCCGCGCGCGGCCCCGCCCGGAAAGCGGGGCCGTTCGTTTTATTATAAAATACAAGCCGTATGCTTAAGCTGCTTCATGCCGCGGACCTGCACCTCAGCTCCGGACCGGAGAAGGAATACGGTCTGGAGGTGCTGCGCGAAATTATCAGCCTGGCCAACCAGAAGCAGGCGGATTTTGTGCTGTTCTGCGGGGACCTTTTCGATTCCTTCAAGGACCTGAAGTCCGGCAAACTGCTGGACGCCGTAAAGGAGGAGGCCCAGCGGCTGCATAACAACGGGCGCATCCTTTATATCCCCGGCAACCACGAGTCCCTCGGCATGGGGGAGCAGGACAAATTTTCCAATTTCAATTTCGGCCGGATCGAACTGATGGCCGATCCCTCCTCGGAGTTCGGCGGCAGGGTCCTGGAGTTGCCGGCCGCGGACATCGTCTGTGTGCCGCACGCGCAGGACTATTCCGGCTACCGCAAGTGGCCGCTGCCGCCCAAGCGGGCGGGCACGGCGCGCGTGCTTATGATGCACGGCACCAGCTCCGCGGTTTACCGCGGGCCGGACCCCGAAGAAGGCGGCGCTGGCGTCATTCCGGACAGCCTGTTCGAATGGCTGGGCACCGACTACGCCGCCCTGGGCCATGTTCATTCCGCGCGCGAAAGCCGCATCGGCGGCACCCTGGCGGTCTACTGCGGCTCGGCCCGCGTCTGGCGCCGGCGCGAGGAAGGCCCGCGCAAAGCCGTATATTTCGAGATAAAGGACGGGGAAATAGCCGGCAAGGAAGACCTGCTCCTGCAGTCCGCCGGCCAGTATCGCGCCTTCACCCTGCCGCTGGACCCTGACGCCGGCGTGCCCCCGGCCGCCATGCGCGGGCTGCTTGAAAAGCTTTCCTCGCCGGAGCGGGATTACGTGGTGGTTTCGCTCTCAGGGCTGGTGGAGGACGCCAACGCGCTTTCCGCCACCGAAAGGGCGCTCGAAGACGTGCTCAGGGCCAAGAGCCCGCGCAAGCTGGAGATCCTGAGCGGCGAGGTGGAGAACTACGGCGGCGCGGCCTCCAACGAGCTGGCCAAACAGTTCCTGGCCAGGCTCGACGCCGTCAAGCCGCCGGCCGGCTCGCCGGAGACGGAGCTGTGGTTCGCCGCCAGGCGCCAGGGCCTGGCCGCGCTGACCGACAGGGAACTGGAATGATAGACAGTATCGAACTCACTTCTTACGGCAAGTTCAGGGGGCGACGCTTTCCCCTTGGGCCCTTTACCGTCGTGTATGGGCCCAACGAAGCCGGCAAGACCACGCTTTTCGACGCGCTGTTCGAGGCCGCCTGCGCGCCCGCCCCCCGGCGCGGCCAGGTCTGGACCAGGCTTTCCTCGCGCTACGGGGAGGAGCGGCTGTTCAAGACGGAGGGCGAGGTCCCGGCCTTCGAGGACGCCGTGGAATTCCTCGAGCTGTTCGCCATACGCGCCGGCCAGGTGAGCATAGACGCCGAGAACGGCGGCTCCTGGACGGAAGCCGCCAAAAGTTCCCTTTACAGCCACGGGTTCAACCCGGCGCAGGTGGCCGAGAAACTGGAGAAAAGGGCCTCCACCTCCAACGCTACGAAACACCAGAAGAACCTCAACCGCCTTAACTCGGCGCTGGAAGACCTGCGCGTGAAGATAACGGAGCTGCGCGCCAGGGAGGCCGTCGTCCTGCAGTCCAAGGCGCGCCTTATCAAACTTGAAGAAGAAATAGGCGGCCTGGGGGAAAAGCGGGCCGGGCTCGAAGCCGGACTTTCGGGCGAGCGCGAGACGCTTGAAAAACACAAGCTGGACCGCGCGGCGGCCGAGGCCCTGCGGGACAGGGATTTCGTTTCGGAAGTGGTGCAGGACGAAGGCATACTGAAAGGGCTGGCCTGCTGCCGGGCCGCCGAAGTGAAGGGCTACGACGAGCTGCAGCTGAAGATAGCCGAAAGCGAACGCGTCCTCAACGAAACCGGCGCCGCCCTTTCGGCCGCCAGGGAAACGCTGCAGCGGCTGGACTCGGAAAGAACCTATTACGAAGACGCGCTTAACGCCGCGCGCCGCGAAGCCGCCGCCGCGGCGGAACTGCTGCCCGAGGCCGGGCGTATAATTTCGCGCCGGGGCGGGCTCTTCGGCGAGCTGCCGCCTAATACGCGCTACGGCGTGTGGGCCGCGGGCGCCGTGCTGGCCCTGCTGGGGCTTCTTATAGCACGCCGCACCGCGCTCGGCTACCTGCTGGTGCTCGCCGGCCCGGCGGCCGCTTTCTGGCTGGACCGCCAGCTGTTCCGCCCGAAGGACCCGGCGGCGGTCCTGGCCAGGGAAAAAGCCGAACTGGAAGCCTTGTTCGCGCGCTGGACGGCGCTGGGGTTGGCCAGGGACAGGGTAGAGCGCGCTACCGCCGAGGAATTGCAGGAAGTGCTGATGTACTTCAAGGCTATGCCGGCCTCCTACGAGGCCGCCCTGGCGAACAACAGCAACGATACCCTTGCCGCGCAGGAGGCCATCGGGCAGCTGGAAAAACAGAACCTGGCGCTGGCGACCGAAAAGGATTCCGTGGCCGGCTCCGCCGCGGCCTGGCTTGGCGCCGCGGGCTGTGCCGACCGGGACGAGTATATGGCCAAGGCCGGGCAGTTCGAGGCGCTGGAACAATCCCTGGCTAAAAGAGCCGCCAGGCTTAAAGAGCTGCTGGAGCTTGAAAAGAGTTCTTCCTCCGGCGCCCTGCTGGCTTTGCTGGACAGCCGCGTAAAAGACCTGGAGGCCCGAGGCGCGCGCCCCAGGCCCGACGCCGACAGGGACCTGGCCGCCCAGGAGAGCAAGATCCGCGGGCTGGAAGACTCCGGGCGCGCCCTGGAAGACGGGGTGAACGCTAAAAAACTGGAGCGCGAGAACCTGGCCGCCTCCCTGGAGGGGGCGCTCGCCAGGCTGCCCGAAGAGCTTAACGAGCTGCGCGTTAAAGAAGCGGAGACGGAGAAGGAGATAGCGGCCTCCGAGCTTCAGCGGGCAGGCGCCGAGTGGGCCGCGCGCATTTACCGCGAGCTGGAAGCCGATTCCGCCGGCAAGTTCGCGGTGCTCGCCGACGACGTAAAGAAGCGGCTGGCCGGCATCCTGCCGCTGTCGGACCTGGGTATAGCCGCCCTGGACCTGGGCGGCGTTTCCATCCGGGACTTCGGCGGGGAGCTGCGCGCGCTCGAGAACCTCTCGTCCGGGACCAGGGACTGCTTCATGCTGGCCGCCCGGCTTACGCTGGCCCTTTCCGCGCGCGGCGCCGGGCCGGGGCTGCTCCTGCTCGACGACCCTTTCGCTTCTTTCGACGTGCAGCGCCGGGCCGCCGCCCTTACCATGATCCGCGATTTCCAGGACGAGACGGGCTGGCAGATAATACTTTTCACCAAGGACGCGGCGCTGCGGGCGTCGCTGGAGCAGGATTCGCGCGTGGCGGTCTGCGCGCTGGAATAGAGAGCCTATGAACATCGAACTGAGCAAAAAACTCAAAAGCTTCAAACCGTTCCTCTTCGAGGAGCTTTACCGCAAGGAGAAAGCCGAGCGGGCCAAGGGCAAGGACATCATAAGCCTGGCCGTGGGCGACCCGGACATCCCGACCGACGCGCGCATAGTGGACTGCGCCGTCAGCGAGGTGCGCAAGGGGGCCAACCACCGCTATCCCAATACCAAGGGCAACGAGAACCTGCGCAAGGCCGTCTCTGAATGGCATAAGAAGCGGCATGGCCTGGCCTTCGATCACGACAAGGAAGTTTCCATCCTGGTGGGGTCCAAAGAGGGCATAGCCCACCTGCCGCTGGTGGTGATGAACGAGGGCGATTACTGCCTGATCCCCGACCCGACCTATCCTACTTACAGGACGGGCGTGGTGCTGTCCGGCGGGCGCATCCACGACGTGCCCCTGGAAGAAAAGAACGATTTTCTGCCCGACCTGGGGAAGATACCGCAAAAAATACTGGCGAAGACCAAGCTCTTCTTCATTAATTATCCCAACAACCCCACCGGCGCGGGCGTGACGCTGGCTTTCTTCAAAGAGCTGGTGAAGTGGGCGAGAAAGAACGAAGTGATAATAGCCCAGGACGCGGCTTACTGCGAGATCTATTTCGATAAGCCCACCCCGAGCATTTTCGAGGTGAACGGCGCGCGCGACGTGGCGGTGGAATTCTATTCGGCCTCCAAGACCTACTGCATGGCGGGCTGGCGGGCCGGCTGGGTGGTGGGCAACAGCAAACTGGTCTGCGCCCTGAACCAGCTCAAAGAGAATATCGATTCGGGCCAGTTCAACGCGGTGCAGAACGCGGTGGCGTTCGCGCTGCGCAACCACGACAAGATCCTGCCGGCGGTGCGGGGCAGGTTCAAGGCCAGGGCGGCGGCGTTCTGCGCCGGCCTGCGCGAAGCCGGCTGGCATTTTGTCGAGCCCAAGGGCAGCTGTTTCGTCTGGGCCAAGCCCCCGGTGAAATGCGCTTCCATCGACGCGGTCTGTTATATGCTGGAGAAAATTTCCCTGCTGGCCGCGCCGGGCTCGGGCTTCGGTAGATTCGGAGAGGGCTTTATCAGGTTCTCGCTGACGGAGCCGGAGCCGGTCCTGGCGGCCGCCGTAAAGAGGATAAAGTCGCTGGATTGGGCCGGGCTCTGAGCCCTGCGGGTCAGTTCTGATCGTCGGGGGGGAGTATCTGCGGCAGGGGTTTTTCCTGTTCCTGCGGTTTCACCTGTGTTCCCAGAAATTCGTTGGTGTTCGAGGCCTTCTGCGCGTCGTCGAGATAGCTGCGCAGCATCATTCCTGCCACGCCGCCCGCCGCGGCGCAGATGCCTATGGTGGTGAAGGTGGGGTGCCAGCCGAACTTCTCGGAAATAACCGCGCAAAGAATAACGCCTATGACGGCCCCGTCGATGGCGCCGAACTTGTGGTTCCTGTAAAAATCGTTGTGATGGTGTCCCCAGCGGCTCATGTCTGTATTATATGAAGTTTGAGGCGGCGGCATCCGACGGCCGTAGCACCGACGGCACGACGGCAGTAGGTCCCTGTCAAATCAATTAAGAATGTTACCCAAGCAGTAGCCCGCAGGCCAGGCCTCCTTTCTGTTGATTATGCTGTTACCAAGTCTGTAGTGCT
>MGUK01000060.1 GCA_001799995.1 Elusimicrobia bacterium GWF2_62_30
ATTATGGCGCCAGTTGGCCAGGGCATAGATGCCGATACGCTGTATTTCCGGAGGGGAAGCCAAGTAATTCTTCGCCTCATTCTCAAACACACTTACAGGGAACGCCTCGTACGCTGTCGAAGAGACCTGCCCTGATTCTATCTCAATGAGCCTGGCGTTAACGTGGTATTTATTGCCGATCTTCTCCACGCTGCCGAGCACGAGGAGTTTTGCGCCGCCAAGCTTCCCGCACTTCAAAGCATCGTCCGGATTTATCGCCCCGGACATATTTATCTTAAGTTCAGCCAGCAGTTTATCAAGCTCGAGCCTTTCCAGCACTATAAATCCGGATTTAGTCGCGAAACGGTGGGTAAGGAGTTCCGACACAGCGAAACCTATACGTTTCTCCTCTAATTCTTTCGAGGCGTTGAATTTAAAGATCGTTACTTTTTCATTCGATATTGAGGGATGCGCGTTCTTGTAGTTAATGATCAGGCTGTCAGCCAGCTTATCCAGGCCTGAAGAGATTTCGGATTGCGCCGCGCAGACAGAGGAGGCGCGGAACAGCAGGCAAAGGAGCAGCACCGTGCGAATTATCATACTACCGAGCCTCCTTACTTTTTAGCGGCGCAGAGGTCGGCCAGGTAGGCTTCTACCAGCTGGACCGTGGCGTTAATGCCTTTGATATGGGTGCGCTCCACGCCGTGCGAGGCGGAAACGCCCGGGCCTATCACCGCTACCCGCACGTCGTAGCCCGCGCCCATCGTAGCGTGCGCGTCCGACCCGTAGAACGGGAACACGTCCACCACGTGCGGGATGCGCTTCTTCCTGGCCAGGCTCACAAGGCGCTGGCGCAGCTCAAAATCGTGCGGCCCGGTGGAGTCCTTGGCGCAGATGGAGACCATCGCCTCGTGCCCGCCCACGTTATGCCCCACCACGCCCATGTCCACCGCTATCATCTCGCGCACGCAGCGCGGGATGCCGGCGCTGCCGCCGTGGCCCACTTCCTCGTAATTGGAAAAGAAGAACGCCACAGGCATTTTCTTCAGCTTCGCCGCGGAGTCAAGGATAACAGCCGCCAGCACCGCGCAGCCGGCTTTGTCGTCGAGAAAGCGCGAGCGGATAAAGCCGGTCTCCGTGGCCTCGAAGCGCGGGTCGAAGAAAACATAATCCCCGGCGTCTATGCCGAGCTTCTTCGTGTCGGCCGCGGTTTTAACCTCGGCGTCCAGGCGGATGTGCATATTCTCCGCGGAGCGCTCCGTCTTGCCGATATTGCGGTTCACATGGGCCGCCGGGTTGTCGCTGAGAAAGGTCCCGCGCCATTTCTTACCGGCCGAATTCATCACCGTCACGTATTCCCCCTCGAACGAGTTCCAGGGCCAGCCCCCCACCTGCGTCACGCGCAGCGTGCCGTCGCCTTCCAGCTTGGTTACCATCGCGCCCAGCGTGTCCACGTGCGCCGCGCAGACGGTAGCAGGCTCGGGGTGCTCGCAAACCAGCAGCGCGCCCTTGTTGGTCAGCCTGGGGTTAAGCCCGGCCGCGCGAAACAGCTCCGCGAGAAAAGCTATGGCGTCCTTGGTATAGCCGCTGGGCGAGTTTATGGCCTCGAGTTTGCGCAGCAGTTCTATGATCTCAGCGTTCTTCATGGAGGTCTCCGTTGCTAAAGTAGGTATACGGCAGGAACTATGATACAAAACTTGCCTTTTCCCTTGCCCTGAAATAAAGAACGCCGCGGGCACCTATCGCCCGCGGCGTTCTCAACGGCCGGCTGCTTTTATCTGCCGTCCTGCTGGTCTATATCGCTGCCGCAGGAAACCCCTTTAATATCCAGCTTCTGCCATTCGCCGAAGGGATACGAGTAGTTGGTGCCGGTGGTATAGCCGCCGCCCAGCTTCGCGAAGGACGGGCCGATGGAGAAGTTGAAGTTCCCGGAATGGGTCTCCATGGTGGGCTTGTCCACCCTTATCGAGAGGGTATCGTTCTTCCAGGAATTGCGGTTGTTGGAGCAGGTCAGCTCCAGCGCCACGTTGAAGATGTTCTGCCCGGAGCCGGCATAGCTCTTATAGGTCGCGTCGCCGGACTCTTTCCTGGCCACCACGCGGATCACTTCCCCGTCAGAGGCTACGCGGCCGGACTGCAGGTACTCTATCTCCAGGTGGTCGGTGAACCAGGAATAGCCCTGCCCCACGGTCTTGCAGAAGGACTCGCTCATGTCGATGGAGACCTGCGTGGCCATGAAGCTGGGCTTTATGGCCCTGTGCACCTCATGGCAGATCTGCTGCATCCGCGACTTCAGGTGCCCGCCGGGGTAATTGGCCTTTATGGTCTTGCAGGCGTCCATCAGGCCGCGGCCGGAGGTGATCTTGGCGCAATTCCCGCCGTATTTCAGATCCCATTTCCTGGCTATGTAGAAGCCGGTCACGGTAGCGCAGCCGCCCTTCGTAAAGTAGCAGGGGACCCCGTTCACCGATTTATCGGCGAAGGAAGGGTCGGCCGCTACGGGCACGGCCTTGGGTGCGCCGCCGTTGATATTGCCCAGGTCAGCCCAGTCGGACTGCGCATAGAGGTTAACACTGAAAATCGCCAGGAAAGCAGCAGAAATAATTATCTTCATAAGGCCACCTCCGCGTCATTGCCGCGTCCGTAATAGTATGGCATGGCGGGCTTGACCTGTCAAGGGCCGCAAGAAACGGGCATAAGGGCAAAAAAGGGCCCGTGCATAAATGCCGGGCCCTTTTGCCTGCGTGGGATTTACAGCTTTTCCTGGTTGCCGAAGCTGTCCTTGAACTCCACGGTCTTATCGAAGTTCAGTTTCCGCTCCCCCCGGTCTTTGAGGTACTTTTGCAGTTCCAGGTCTATCTTGGCGGGGACGCTCACCCCGGCCTGCGCCAGGGCCTGCCGCAGCAGGGCCTCGGACTTGCCGGCATAAGAGACCGCGTCGCCAAGCACCCTCAGGGTCTCCGCGGGGTTATGAAAGCCCGTGGAGTTCTCGGCCCCTATGAACGCGGTACGATAGAAGGCCTCTTCGTAATAATCTTTCGCTTTAGCGTAAAGCGCCTGGTCAATATTCTTGCCGGCCTTCTGCGCCGCGTGGGTCTTTTCGAAAAGCTTGGCCGCCGTGGCCGTGCCGTAGCCGGCCCGCAGCATCAGGGAGGCCGCGCGGTCCTGTGTGCTCAGCACCCGTGCCTTAAGCCACTGCGCGCCCTCGGGGTGGCACTGGATGCAGGCTTTCATGTCCTTCTTGAGCGGGCTCATCACCCTGTGGTCGGAGATCTTGTACGCGCCCGAACGCACATAGGGCATATGGCAGTCAGCGCAGGCCAGCCCCGCCTGCCAGTGCGTGCTGTCGTTGGAGAACAGCTCGTATTCCGGGTGGCGCAGGAAGCCCAGCTTGAAGCCGGTCACCGCCTGCGTCCATTCCAGGTGCGACGGGTCGCTCTTTATGGTCTTTATGATGTCCTCTATCGAGATACGCCCCGCCTTCGAGTTCTTCCAGGGGAAGAAGACGTTCTGCGACTTCATGTCCTTGTCCTTCTGCACCACGTAGGTGACGTGGCACTGCGCGCAGACCAGCGTGCGCAGGTCCTGCGTGGACAGGCGGCTGGTATCCACGCCCATGGACTTGAGCGCCTTCACAAGCGTGAACTCGTTGTGGATCTTGAGCGCCATATCCTTGGGGTCATGGCAATGGATGCAGGCCGCGCCCAGCTTCTGGTGGTTCTTGGGGATAAGGGCGTGCACCTCGGCGAAAGGCTTGGAGAAATAATCCTTGCCGTACTTTTCCTGCAGTTCCTGCGCGTAAGGGGTCTTGCAGGTGAGGCAGACGCCGCCGGCTTTGCGGCGGGAGGAATCCACTTCCAGCACGTCCGTGAGCATGTGCATATGCCCGCGCGGCTCGTTGTACTCTATGCCGAAGCCCCAGCCGTTGAAGAGCAGGGCCATGTAAGGGAACTCGGAGAGCTTGTCGTAGATCTTGCCGTCGGTGTCCCAGCCTTTCTTGTATTTGCTTTTTCCGGCGGGCGTGGGGTTGGCGGTAGCTTCCCAGTCGGCGTATTCCAGCGGGAAGTTCTTGCCCCATTCCTTAGGCTCGTATTCGCCGGGCTTTATCTCCGCGACCCTGAGCGGCTCCGGCTGCTGGACGCAGGCCGAGATGGCGGCGGCTATCAGCGGGATCATCAATAGTTTTTTCATTTGTTGGGTTCCTCTCTCGTAACCATGACCGCCGTGCGCCGGTGACCGAGCGGGCGGTGGCAGTCGATGCAGGTGCGCTTGTTGTTTATGCGCCAGACCATGTCCACGTGGCAGCGGATGCAGTTGGCCTGCAGCACTTCCTTGCCGTGCCCGGTCAACTCGGTATTATTGCCGTCCCCTATGCCGGAGTACTGCAGGAAGACGTCCTTGCCGCCGTCGATGGACTTCCAAAGGTAATGGTTGGCCGTGTTATTATTGGGGAGGTGGCAGTCTATGCACTTGTCCCCCCGGTGGGCGGAATGCAGCCAGTCCTGCTCCTGGCTGGCGTGACAAAGGCCGCAGAACTCCGGCGTTTCCGTCAGCTCTATCATCTTTGGCGGGCCGAA
The DNA here is from genome assembly GCA_001799995.1 of Elusimicrobia bacterium GWF2_62_30. GTDB lineage: Bacteria > Elusimicrobiota > Elusimicrobia > Elusimicrobiales > UBA9959 > UBA9959. Next base: position 4,557 of record MGUK01000060.1, read on the forward strand.
CATCATGAAAGTCCCGGCCGCGGCGAAAAAACCCGCGACGGCGGCGGCCTGCAGCAGCGGCCACTGATGCTTGAGGATGAAAGCCCGCGCCAGGGCGAATAGTTTTGCTCTGTCCATTTCTCAGCCGTAACTGTGCATGCCGCTCAGCAGGAAGTTCACGCCGAAGTAGGTGAACAGCACCAGCGCGAAGCAGCCGAGTAGTATTATGCTAAATTTAGCCCCGCGCAGGCCTTTCTTGCGCAGGTGCAGCGCCGCGGCATAACCCAGCCAGGTCAGCAGCGACCAGGTTTCCTTGGGGTCCCAGCTCCACCAGGCGCCCCAGGCGGTATCGGCCCAGACGGACCCGGTAATGATCCCCAGCGTCAGGAAGGCGAAGCCGGTCTTCGCCAGGCGCAGCAGGAAGTCCGCCAGGACTTCCGTCTTTTTTTTCGCCAGCGCCCAGGCCGCCGCCACGGCAGCCACCGCAAAAGCCGCGTACGCCGCCATGCAGGCCAGCACGTGGATGGTAAGCCAGTTGGAGCGCAGGGCCGGCATAAGCGGCCGCGGCGTTTTGTCCAGCAGCGCCGCCGCGCCGAACAGCAGGCAGGCCGCCAGCGCGCCCGCGGGCAGCATCTCCGGCTTGCCCGTCCTGCGCGAAAAATAGAAGGAGAGCGGATAAATGAACCAGAGCATGGCCAGCAGGGATTCGTACTGGTTCGACAGCGGCGGGCGGCCCAGCGCGTGCCAGAGCAGGCCGAGCCCGGTGGTAAGCGCCGCCCAGGCCAGCCCCATAGCCCAGGCGGCCACGGCGGCCGTGCCGCGCCTTTTAAAGACATAGCCAGCCGCGCAAGCGCCCAGCGCGGCCAGGGACAAGGCGAAAGCGGCGTTAATGAAGGTTATTTGCGCAGCCATAAGAAGATTCCGAGGAGCAGCAGCGAGAACCCGGCGTAGACCACCCAGACCCCGCGGTCCATAGTGACGGTGAGCAGGCTGTAGCCGGCGTCCGACGGATCGTAGCTGGTCTGGTACAGCGTGTAGCCTCCGTACCTGAGCGGCGTGTTGACGGAGACCTCCGCGCTTATCTCAGTGCCGGTGGAGAGCTTTACCAGGATGCTGCTGTAGAAATTCTTTATTTCCGCTCCCTCCACGGCGTAAGACACCCGGTACGGGAGGTCCTGCCCGTGCATGCCGGGAAAATTGCCGAAGAACCAGAGTTTCTTTTTCTTGCCGCCGGAAAGCAGCTCCAGCCGCACCGCCGGGTTATGCCAGTACGGGGACTTATCTATCACCTCGTTCTTAGCGGTAAGGCCGAAATCCCGGGTCACGCGCAGGACCTTGATAGTGGCGCCGCCGGCGGTTGTAATTGTTTCGCCTTCTCTAGCGTCAAAGACCCGGGCCGCGCCGTTTTCTTGCACCGTTATGCGGCCGCGCGGCTCGGCATAGTATTCAAGACGGAAATCCTTCAGGCTCACTGAGAAGGGCAGCTCGTAAGAGGCGTCTTGCGTGTATACTTTCGAGGACGCGGCGCCGGTATGCAGCGGCAGCTTGGCCTCAAAGCGGTAGAAGCGGGTAGCGAAAGCCCCGGCTATGATAATGACGAGCCCGGCGTGCAGCAGCGTGAAATGGGCCGGGGCCGTCTTCAGCCGGCGCAGGGAACAGGCCGCGATATTGGCCGCCAGCGCCAGGCCCAGCGCCGCGAACCACGGCGTGCCGTACACCGGTACGCCGGTGTTAAAAACAGTCTGGTAGATGAACGCCGCGGCCAGCAGCGCGCAGAGCGAAAAGAATAAATACAAAGAAGAAAGGGCACGGAGCATTGTAAATCCTACCAAATAGCCGCCGCGGCTCAGGACCTGATCATCACCAGGGCCATCTTGAATTTCTTAACGGCTTTCAGGGCGTGCGGCTTGCCGGCCGGCATGATTATGAATTCGCCAGCCTTGACCTTGTGCGGCTTGCCGGAAATGGTTATTTCCGCCTCGCCGTCTAACAGCTCCACCATAGCGTCGAACGGGGCGGTATGCTCGCTCAGGCCCTGGCCTTTGTCGAACGAGAAGATGGTGACCGTGCCGGTCTTCTTCTCGAGGATGGTGCGGCTGACCACCGCGCCCTTGTCATAGCCCACCAGGTCCTTCGCCTTCAGCGCTTTTCCCCGCAGGTCTTCTTTTATCGTTTTCATCGCTATCTCCTATCTTAAGTTACCTTAGTTCAACGTCTGTTTAAATCGCTTATAGGCCGCCCCCGCCGCCACTAAGGCCATCAGGGCCAGCGCGCCCAGGTTGGTCCAGAGCACATGCAGGTCCCCGCCCTTGAGCATGATATTGCGGAGAAGCCTGACGAAATACATCAGCGGGTCCAGGTAGGCGGCGGCTATGATGGCGCCGGGCATGTTCTCCACCGGGTACATAATGCCGCTCATCAGGATGGCCGGGAACAGGAACATGAACCCGCCCAGCATGGCCTGCTGCTGGTTGCGGGCGATGGTGGAAATGAAGGTCCCGATACTGACCGTAGTTATCACCAAAGCCAGCGATGCCAGCGCCAGCTGCCACAAAGGCCCCCGCACCGGCACGCCGAAGATAAGGTACCCCGCCGCCACCACCAGCGCCGCGTCCATAACGCCCAGGAGCACATACGGGACGGTCTTGCCCAGCAGCACTTCCGCGTCAGAGAGCGGCGCGGAAACTATGGTCTCGAAGGTCCCCACCTCGCGCTCGCGCGCCAGCGACATGGCCGTAAGGATTATGGTGATCAGGCAGACCAGCATGCCCATAACGCCTGGCACCAGGAACATGGAGGACTCCATGGCCGGGTTATAGAGCACCCGCACGTCGAATTTCAGCGCCGGCTCGGCGCGCGCGCCGTATTCGCGGGCGGCCGCCGCCGAGATTATGTTCCTGGCGTACGCTTCTACCGCCCTGGCCTTGGTCAGGTTGGTGGCGTCCACCAGCAGCTGCATGCGGCCGTCGCCGCGCGCGGCGGAGCGGGCCAGCCCCCCGGCCGGGGCTATGAGCACCGCGTCGGCGCGGCCCGACGCTATCAGTTCGAAAGGGGCTTCGGAGCCGTAAATAACGCGCTTGAACCAGCCCGAAGCGTAAAAGCCCTCAGCCACGCGCCCGAACATGGCGTCGCCGGGGCCGGAGATTACGGCCAGGTTGATGTTCTTGATCTCGGTGGAGAGCGCCAGGCCGAAGATGGTCAGCTGGATAACGGGGGCGCCGAACAGCAGCACGCGCATCCTGACGTCGCGCAGCGTCTGTATCAGTTCTTTCCTTATAAATGCCAGCAGGGTGCGCTTCATAGTCCTATTCCAGGTCCGTCTTGAATTTAATAAGCGCCAGCGCCAGCATCCCCGCGCTCAAGAGCCCCAGCGCCAGGAACGGTACAGCCAGCTCGCCCAGGTCCGCGCCTTTCAGGGTTATCCCCCGCGCCGCCGCCATGAACCACCTCGGCGGCAATATCATCGTGAAATACTGGAAGAATTTAGGCATGCTCTCGACGGGGAAGATAAAACCGGAAAGCAGCATGGAAGGCAGCAGGCCCGTTATCATGCCCAGCTGCATGGCCACCTGCTGCTGGCGGGTCACCACGGAGATGAACAGGCCCTGCGACAGCGCCGCGGTTATGAATAGCAGGCAGGCGGCCAGGTAAAGCAGGTGGCTCCCGGCGAACGGCACGCCGAAGACCAGCCTGGCCACCAGGTAGACAAAGAACACCCCCGCCAGCACCAGCGCGCCGTAAGGCGCCAGTTTGCCGACCATGATCTCCAGCGGACGCACGGGCGTGGACAACAGCAGCTCCATCGAGCCGTTCTCCCATTCCCGGGCCACGGTCAGCGCGGTAAGCAGGATGGCCAGCAGCCCTATTATTATGGCGGCCAGTCCGGGCACGGTGAACCAGCGGCTGTTCAGCTCCGGGTTGTACAGGAAGCGGGTCTCGAACGAGAAGGGCTCGCGCAATGCCTGTCCCGCCAGCCGGGCCTGGGCGGCGCGCTGTATGCCGGGCAGGTAGCCTACAACGGCCGCGCCCTTGGCGTTATCGCTGCCGTCCAGCACGAACTGGGCCTGTACGGCTCCTCCGCCCATTATCTTTTTAGAGAATTCCGGCTCGATGAAAAGCGCGGCGGAAGCCCGGCCTGAATCCAGCATGGCCACCGGGCCGGAGCCCGGCACGGCCTCCACGGGGAGGAAGTAGCCGGAAGAGGAGAACATTTCTTTCAGCCTCCGGGCGGCCGGCCCGCCGTCCTGGTCCGACACGGCCAGCGTTATACCCTTTACTTCGTAATCGATGGCATAGCCGAAGAAGGTGACCAGCATCACCGGCAGGCCCAGCGCCAGCGCCAGCGTGAACGGGTCGCGCAGGATGTGCATTACTTCTTTGCGCGCTATGGAATAGGCGCGGTGAAGATTGAAGCCGTTCATCTTTCCGCCCCCTCGACAAGCCGGATGAACACGTCTTCCAGCGACGGCTGGATCAGCGCGGCGGCGGCGGACGGAGGCAGGCCCGCCAGGGCGGCGTCCATCGCGGCTTTATCGGCGAAAGCCGCGTGCCAGCGCATGCCATGCGGAGAAAGCTCCAGCAGCCCGGCGGCTTTTTCCAGCGCGGAGATGAACGGTTTTGGTTCCGCGCCTTTAAAATCCAGTTCCGCCATGGGGCCGGGGAAAGCGGACCGCTTCAGCTCTTCCGGCGAACCCAGCGCTATCAGGCGCCCGGTGCGCATCAGCGCTATACGGCCGCATTGCTCGGCCTCGTCCATGTAATGGGTGGTGACTATCACCGTCTTGCCCAGCCCGGTGATCCTGCGTATCAGCCCCCAGAACCGCGCGCGCGAAGCCGGCGCCACGCCGGAGGTGGGCTCGTCGAGGAAGATTATCTCCGGGTCGTGCAGCATGGCCGCGGCCAGCGCCAGCTCCTGTTTTATCCCGCCGGGCAGCTGCGAGACTTTTGAGGAAAGCGGTTTATTGAAACCTATCAGCTCGAAGAGTTCATGCCGCCGTTTTTTAGCGAAGGCGGGCGCGAGCTTGCGCAGCCCCGCCGCGAAATCCAGGTTCTCCCCCACCGTCAGGTCGTTATACAGCGTGAACTTCTGCGACATGTAGCCGACTATCTTCTTTATCCCGAGCCCGCCGTCACCGAAACCGAGCCCGCCAACCAGCGCCGAGCCGGAGGTGGGCGTCAGGAGGCCGCAAAGCATCCGGATAGTGGTGGTCTTGCCCGCGCCGTTGGCCCCGAGAAAGCCGAAGATCTCACCTTGGTTGACGGCGAACGAGACATCGTCTACGGCGGTAAAATCGCCGAACTTTATGGAGAGGCGTTTTACCTCCAGGGCCGGGGCGGCGTTCATTTCCCCTCCCCCTGTTTAATGAATATTTCCTCGAAGCTGGCGGCGCCGGTCTGCTTGAGGACCTCGCGCGGCTCGCCGGAGGCCAGCAGGCGGCCGGAATCAAGCAGGTGCACGCGGGAACAGCGCTCCGCCTCGTCCATGTAGGCGGTGGAAACTATGATAAGGATCTTCTGCGCGGCCAAGCCGTAGAGCAGCTCCCAGAATTCGCGGCGGCTGATCGGGTCCACGCCGTTGGTGGGCTCGTCGAGCAGCAGCACCGACGGGGACTGCAGCAGCGCGCACATCAGACCCAGCTTCTTGTACATGCCGCCGGACAGCTGCCCGGCGCGCCGCTCGCGGAATTTAGCCAGGCGCGTTATCTCCAGGAGCTCGGCCGAACGCCGCGCGTACACGCCCGGCTCCAGGCGGTAAAGCTCCCGGAAGAACTCCAGGTGTTCCCCCACCGAAAGGTCGGGATAGAGGCTGGCCTGCTGCGGCATATAGGCCAGGCTCGGGCGCAGGTCGGCGAAGACCGCGGGCCGGCCGCCGCTGAAGTAGCTGATGGTCCCGGAGGTCGGCTTGAGCAGCCCGGCCAGCAGGCGCATGGTCGTGGTCTTCCCTGCGCCGTTGGAGCCTATCAGCCCGTGCAGCAGGCCGGCGGAAAGGTCGAAAGAGACGCCCTGCAGGGCCGTCGTCCTGCCGAACGTTTTTTTCAGCTCTTCCGTCCTGATCGAGAAGTTTTCCATACTGTAAGCCTGCCGCCGCGGCTGCCGTTTACTCCGGCAGCTTTACTTCCAAGGTCATGCCCGGCTTCAGCGTTTCTTCCGGGTTGGGGAAAGTCACTTTTACGGCGAAGACCAAACGCGTGCGCTCCTTGCGGGTCTGCACGTTCTTCGGCGTGAACTCGGCCTCGGAATAGATCACTGAGACGCGGCCGGGGAATTCCTTCTCTCCCGCCTCCGGCAGATAGCCTTTTATTTCCATGCCGGTGCTGAGCTTGGCCAGCAGATCGTGCGGCACATAGATATACGCCCACACTTCCGACAGGTCGGCCACGGTGGCCAGCTTTGTGCCGGGGGCCACCAGCTCCCCTTTTTCCCTGTAGGCGTACAGCAGGCGCCCGGAAACCGGGGATTTTATGGTGCACCACTGCACTTTCAGCGCCGAGTCGTCGCGCTTGTATTTCAGGCGGTCGAAGTTTTCCTTAGAGAGCGAGCCTCCCTTGAACAGTTCCTCCGCCCGCTTGAAGTCCTCCGAGGCTATGCCCGCGGCCAGGCGCAGGTCGTCGCAGTCGATGGCGGTTATCACGCCGCCCTTTTTCACGGCTTCCCCCTCCCTGGCCCCGTAGGAATCTATCACGCCGGAGATGCGGGCGGAAAGGTCCGTCTCCGTGGCCTCGATGGTCCCGGCATAACGGAAGTCCCGGCCGCTCCTGACCTTGAAGAAGATCAGCGAGGCGGCCGCCAGCAGCAGCACTACGGGTATTATTTTTTTCTTCATACTATTTCACGCTCCCGTTCAGGCTGTCCAGCACGGCCAGCCTTAAAAGTATTTCCGCGTTGGCCGAAGCCGCGGTGGTCTTTGCCTGCAGTTCCTTGAGATTGGCGCCCTCCACGTCCAGCCAGGTGCCGCTGCCCGCCTTGTAGGCCTCGTAAGCCAGCCTGGAGGCGTCGGCGGCGTCGTCCACGGCCTCGATATTCAGGGACTGCTCGCTTATCAGCGCCTTATAGGAGTCCAGGGTTTTGTCGAAGTCCCGTTTAACCGCCAGCGCGGCCTCGTCCCTTTTTTCCAGGGCCGCCGCGGCGTTGAGCTCGCTCTCCTTCTGCCTTTCCGCGGTGCGGCCGCTCTCGAACAGCGGCAGGCTGAGCGCCAGCGAAGCGGAGTTCTGAACATAGGAGTAAAGGTTGGGGCCGTTGGGATAATCCAGGGAGCTGCGCGCGCCCAGCGTAAGGCGCGGCAGCCTTTCAGCCTTAAAGGCGCCGGCCGCGGCCTTGTAGGCCCGGGCGCTCTCGCCGAGCGCCTTAATCGCCGGCAGTTCCTTCTCCACCGCCCCGCCGGCGGCGGGCAGCATGCGCTCCAGCACGGTTTCATAAGGCTCGGCCTTCACGAACAGCGAAGCCGGGTCGGCCCCGCCGTATTCTTTGCCCTCCATGCGGGAATCAAGCGGCAGCGAAACGTCCCCCGGCAGGTCTATGCCGGTAACGAAGGAAAAATCCCGCAGCGCGGCCGACAGGTCGGCGCGCGCCCGCAGGAGGTCCCTTTTGCGGGCCACGGTTTCCTGGTTGGCGCGCAGCCCGTCCAGGCGGCTGCGGGTACCCGCTTTGACGCCCAGCGAAATATCCTTAAGCTGGCTGAGCGAAAGCTGCAGGTTCTCGCCGATGAGGTACACCCGTTCCAGCGCCAGCTGCAGCTGGAAATAGGAGGTGCGGCCCTTCAGCACCGCCTGGCGCTTGGCGTTCTCCGCCTCGGCCGAACGGGCGGCGGCGATCCTGCCGGCGCTTTTGTAGCCGGAACCAAGCGCTCCCCCGTCGAACAAAGTCCAGTAAGCCGACGGGCCGATGGAATAGTTCCAGTTGTCGCCGAATTTGCGCGCTCCGCCCATGGCCGCCGGCAGCTTGATCTCGCTGACGGTGGAAATATAGCGCAGGCTGCCTTCGAGGCTCAGCCGCGGGTTCAGCAAGGAGCCGGCCGCCGCCGCCGCGGCCTCTGCGGCCTGGGCCGAGAACCTGGCGCCGCGGTACTGGTTGGAAACGGCCACCGCGCTGTCTTCCGCGGCTTTCAGCGTAACGCTGAACTCAGCCGCCCGGGCGGGCGCTGCCGCCAGTATAATAAGGAATGACAATATATATTTCATAAGCCTATCCCCCGCAGAGCTATTTCCGCCCTTTCGGCAATGCCGGCATCGGAGAACAGCTCCCCCCTCAACTCCTCCACATCCTGGTCTTTCAGTTTTTTGATGCCGTTGCGGTCCAGGATGCCGGAAATTATGATCGGGAACACCATTACCGGCAGCAGGGTAAGGACCATGAACGGTATGGAGTGCCCGCTTACCGCGCTGCGGGGACGGCATTGCGCCGCCAGCGCCACTATATGGGAGACGTGTTCGGTGAAATTACCGCGTATGAACTCGAAAGCCTCTTTTTTGCCGTGTATAACGTCCGAAAGAAGCATCGGCGCCGCTTTGCGCACGGCCAGGGCGAATTTCCCTATTTCCACCAAGGCGGCTTTAAGTTTATCGCGCGGAGTGCCCGCTACGGAAACCCCCGTCTTGAAGTTCAGCATGAAATCGGCGTAGATCTCCTTTAATACCTCTTTAAGGAACTCTTCCTTGGAGCCGAAATAATAATGGAACATGCCGGTATTAACCCCTGCCAGGCGGCAGGTTTCCCTTACGCTCAGGCCGGTAATACCGTTCTCCTGCAGCAGCTTTCTGCCGGCGGCCTTAAGCTTGATATCTGTTCCCGAAGGCGGTCTTGCCATACTTCCTCCAGTTCTTACACGTATGTATAATTATACATCCGTATAACATCTTTGTCAAGGGCAAAAAAAAGGGCAAAAAAAGCGCCCCGGTTGCCCGGGGCGCTTAAAACCGTTAAAGGATTTTGATTACCACTTGTCGCCGTAGCCGCCGCCGCCGCCGCGACCACCGCGATCGCCGCCGCGGCCACCGCGATCACCGCCGCCGCCGAAGCCACCGCCGCGGGGGCGGGCTTCCATCGGGCGAGCTTCGTTCACGGTCAGCTTGCGGCCGCCGAAATCGGAACCGTTCAGCTTTTCCATGGCAGCCACAGCTTCCTCGTCGTTCGGCATCTCAACGAAGCCGAAACCGCGGGACTGACCGCTGTACTTGTCGGTGATCAGCTTGGCGCTGGAAACCGCACCGTACGTCGCGAAAAGGGTGTTCATTTCCTCTTCAGTGGTTTTGAAGGGCAGGCCGCCCACGTATATTCTCTTGCTCATTATGTTATTCTCCTAGCAACTTTAATTACCTGTCTCAACTCTCTCTGCTCTATCTCTTCCGCTGTTGCCTGGATGAATAGGCTTCGAAAACTTGAGTCCGGTTGACTACTACAATATTATCCCAAATAATTCCGCTTTTGGTCAAGAGAACCGGGCTATTCCCCTATATCCTCGTTCCAAAGCTCCGGCCTGGCGGCTATGAAGGCCTTCATCATGGCCTTGCACTCGGGAAGGTCGAGATTTATCAGCTTCAGGAACTTTTTTGAATAGCTTTCCGGGCCCTTCAAGGTCTTATTCTCCCCTATTACCACCACAGGGATCTTGTAGAGCAGTATAGCCCCTGTACACATGGAGCAGGGAGAAAGTGTCGAATAAATAACGCATTTTTTATAATCCGAGACCTTAAGGCGGCCGGCGTTCTCAAGGCAATCCATCTCCGCGTGCAGGATAGCGGACTTTTTCTGCACCCGCTTGTTATGCCCGCGGCCTATGATCTTCCCGCCCTTTACAAGCACGGCGCCGATCGGGATACCGCCTTCCTTAAGACCCTTCTTGGCCTCTTTTATGGCTTCCTGCATAAAAGCCAGATGTATAGTGTTTTTCATTATTCCTCCGTGCTATTTAGTAACTATCACCATGGGCGGCAGGGACGGGGCTTTCTTCTGCGGCTTCCTGCCGGTCCCCGCCTTTTTCTGGGGCGGCGGCGGGTCCACGCGGAACAGGGTTGCGTCCACCCCGGTCACCATGCTCTGGAACTTCAGCTCGCATTTAAGGAAATCGTTGAGGAATTTCAGTTTCCCGCCGCCCAGGATGGAGGAGATCTCAAGCTCCGTGCCGCTGACCGCCCTGGCGGTGACGTCGAAGCTGAGCATGCTGTACCACTTGTTCTCGTTGACGACCGTAACGTTGTAGGTGCCGGCGGCAAAAGTGCCTTCGAAAGTGCCTTTGACGGTTTCGCCTGAAGCCGCCTTGCCGCTATAGGCTCCGTAAAAAGAGCCGTTGGTCTTCTTGAGCGAAACGGTAATGGCGAAGGCGTCATGGCCATTGCCGGCTTTCCCCTCCCAGACGCCCTGGGCGAAATCGAGCGGGGCATGGAACGCCGAGGCCGGTACCAGCAGGCCGAGCGCCAGCGCCCCGGCGGCGCAGAACCTCAGTACACCCTGGCGAAAATGCATTTAAGATACTCCCCCTCGGGATAATCCGCGGCCACCGGGTGATCGGGGCCCGCGCCGCTTTTCTTGAAGATCTGTACCCGCCGCCCGGCATTGGCCGCCGCGCCGCGCACTATGAAGGCGAATTCTTCCATGGGGACCATGCCGCTGCAGGAGCAGGTGACGAAAATGCCGCCTTCCTCCACCAGCGAAAGGGCTATGCGGTTGAAATCGCGGTACTTGAAGATACCCTTATCGCGCTCCTCGCGGTTGGAGACCAGCTTGTACGGGTCCAGCACCACCAGGCCGTACTTCCTCTTGAGCTCCAGCATCTGGCGCATATAGGTGAAAGCGTCGGCGCAGACGGGGTCTACCTTCACCCTGTTGATGTTGGCGTTGCGCTTAGCCATCTCGCAGGCCTCCGGGTCCAGTTCCACGGCGGTAACCGCGTCCGCGCCGCCCAGCTTGGCCGCGTAGATGCCGAAGCCGCCGGTATAGGAGCAAAGGTCCAGCACCTTTTTGCCGGAGGCGAAGGTGGAGGCGTAAAGCCGGTTCTCGCGCTGGTCGCAGAAGAAGCCGGTCTTGTAGCCGCCCTTCATATCGATCTCGAACTGCACGCCGTTCTCGGTAATGCGGGTCTTGCGCCCGGGCCCCGGCTCGGGCTTTATGTTGAAGCCTTCCATCTCCTGCGTGTAGGCGGTGGCGCGGTGATGAAAGACGGCCTCCGGGTAATGTTTGCGGAACGCGGCCTCTATGTTGGGCCACAGGCGGTACATGCCCAGGGAATAGAACTCCAGCGCTATCTGGTCCTTGTAGATGTCCACCGTCATGCCGGGCAGGCCGTCGGCGTAGTCGTGCACCAGGCGGCAGGCGTCCGTAGTCAGCGGCAGTTTGAGCACGTCGCGCCGGAAAGCTACCGCGCGGGAAACGCGCTCGTCGAAAAAGGCGTTGATATCGAAGGTGTCGGGGTTGTCGCGCGAGAAGATGCGCAGCGTGATCTGGCTGCGCGGGTTGTAGAGCGCCACGCCGAACGGGTTGTTGTTCTTGTCGTACACCGCCACCAGCTCGCCGGCTTCGGCGGGTTCGGCGGAGGCTATCATCCTTTTGAAGGCGTTGGGGCCGGCCGGGGCGTGGGACAGCCTCACCTTGGGCAGGCTTTTCGAGATGGAATATATTTTATCAGCCATAAATAATAGGGTGCTTGAAGTAATTATACCAATCTGACGCCGCGGTTACCCGCGGAGTATATCTATCTTGCGCCAAAGGCCGGAGCGGAAGCGCAGCCAGAAAAAGACGGACAGCAGGAACACGTAGAACCCGCCCCAGGCCCAGGCGTGGATAAGTTCACCGCCCCCCCGGTGCGTTATATACCAGACCCCCGGCACGAACAGGACCCAGGCGGCGGCGCTGGCGCCCAGCATCTGGAAGCGGGTATCCCCTGCGCCGCGCAGCGCGTCGGCGAAGACTATGCCGATAGCGTCGAAGAAGATAAAGACCGTGAGCACTTTCATGAGCGGCCGCGTGCGCGCCAGGATCTCCGCGTATTCCGCGGAATTGCCGGAGCCGAAGATATTGATGAACAGCCCCGGCACGGCCATGAACAGGACCCCCAGGGCCAGCGCGTACAGCCCGGCCGCCTTCGCCGCCCGGTAAGCCACGCGCGCGGAGACGTCGGGCTTGCCCATGCCTATGTATTTGCCCACCAGCGTAAGCGCGGCCAGCCCCAGGCCTATCACCGGCATGAACGCTATCATGTTTATGGAAGCCAGGATATTGCTGGCCGCCAGCGAGACCCGGTCCATGCCGCCGATGATGAAGATGAAAGCCCCGAAGGAGGCCACGTCGAGGAAGAAGCCGATGCCGTTGGGCGCCCCGTACTTCACCAGGCGCAGGAACATCCCCTTATGCAGGCCCACCAGGCGGGCGGTGCGGTAGCGGCGGCGGTTGTAGGCTGAAAAGATCAGGCGCAGGTAAATGGCCGTCATCAGGATCTGCCCGCCGGCGGCGGCGAAGCCCGCCCCCCGGATCCCCATCTCGGGGAAGGGGCCGTTCCCGAAAATAAGCAGCCACGACATCAATACGCACAGCGCGTTGCCGGCCACGTTGACCGCCAGCGTGGTCTTGGTCTTGCCCCTGCCGATGAAGAACGCCGCCAGGGCCGTGTTAAGCACGGGGAAGCCGGAAAAGGAATTGAGGATGGCGAAATACGGGCGCTCCAGCGCGCGCACCGCGGCGTCATGACCGGAATGGTCGATTATGTAAAGCCCGGCCGGGGTAAGGCAGAGCAGCAGCAGCCCCGACGCCAGCGCCAGCCACACGCCCTGCCAGACGGCCACGGAAACGCTGGCCGTCTTGCCTTTGCCGTAGTACTGGGAGACAAAGGCGTTGGTGTAGGTAGCCGTGCCCATGAAGAAGCAGAGGAAAGTGAAGCTCAGGATCCCGGCGGGCACGCAGGCGGCCAGCGCGTCCGGGCTGTAATGCGCCAGGAACACGCGGTTGATGAACTGCATTACGGTATTGGAGGCGGTGGAAAGGATGAGCGGATAGGCGATACGCAACAGCTCGCGCGTGCCCCCTTCCTCCGCAGCGGATAGTTTCATTTGTAGCCCGGGCGGCGGTTACTTCGCCATGTAGGGGCGGAGCTTGTCCATGTTGGCGCGGAATTCCGGGTTTTCCATGAAGCGCGCGAACAGGAGGTCGCCCAGCTTCTTGCCGGCCTCGATGTCCGAGGGGTGGTGCACGCCGCCTATCACGCGGTTGAGCGCGGCGGCGTCGGCCACGGCCATGAACTCGGAACGGCGCAGCGGCGCCAGCTCCGTGAGCATGAGCGCGAAAAGCCTGGAGAGGGTGGCGTGCCCGCTGGGATAGGCCAGCCCGCCGGCGCGGCCTATGCACGGGTCGAGGGCGGCATCGGAAAGGAACGGCCTGGGGCGGGAATTCCTGTCCTTGAAGATGGTAACGGCCGTGCTGGCGTCCTCGCGCACCCTCAGGATGAACTTATTGCCTGCCGCCGGCAGCGGCGCGGAGAACGGCTTGAGGTGGCCGAAGAAATCCTCGAGGTAAGCGTTGCCTTCGGCCCCGGCGGCGGCGCATTGCTGCGCCGTGCGCTTGTTCTGCCAGTCGTGCAGCTCTATGAAGTCCGCCTGGTCCACCGGGGAGCCGCGCTGCGGCGCCGGGGCCAGCTCGATGGCTTCAAGGCGGGACTTCTCGATGTAGACCGACTTGTTGTCGTGCCGGTGCGCGCTATTGCAGGCGGCAAGGCCAAGCACCAGGACTATCAGCGGCAGCAGTTTTGTTTTCTTCATCGTCAGCCTTCCTTGAAGCCGCGGTTCAGTCTTCTACCTTTTCGCTGCGGCGGCGCAGGCCATGCTCCAGCATTTTCTTGCGCAGCCTCAGGCTCTTGGGCGTGACTTCCACGAACTCGTCCTCTTCCACGTACTCTATGGCCTGCTCCAGGCTCATGATCCGCGGAGGCGTGAGCATGATGGACATATCCGACGTGGAAGAACGCATGTTCGTCTGCTTTTTTTCCTTGCAGGGATTGGTCACCAGGTCGTTGGAGCGGCAATGCTCGCCTACTATCTGCCCCGAGTAAACTTCCTGGTTGGGGCTGATGAACATGATGCCGTGGTCCTGCAGGCTGTTGATGGCGTAGCCGGCCGTGGTGCCCGTTTCCTTGGCGATGAACACGCCGTTGCGCTGGGGCGCCGCGAACTTGCCCTCCGGCAGGAAGCCGTGGAAGCTGTGGTGCATCAGGCCGGAGCCCTTGGTAAAGGACATGAACTCGGATTTGAAGCCGATCAGCGCCCGGGAAGAGATCACGTAGTCGAAACGTACGCGCCCGTCCTCGCACACCATCATGTTCTTCATCTGCGCGCCGCGCGCGCCCAGGCCGGTCATCACCGCGCCCTGGTATTCCGACGGGGCGTCGAGGATCAGCAGTTCCACGGGTTCTACCGTTACGCCGTTCTCCTCGTGCGTTATCACCACCATCTTGGAAACGCAGAGTTCGAAGCCTTCGCGGCGCATGGTCTCGATCAGCACGGACAGGTGCAGCTCGCCGCGGCCCGCCACTTTGAAGCCGCCCTTGCCGGGGATCTCTTCCACCTTCAGGCCGACATTGGTCTCCTGTTCGCGGAGCAGGCGGTCGCGGATCTGCGTGGCCGTCACGAATTTGCCCTCGCGGCCGGAGAAAGGGCCGTCGTTGGCGAAAAATTCCATGGACAGGGTCGGCAGTTCTATCTCGAGTCCCGGCAGTATACCGGGGTTCTCGGGATCGGACACGGTCTCGCCGACCTCGATGCCTTCAAGCCCGGCAATGGCCACGATGTCGCCGGAGCGGGCTTCTTTGATCACTATCCGCTCGAGGCCCTTGTAGCCCATCAGCTGCATCACCTTGCGGTTGGCGGCCGGCTTCTTTTCTGAAGCTACGGAGACGGTCTGGCCGGATTGTATCTTTCCCTGCACTATGCGGCCCACGCCGATGCGGCCGGTGTAGGAGCTGTAGTCCAGCATGGTCACCAGCAGGCGCAGCGGCTGGTCGTCCAGGTCCAGGGGCCCCGGCACCGACTTTATGATGGTCTCGAAAAGCGGCGCCAGGTCGGTGGTCTTGACGTCGTGGGAGAGGGAGGCCCAGCCGTCGCGGCCTACGGCGTACACCGTGGGGAAGTCCAGCTGCGCGTCGGTGGCGCCCAGTTCCATGAACAGGGCGAAGACCTTATCCAGCGTGCCGTGCGGGTCGCAGTTGAGGCGGTCTATCTTGTTGATGACGACGATGGGGCGCAGGCCGAGGGCGAGGGACTTCTTGAGGACGAAGCGGGTCTGCGGCATGGGGCCGTCGAGGGCGTCGACGAGCAGCAGCACGCCGTCGACCATGCGCAGGACGCGCTCCACTTCGCTGCCGAAGTCGGCGTGGCCGGGGGTGTCGACGATGTGAATGGTGGTGTCTTTGTAGCGGACGGAGGTGTTCTTGGAGAGGATGGTGATGCCGCGCTCTTTCTCCAGGTCGTTGGAGTCCATGATACAGATGGCTTCTTCGCCGGTCTTGTCGTGGAAGGCGCCGGTCTGTTTGAGCATGGCGTCCACGAGGGTGGTTTTGCCGTGGTCGACGTGGGCGATGATGGCGATGTTGCGCAGGTCGGGCCGGCGCTTTTGGTTATCATGTTGCATGTATTTTGTGGTGCTCCTTACCTCTGCATAAAATCCGAACCATTCGTGTGGCTGTCACGGGGACCGGTGCGCAAAACGCGCTCGGCACACCGTGCCTCGCTCACCCTCCGGCCTCGGCGCTATGCAAGCCTCGGCCTACGGAAGGTTTTGCTAAACCGGTCCCCGCGCCAGCCGCACGGGCGCTTTGCGCTTAAACGGTCTGGCCGCTTTCTATTTTGGCCATCTCTTCGGTGTAGGCGGCGATCTTGGCTTCGAGGGCGGCGATCTTGTCGCCCAGCTCTTTTACCTGCACGTAATCCGAGTAAATTTCGGGGGAGGACATTTTGGCGGCGAGGGATTCCACCGTCTTGCGGGAATAGGCTATTTCTTTTTTCAGGGTTTCGCCGCGGCGCGCTTTTTTGCGGGAGTCGGCTTCCTGCCGCTTCTTCTCTTCCCAGTCCTGCGACGGGGCGGCGACGGGGGCCGCCTCGGGGCGCTTCTTTACGGCCGAGGTTTCTTTGGCTATCTGTTCCTGGCGGTAGCGGAAGTAATCGTAGTTGCCGGGGTAGACGGTGGTCTTGCCCTGCTCTATATGCACTACGGAATCGGCCAGGGCGTTGATGAAATAGATGTCGTGGCTGATGAAGCAGAGGGTGCCTTCGAACTCCTTGAGGGCGGCTATGAGCGCGTCGACGCTGGCCATGTCCAGGTGGGTGGTGGGCTCGTCCATCAGGATGACGTTGGGCGGGTCCATCAGGAGTTTCACCAGCATCAGGCGGCTCTTCTCACCGCCGGAGAGCACTTCGGTCTTCTTGTAGACGTTGTCGCCGGGGAACAGGAAGGTGCCCAGCACGGTGCGGACCGCCAGCTCCGGGTTCATCCTGTCGTTGTCCATGGCTTCCTGCAGCACGGTCTTGCGCGGGTCCAGGATGCCCTCGCGGTGCTGGGAGAAGTAGCCGGTCTTTACGTTAAGGCCGAGCACGCGCTCGCCGGAATCGGGCTCTATCACGCCGGCCAGCAGCTTGAGCAGCGTGGACTTGCCGGCGCCGTTATGCCCGACAAAGGCCATCTTCTGCCCGCGCTGCAGCTGGAAATCGAAGCCCTCGTAGACCCTTATCGGCTCGTGGTCCGGGACATTGTAAACCTTGCTGATGTTCTTGAGGTCGAGGACATTGGTGCCGGTGCGGTTGGGCTGCGGGAAGCGCATCTTCACGGTCTTCACTTCCTGGATCAGCTCTATGCGCTCCAGTTTGTCCAGGCGCTTGATCATGCTCTGCACGCGGGCGGCGGTGGAGACGCGCGCGCGGTTGCGGGCGATGAAGTCCTCCATCTGCGCTATCTCTTCCTGCTGCAGGCGCCAGGCGGAGTAGACCTTCTCTTTTTCGGACTGGCGCTGGGCCAGGAAATTCTCGTAGTTGCCGTGGTAGACGCGCAGGGTATGGTCCTGCAGCGAGACTATGGCGCTGCAGATCTTGTTTATGAAGTCGCGGTCGTGGGAGATGACGAAGATGGCGCCCTGGTAGCTGTGCAGATATTCTTCCAGCCAGAGCAGGGAGTCCAGGTCCAGGTGGTTGGTGGGTTCGTCAAGCAGCAGCAGGTCCGGCTTCTTGAGCAGGAGCTTGGCCATGGCCACGCGCATAGCCCAGCCGCCGCTGAGGGTGCTGACCTTGCGGGTGAAGCCTTCCACTTTGAAGCCGAGGCCCATCAGGATGGCTTTGCCTTCGGCCTCTATCCGGCCGTCGTAGTCCTCTACGCCGTCCAGGGTTTCTTCCACGACGGTTTTCTCGGAGGTGGGCGGGTTCTCCTGGGGGAGGTAGCCTACTACCACGCCTTTCTTGAACTGGATCTCGCCGTCGTCGGCTTCTTCGGCGCGCAGCATCATCTTGAAAAGGGTGGATTTGCCGGCGCCGTTGGGGCCGACGAGCGCGAAGCGGTCTCCCTCGTTGATCTGCAGCGAGGCGTCCTCGAAGAGGACCTGCGATGAGAATGATTTAGAAACGTTCCGTACCGTTATCATAGTTGTAGCGCCGCGGGGTGCTTAAAGATTTTGCAGAAAACCGAAGGACCGCTGTCCGGACTTGTCGGGTTCACTGGCCGCAGGATTATATTTTAGCATTTTCCCGGGCAATACAGAAAAAAGCCCGGGCCGGCGTCAGGCGCGGCGCGGGCTTTTCTCGTCGGGCTGCTGCTGTTAACGGGGCTGGTGCATGGACCACCAGTAGGTTTCGCGCTGCTTGAATTCCTTGTTGTAATAGGCCTGCTCGTTTTTCAGCGCGGCCAGCTTCTTCTGCAGGGCGGCGGCGTCCGTCCCGTCCTGGGTCGCCTGGGAGATGGCGAGTTCGGTCTCGCTGATAAGGGTCTTGAGCAGTTTCTTGCCGGTGCGGAAGGAAACCGCGTCGGCGCCGGAATCGGGGCCGTTCTCCACCCAGGTACTGATCTGGTCGCCCAGTTCCTCGTCGCGCACGCCGCTGAACACCGGCAGTTCCATCCTGGTGCCCCACATCTCGAAGAAGACCTGGGCCGAACAGGAATTTACCATGAACTGGCGTTCCGCTGAATCGGGCATGCCTATATGCATCAGCGTGGCGGCCTCGCGTGCGATGAGCGCGGAGTAATACTTATACCCGTCGGTGCGGGCTTTTATGTCCTCGTTGATCAGGATCACCGGGCGCTTGGCGGCGCCCGTGCCCTCTATAGCGAAGGCGCTGGGGGTCTTTATGGCGGAGTCGAATTTCACTATGGCGTTCTTTTCGCGCAGCCAGTCCACCAGCCAGACGCCGGTG
>MGUK01000061.1 GCA_001799995.1 Elusimicrobia bacterium GWF2_62_30
AGATCCCCGGCGCGGCCGGGGCGGAATACAGCGCGCCCTGGGCCGCCGACTTCAACGCGCTGGCGCAGGGGTACAACTATATCTCGGCGCGCGCCTGGGACGCCGCGGGGAACGTCAGGGAGCTCGACGATATTTTCTATATCAGGAAAGACACCGCCGCCCCCGTAGTGACCGACCTGCAGTCCGGCGCCACTACCTGGTACAGGGCCAATCCCGGGGCCGTCTTCAACGTGGACTTCGCCGACGACAGCATAGGCGTCTCCACGGCGGCGTACGAGGCCTGGACCGCGCCGGGCCGCACCGGGACTCCCGTGGTCGCTTCCACTACTATCTTCGCCGGGGCGCCCCTGGCCTCTTATACGCAGAACTGGGGGGTCTCCGGCTCCGCCTGGCCGCTGCTCGCGCCGGGCACCAACTACATCAGCGTTACCGCGTGGGACGATCTCGGCCGCTCTTCCGTCTCTGTGGATGTGTTCTATATCCTCAAAGACACCGTGCCGCCCTCGGCCCTCGCTTCTCTCAGCGCCGCCCCTGCCGCGGGCCAGGCCGGCGAGGGGGATATCGTCGCCCGCTGGAACGCCCCCGGCGACGATGACCTTACCGGCAGCGCCAGCTACTACCTTATACGCTACAAGACAGGCTCGGCCTTCGCCGACCAGGCCGACTTCGATTCCGCCTCGGTCTACGTTTCCACCCTGGCGCCGAGGACCGGCGGCTTGCCTGAAGCCCTTACCATGTCCGGGTTTACGGCGGGGGCCACTTATTATATAGCGGTAGAGGCCGTGGACAAGGCCGGCAATGCGGGGCCCTTGAGCAATCTCACTTCTTCCTACGCCGGGGTGGACCTCACGCCGCCCGGCGCGATAACGGACCTGGCCGCGGCCATGGCCGATTTCCAGGGCCAGGTAGCCCTTACCTGGACGGCTCCCGGCGAGGGCGTTAAAGGCGTGACCGACGCGGGTACCGCCGCTTCCTATATCGTGCGCTACTACGCGGGGCTGATAACCTCCGGCAACTTCAGCCTGCCAGCCGTTTCAAGCTACACGCAGTCCTGGCAGCCGCTGGCCTACGGCCAGATGGAAAACCGGGTGATAGACGGGCTCACCCCCGGCGCTACGTATTCCATAGCCATAAAGGCCGTGGACGAGGCCGGGAATACGGGCGCCATCTCCAACGTGCCGACCTCCAGCGCCACGCCCGCCGGGGCCGCGGCGGGGATGATCGTGTACGGCGCGGGCGCTTCCAATACCCCCGTATACCGCAATTGGACGCCCGATACCTGGGGCGCCCAGACCGGTTCCCTGGCCACCGGCGCCACCCTGCGCTGGTCGGTCCTGAAATCCGTGCCCGTGGTGGCCAACGCCAAGATAGCCGGCTTCCTGGCCTCCGACAACAGCCTGAAGTTCCTGAAATGGGACGGCATAAATTCCTCCTGGAGCGATATCACCCCTTCGCCCGCCCCCGTGCCCGGCGGTTCGGCCACGCGCCGGTTCGACCTGGCTCCGGAGAGCCAGACAGGCCGGATGCTGGCCGTCTATTACAACAACACGACCACGGCCGTCAGTTATGCCGTCTGGTCCTCCACCGCGGCTTCCTGGGCGGCTGCCCCCGCGTCGCTTACCCTGACAGGGCTTACCGGCGCCGTAAACTGGGTGCGCCTGAAAGCCATGCCGGGCACCGACAGGGTCCTGCTGATGGCGCTGGACGCCAACAGCCGCCTTACCGCCGCGGTCTGGACCGGGACCGCCTGGACCAGCGTGCAGAACCTGGCCACCACCGCGGCGATCGCCACCAAAGAATGCTTCGACGGCGATTGGGAGTCGCAGACCGGCAACGCCGTGGTCCTGTGGGGCACTACGGGCAACGTCACGGCTTACAGGATCTGGCGCTCCGCCGGTTCCGCGTGGGACGGGACCGCGCCGGCCGGCCCGGCCGTAGGCAACACCACGCCTAACTGGATCCGCGTGGCGGCGGATCCGCTCACCAACCGCCTCGGCGCTACCATCATGACGGTGACCCCGGGCTGGTACGTTTCCATCTGGCGCTCCACGCTCGGGACCGAAGCCTGGTCCGTGTCGCCCACGGCCGATACCGGCATGTCCTCCAACGCCGGGCGCATCACCGACGCGGCCTGGGAATCCCAGTCCGGCAAGTTCATGGCCGCGGCCGTGGACAATGTCGGCACCAATGATTACCAATTCGATTACCTGACTTGGCTCAACGGCACCTGGACCCCGGCCAGCCCGTCGGTGACCACGCCGAATACCAACACCACCTTCGCCACCGATATCAGGCAGCTGGCCCTGCTGCCCGACCCGAACACCAACAAGATCACGGCCCTCGGCATGGATACTTCCGGGAACCTCAAGACCACGCTGTGGGGCGGCTCGTCGTGGGCCGGCGCCGCGGCGTCGTCCAACTTCCTGCATATCAGCGGCGTTTCGGACTACACCTACGAGCCCGCCGCCCTGGCTTTCGACCGGCAGGACCCTGCGCCGCCTACTATCTCCGACAACCAGGCCGGGGACGACAACTGGCGCAACTCCAGGGTCTCCTATAACGTTGACGCCGGCGATACCGGCGGTTCGCACCTGGCCTCCATCCAGACCAAGGTCTATTCGCAGGCCAACGGCGGCGGCTCCGTGATCCAGGACTGGACCGACCAGGTGCCGGGCATCAACGCCGACTCCTATACGGCCGACTGGCAGCTCACCCAGACCACTTTCGACCTGCTGCCGCTGGGGGCTAGCTACGTCGGGGTCAGGGCCCGCGACAACGCGGGGAATTATTCCTCCAACCTCCTCGACGCCTTCTTCGTGAAAAAGGATACCACGGTCCCGACCATCACCAATAACCTGGCCGTTGATTACGACCCGGCCTGGCACAACGTCTCCCAGGGCTCCGTCTACAACGTAGACTTCGCCGATACCGGCGGCTCCCAGCTGCGCAGCCTGGAATATTCAGCTTCGAGCGGGCCGAACCAGACGGGGATACAGACGCTCGGCTGGACGGTCATCTCCTCCGGAACCGTGGCCTCCCCTTACCAGGCCAACTGGCCGGTGAATTTCAGCCTGCTGGGCCACGGCACCAACTATATAAGCGTACGCGCTATAGATAACGCTTTCAGCACCACCACGCTCGTAGACGCTTTTAAAGTGCTCAAGGATACCCAGGCGCCGGCGGCTATTACCGGCCTTGCCGCGGCCGCAGGCCCCGTCCGGGGCTCCGTTAACTTGTCCTGGACGGCGCCCGGGGACGACGGAGACGCCGTCGACAATGCCGTCGGCTATTACATAGTTAAGTCCGCCACTTTCCAGATAACCACCGACGCGCTGTTCAACGCGGCCAGCACCTTCGCGCAGGCCTGGATCCCCGCCGCCGCCGGACAGCCTGAGGCGCGCTCGGTCTACGGACTTGAGACCGGCATTACCTATTACTTCGCGGTGAAGACCGCGGACAAAGCCGCGAATATTTCCGCGCTCTCGAACCAGGCGGCTTCTCTCGCGCAGCAGGCCAACCTCTACATTAACGAGGTTTACGCCGCCGGCTCCGCCGCCGAAGACTGGATAGAGCTTTATAATAATACCTCCTCCACCTTCAACCTCACCGGCTGGAAACTTGTGTATGACCAGGGCTCCATAGCCCAGCCCGGCCTGGAGACTACGCTCTGGACCGGCGCCTCGGTGGACCGCAGCAGCGTGAACGCTACGTTCCTGATCGGGACCCTGACCAACCTCAACAGCGCGCAGAGCTACCATGTTATCCTTAAGGACCCTGCCGGCAATGTGGCGGACCGCGTGCAGTGGCCTTTCACGTCGGCCGGCACGTCTTTTGCCCGGATAACGGACGGGAACGCCTCCTACTTCGAGGTCGATCCCACTCCGACCCGAAATTACGCCAACTCCGTGGCTACGGACCCGGTAAAGATAAATGAGGTCGCGTACGGGACTCCGGACGCGCAGTTCATCGAACTCCATAACACGGGAACTTCCACGCCTACGCTCGCGGGTTATTCGCTCAGGAATTCCAACGGGGTAAAGTTCCCGTTCACCCGCAAGCTCTACGCCGGCGGTTATACGGCGCTGAACTACTATTCCGTCAGCGACGCGGCCGGCACTTACGCCGGGGCTTTCGGCGCCCAGGGGCTTACGGCCGCCGGCGACTTCCTGGCGCTGGAAAATGCCGCCGGGCAGACGGTGGACCTGGTCACCTGGCAATCGGACGGCAACTATACGCGCTACGACTACAGGGCTTCCACGGTCTCTTACTCTAACGCCGCCCCCGCGAACACCGCTTATTCAATAGGCCGCCCCGCGGACGGCACGGGCGTCGGGGTGGATTCCGGCGATTTCCCGGAGCTGCCGCTGCGCTCCATCGCTTCCGGGAACAATAACGCCGGCACGGGCGGGGTCAACACGCTCGCTTATCCGGCCAACGGCCAGGTCCTGCCGCGCAAAGCGCTGCTCGCCCTTTCCCTTGGCGGCGTTTCCACCTCCGGGCCCGCCGACAACCTGCTGCTGCTGCGCACCGGCGGCGCGGCGGACGCCCGCTCGCCGCATATCTACCGGCTGCAGGACCTGGGCTTCGACCTGGCGCTTTCCATCACCGCGCAGACTACGGCCCAGACGTGGCTGACGCTGGCCGACCAGGACGGCTACTACCTGGTGGACGGCTCTTCCTACACCCTGGTGCTGAATTCCGACAGCGCCTCCGCGTCCGCGCCGCAGCAGGTCAGGACGGGCCTTCTCTATGACGCCTCCCAGCACGCGGCGTCCGCGGCCGATACCTCGGCGCCAAGGATGAACGAGGGCGTCATAGATGACGTGCTAAAGGTGCAGATAGCCAACAACAGCCCCTCCGGCCTCAACTCGATAGAGTTCGCCACGGCCGCCGTCTGCCTGCTTAACGCCGATCTGGTCCCGCTTACAAGCATACAGGCCGGGGCCCTGATAGAAAGGATCGCCATCTTCAGGGACAACGCGGCGGGTATCGCCGGGGCATACGAATCCGCAATAGACGCGGATGAAATAGCCTCTCTGGATAAAGCCCTGTTCGCCCTGGACGGCCAGGGCTGCCAGGCGCTGGCCGCGGCTTCTCCCGACGGCGCGGCCGCTTCCGTCGCCGCTTATTCCACGGCCACTTACTTCGTGACGGTGGAGGTCTCCACGTACGGCGCTTCGGAGAGCACCAATACTTTCAGGGTGCGGCTTGACCCGGCCGGGCTCATCCTGCGGGACGGGCCTAGCGACCAGGCGCAGGAGATCTCCGGCGCGGCCCCGGTCACCACCGCGTCGAGCACCGTGATAACCCCGGCCAAGCCGCCCGCCGGCACGACCTGGCCTTACGACGCCGGTCCCGAGGCAGGCGTTGAAACCGCCGTCGGGATCTACGAGAACTACGGCAATATTCTCGCCACCGTCACCTATTATTCCCCGGGCATAGACGGCGCTATACGGGCGTTCAATTACACCGGCGGGAACCCGAAGTGGGTCTTCTACACCGCCCCGCTCTCCCCTATAAGGTCCGCGCCCTGGGTGGAAGAAGAGGGCGGCGGCGTTTATATCTACTTCGCCAACGACAACGGCGACCTGTACAAGATACGGGATAACGGCGATTATGTCACCGAAGCGTGGCCTTCGAAGAGGAACCTCGGCGCCGGGGTCCAGATACGCTCGGGCGTGGTGCAATCTGGCAACAAGCTCTATTTCGGCACCAGCGACAACAAGATCTACTGCCTCAACAAGGCCGACGGCCTTAACTGCGCGGGCTGGACCTTCGACGGAGCCATAAACAGCCCCGTGGCCGGGACCATCTCCATTGATGAATATACGCCGGGCGTGAATTCCGGCTGGGTGGGGCTGCAGAACTGGAAGATGGTGCAGTTCAGGAGCACCGACGGCGTCGTGACGAGCGAATTCCAGACGGGCGGCCCCATCGAGTCTTCGCCGTACTTCGACTCCGGCTGGGGCGGGGCGAATAATAACCTCTACTTCACTTCCAGGGACGGCAAGCTTTACTCAAGGACCTCGTCCAACCTGACCACGCTGCCGGGGAACTGGGGCGATTTCACCACCAGCCCGCTCAGCCCTATCTATTCTACGCCCTGGCTGATCACCCTGGATAAAAAATACGTTTTCTTCGGGGACGACAGCGGGGCCCTGTATAAAGTCGACGCTTCGAGCGGCGCGCCCGACGGCCTGATCTGGAAATTCCAGGCCCGCGGCTCCATCCGGAGCATGCCGGTGGTCTGGGGCGGTTATGCCTATTTCGGTACCATGGAAGGCTATGTTTACGCGGTGGACGCCAATACCGGCGCGCTGCGGGAAGGCTGGCCGGTGGCGGTGGGCGGGGCTGTAAAGGGCGAGCCCGTACTGGACACCGATAATTACACCCTTGTGATAGGCGCCAGCGACGGGAAAACGTACATGATAAGCATCGGGCCGTAGCCCTTGGAGGGTAAGATGCGGTATTTATGTTTTTTTACTCATTCGAGTAGATCGGCGCGCCGCTTTGCGCTCAGGCTGCTGGCAGGCGCCGTGGCGGCGTGCGCCTTCATGCACGCGCCGTCCGCCTTCGTCTCGGCGGCGGACTGGCCCGCTTTCCGCGGCAACTATGAACGTACCGGTTTTACCGCGGAACAGGCGTACCCGCCGCTGACCTGGAGATGGAACTTCCAGGTGCAGGGAGACGTGATCTCCAGCCCGGTGGTCTATGAGGGCATAGTTTACGTGGGGGGGCGGTCCGGCGGCGTTTATGCCGTGAACGCGGTAACGGGGGAACTGATCTGGGATTATTCTTCCGACGGCTGGGTGGACGCGACCCCGGCTGTTTCAAGCACCACGGTCTTTGTGCCCTCCCGGGACGGAAATCTTTACGCCCTGGACAGGTTCACCGGGGACCTCCTGTGGCAGGCGCCACTGGGGGCCGGGGCGGTCTCCTCGCCCCTGGTCCTGGCGGGCAGGATCTATGTCGGGACCGGGATCCCGCAGAACAAACTTAAGGTCTTCGACGCGCGGACAGGGGCCTTCCTGTGGGCTTACCAGGCCGGGCAGCCGGTAGACGCCGCGCCCTCTACCGACGGGAGCCTGGTTTTCTTCGGTTCTAACGACGGGAAGACTTACGCGGTAGCTCCGTTCGCGGCCCCGCCGCCGCCGCCCGCTTCTCCGGCGGTCTGGGAGCATCCCACCACCGGCTTTTACGGAATAGTCTCCATAGGGGTCTCAAGCCCGTCGGTTTATGCCGTCCCGTCGAGGGAGACCGGCAAACTGTATAAGCTGACCGCGGCCGGCGGGGCTCAGACCGGGGTTTTTGAACCTTTCCCGGACGACCTCGGCGTCATGGAAATGGAGGTCACCTCACCGGTGCTGGCGAGGGGTAAAGTCTATTATGGCGCCGGAACCGCGCCGCACGGCCTTTATGCCCTGTCCATGGCCTCGCTGGAACCGGTCTGGACAAGCACGCCTTCGCTGGGCAATACCTCCGTCTTCGGTTATCCCGCCGCGCCTTCGATGGCCAATGAGATAATTTACGCGGCCACGGCTGACCAGAGGCTGTTGGCCATCAGCTCTTCCTCGGTCCAGGTCCAGGAGATAAGCCTGGGCGCGCCGTCCCACACTTCGCCCGCCGTCTCCAACGGGTACGTCTATGTCGGGACCATGGGCGGCGACCTGATAGCGTATAAGGCCGAGAAAGCGACGGCCCTTTCGTATCCTAAAACGCTGGATATAATACAGGGCACCACGGCGGTCAGGGGCTATCTGTGGGCCCCGGCCCTTGCGGGCTACAGGCTGGAATATGTGACGGCCGCGGACCCGGATAATCCCGTGCTGATAAGCTCGGCCGCTTTGACTCCGGCGGGTGCGCTGGAGAATGGCCTGCTGGGCACCTGGGACACGGCGCTGCGGGCTAACGGCAGCTACACGCTGCGCCTGACCCTGCTGGAATCCGGGTCCGTTTCCACCGACAACACGGCGGAGATCGTCGTGCGGGTGAATCACCCGCCTCTGCCCCCGGCCGGTCTGACGGCCGCGGACAGGCTCAATGACAGCGGCAATGCGGTGGAGCTCTCCTGGTCTCCCTCGGTCGGCGCGGTTTCGTACAATATTTACAGGAACTCCGGCGGCGATTATGCGCTGCTGGCAAGCACCGCCGCCGCGGCTTTCACGGACAGGGCGGCGGCTACCGGGACCACGTTCACTTATATGGTAAGGGCCTGGGACGGCTGGGTGGAATCGGCGGATTCGAGCACGGCCGCCGCCAGCGCCGTGAACAATAATCCGTCCAGCGACGCGGTCGCCCCGGCGCGCACCACGGACCTTTCCGCCGCGCCCGGCGCCTCCGGCGGGCAGGTGCTCCTGTCGTGGACGGCGCCCGGCAACGACGAACTGACGGGGACGGCGGCGTCCTACGCGATACGGTACTCCACCGTGTCCTCCTTTAACTTCGCCGCCGCGGCCGCGTGGAACAACGCGCGGGCCGTCGCGGGCGCCGCGGGCACGGCCGAAACCGAGCTCGTAACCGGTCTTTCCGGCGGGGTTACCTATTATTTCGCCCTGAGTACGGCGGACCTTATCCCGAACGCCAGTACTACCTCGAATATCGCGTCTGCCTGGGCCCAGCGGGACTTCGTCCCGCCGGGGGCGCCGTCCGGCCTTGCCGCCGCCGACACGCCTGGCGACGCCGGAGGCAGCCTTACGCTTACCTGGGCTCTCTCCCCCGACGACGGGACCGGCGCCGGCGATGTTTATGGTTATAAGATCTACCGGGGCCTTGCAAGCGGGGCGTTCTCCTCCACCGCGCCTTACGCTTCCGTCGGCAAAGGGGTCGGCGCGTACAGGGACGATTACGCGCCGGACAATATGCGGTTCTACTACGCCGCCGCGGCTTTCGACTCCACCAACAATTCCGTTCTTTCCAACGAAGCGGCCGCTATCTCGGCCGACAACTACCGCTTCCTCGACCCGACGGAGGGGGGCAGTCTCAGGCTGGAGGACGGCGCGCAGCTGGTCGTGCCGCGGGACGCTATTTCGCAGGGCGCGTACATCATAATGCAGAAGGTGGACCCCGCTACCTTCCTGCCGTCGGCGCGGGTGAAGGCTAATTCCGGAGTTCGGCCCACTTCCGTGGTCTACGAGATCAAGTTCTCCACCACTTCGGCCGCCAGGCTCATAAAGAACGTCATGGTCACGCTGCCTTACGCGGATACGGACGTTGCCGGCATGAGCGAAAAGAACCTGCGGATGTACACCGCTGCTTCGGCGGGCGACACCTGGCTGCTGCTGGACACGTCCCGCGTGGAAGAGGCGCGCAACATAATTACGGCGGAGGTAAGTCATTTTTCGCTCTTCCGCGTCATGGAATACGTGCCCGGCGGGGCGCTGATAAGCGCCGAAGCGGTCTACACTTATCCCAATCCCGCCAAAGGCAGCCGGTTGACCTTCAAGTTCAGGCCCGCCTATGAGGCTTTCATCAAGATAGACGTTTATAACGTGGCCGGGGAAAAAGTGGCGAGGTTCGAAAAGGCCGGGTGCCAGGCCGGCGTCACTTCGGAAATACAGTGGGATATAGATAGTATCGCCAGCGGCGTATACGTATATATCGTGGAAGCGGCCAGCGCCGCCGGCACGAAGACGATAACGAAAAAATTGGCGATAATACATTAAGTGCGGGGGGAAGGCGGGAGCGGCGAACAGTGTCCGGCAAGACCGGCGGCCGGGAAGAAGAAGGCTATATGAGGGAAACAACACGCGGTTTAAGATCAGGTGCTCCCCGGAGGCTCGCGGGGATCGGGCTGTTCGCGGCCTTAGGCGTTGCGCTTGTCCCGGCTTTGCCGCCGGTCCCGGCGCAGGCCGCCAGGATCTACCCTTCCGCCGGGTCCACCTCGGCGGCGTTCCTTAAGATCGGAGTGGGCGCGCGGGCGGTGGCCATGGGCGGGGCCTACACGGCTATTTCGGGGGACCCTTACGGCTTGTTCTGGAACCCGGCCGGCCTCGCCGCCGTGGAGGACAAGACGCTGGTCTTTACCCACAACGAGTATTTCGCCGGTTTAAGCCAGGAGTACATGGGCTATAATATGCCCGGTTCCGGAATAAAATTTCTTCCAGGCCGCGTTAAGAACGGAGTCCTGGGGCTTTCGATGAACTATTTTTACACGGGCAAGGACCTGGAAAGGCGCAGCGGCAATTATGAGTCCGACCCGCTGAACCCGATCTCGCCCGTAGAGGGGAAATTCAGGGCTTATGATCTCGCTCTTTCGCTCGGCTACGGGTTCAATTACAGCCGGGACCTGAAGCTGGGCGCGGCGCTCAAGTTCATACGCCAGAGCATTGACAGCGAGTCCGGCTCAAGCGCGGCGCTGGACCTTGGCGCCCTTTATGACTTTGACCTGCTCGGCCGCGGCGTTACCGCCGGGTTCGCCGTGCAAAATCTCGGGCCCGGCATAAAATTCATCGAGAAACGCTATCCCCTGCCCCTGACCTTCAAGGCCGGGCTCAGCCGGCGGCTTTACGCTAAAAGCCTGCTGATGGCATTCGATATTTCCAAACCTATAGACAATTATCCTTCCGCGGCGCTGGGCCTTGAGCAGCAGTTCGGGGGGAAGCTGTTCCTCCGCACCGGCTACCGCTACCGCCAGTACGGCAACGAATCCGGCGGCTGGTCCGGGTTCTCCATGGGGTTCGGGTTCGTGTCGGGCCGCTTCAGTTTCGATTACGCGCTCTCCCCGTTCGGAGACCTGGGCAACACGCACCGCCTGTCGGCCGCCCTGCGGTTCCTGGCGCCTAAGGCGCCGGTGCTTAAGGAGCGCGGCGAAGTGGTCCCGGCGGCCAACGCCCTTGCCGCCGCAAGTACGCTGGCCCTGCGCTTCGAGCAGAAGCCGCTGGTGGTCTCGCCGCGGGGGATAACCTACATGGTGAAAGCTTCGGCCGCGGGCACCGTTGTGGAAGCCGCCCCCGCCGCTCCGGAGGGCGGGCAGGCCGCGCCGGCCGCCGCCGAACCTTATTTCGAGAACGGCGCCCTGGTCTCGCTTTCTTTCATCACCATCATGCGCGGCGAGGGCCAGGCTACCATTACCCTGGCCGGGGGGGCCCTGCCCAAAGCCCTGCTGGAAAAATTCCCCGTGCCCGGCGGGCCGCTTAAGGCCTGGCAGCTGATGTCCATGTCTGGAGCGCCCAGCGGCAACATCAAGTTCGTGTTCGCGCTGGAAAGAGCCGCTCCGGCCGGAGAGCCCGCGCTCCATTATCTCGTGAAGGACGGCTGGGAAAAAACAGAAGCGAGCGCCGCCTCCTGCGGAGAAAAGAACTGCTTCTATTCCGCTTCGGCGCCTTTCAGCACTCACTACGCGCTCGTCGTGAAGTGAGCCGGAGCCCGGCGGGCGGTCAGTACTGGCCGAGCGTGCCGGCGCGGCGCGCCCGTTCTATGGACAGGTGGAAAAGGTAGACGCTCGCCGGCACCAGCGCGAGATCGAACAGCGCCAGCGCCAGGATGTCGCCGCCGGCCGCCGCCAGGCCCGCGCCCTTGTGCACGGTCAGCTGGAAAGCCCGCACCGCGTAGGTGACCGGCAGCAGGTTGGAAACGGCCGCCAGCCACGGCGGGAACAGCGTCACCGGGAAGTAGACCCCTCCCAGCAAACCCTCGAAATTATTCAGCACCCACGCCAGCGGGTTGCCGCGCTTGAACAGCATCACGAAACAGGACGACAGGATGCCCAGCGAGGCGAAGCAGGCCGCCGACAGCGCGAACACCAGCGCGGCCGCCGGCCAGTTGGCCGCGGCCAGGTCCAGCTTGAAGAGGAAGACGGCGCAGGCCGCGTACACCAGCAGTTCGAAAGTGGCGAAGATGAAGTTCCAGGCCGTGAGGGCCAGCAGGAAAGCGCCGGTGGTTATCGGCGTGGAGAGTACCGCCTCCAGCGTGCCCTGGGCCTGTTCCAGGCGCAGGCGTTCCGAATAGGCCCCGGCCCCGGTGCCGATATAGCCGAAGAAGGCCGTGGCCGTGAAAACATAGGTGAAATAGCCGGTGCCGTAAGGCGCCAGGTGCGGCGCCAGCGCGCTGCCGAACAGCTTGTCAATAAAGTAAAAAACAAGTATCCCGGAGAGCGTGCCCGCGGCGCCGAGCGCGAAGGAAAGCCGGTAGCTTCTTTCCGTCAGGAAATCCTTGCGCAGGAAGGCGGCGGCGGCCCGGAGCGTCCTCATCGCGCGGCCTCCCCGCCGTTCGTCCCGTCCGTAATGCGCAGTATCCGGCCTGCCGCTTTCCCGAGGAGGGCGGCGTCGTGGCTGGCTATGACCACGGCGGTACTGCCGGAGAGCCCGGAAAGCAGCCCCAGCAGCCCGGCGCAGGCGGCTTCGTCCAGCCCGCGGAAGGGCTCGTCGAGCAGCAACACCGGCGCCCGGCGCGACAGGGCGCGCAGCAGGGAGACTTTCTGCATGGTGCCTTCGGACAGCGCGTCGAACCGCCGGCCCAGGTCCGCCGCGGAAAGGCCCAGCGGCGGGGCTAATTCCGCCGCCGCGCCGGCGGCCTCGGCGGGGGGCAGCCCGGCCAGCGCGCCGAAAAAGCGCAGGTTCTCGGCCGCGCTGATGCGGAAGTAGAAGCCGCGCGGGTTGGCGGGGCAGTAGGAAACCAGCGCGCGCAGCCTTTCCGGGCTTTCCGGCTTCCCGTCCGCCAGCACCTCCCCGGAATCGGCCAGCAGTACGCCGGCCAGTACCTTTAAAGCGGTGGTTTTTCCGGAACCGTTAGGGCCGGCCAGGCCCGTGATCCCCGTCCCGGCCTTCAGGTCCAGCCCGGCCAGGGCGCGCAGCCCCGCGCCGCCGCCGAAGGCGGGCGCCGGGAAGGTCTTTTCTATGCCCCTGGCCTCTATGAACATCAGGATAATAATAGCACAGCGCGCGGGGCGGAGGGTAGGGGCGGCTAGCGGCCGCCGGGCTGTTCCTCATTGAAAATGGGCTCTAAATTTAATAAATTATCATTATATAGCGATTCCCGCCGTTTTTGGCGGGAAAGCCAGTGTTTTCTTCCTGGAGGAAGTTATGAGAATACATATCGTGGCCAGAAAAATAAAGATGTCCAAGCCTATCAAGGATTTCATTGAGGCTAAAATAGAAAAGCTTCACGAATACCTGGACAATATAGTCTGGGCTCAGGTCATAGTCGCCGTGGAAAAAAAGATACATACCGCCGAAGTGATCGTGCACGCGGGGCACCAGACAATGAAAGCCGCCGCCAGCACCGACGAGATGTACTCCGCCATAGACAAGGCGATGGACAAGATGGAGATACAGGTGAAGAAGTACAAAGAGCGCTTCACCGACCATCACGCCTCCGAGAACATCGAGGCCGATGAATTCACCACGCTGGTGGGTCCCGAGATCCGCTTCTCCGTGGTCAAAGACGTGCCCCTCAAGCCGATGAACAAGGAAGAGGCCGTCATGGAAATGGAAAAGCTGGGCTTTAATTTCTGGCTGTTCCAGGAGAAGGGCTCAAAGCAGCTGCAGGTCGTCTTTAAGCGTCTCGACAGCACCTACGGCCTGCTTCAGCCTGTAAAGAAGTAGACTGCGGGAGCAGCTCGATCGCGGCGGACCACGCGCTTGCCGCGGCGTCCGCCGCGTCCTGTTGAACAATGACCGAACAAAAGACCGAAACCAGGAAGAAAGACGTTAAATACCTCACGGTAAAGGAACTGCTCAAGTCCCGGGGAAAGATCCTGGGCCTTAAAGCGGTGGCGGGCACGCGCGACATGAACCGCCGCATCACCGTGAGCGAGATAAACCGCCCCGGCCTCGCCATAGCCGGGCATATGGAGCAGTTCCGCGCGGAGCGCATCCAGATCATCGGCCAGGGCGAATACGCCTACTGCATCAAGGAAGACCCGCGCAAGGTCATCTCCAACCTGAACAAGATGTTCTCGGCCCCGGAGATCCCGTGCGTGATCGTGACCGGCGGGGTAAAACCGCTGCCGGCGCTGAAGCAGGCCTGCGCCAAGGCCGGCATCCCGCTGCTGGTCACGTCTTTCGACACCTCGATGTTCATCCGCGAGCTCACCATCTTCCTGGACGACCAGCTGGCGGCCATAGCCTACCTGCACGGCGTGCTGGTCAATATTTACGGCCTGGGCGTCCTGATCCAGGGCGACTCCGGCGTGGGCAAGTCGGAATGCGCGCTGGAGCTCCTCAAGCGCGGCCACATCCTGATAGCCGACGACGTGGTGGAAGTGAAGCGCCGCATAGGCTACATCCTGGTGGGCAACTCCCCCAGGAACATCAAGCATTACATGGAAGTGCGCGGCCTCGGCATCATAGACGTGGAACTGCTGTTCGGCGTGGGTTCGATCATGGACCAGTCGCTGATCGAGATGCACGTGAAGCTCGAAGCCGTGACCTCCGTCTCCCTCGGCAATTACGACCGCACCGGGCTGGCCTCGGTGGAAGAGACCATCCTCGACGTGCCGGTGCCTTCGCTGCGTCTGCCCGTAACGCCCGGCCGCAACCTGGCCGTGCTCATCGAGGTGGCCGCGCTCAACCAGCGCCTGAAGAACCAGGGCTACTTCGTGGCTAAAAAGCTCAACGAAAGCCTGATCAGGGATATGGGGAAGAAATAGCGGCCGCCAGGGACCCTAACGATGAAAAAAATTATCTCCGGGAAGGTCTTCATCATAACCGGCATGTCCGGCGCCGGCAAGAGCCAGGCCCTCAAGTCGTTCGAGGACTTCGGCTTCTACTGCGTCGACAACCTGCCCATCTCGCTGATCCCGTCGTTCGCGGGGCTGATCGGCGACCGGCGCTACCTAAAGAACGTCGCCCTCGGCATAGACATCCGAGAGGGGCGCTTCTTCAAGGATTTCATCCGCACGATGGACAACCTGCGCCGGCTCGGGCTGGATTACAAGGTGATCTTCCTGGACGCCTCGGACGAGGTGCTGATGCAGCGCTTCTCCGAGACGCGCCACCGCCACCCGCTCGGCAAGAACATCGCCGCCGCCGTGAAGGAGGAGCGCCGCATCCTGACCGACCTGAAGGCGCGCGCCAACAAGGTGATAGACACCTCCAGGCTGGCGCTGGGAGAGCTGAAGGAAATAATTTCCGGCGCGCTCGAGCTGCGCCATACGGCGGAGATGAAGCTGTCGGTGATCTCTTTCGGCTACAAGTACGGCATCCCGCTGGACGCCGATATCGTCATGGACGTGCGCTTCCTGCCCAACCCGTATTATGTTCCCTCGCTCAAGGCCAAAACGGGGCTCGACGCTCCCGTCGGGCGCTATCTCAAGGATAAGCCCGGGTTCCGCAGCTTTATCAAGGGCTACACGGAGCAGATAAAGAACCTGCTGCCGCTTTACGTAAAGGAAGGGAAGTCGTACCTGACCATCGCCATCGGCTGCACGGGCGGCAGGCACCGCAGCGTTTACGTCACAAGGGAAATAGCGGCCCTGCTGACCGCCGCCGGGTTCTCGGCTTCCGAATACCACAGGGACATCCGCAAGTAGCGCGCCTGCGCGGACTGGTGAACAAACATGATCAATATCATAGTCATAACTCACGGCGAGTTCGGGGCCTACCTGATAGAGGCCGCGGAAGGGATAGTGGGGGTGCAGCGCGAAGGCCTTAAGAACGTGTCCATCTCCACGCGCATGACCCTGGAGCTCATCAAGGAAGCCGTCGCTTCCGCCATAAACGGCATGGACTCGGCGGACGGGCTGGTCTTTCTCATCGACATGCCGGGCGGCACGCCGATGAACGTGGTGCTGCCGCTGGCGCGCGACATCGAGAAATGCGCCGTGATCTGCGGCGTGAACATAAATATGATGACATCAGCTTTCGCCTACAGGCAGTCGCTGGACTTCGACCGCCTGACGGCAAAGATCATGGAGGACGGCCGCAAAGCCATCTGCGAGGTAAGAAGCCTCCTGATGAAGAAGCAGTAGGGCCGTTTCCCGGAGAAAATTATGATGGTACTTTACAGGGTTGACGATAGGCTCGTGCACGGCCAGGTGGCCGAGGGCTGGGTCCCGCACCTAAAGGCCGACGAACTGGCGGTGGTGTCCGACGAGATAGCGGCCGACCCGCTGCGCAGCGACATCATGCGCTTCGCCACCCCGGAAGGGGTGGACCTTAAGATCATGACGGTGGAGCAGGCCTCGCAGTACCTGCCCCAGGCCGAGACCTCCGCCCGCAAGGTGCTGCTCCTCCTGCCCGGCCTGGCCGAGGCCGTGGCGCTGCTGGGCAAAGGGCTGAAGATCCCGTCGCTCAATATAGGCGGCATGCATTATTCCGCCGGCAAGAACCTTTCCATCGGCAAGGCCATCTTCCTCAACGACGCGGATTGCTCGGCGCTTAAAGCGCTGGCCGCCGCCGGCATAAAGATAGAAGGCCGCGGCGTGCCGTCCGATACCCCGCTGGACCTGATCGGGGCCATTGCGTAAGCGGCGGTCGGGACCCCGGGACAAAAGATTTTATCTATGAAAGTGGAACAGCCGTGACGACAGTATTAAGGACCATCCTCTCAAGCGCCTTCACCGGCCTGCTCGGGCTCGATTCCGTGCAGGCGGGGCAGTTCCTCCTTTCCCGGCCGGCCTTTGTTGGGACCCTGCTGGGCTGGCTTAACGGCTGCGCGCTCGAAGGCGCGCGCATAGGCATACTGCTGGAACTGCTGTACGTGGATTTCATCCCCGTGGGCGGCGTAGTGCCGCCCAACGGCGCCGCGGCCGCGGCCGCGGGCGTGCTGGCCCATGCCGCGGGCGGCCTGGCGCCGTCGCTGGCTTTTTTCATAGGCCTGGCCGCCGGCCGGGCCTACGCGCCGCTGGAGATGCGGCTGCGCGCGGCGCGCTCGTCCTGGAGCCGGCGGGTGGAGGAGCAGGTCCGCGCCGGCGACCTGAACCTGAGCCGCTGGCTGTCGTCCGCGATGCTGGCCGAGAGCTCGGCCCTGGCGGCGTATTCCCTGCTGTGCGCGGCGGCCGCCGCCGCGCTGGCCGCGGTACCGGGCGTAGGCCTGCTGTACCCCGGCACCGATTTCGCTTATTCGCTTATGCCTTGGCTCGGGATCAGCGGCCTGTATTTCAGGTTCCGTACCCAGGCGTACAAGAAAGGTTGAGGTTAATGCTTTTTAAAGTGTTCATAAGGTCGTTCTTCATTCAGGCGGGCTGGAACTACGAAAGGTTCCAGAGCCTGGGCTTTGCCTTTTCGCTCATGCCGGCGCTGCGCAAGATCTACCCGGACCCCGAGCGCCTCAAGGCCGCGGTGCTGCGCCATCTCGACATCTTCAACACCCAGCCCTACATGGCCTCCTTCATCCTGGGCAATATCGCCCGCATGGAAGAGCGGGCTTCGGCCTCGGCCGATCCCGCGGCGGAGCTTAAGAGCATGCCGGGCGTAAAACAGGCGCTGGCTTCCAGCTTCGCCTCTATCGGCGACCGCGTTTTCTGGGGACGTCTCAAGCCCATGACCGTGCAGCTCTGCCTGCTGGTCTGGACCCTGGGCGGCTTTTACGGCTGGCTTTTCACGGGACAGCCCGGCCGGCCCTCCACCGCGCTGCTCCTGGCCGGGCCGCTCTCCGGCATCGTTCTCTATTCCGCGGCCGCCGTTTACTGCCGGTGGCGCGGGCTGGCCCGCGGCTACGCCTGCGGCGGCGCCTCCAGCTGCGGCCTGGATTTTATCGACTGGGGCAAACTGATAAAAAGGCTCAGCGCGGCCGGCTTCGGCATGTCCATGGCCATCGCGCTCTTCGCTTTCGGCCTGCTGGCCGCTTCGGGCAGCTGCCCGGGCCGCGTCGTCCTGCTCAAGGTGGCGGTCGCCGCTTCGGTCCTGGCGCTGCACCGCGTCACGCGCGCTTACGGCAGGTCCGTTTTCTTCGCGGCGGGGATAGTCTTCGCCGTCTCGCTGGTACTCTTCAGCGTGTTCGAACTGCGGCCTTTAACCCTATACCTATGATCAAACAAGAGATGAAGATATTGAACGAACTTGGCATACACGCGCGGCCCGCCGGGATGCTGGCCAATACGGCGTCGCGGTTCGCCTGCGACATCAAGCTCCTTAAGGACGGGATGGAAGTGAACGCCAAGAGCATAATGGGCATCATGACGCTGGCCGCCGGCTGCGGCAGCGTGATAGAGGTCACCGCCAAGGGCAAGGACGAGGCCGAAGCTATAAAGGCCCTGCAGGAGCTGTTCGCCAACAAGTTCGAAGAAGACTGAGCCGGGGCCGGAGATTACTATGTTACCGGGAGTTCTATGCTGATAAAAAAAGGGGTAGCCGCCAGCCTGGGCATCGCCATAGGCAAGGCCTACATACTCAAGGAAGAGAACATCCTTATCGAGCAGAAGGCCATAGCGCCTGAAAAGCTCAAGGCCGAGGTAAAGCGCTTCAAGGACGCCATCGAGAAGACGCGCCTGGACCTGGACGCGCTGCGCGGCAAGATCCTCAGCGTCCTGGGCAAGCAGCACGCCAAGCTGATAGATACCCACCACCTGATCCTGCAGGACCCCCTGATCAGCAAGGAAGTGCCCAAGCTCATCCTGTCCAAGGGCGTGAACGCCGAGTTCGCCCTTTCCGAGATTCTCGACCAGGCCGACGAGCAGTTCGAAAAGATAGACGACGAATTCTTCCACGAGCGCAAGCACGACATCTTCGACGTGGGTAAAAAGATAATTTCCAACCTGGTCAACAGCGAGAAGGCCTCGCTTAAAGACCTGAAAGAGCCGGTCATCATCGTGGCGCACAACCTGTACCCGTCGGACACCCTGCACATCCGGGAGTCCAACAAGGTGCTGGGCTTCTGCATGGACCTGGGCTCCAAGTCCAGCCATACCGCCATCTTCGCGCAGAGCATGGGCATCCCCGCCGTGGTGGGCCTCTCCGACATCAGCCGCCAGATCCAGAGCGGCGACACCATCGTGGTGGACGGCGAGCAGGGCATGGTCATAATCTCGCCCACGCCGGAGATAGTCGAGAAGTACAAGGCCCGCAAAGAGGAGCTGCAGAAGCAGGAACATTATTTCCACCGCCTCAAGGGCCTGCCGGCCATTACGCGCGACGGGCACAGGATAAGCCTGATGGCCAACCTGGACTCTTCGCAGGACGCGCCGTCGCTGGCCCTGGTCAAGGTGGAGGGCGTGGGCCTTTACCGCACCGAATCGCTCTACATGAACCGCAACTCCGTGCCTACCGAGGAGGAGCAGGTGAAGGCCTACGCCGCCGTGGTGAAGGCGCAGCCCCTGATACCGCTCACGATCCGCACCGCCGACATCGGCGGCGACCGCGCCACGCAGCTGGGCATCAAGGGGCTCAAGGACGAGCGCAACCCGTTCATGGGTTTCCGCGGCATCCGGCTGTTCATCAAATATCCCGAG
Organism: Elusimicrobia bacterium GWF2_62_30; assembly: GCA_001799995.1. Lineage (GTDB taxonomy): Bacteria > Elusimicrobiota > Elusimicrobia > Elusimicrobiales > UBA9959 > UBA9959. The sequence continues at coordinate 19,328 of MGUK01000061.1, forward strand.
CTGCTCAAGACGCAGCTGCGCGCCATCTACAAGGCCAACACCGAGGGCAACATCAAGGTGATGATCCCGATGCTCTCCTCGCTCGACGAGCTGCTGACGGTGAAAAAGATAGCGGCGGACGTGAAGATAGAGCTGGCCGAGGAAGGCTTCGCGGTCAAGAAGGACCCGGAATTCGGCGTGATGATAGAGATCCCGGCCGCGGCCATCATCCTGGACTCGCTGCTCTCCGAGATCGACTTCGTCTCGATAGGCACCAACGACCTGGTGCAGTACACGCTGGCGGTGGACCGCATCAACCAGTACGTGTCGGAGCTTTACGAGCCTTTCCACCCGGCGGTGCTGCGCCTGATCAACCTGGTGGTGCAGACGGCGCACAAGAAAGGCAAGCCGGTCAGCGTCTGCGGCGAAATGGCCTCGGACCCGTTCGCCATACCGATACTGGTCGGCATGGGCGTGGACGTGCTCTCCGTGCCGCCCAAGATCTACCTGCGCGCCAAGCACGCGGTGCGCGCGATGAACTTCGAGAAGTTCTCGGGCCTGGCGCAGCGGGTGCTGAGCATGACCACGGCGTCCGAGATCCGCCGCCTGGTGGAAGAGGAAGTGAAGTAAAGGGCGCTGAAAGTCCTGCGGCCTCCGCCGCGGGACCGGAACGCAGGCACGCTCGGCACACCGTGCCTCGCTCCATCGCTCGCCCTTCGCGCTACGCAAGCTACGGGCTCGCGAAGGCCTGCTTATCCGGTCCCGCGGCGTAGACCGCGGCTGCACAGTTGAAAAAGTTTTGCGGTCACTGAACACAAATGAACATACGTAATTTCTGCATCATCGCGCATATCGACCACGGCAAATCCACGCTGGCGGACCGCTTCATCCAGCTGACGAACACGGTGCCGGACCGGCAGATGAAGGAACAGTTCCTCGACGGCATGGAGCTGGAGAGAGAGCGCGGCATCACCATCAAGGCCAAGGCCGTGCGCATGCTCTACAAGTCCGAGGACGGCGAAGATTATATCCTCAACCTCATCGACACCCCCGGCCACGTCGACTTCTCGTACGAGGTCTCCCGCGCCATGGCCGCCTGCGAGGGCGCCATCCTGCTGGTGGACGCGTCGCAGGGCGTGGAAGCGCAGACCCTCGCGCACGGCCACCTGGCGCAGACGCTGGGCCTCAAGATCATTCCGGTCATAAACAAGATCGACCTCGAGCACTCCAACCCGGACGCCACCGAGGAGCAGATCTGGGAAGTGCTCAAGAACCCCGTGGACTCGTCGCGCATCAGCGCCAAGGACGGCCGCGGCGTGCGCGAAGTCCTCGAGCGCGTGATCAAGGAGATCCCTTCGCCGGTGGGGTCCGCGGAGCGCCCGCTGAAGGCGCTGGTCTTCGACTCTTTCTACGACATGTATAAAGGCGTGGTCATCTACACCCGTATCGTGGACGGCGAGATCTCCGCCGGGAAACATATAAGCTTCTACTCCAAGGGGACCAGCTACAAGGTGGAAGAGGTAGGCTACCTCACGCCCAAGCTCATCAAGGGCGACTCGATAAAGACCGGCGAGGTCGGCTACATCATAGCCGGCATCCGCGACATCCACGAGATAAAGATGGGTGACACCCTCTTCGAAAAAGGAACCACGATAGACGCCCCGCTGCCCGGCTACAAGGACGTGAACCCGGTGGTGTTCGCGGGTTTCTACCCCGTCAACACCACGGATTACACCGGCCTCAAGACCGCCATCGAGAAGCTGAACCTCACGGACTCCTCGTTCAACTTCCAGGGCGAGACCTCCAAGGCCCTGGGCTTCGGCTTCCGCCTCGGCTTCATGGGCCTGCTGCACCTCGACATCATCCGCGAGCGCATCGAGCGCGAGTTCGACATCCCGCTCATCGCCACCAATCCCAACGTCATCTACAGGGTGCAGGCCAAGGACAAGCAGGGGATGAAGGGCAAATACATCGAGGTCACCAACCCTTCGGACTTCCCGCATTACGGCGACGTGATGGATATCATGGAGCCTTACGTGCTCGCCAACATCATCGCGCCGCTCCCTTATATGGAAGGGATCATGAACCTGCTCAAAGAGAAGCGCGGGGAGCATATCAAGATAGAGTACATCTCCACCACGCGCGTCATCGTGGAGTACTACCTGCCGCTCTCCGAGATCATCCTGGACTTCTACGACAAGCTCAAGTCCGTGTCCCGCGGCTACGCCTCCTTCGACTACGAGCCGCACGAGTACCGCTCCTCGGACATGGTCAAGATAGAGATCCTGCTGCATGCCGAATCGGTGGACGCGCTGTCGTTCATAACGCACAAGAGCAAGGCGCTGGCGAATTCCCGCATCCTCTGTGAAAAGCTCAAAGAGCTCATCCCCAGGCATATGTTCGAGATAGCGGTGCAGGCGCAGGTGAACGGCAAGATCATAGCGCGCGAGACCATAGGCGCGCAGCGCAAGGACGTGCTGGCCAAGTGCTACGGCGGCGACATCACCCGCAAACGCAAGCTGCTGGAAGCGCAGAAGGAAGGCAAGCGCAAGATGAAGCTGATGGGCTCCGTGGAGATCCCGCAGGAAGCCTTCATGTCGCTTTTGAAGATAAGCCAGGATAAATAAGGACGCAACAATGGAAGAAAAACTTTTCTGGATAGGCATACTGATGGGGGCGCACCTTTTCCTGTCGCACCACTTCAAGGAAAAGGGCCGGTTCAAGGAAGATTCCCGTTTCGTGCGGGGCTGGCACGCCCTCTTCTCCGGCCTGGTCGGTCTTGTCGGCATGGTCCTGCTGATGGTAAGCCTGGATAACCGCCGCGGCGACGTGGTTCCCACTATGCTGTTCACGGGCCGCCAGCTCGTCTACGGGCTTGTGGTGGGCCTGGGCTCCGCGGCCTATGCCTGGTGGAAAAGCGCCGCGTGGAACGTCGAGATCAAGGACGGCATGCATCCCCGCATGAAAGAGGACATGGAGTGGTCAGAAACTATCTTCTCCGCGGTGCTGCTGGCTTCTGTGGTGATGTACCTGTTCGTGCAGGCCTTCAAGATACCGTCCAGCTCCATGGAAAAGACGTTCCTGGTGGGGGACCACCTGTTCGTCAACAAGTTCATCTATGGCTTCCGCATCCCCTATACCCATAAAAAGCTGATCAGGTTCGCCAAGATCAAGCGCGGCGATATCGTGGTGTTCCAGTTCCCGTCTTCCGACCCGCGCGAATTCCAGTGCGGGGGCAGCCAGTACGGCAAGGATTTCATCAAGCGCGTGGTCGGCTTGCCCGGCGACAAGTTCGAGATAAAGAACGGGGTCATTTACGTGAACGATGAAAAGGCCGGGGACGAGCCTTATGCGCAGTACCTCGACCAGTTCCGCTACCCGCCCGGCGCCATGCGGACCCCGCCGGCGGAGTATCAGAAATACTGGGAAGACCGCATGCTCGGCAAGATGTTCTCCGAGTATATCCGCGACAACTTCGGGCCGGTGACGGTCCCGGAGAGAAGCTTCATGGTGATGGGCGACAACCGCGACCGTTCCTGCGATTCGCGCTACTGGGGCCCCGTGCCCGAGAACCTCGTCAAAGGCAAGGCCTGGCTCACCTACTGGCCGCCTTCAAGGATGGGCCTGCCGGAATGAGGGTCACCGAACGCCTGAAGTCCGGGAAAAAGCTCTTTTCCTTCGAATTCTTCCCGCCGAAGACGGAAGAGGACGCGAAACGCCTTTTCGATTCGGCCCGGGTGCTCAAGGCGCTCGAGCCGGATTTCGTCTCCATAACCAATTCGTCCAGCGGCTCGGCCCCGTACCGCACGGTCGCCATGGCCGGGGTGCTTAAGGCCGAGCTCGGCCTCGAGACGGTGGCCCATCTCACCTGCGTGGCGCATACGCGCGCCGAGATCTCCGAGATCTGCCGGCGCCTTAAAGAGATGAACGTAAAGAACATCCTCGCCCTGCGCGGCGACATCCATAATATCGACGGGCTGTCCCCGCGGCGGGATTACAGCTACGCCACGCAGCTGGTGGCGGACCTCAAGGCCACCGGGGATTTTTCCCTCGGCGGCGCCTGCTACCCGGAAAAGCACCCGGACGCGCCCAGCCTCGACGAGGATATCCTCCGCCTGAAGGAAAAGGTGGACGCCGGCGCCGAATACCTCATAACACAGCTCTTTTTCGAGAATTCCCATTACTTCCGGTTCCTGGACAAGGTCCTGGCCGCCGGGATAAGCGTGCCGGTCATCCCGGGCCTTATGCCCGTAACCGGCTATAAGCAGCTCAGTAACTTCACGCAGATGATGAAGGTTTCCGTGCCGGCGGAGCTCCGCGCCGGCCTGGAGCGCTGGGCGGACGACAAGGAAAGCCTGTTCAAGTTCAGCGTCGAGCACGCTTCCGCGCAGGCAGCGGAACTGCTGGCGCGCGGCGCCCCGGGCCTGCATCTTTATACGCTTAACCGCAGCCGCGCGGCGATCGCGATACTCAAGAACGTAAAGGGCAAGGCCGGCTGAAAGGCGGGCTTTGATATAATCACTTAAATGGAAATAATACAAACCACGGAAGTCAGGGCCCTGGTGGACCTCCAGAAAATGGACACGCATGGCGACGCGCTGGCCGCGCGCGCGGCCGCTGTCCCGGTAAAGATAGCCGCGCTGGAAGCCGCTTTCGAGGAAAAGAAAAATTCCATGACCGCCGCCAAAGACGCGCTGGTGGCCCTGCAGGTCAAAAAGAAAGACCTCGAGCTGAAGATCGCCGAGGCGGAGGAGCGCATCCGCAAGCACCAGCGCGACCTCAACGCCGTCAAGGAAAACAACGCTTTCAAGGCGCTGCTCAGCGAGATCGAGACCTGCCAGAAGGAAAGGGACGGCTTCGAGACCGAGGTGCTGCTGCTGATGGAAGAGGTGGACAAGGCGGCGGCGGTGGATAAGACCATGAAGGGCGAGATCAAGGGCATCGAGGACAAGAAGAACGCCGAAGCGGCCGTCCTCGAGGCGGAGAAGAAGGCCCTGGACGCGGAGATAGCGCAGGCCGCCGCGCTGCGCGCCGCGGCCGCCGCGGCCATTACGCCCGCCCTGGTGGAAAAATACGAGCACCTGCGCGGCCGGCGCGCCGGGCTCGCCATAGCCTGCGTGCACGAGGACCCCGCTACCGGCAAGTTCTCCTGCGGCGGCTGCCACATGTCCCTGACCCCGCAGAAGATGGTGGACGTGAAAAAGAAGGACGCCTTCGCCCTCTGCGCCGACTGCCGGAGGATGATCTTCCTGGAGAGGACGGTATACGGCTAAGTTTTAGACCGCGGACGGGGGACCGCTCTTCCCGCAAGGGAAGGGAGGAACTTCCGAACTTCACAGGGCAGGGTGCCGGTTCAAACTCCGCAGCATAATATGTGCGGGGCATAGGCCGGGAGGCGGGGGCCACATCCCCCGCCGACGGACAGCGCCACAGAGAACATACCGCCCGCAAGGGTAAGGGTGAAAAGGTGCGGTAAGAGCGCACCGCCCGCCGGGCGACCGGCGGGGCAGGGCAAGCCCCTCCTGAAGCAAGGCCAAACATGCGCTACGGATAGCCCGTCCGCCCTTCGGGGCAGCGCAGAGTGGGCCGCAATAGATAAATGGTCCTCCAGGCGCCGCAAGGCGCCGGACAGAATTCGGGGTACAGTCCGCGGTCTAAAAAGTTTCGGGACCAGCGCGGCGGCCGGAACGCAAAACGCGCTCGGCCTGCATGATGTTTGGTCGGGCTGTCGGGGGTATGGGCCCGGCGGGCACGCTATCGGCCACACCGTGGCCGCGCTCCCTCTCGGGCTCGGCGCTACGCAAGCCTCGCCCTGCGAGACGGCCCGCCGAACCCATGCCCCCGCCAACCCTCCAGGGCAAAAATGGCGGGATAGGATTCGCAGGAGGAAATATGGATTCACTTGCTAACAAGATACCAGAACTTAAATTTTCCTCCAACGCCGAGGAGATACCGTGGGACAACGCCGTGGTGTGGACCATCATGCCGCGCGTCGGCCCCCGGGTCTACGAATGGATAGACGCCGAACACATCCGCTACGTCTCCTGGACCAACGGCATCGTGAACATCATGCCCGAGAATAATTCCATCCTCAGCGACAAATGCCAGTGCATAGTGCTGCCCTCCGGCTTCGTCTGGGTAGGGCGGAAAGTAAAAGTGTCGTAAAAGCGGCGGAGCGCTCCCGGGAATATCCCGCCAGGCGCGGCATCGGCACGGGCTTCCGTTGCGCCTCCGGCCACTTATGATAAAATCTATCCCGATATGTGCGGCATAGCCGGGCTTGTCTCCCCGGGGAACCCGGTCCCCGATTCGCTGCGAAAGCAGGTGGAGAAGATGACCCGCGTCCTTCGCCACCGGGGGCCGGACCATACCGGGTTCTTCCAGGCGCCGGATTGCGTCCTTGGCAATACCCGTCTTAAAATCATAGACCTGTCGGACCGGGGCGGCCTGCCCATGGCTTCCGCCGACGGCGCCGTGCGCATAGCCTATAACGGCGAGGTCACTAACTTTAAAGAGCTGCGCGCGGCCTTCGCGCTGGACAAAAAATACGCCTTCTCCTCCGGCGCCGACACCGAGGTGGTGCTGCATCTCTACGAAGAACTGGGCATAGACTTCCTGCGGCACCTCTCCGGGATGTTCGCCCTGGCCATCTACGACGCGAAAAAGCGCAAGGTCTTCCTTGTCCGCGACCAGTACGGCATGCGCCCGCTCTTCTACATGTTCAGCGGCGCGCGGGTGTTCTTCTCCTCCGAAATAAAATCCTTCATGGAGCTGGACTGCTTCAGGCCGGAGCTGGACCGGGAAGCCATCTTCCATTATTTCTCCCTGATCTATATTCCCGGCGAGAGGACCCCTTTCGCGCAGGTCAAGGAGCTGGACGGCGGGCACCTGCTGGAGATAGACCTGGCCGCGGGCACGCGCGAGCTGAAGGAATATTACCGGTTCGATTACACTATAGACCGGGACATGACCCTGCCGCAGGCCGTTACCGGGCTGCGCGGCGCCATGCTCGATTCCCTGCGCCGCAACCTGATCTCCGACGCCCCGCTGGGCATGACGCTGTCCGGCGGCGTGGACACCAGTTCCCTGCTGGGCATGGCGAAAGCCCTGGGCCGCAGCAGGGATATGCATACTTTTTCCATAAAGGTGAACGAGCCCAGTTTCGACGAGTCGCGCTACCAGCGGCTGATGGTGGATTACGCCGGGCCTATCCATCATGAGGTAACGGTGGGCCCGGAGGACGTGCTGCATGCCCTGCGGGCTTCCGTGGCCTGCCTCGACGAGCCCAACGGCGACGGCGCGGTCATCCCCAGCTTCCTGCTGGCCAGAGAGGCGTCCAAACACGTGCGGGTGCTGCTTTCCGGAGAAGGCGGCGACGAACTCAACAACGCCTACGAAACCCACCTGGCCTGGAAAGCGCGCAGGCTGTACCGCCGCCTGGCTCCGAAAGCCGCGCGCTCCCTGCTGCGGGGCCTGGCCGGCAGCCTGCCCGCGGATTATTCAAAGCTGAGCCCCGACTTTCTCGCCAAGCGCTTTACCGAAGGGGCGGAGCTGGACGTGCCCGGCGCCCATTTCCACTGGCGGCATGTCTTCTCGGACGCGGAAAAAGAGCAGCTCCTCGGCCCGCAGCCGTACCGGCCCACCGCCTCCCTCTTCAGGGAGATGTTCGACGCGCTGCCCTACGACGACGAACTCAACAAGCTCTCGCATATCGACTTCAAGTACTTCTTCATCGGCGACCTGATGGTAAAGAACGACAGGACCTTCATGGCGCATTCGGTGGAGGCGCGCTTCCCCTTCGCCGACCGCCTGCTGGTGGACTTCGCCACCAAGATCCCGCCCTGGTACAGGATCAGGAACTTCACCGGGCGCTACGTGGAAAAAGAGGCCATGCGGCCGTTCCTGCCGCCGGCCATCTACCGGCGGCGCGGCATGGGGCTGGAGATGCCCCATTCCCTCTGGTTCCTCAAAGGGCTGGGCGGCCTGGCCGACCAGTACCTTCGCCCCGAGGCCTTGAACAGGGCCGGCATCTTCAACGCCGACTACGTGGCGCGGCTCTGGGGAGAGCATAAAAGCGGGAAGAAGGACTACGGCCGGCCGCTCTGGAGCGTAATTAAC
>MGUK01000062.1 GCA_001799995.1 Elusimicrobia bacterium GWF2_62_30
TACAGGACGCAGGGCAAAGACGCCGCCTCCGCGGAGCGGCTGGTACGGCAGGCGCAGGAACTGGAGCAGTTCGGCTGTTTCGCGCTGGTGCTGGAATGCGTGCCGGAGGACCTGGCCCGGCGCATCACCGGCCTGCTGAAGATACCGGTGATAGGCATCGGGGCCGGGCCTTTTACCGACGGGCAGGTGCTGGTAATGCACGACCTGCTCGGCCTGTACGGCGAGCCGCCTTCTTTCGTAAAGCAATACCTGGACGGCCGCCGGCTGGTGGTGGACGCCCTGAACGCTTTCGACGTTGAAGTGAAGAATTCGATTTTCCCGGAGATGAAAAATGGAAATAATAAAAAACACGGCTACCTGGCTGAAGTTAAGGAAGAGCCGGCGCTGCGCCGGTAAGACCATCGGCTTCGTGCCCACCATGGGCGCCCTGCACGCCGGGCATCAGTCGCTGCTGCGCCGCGCCAAGGCGGAGAACGGCCTGGCCGTAGCCAGCATCTTCGTGAATCCGGCGCAGTTCAACGACCCGCGCGACCTAAGGCACTATCCCCGCACGCTGGCGGAGGATGTAAAGAAGCTGGAGGCGGAGAAGACCGACTTCCTGCTGCTGCCTTCGGCGGAAGACATGTACCCCGACGGCTACCGGTACAGGGTGAGCGAGAACGCCGAGAGCGGGGCGCTCTGCGGCGCGCACCGGCCGGGGCATTTCGAAGGCGTGCTGACCGTGGTGCTGAAGCTGCTCAGCCTGGTCCGCGCCGACAGGGCCTATTTCGGCGAGAAGGATTACCAGCAGTTCCACCTCATCAAGGGCATGGCCGAGGCGTTTTTCCTGGGCACGGAGATAATCCCCTGCCCTACGCTGAGGGAAGCCGACGGCCTGGCGATGAGCTCCCGCAACATGCTGCTGGAGCCGGAGCACAGGCGGCTGGCCCCGGCCCTGCACCGGGCGCTGCGCGCTAAAGCCGGCCCGGCTGAAATAAAGAAGAAGCTGGCCGCGCTGGGCTTCCGGCCGGATTACGTCGAGGACCGCTGGGGGCGCAGGTTCGCCGCGGCAAAACTGGGCAAGGTGAGGTTAATAGACAATGTCAAAATATAAAGCGAACGTTCTTTTCCAGCTGACGGGCTCCATAGCCTGTTACAAGGCCTGCAATGTCATTTCGAAGCTGGTGCAGGAAGGCTGCGACGTTAAGACGGTAGTGTCGGAGAACGCGCTGAAGTTCATAGGCAAGTCCACGCTGGAAGGGCTCACGCACCACGCGGTCTACATGGACACTTTCGAGGACCGCTCGGCGCTGGAGCATATCGCGCTGACCAAATGGATGGACCTTGCCATCATCTGCCCGGCGACGGCTAACATCCTCAACAAACTGGCGGCGGGCATCGGAGATGACTTCATCTCCACCACGTTCCTGGCCTGGGACCTGAAGAAGCCTTACCTGGTGGCGCCGGCGATGAACCAGAACATGTACGCGCACCCGGCCACGCGGCGCTCCCTGGGCGTGCTGGAGGGCTGGGGCGTGAAGGTGCTGGGCACGGGCCGCGGCTATCAGGCCTGCGGCGACAACGGCTCGGGCCGCCTGCTTGAGCCGGAGGAAATATACATAGAGATAGTTAATTCACTTAGAAGGACCGGTTTATCCACGGTTGGCGCCGCCGGCGTCGAGGGGGCCGGGTTAGCAAAACCTTCCGACGACCGAGCCTTGCGTAAGCGGCGAGGGAGGAGGATGAGCGACGGCCACGGTGTGGCCGAGCGCGTTTTGCGTTCCGGCCCCCTCGACACCGGCTCGCAGGAGAAGGATTTTGCTAACCCGGTCCCCGTGTCGTCGGCGCGCGTCCACAATCGAAAAGAAGAAATCAAGGCATGAGAATACTATTAACTTCAGGCGGGACGCGGGAGTATATAGACGCGGCGCGGTGCATTACAAATGTGAGCACCGGGCGGACGGGGCGCGTGCTGGCGGAGCGGCTGGCCGGGCGAGGTTGCGACACTGTCTGCCTCTGCGCAGAAGGCGCCGAAGTCCCGTCGGGCAGGGGCGTCTCCGTAGAAAGGTTCTCCTCCTTCTTGGACCTGGACCGGGCCTTAAAGCGGCTCCTTAAGGCACGCGCTTTCGACGCTGTGATACACCTGGCGGCCGTCAGCGATTATTCCCCCGCCATTATAGAAGCGGGCGGCAAAAGGTTCAAACCCGGCAGGGACTCGAAGATAGACTCTCAAGCGGCCGAGATAAAGCTGGTACTCAAGAGGAATTTTAAGATCATAGACCGGCTAAAGAAGTACGCGGCAGAAGGGAAGCAGCCGGAGCCGCTACTGATAGGCTTCAAGCTCACTTCCGGCGCGGCGGATGAATTAATAACAAAGAAGGTCCGCGACCTGGGCGCGGCGGACCTGGTGGTGCACAATGACCTGGCGGAAATGAAGAAAGATCATATTTTCCACGTCTACAAGAACGGGGCAAGGACGGCGGACTGCCGCGGGCCCGAAGAACTGGCGGCGCTGCTGTACGCGGCGGTAAAAGAAAAGGAGGCGGTATGCTCTTAGCTCTGGACGTAGGCAACACTCAGATCTACGGCGGCGTGTTCAAGGACGACAAGCTCCTGGCGAAGTTCCGGGGGACCTCGGGCAGCGCCACGTCGGACGAGTTCGGGACCTTCTTCAAGGCGGCGCTGCGCGAGAACGGCATAGATCCCAAAGAGATCACCGAAGTGGCCATCTGCTCGGTGGTGCCGGACCTCATCTACGCGCTGCACCAGGCCTCGGCGAAATATTTCGGGATAGAGCCTTTCCTGCTCCAGGGCGGCATCAAGACCGGCCTCAACATCAAGTACAAGAACCCGCTGGAAGTAGGCGCAGACCGGATAGCCAACGCCATCGCCGCCGCCGGACTGTTCCCGGACAAGGACCTGATAATAGTGGACCTGGGCACGGCCACCACTTTCTGCGCCGTGTCGAAAAAGAAAGAATACCTGGGCGGCGTGATCATGCCCGGGCTGCGCATCTCCATGGAGGCGCTGGCCTCGCGCACGGCGAAACTCCCGCGCGTGGAAATAGCCAGGCCTTCGGAACTGGTGGGCAAGACGACCATAGACTCCATACAGTCCGGCCTTTACTATTCCAACCTGCTGGCGATAAGGGGCATAGCCGCCAAGATCAAAAGCGATTATTTCACGGAAGAGGCGCTGGTGATAGGCACCGGCGGCTTTTCCAAACTGTTCGAGGACGCCGGGCTTTTCGACCGCGTAGTCCCGGACCTGGTGCTGCTGGGCATAGCCGAAGCCGTGCGGCTCAACAAGAACGCGGAAAGGAGCAAGAAATGATCAGGACGCTGATGAAATCGAAGATACACCGGGCGGCGGTCACGCGCACGGACATAAACTACAACGGCTCCATAACCATAGACAGGGAACTGTGCGCGAAGGCCGACCTGCTGGAACACGAGAAGGTGGACATCTACAACGTGAACACCGGCGCCAGGTTCTCCACCTACGTGCTGTACGGCGGCAAGGGCGTGATAGGGGTCAACGGCGCGGCCGCGCGGCTGGTGCAGAAAGGCGACCTGGTCATCATAGTTTCCTACGCGCAATACGCGCCCGAAGAGTGCGCCGGCCATACTCCGACGGTGGTCTGCATGCGGAAAAGCGCCCCCGGCAGGACAGGGCACGCCGAGCTCCTGCTCGCGGCCTCGGCATGAAGCGCCGGGCTGAATCCGGACCGGCGGCTGCCCCGCTGGACGCGGTAGTGATCGGCGGCGGCCCGGCGGGGCTGGCGGCCGGGATGCACCTGGCCCGGGCCGGCTATGCCGCGCTCCTCGTCGAGCGCCGCGCCCTGGGGGGACAGGCGCGGGGGATAGGACGGATAGAGAATTACCCGGGCTTCCCGCAAGGGATCTCCGGCAGGGAACTGATGGGGCTCTGGGCGCGGCAGGCGAAGCGCTGGGGCCTGAAGACCAGGCTTGGCGAAGCCGTTGCCGTCTCCCGGGGCGCCGACGGGATATTTTCCGTGCGGCTGAAAAAAGGGGCCGCGCTCCGCGCGCGCGCCGTACTCTGGTGCGCCGGCGCGGCCTTCCGCAGGCTGGGCGTTCCCGGCGAAAGCAGGCTGGCGGGCAAGGGCGTCTGGAACACTGCCGACGAGGCCCCTTCCTGCGCCGGCCTGCAGGTAGCGGTCGCCGGGTCGGGAGAGGCGGCCGTCCAGCAGGCAGCCCTGCTCGCGGGCCGGGCGGCCAAGGTCTATCTTGTCAGCCGCACCGGCCGGCTGAAAGCGCACAAACTGCTCTTAAAAAGACTGTCGGAAAGCGTCGCGGCCTGGCTGCCGGGCTTTTGTATTTCCCGCCTGCTCGGCGGGCGCAGGCTCAGGGCCGCGGAGCTGACCTCCGCTTCGGCCCGGCAGGAGAAACTGGAACTGAAGCTCGACGCGCTGTTCGTCCTCGTCGGGAAAGAACCTCTCGGCGCGCCGGCCTCCTGGCGGAAGGAGCCGGCCGGCTTTTTCAAAGCCGGCGACGCCGCGATGGGGATCTACAGACAGGTAGCCGTGGCCGGCGGGGACGGGATACGCGCCGCCATGGGCTGCATAAGATATCTGGAGGGACTGTGAAAGACATGAAGATACTGGAGCGGCGCGAAATCCCCGGACTTGCCGGTCTTTACCTGGCCGAGCTGCCCGGAGAAGGCATGCGCATGATAGAGTTCGTAGATACCGTCGAGCCGGGCGTGGCGAAGACCAGCAAGTGGGTGCTGATGATCTCGACGCAGTTCGGCTGCGCCATGGGCTGCCGCATGTGCGACGCCGGGGCCATGGGCTTCCACGGGAACCTGACGGCGGCAGAAATGCTGGCCCAGGTGCGCCGGGTCATTTCCGACAACCCGGGCCTCGACCCGCGCGCCCACCCGAAACTAAAGATCCACTTCGCCCGGATGGGCGAGCCCGCGCTGAACCCGGCCGTCCTGGAAGCCCTGCGCCTCCTGCCGGCGGAGATGCCGTTCCCCGGGCTCATGCCGAGCCTCTCGACCGTGGCGCCGAAAACGCCGGAAGCGGAAGCCTTCCTGGAGCGGCTGATAGCGGTAAAAGACGAGCACTACCGCGGCGGCAGGTTCCAGCTGCAGTTCTCGGTGCATGCCACCGACCCCGCCCTGCGCGGCAAAATAGTCCCGGTCCCCGTTTGGAGCCTGGAGGAGATAGCCGCTTACGGGAAGCGTTTTTTCCGCCGTGGCGACAGGAAACTGACCCTGAACTTCGCTCTGCCCGAGGGAGAACGCCTCGACGCCGGGGAACTGCGGCGGGTCTTCGACCCGGAGCTGTTCCTTATAAAAGTCACCCCGGTCAACCCTACTTATAGCGCCGGCAAGACCGGCTCCGCCTATGTCTGGGATAATCCCCCCGCCGGGCTGACCGAAGATTCCCTCGCCCTTGAGAAGGCGGGCTTCACCGTAATTCTTTCGCCCAGCGCGCCGGAAGAGATAGAAGCGGAAACCTCCTGCGGCCAGCTTTGGGCCTCGCGCCTTAAGAAACGCGCCGCCGGAGCGCGGAAAAGCGCCGGGAGCGGCAAGATCATCCCTTTCAACTGGGAGCGTTCGGCCCTGCTGGTAACGGATATGCAGGAATTTTTCCTGGATCCCTGCTCCCCGGCCTATATGCCCCAGGCGAAGTCCGCCCTGGCCAACGCGGCCAGGCTGACGGAAGCTTTCAGGCTGGCCGGCCGGCCGGTGCTGTTCACCGCGCACGCCCACGAGGACCCCGCCGCCGACGGCGGGCTGATGACGCTCTGGTGGAGGAATGTCTGCCTGGCCGGGACCCCGCAGGCCCGGGTGAGCCCGCAGCTGGCGCCGCTCGAAGGCGAGGTTTTAATGAAATGCCGCTACAGCGCCTTCACCAACCCCGAACTGCGGGAAAGGCTGAAGGCCCTGGGCGTGGATTCACTGGTAGTGGCCGGGCTGAAGACGAACCTTTGCGTCGAGTCGACGGCGCGCGCCGCGTTCGACCTGGGCTTCAGGTGCATAGCGGCGGGGGACGCCATGGCGGCGCGCACCGCCGAGCTGCACGCTTCAGCGCTCGCAAGCATGGCGGACGGCTTCGCCATGGTGCGCACGACGGACGAGGTCCTCGCCGCGCTCCGGTCGCCGGCCGTCGTCAGCTGAACGAATAGCCCGGGGAGATAACAGGTTTTTGCGGGGAGAGAACCGGGCAGGGGCCGGGGCAGCGCTTCAATGGCGCGGGCCGAATAATGCGGGAAGAAGCTCGCAGGCGTCGCCGTCAAGTTTTATGTCGGCGGCTTTGTCGTGCGCGGTGGGACCGCGGTTGACGATAATGTAAGGTTTCCCCCCGGCCTTGGCCGAAAGCGGCACCGAAGCCGCCGGCTCCACGGAAAGCGAAGACCCGACGGAAACCGCCAGGTCGCAGTCCTCCGCGGCTTTGAAGGCCTTTATCATGCTTTCCCGCTCCAGCGGCTCGCCGAACATCACCACGGCCGGCTTCAGCCACCCGCCGCAGCGGCACTGCGGCGGCGCGCCGTCGCCCTTGAACGCGGCCAGCGCTTCCCGCATCGATACCCACTCGAAACAATCCAGGCACTCGGCGTACAGGCCTGAGCCGTGCAGTTCCACCAGCTTGTCCGTGTGCGTGCCGGCCGAGCGGTGCAGGCTGTCGATGTTCTGGGTCACGACCGCCAGCAGCTTGCCGGCTTTTTCCAGCGCCACCACCGCCAGGTGGGCCGCGTTGGGCGCGGCCGCGGAGAAAGCGGGAAAGGTTTCCGCCTTGTATTTCCAGTAATCCAGTTTAGACCGGGTGGAGGCGATGAATTCCCGGTAGAGGACCGGTTCGCGCCTGGTCCAGGCGCCGCCGGGACCGCGGTAATCGGGGATGCCGCTGCCGGTGGAAATGCCGGCGCCCGTGAAGACCAGGATCTTCCTGGCTCCGGAAACCAGCTCTTTAGCTTTTTCACTATCTCCGGGCATAGCGGGGATCTACTACGGGCCGCGGAACGGCCGTCACGGGCGGACGGGGTCCAGGCAGCCGGGGACGTCGTTGTCCGCATCATTGACGATATCTGACACGCGGTACCCGTGCATGAGCGAAGAGTCATAGGCCCGCAGCAGCGGCAGCAGGGTCTCGCTGTCCCTCATTTTAGGGTCCAGCCAGAGCGCCTCGTGCCTGCGCTCGAGTATTACCGGCATGCGGTGATGGATGCCGCGCATCAGCGCGTTCGAGGCCGCGGTGATGATAGCGTAAGTCCCGTTCTTCTCCTCGTATACGCCCGCCATGGCGAAAATACCCTTGTCGCGCATTTCGAAGCGATAAGGAATTTTGGTCCCGGCGGAAGTGCCCCACTCGTAAAAGCCGTCCGCCGGGATAAGGCAGCGCGCGCGGTAGAAGGCGGTCCTGAAAGCAGGGCGGGAGGCTATGCCTTCGGCGCGGGCGTTGATGAAACCCTCCCTCGCCTGCGGCTGGGCTGCGGGCGCGGCGTCTTCGGCCGAAAATTTCCTTTCCAGGGAATTCCCCTCGTTGAAGAGGGTCACTTCAGGCCCGGGCGAGGCGGCCCAGCCCGGGATAAAGCCCCATTTATACAACCGCAGCCCCCCGGCGCAGACCACGGGAGTAAGGGCCCCGGGCGGGATATTATAGCTCGGCTTGGAGTTGAAGGGAGGCGGCTTCAGGGAGAAGCGTTTTACGGCTTCGGCCAGGTCAAAGGTCTGCGAGTATCTGCCGCACATAACGTTGTCACCCGCCCTGTCTGGAGGCTATCTTCGCTATTTCCTCTGCCAGCCTGGCGAAATCCACCGGCTTAGGCAGCACCGTTATTTCCTTCGGGATCCCCGCGTCCTCCAGCTCCATCGGGGTGGCCCCGGTCACCATTATGACCGGGGTGCCGGCCAGCGGCGGGTACATATCCATCATCGCTATCATCGAATCGCCGGTCATCTCCGGCATATGCATATCGGTTACGATAAGGTCCGGCTTGTCGTCGAGGGCGAGCTTCACCAGTTCCTGGCCGTTCTCCGCCGCCGCCACCTCGTGGCCCATGTCGGAAAGCTGGGCCAGCATCATTTCCCGCATGCCGTCGTCGTCTTCAGCGATGAGTATTTTCATAGGTTGTCCGGACGGAACGGGGGATTAATGTAACGCAGGTTACATTCCCCCCATATTGTATACCAGAGATCCGCGCCATATTCAAGCCCCGCGCCGGTTAAGGCGGCCCCTTGATCCGCCGTATATTTTACCACAACGGCGGCGGCGTTATTTAAAAAACGGCGCCTTTTTGCTACCATTTATCCTGCACCGGCATGAGTTAGGAGGCTACAATGGAAAAATCGATATTCAGGACGGCCGCGGCCGTTCTCCTGTTGGCGGGGATGGCGTCCGCGGGTTTCTGCGGCGGCAAAAAGATCATCTGCGTTATAGACCTTGAGGACAAATCCAACCACCACGGCGGGTGGCATAACGTGGGCACCGGCATAGCCGAGATGATGGTGACGGCCCTCTCGGAAACAAAAAAATATACCCTTATCGAACGCAGCAAGCTGGACGCCGTCATGGAAGAGCAGAAGCTGGGCGCTTCCGGCGCGGTAACCGCCCAGACCGCCGCCAAGATAGGCCGGCTGCTCGGCGCGAACTTCATCATCACCGGCTCCGTAACGGAGTTCGGCATAAAGGACAGCAAGATAGGCGTGGGCGGCCTGAGCAAGCTCAAGGGGCTGGGCGGCCTGGGCGGCGGGGCGAAGATCTCCACCAACAAGGCCCGCGCCGTGCTCGACGTGCGCGCGATAGACACCACTTCGGCCCAGATAGTCGCCGCGGCCAAAGGCGAAGGCAGCAAGTCCAGCTCGGAAATTTCTTCGGACCTTTCCATCGCCCCCGACTTCGACTTCGGCAAAGAAGGGTTCGACGAAACCATCCTGGGCAAGGCCGCCCGGGAAGCCGTGGACACAGTAGTAGCCGAACTCACGAAAAAATTCGACGAGGCCGGCGGCGGAGCGGTGAAGATCATAAAGATCACCGGCAACCAGCTCTACATCAATTCCGGCAAGTCCGACGGGGAAGAAGAAGGGAATGTCTACAACATCTTCCGCCAGGGCGAAGAGATGGTGGACCCGGACACCGGCGAATCCCTGGGCTCCGAAGAGGAGAAGATAGGGACGGCCAAAGTAGTTAAGGTCACCCCCAAATATTCGATAGCCGAGACCAAGGCGCAGGGCGTGAGCAAGAGCGACATACTGAAAGCGAAATAAGCCGCGCTCCCGCGCAGAAAAGGCCGTCCCTTCCCCGGGACGGCCTTTTTTACGGGCTTAAATTCAGGTAGACGGTTGAATAGGGCTTATAATATAATATTAATAGGGTTTCCCCGGAAAAACAGGATACAGGACGGTTTCAGTACCTATGATGAGACTTTCAGATTACGTGGCCAAACGCCTTACGGAACACGGGGTCAGGCACGTTTTTATGATCTCCGGCGGCGGGGCCATGCACCTCAACGACGCCATCGGAAAATGCCCCGGGCTGGAGTACACCTGCAGCCACCACGAACAGGCCTCGGCCATAGGCGCGGAAGGCTACTCCCGGGTTTCCGACAAGCTGGGCGTGGCCATAGTTACCACCGGCCCCGGCGGCACCAACACCCTCACCGGCGTGATAGGCCAGTGGCTGGATTCCATCCCGGCGCTCTACATCTCCGGCCAGGTGAAATTCAAGACCACCGCCGCCTCCTGCCCGGAAGCCGGCCTGCGCCAGCTTGGCGACCAGGAAATAAACATTACCGATATCGTAAGGCCGGTGACTAAATTCGCGCAAATGCTTACGGACCCGCGGCAGGTGCGGCAGGTACTGGACAAGGCCATACATATAGCGACTACCGGCCGTCCCGGCCCGGTCTGGCTGGACATACCGCTGGACGTGCAGGCGGTGCTTATCGACGAGACGACCCTCCCCGGCTTCGAGCCGGAGCCGGCGGTCCGTTCAACGGACCTGAAAACGGCGGAAGTCCTGAAAATGCTGCTGGCCGCGAAGCGCCCGGTGCTGGTAGCCGGCCACGGGATTAGGCTGGCCGGGGCGCAGGAACTTTTTGAAAAGCTCGCGGACGCCCTGAAAATACCGGTGCTTGCCACCTTCGCGGGCTTCGACCTGGTGCCGGATGAAAGCCCCTGGTTCGCGGGCAGGATAGGCACCGTAGGCACCCGCGGCGGCAACTTCTCGCTGCAGAACGCGGACCTGGTGCTCTCCCTCGGCTCGCGCAACAATATCCGCCAGGCAAGCTATAACTGGGAAAATTACGCGCACCGGGCTAAAAAAATAATGGTGGATATCGATCCCGGCGAACTGAAGAAGCCGACCGTGATCCCGGACCTGGCCGTGAACGCCGACGTCAAAGAATTCATGACGGGACTGCTGGCCGCCCTGACAGCGGCCGGCGCCGGGGATTTTTCCGGCTGGCTGGCCTGGTGCCGCGAAAGGACCGCCAAATACCCGGTGGTGCTTGAAGAATACAAGGACCTGAAGTCCAGCGTCAGCCCGTACCATTTCATCCGGACGCTGACCGGCCTGCTCCCCGCCGGCACCCCGGTGGTGGCCGGCAACGGCTCCGCCTGCGTCTGCCTGTTCCAGGCCGGGATAGTCAAGAAGGGGCAGCGGCAGTTCTTCAACTCCGGCTGCGCGTCCATGGGCTACGATCTGCCGGCCGCCATCGGCGCCTGCATCGGAAGCGGCAAAAAGAACGTGGTCTGCCTGGCCGGGGACGGCAGCCTGATGATGAACCTCCAGGAGCTGGCCACCGTGGCCCATTACAAGCTGCCGGTAAAGATCTTCGTGCTCAACAATAACGGCTACATTTCCATACGCCAGACCCAAGAGAACTTCTTCCAGGGCCGCCTCGTGGCCTGCGACCCCGCTTCCGGCGTGGGCTTCCCCGATTTCGCCAAGGTCGGGGCGGCTTTCGGCCTCCACACGGAAGTAATAGATTCCAGCGCGGAGATGAGCGCGAAGATAGAAAAGGTCATGGCGGCCGACGGGCCGGGCTTGTGCGACGTCAGGCTGCCGTCGGACTACAAGTTCATGCCCAAGCTTTCCTCCGAAAAGAAGCCGGACGGGACCATGGTCTCGAAGCCGCTGGAGGACATGTGGCCTTTCCTTGACAGGGAAGAATTCAACGGGAATATAATAGGATAGCCGGTTTCGGGTATTGAAAATCAAAGATAAGGCGGGGACGCAATGAATAACCTTGAACGAAAAATGGTGGACGTGCTGCACGATCTCAAAGAGAATTATCACGTAATAGGCATAAAGGCGGAATTCGAAGCGGAGGGGACGCGCCTGGAAGAGGCGCTGCGCCTCAAAGAGGTCATAACCCGGGCCGGCCTCGACCTGACCATCAAGATCGGCGGCTGCGAAGCCATGAAGGATATGTACGACGCGCGTTCCATAGGCGTTACCAGGATAGTGGCCCCGATGATAGAATCCGGCTACGCCCTGAAAAAATACCTGGGCGCGGCTAAGATGGTCTTCCCCAAGGAAGAGATCGACAACATCTGCTTCCTCATCAACATAGAGACCCGCGTCTCCGTGGAGAATTTCGACGAGATGCTGGCCCTGGAGAACATCTCCGAGCTGGACGGCATTGTGCTGGGCCGCGTGGACATGACAGGCTCGCTCAACATGCGCAGGGACGAAATTAACGCCGACAGGATCTTCGACATCGCCAGAGACCTTTTCCTCAAGGCCAAAAAGACGGGCATGCAGTGCGTCATCGGCGGCGGCGTGGCCAAGGAATCCCTGCCTTTCTTCAACCGCCTGCCCGCCGGGCTGCTGGACCGGTACGAGACCAGGAAGGTGATCTTCGAGTGCCCCCAGGCGCTGGGCGACAAAGCTCCCGACGGCATACTCAAGGCCGTGGGCTTCGAGCTGATGTGGCTCAAGAACAAGCGCAATTTCTACGGCGCGATCTACACCGAGGACGAACAGCGCATAACCATGCTCGAAAGCAGGTACAAGAAACTCATCGAGGAAGCCGGCGGCAAATACGAGTGAACAGGTACGCGAACATCCTCTTCGACCTGGACGGGACGATAGCCGACTCGGCCCCGGACATCATCGCCTGCGTGCGCGGAGCTTTCGCTGAAGTGTTCGGCGCCGCGGCGCCCCCGGTGAAGGCGGACCTGATAGGCTTTCAGCTTAAAGAAATACTTCTCGGCATAGACCCGTCCCTTTCGCCTGAGGATATCGGCAGGCTTACCGCGGCGTTCCGCGGGATCTACGACGAGTGCGGCTTCCCGGGGACCCGGCTGTACGCGGGCGCGGCGGAGGCTCTGGCGGAGCTGAAGACCGCCGGCGCGCGCCTGTTCCTGGTCACCAACAAGCCGGACAAACCGACCCGCGCGCTGCTCCTGAAGTTCGGCCTGGACGTTTTTGAAGAAGTAGTCTGCCCGGATTCCGTGCCGGGCAGGCGCATGACGAAGAGCGAGATGATCGGCCGGCTCCTGGGCCTCCGCTCCCTGGAAAAAAAGGAAACCGTCATGATCGGAGATTTTGAAACGGACATACTGGCGGCCAGGGAGAACGGCATAGCCGCTATAGCGGCGCTTTACGGGTACGGTGACGCGGCCAAACTGCGCGCGCTGGCCCCGGACCGTACGCTGACGGCTATTTCCGGGCTTGCCGGCCTGGTGACCGGCGGCTGAGCCCGGGCGGGAGTTTTACCCGGCAAGCAGGAAAGGATAACATGACGACTACAAGAACCAGCTGCCGTTTATGCGGCGGCCCGCTGCCCCCCCTCCCGCTCCTCAGCCTTAAAGGCATGCCCAAGGCGGCGCAGTTCTTCCCCGAAAAAAGCGAATTTTCTTCCGATACTCCCATTACCCTGGACATGTTCCAGTGTTCGGCCTGCGGCCTGGTGCAGCTTACCTGCCCGCCCGTGGATTATTTCAGGGACGTCATAACCGCGGCCACGCTGTCCGGCAAGGCGCGGGAGTCCAGGCTGGCGCAGATGCGCGCCCTGTCCGAACAGTTCGGCCTCAAAGGCAAAAAGGTCCTGGAGATAGGCAGCGCCCGCGGGCACATGCTCGACGTTATTTCGGAGGCGGGCATGGTACCGACCGGCCTGGAAGCCTCCCCCGCTTCGGTAGCCGAGGCAAAAGCGGCCGGGCGCAATATCGTACAGGGCTATATCGGCGGCCTGGACAGGATAGAGGGCGGCCCCTTCGACGCTTTCGTCTGCCTGAACTTCCTGGAGCACCTGCCCGAACCCGGGGACGTGATCCGGCGCATCAGGGATAATATGACGCCCGGCGCCGCCGGCTTCGTGACGGTCCCCAACCTGGACTACCTGCTCAAAACCAGGTCCTTCTACGAGTTCGTCGCCGACCATCTATCCTATTTCACGCAGAAGACCCTGCCGCACGCCTTCGAAGCCAACGGTTTTGAAGTGGTGGACTGCCGGCTGATAAATGAAGAGAACGACGTGGCCGTCACGGTAAGGAAAAGGCCGGCGCTGGAAATCTCCGCGCAATTTGCGGAGGTGGAAGCGCTGATCAGGGATTTCCGGCGCTTAGTCTCCGAATACTCCGCGCGCGGCGGGAAGGTGGCGGCCTGGGGCGCCGGGCACCGGACGCTGGCGCTGATGGCGCTCAGCGGGGTAAAGGAACTGGCCTATGTGATAGACTCGGCCAAGTTCAAGCAGGGCCGTTTCACCCCGGTGCTGCACCTGCCGATAGTCGGGCCCGAACACCTCAAAACAGAACCGCCGGCGCTGGTTATCGTGATGGTCCCCGGCCTGTACCCGGGCGAGGTGCTGAAGTCGCTTGAGCAGAACTACCCCGGGTCCGACGTGGCCATCCTCCGGGACAATAAGATAGAAATGCTGAAGACGGCGAAATGAGGCTTAAACCATGAAAGCAAAGATCCAGGCGCGTATCTACTCCTCGGAAAAGTCGCCGTTGGAGAACGCCGTGCCGCTGAGCACGCCGTACTCCATGCACATCGACATCTGCAGCCTCTGCAACTTCAAGTGCAAGTTCTGCTTCCAGGCCGACGAGAAAGGCATAGCGGCGAAGGGGCTCAAGCGCGGCTTCATGAAGCTGGAGCTTTTCAAGAAGATCATAGACGACTCCACCAAATTCCCCGGCAAGTTCCGCAAGGTCAAGATAGGGCTGCACGGCGAGCCCACGATGCACCCCGACCTGCCCGCGATGATCGCCTACGTCAAAGAGAAGAACGTCGCCGGCGTCATCGAGATGTTCACTAACGGCTCGCTGCTGACCCCGGAACTGAACAGGGCCATCATCGCGGCCGGGCTCACGCGCCTTAACATCTCGGTCGAGGCCATCACCTCCGAGGGGTACAAGGCGATAACCGGCGTGGCCGTGGACATGAAGAAGCTGACGGACAATATCAGGGACCTCTACGAAGTGCGCAAGGACTGCAAGATCTACGTAAAGATAGTGGACTCCGGCCTGACGGAGGACGACAAGAAGAAGTTCTACGAGACCTTCGGCGACATCTGCGACGAGATCTATATCGAGCACGTGGTGCCGCAGTGGTCCGAGACCAACACTTTCTCCCTGGACGCCATCGGGATGTACGGTCAGAAGGTTTCGGAGTATAAGCATGTCTGCCCCTTCCTCTTCATGTATATGCATTTCAACTACGACGGCACGGCCAGCGGCTGCACGCTGGACTGGAGCAAGGAAGTGCTTGTCGGCGACGCCAACAAGGAAAGCGTCACGGACATCTGGACCGGCGAACGCCTGAAGGCGTTGCAGCGGGCGCACCTGGAAAAGAAGCGCGGAGAGATCCCGCTCTGCGCCAAGTGCATGGCGCCGATGGTCTGCTGCCTGGAGAACCTGGACGGGCATACCGGCGCGCTGCTGGAAAAGATCAAATCGGACAACTGGCAAAAATGAAGCTGCTCATAACCGGCTCCACGGGTTTCGTGGGCCATAACCTGAAGGAATACTTCCAGTCCCGCTACGAGGGGGTGCATTGTCCCAAGCGCCTCGAACTCAACCTGCTGGACGCGGAAGCCGTGCGCGTTTACCTCGAAAAGAACCGCTTCGACGCCGTGCTCCACTGCGGGGTGTCTTACCGTTCCGTGGAAGAGAACCTGAAGATGTACTTCAACTTCGAAAGGTGCGCGGCCTCCTTCGGCAAGATGCTCTGCGTCGGCTCCGGCGCGGAATACGGCCCCAAGAACGAGATCCAGCCCAGGCTGAAAGAGGACGCCTTCGGCAGGTTCATCCCCTCCGACATCTACGGCTTCTCCAAGTTCGTGATAGCCAGGGACATAGAGGCCCGCCGCAGGAACGTTTACAACCTGCGCGTCTTCGGCATCTACGGGAAGTACGAGGACTACAGGCAGCGGTTCATCTCCAACAATATCTGCCGGTTGCTCTCCGGCCTCGACATCTCGATCAACAAGAACGTGGCTTTCGACTACCTGTACGTGGATGATTTCTCGAGGATAATGGAACTGTTCTTAAAAAGGGAACCCGCGCGGCGCAGCTACAATATCTGCACCGGGAAGACCGTGGACCTGCTGACGCTGGCCGGGCTGGTGCGGAAGGCGGACGGCCGCGGCGTCCCGGTAACGGTAAAAGAGCAGGGCCTGGGCCCGGAATATTCCGGCGACAACTCTCTTTTCACCTCGGAGTTCGGCGAATTCCCCTACACGCCGCATGAAAAAGCGGTGCAGGAACTGTACCGCTGGTACAAGGAAGACAGCGGGCTGGCCTTCGGCCCCGGGCTGTTCGAATAACGCGGCAGCGCTCCGCCGGATAATTTATGAAAAAAGCAGAACAAGAGCTTTTAAAAACGCTGGGCAAAAGCCCGCTGCTGGTCTGGGGCGCCAGGATGACCGGCATAGGCTTCCTGCGCTTCGCCGGTAAGCACGCCCTCAACGTGGTGGGCGTAGCGGACTCCGACGCCTCCCTGTGCGGCAGGAAGCTCTCCGGGCTGACCATCTCCCTGCCCGCCGCCATCCCGGCCCTGAAGGCCGCGCACAAGGGCCTGCGCGTGCTGATAGCGGTTTCCATAAAAGAGGACGAGATAATAGGAGCGCTGGCCAAACTGGGGATCCCGGCGGCCGACTGCGTGCGCTACAGCGAGTTCTGCGGGTCTTTTTTCACCATAGACGTGACCGGCACCTGCAACCTGCGCTGCCCCTCCTGCGCCTACACCGTGCCGGGCATCAAGAACCCGGCGGGGCTGATGTCCTACGACGATTACGTGAAGATCACCGACAAGATGATGGGCGAGGCCGGGCTGGTCAGCCATATCTGCCTCTACAGCTGGGGCGAACCTTTCCTGCACCCGGACCTGCCGCGCTTCATCGAGCGCACCCACGCGCTGGGCATAGCCGCGGCCGTCTCCACCAACCTTTCCATTGAGTCGGCCGAAAAGATAGAGAACGTCATCAAGCTGTCGCCGGATTATCTCAAGATCTCCACCTCGGGTTTCTACCCGGAGGCCTACAACAGCACCCACACCGGCGGCAACGTGGACCTGGTGAAATCCAACCTTTACCGCATAAAGTATTTCATCGAAAAGCATAAAGCGCACATTTTCGTGGACGTGAACTACCATATGTACCGCAACAACGTAGGCAAAGACCTCGAGAAGATGCAGGAGTTCTGCGACGACCTCGGGTTCGTCCTGTCCCCCTGCTACGCCAACGTCACGCCGGTGG
This sequence comes from Elusimicrobia bacterium GWF2_62_30, assembly GCA_001799995.1. Lineage (GTDB taxonomy): Bacteria > Elusimicrobiota > Elusimicrobia > Elusimicrobiales > UBA9959 > UBA9959. The sequence continues at coordinate 16,653 of MGUK01000062.1, forward strand.
AACGCCTGGTGAACTATCATGAAGGCAAGGTGGACGCCGCCACCCGCAAGTTCCTGGACCTGCTCCTGGTCAGCCTGGAGAAAGGCCGCGAGATAGCGGAGCCCTACCGGGGCCGGGCCTGCCGCTTCCTCTCCAACCAGGTCAACATCAACTGGGACAGGAGCGTGCCGCTCTGCTGCGTCTGCTTCGACATGAAGACCTCAACCATCTCGAAAGATTACCTGAAAGACTCCCTGGCGGAGATAAACCGCAGGAAAGAAAGACACGTCAACTGCGTGAAATGCATGAAGTACGCCATCCCCCCGTACCTGATGGGCGTAAACCAGGCGGCGTGGAAGAAAGAGGCCGACCGCGTAATGCGTGCCGACGCGGCCCGGGAGAAAAAAAGATGAAACATATCAGCGTGGTTTCCTCGTGCTACAACGAAGAAGGGAACGTCAGGGAGATCTACGAAAGGGTAAAGAAGGTCATGGCGGCCTTTCCGGACTACACTTTCGAATACATCTTCATCGACAACAATTCCAAGGACGGCACCCGCGCCGTGCTCAGGCAGATGGCCGCGGAAGACAAGAAGGTTAAGCTCATTTTCAACACCCGGAACTTCGGCCAGATCCGCTCCCCCATCTACGGCATGCTGCAGGGCCAGGGCGACGCGGTGATAAGCCTGGTCTCCGACCTGCAGGAGCCGCCCGAGCTGATAGCCGAGTTCATCAGGAAATGGGAAGAGGGCTACAAGATAGCCATAGGCGTAAAATCGCACAGCGAGGAATCCGGCCTCCTCTTCTCCCTCAGGAAGCTCTATTACAACCTTGTCGCCTCCATGTCCGAAGTGGAGTTGAACAAGAACTTTACCGGCTTCGGCCTTTACGACCAGGAGGTGATAAAGACCCTCCGCAAGATAGACGACCCGCTGCCCTATTTCCGCGGGCTTATCTGCGACCTCGGCTACGAGCGGGCGGAAATAGAATACCCCCAGGCGCGGCGCAAGTGGGGATTCACGAAGAACAATTTCTACACCCTCTACGATTACGCCTGGCTGGGCATTACGAACCACTCCAAGGTCCCGCTCAGGCTGGCCACGATGATGGGCTTCCTGACGGCCATGATCTCGCTCGTGGTGGCCTTTGGCTACCTGGCATACAAGCTGGTCTACTGGGACAGGTTCAGCCTGGGCATGGCCCCGCTGGTGATCGGGTTCTTTTTCCTGGGCTCCATGCAGCTTATCTGCATCGGCATCGTGGGAGAATACATCGGCACCATTCACACCCAGGTGCTGAAAAGGCCCATGGTGATAGAGAAAGAACGGATAAATTTCTGAGCCGCGGCCGGCCGGTACGGCGTACGACATGACACGAACTTTCATAAAAGACCTGTTTTACCGCTTCCACCACGGGGATCGCAAGCTGTTCGTGCGTTTTATCGCGGTAGGGGTGCTCAACACGATCTTCGGCTACAGCCTGTTCGCCCTGCTGATCTTCGTGGGGCTCCACTACGCGCTGGCCGCCCTGGTGGGCCAGGTGCTGGGCGTGCTTTTCAATTTCAAGACCACCGGGCGCCTCGTGTTCGGCAGCAGGGACAATTCCCTGCTGCTGCGGTTCCTCGGGGTATATTCCTTCACCTACGTAGTCAACGTATTCGCGCTCAAGGGCCTGAAGGGATTGGGCTGGAACATGTACCTGGCCGGGGCGGCAATGCTGCTTCCGATGGCGATCATCGCCTTCCTTCTCAACAAGCGCCTGGTCTTCATGGCAAAAAAATAACGATCTGGACAATTCGGAACGGAGGTTTAAATGCTCAAACTGCTGGTTACTCTCTGCGCCTTTCTTCTGCCGGCCGCGCTTTCGGCGGCGGACGGGAAGAACGACACCTACCTGAACGCCCTGGTAAAAGAGCTGGACCGCTCCTTTACCGGCCTTAAGAACGCCGAAAAGACGCCCCTTTACTACCTGGGCTACGAGCTTACGGTTTCCAAGAGCCGCTACCTGTCCGCCAAGCTGGGCGCCCTCGATTCGGACTCCGACAGCCCCACCTGCAAGCTGGACAT
>MGUK01000063.1 GCA_001799995.1 Elusimicrobia bacterium GWF2_62_30
GGTGGTGTAATGGTCGGGGGTGTAATACACCTCGCGGCCATTGCCTATCATCAGGCGCTCCGGGCCCCGGGCGCTCAGCACCGGGCCGGTCATATAGGTGACCCCGCCGATCACTACCGGCTCGGGGCCTTCGCCGGTATCGTGGCCGGGGACGATAAGCGTGTACTCCTTGTAGTACCCGGCGGGCTTTTTGGGCAGGCCGGGATGGGGATCGGTGTGCACCACGCCGTCGTTCGCGTACGGCAGGGGCTTGCAGACGGCTATCTTCGCCAGCAGGTCGTCGATGGCGCGCACGCGGCGTGCGTCGCTGACCACCGGGATGAAATTATTGCCGGGAAGCAGGGCCTGGCTGGGCACGCAGGCCGGCTTAAGGTATTTGAGCGGGCCGGCTTCTGCCGGCGCCGGCACGGAGACGGTTACCCCGGCCTGCGGAAGCGCGGCCAGGTCCGAAAGCAGGGTATAGGCCGGGGCCCGGGGCTCAGCGGCGGCCGGGGCGGAGAAGGCCGGCGGCAGGCCGGCGAGAAGCAGCGCGGAGAGAAGCCATGGGAATTTAAGTTTTCTCATCATCTATATTATGCCGGGAAAACCGCCTGCCCGTAAGGGAAAAAGGGCCCAGGCCGGTTTAGGCTTTGGCCTCAGGCCCAAAACGAAACCGCCGGGCTTACCCGGCGGTCGAAAAAAGCAGCCTGTCCCCTTTTCTATTTGCCCAGGCGGGCCGCGGCTTTCTGGACCTCGGCCGAGAGTTTCGCCAGGTCCAGCGGCTTCGGGATCACGGTGATCCCTTCCGGGAGGCCGGCGTCCGCGATCTCGCCCGCGCTGGCGCCGGTGATCATAATGACCGGCACGCCGGCCAGGGGCTCGTACATTTCCAGCATGGCTATCATGGAATCCCCGCGCATCTGCGGCATGTGCATGTCCGTCAGGATCAGGTCCGGCTTGGACTCGAGCGCCAGCTTGATAAGCTTGTCGCCGTTATCCACGGCCTGCACGACATGCCCGAGGTCCGTAAGCACGGTGACAAGCATCTCCTGCACCATCAGGTCGTCTTCAGCTACAAGTATTTTCATAAGCCAGCCTAATTATACATCGTTCCCGGCGGTTCAGCATGGGCGCTGCCGCCCGTCGTTCATTTGCCGGCGTCGTCCGCCCGGTTCAGGAAGAAAATACCGCCGACGAAGAACAGCACGCTTACAAAGGCCAGGCCGGAGGAAGGCTTGAACGACACCGCTTCCGGCGGGCTGAAATAAAGGTACATTTCGAAGCTCAGGCCGACAAGGCCCAGTACCGCGGCGGCGGCTGCCAGCATTTTTGCCGGCGTAAAGCCGGGCGCCTTCGCCGGCGGCGCGGCGGGGGCCGGGGCGGGCCTGTCCACCTTCACTTCGGAGGAGGGGCCCCCGGTAAGGCCGAGCAGTTTCCTCACAAGGTCGAGTTCGCGCGAGTCCAGCCAGACCCCGCCGCAGGACTGGCACCTGTCCACCAACAAGAGCGGGTTCACCAGCCCCCCGTGGGACATCTTGCTTTTGCAGCGGGGGCAGGTATGGCCTTCGGCCTTGGGGTTGATAAGGTTGAAATCCGCCGAAGCCCCGCCCTGTGATTGCTTAAGCAGGGCTTCAAGCTCGTCCTTGTCGAACCAGATCCCGGAACAGCCCGGACATACGTCGAGCGGGATATTTCCCAGCACAGGCGTCTCAACCAGCGTCTCGGAAGAACATTTAGGACAATTCATCATATAGTCAGCACCGCTCCCCTCTTGGAAGTTTCAGGCCAGGGCCGACCGGCAAAAGCCCTGCCGCTCATATTTTAACTTTTAATAAGCCCGCAGCGCGTGCGCTTCAGCGTCATGGGCCTTTTTCCCCAAGCCGGGTAGGTCCTTTGACACTTCAGGGCGCGGCCCGCGCGGGGTATACTCTTACCGTGGGAAAGATACCATGAGAGTTTTTAGACGTGGCGACACGCCTGAGCAGGCCAATGACCGGCCCGTGATGCCGCGTCCTGTCGCCTATGTCCCGCCGCCGGAGCGCGTGCGGCTGACCTTATACTATTCCGCGGCGGCGCACCGCGCCTGGATCCGCACGGTGCATATCAACGGCGCTCCCGCGCCCGCGCAGCAGGCCGACTACGCCGCGGACAACGCCTCCCCCGGCGACAGCTTCCGCCGTTTCAGGCATTAACTCCCCCGTCTTCCCGGAAATCAAACCGCCGCGCCTATTTTTTCCGGCTTTTGGCGATGCACGCCTCGTTAACGCTGTTTTCCAGCCGTTTTTTTCCCGCCTCAAGAGCTTTAAGTTCTTTCTTCCGCCTGGCCGCGCATTTAGGGTCGCAGGCGGAGGACGAAGAGCCTTCCCGGCAGCAGCTGTAAATATTTTTTTTAGCCAGCTCTATCTTTTCCTCCAGCAGTTTAATTTTTTCAGCCCGGTCCTCTTCTTTCGCGCGGCATTCCCGCAACTCGTCGCAGGTCAGCAGGCCCTCGAAGAAAGGGCTCACCGGGCCGGGCTTGTACCACAGCTTCCGGCACTTGGCGGGGGTGGGCCGCAGCTTGGTCAAAGAATATGGATTCTGGTACCCGCCCATGAACTTTACGCAGAAGCAGCGGTCCTGCCGCTCCGGCGCTTCGTCGGCGGCTTGCTGCGCCGAGGCGGCCCGCAGCAGGCAGGCGGTCAAGATATAAAATATTGATGCGGTCAGAACCAGCTCCTAATCCCCGTAACCCATGCAGGATATTCTAGCAAAAGACTCCCGCACGCACGCCCCGGCTATCAATATCCGCATAATTTATAAACCCGCCGTCTTTACGCCGGGCCCGCCGCTCTTCCTGATATTCCTGAGGCCTAGAACCGACAGAGCGAGGATCAGCGCCTTTAAGCCATAATGGCCGCCGGGGGACAGGAAATCCCTTGTCATGGGCGTGATATTGCCGCTGGCCACATGCGCGGCCACGCCGCCCGGCAAGGTAAGGTAGAGCCAGTTGATCCGCGGCACTTGCCAGCCGGCCCTGCGGGCCAGGCCCGATAATAGCGGGCTTAGCGCGGCGACGCCGAGAAAGGCCGCGGCGAAGTCGAAGACGGCGTAGCCCGACACCTTGAACTGCCTGAGATAGGCTATTGTCATAACTTGCTCCTTACTTCCCGGCCTCTTTTACTTTACCGCCGGCGAGCAGGGCGCTTTTTGCGAAGCCGGAACGATACCGGAATATAAAGAAGTAGAACCGCTTATCCAGGACGGTGTTGCCCAGCTGGTCCATCAGCAAATGCAGCCCCATCCCCAGCGCCGCCCCGGTAAGGACCTCGTTCCGGTATACGAAGGCCGCAAGGACGAGCAGGAGATAAAGCTCGTACGAGTGGAGGACAAGATAGATCCTCTCCCACCTTACCTCGTGGCACCAAGCCCGGAAGACTTTATAGCTGAACGGCTCGTCGGTGGTCAGGTAGAAATCCAGCAGGTGGTCCACGTCCAGCAGCACCCCGCTCAGCAGGCAGGACACGGACATGGCCGGCGACCCGGTCGCGGCGTAGGCCGCGCCGCCCGCCGCCACAGATGCGTAAATATGCGCCCTAGCTCTCATTGTAAATACCTAAAGCGGTACCGGTCTCAGGAGAAAAAGCCGGTCTGGCCCACCGAGATCTTTTGGCTGGAGGCCAGGTCCACCCCTTCCGCGTCCAGCCGCACCTCCACTTTCCAGGAAATGCGCCGGTTCAGGCCGCCCAGCATGTTCAGGGCCTGGCCCAGCACGGAGCCGCCCGCGCCCTGCTCTGCCGGTACGGCCAGTTTGAAATTGTAAGCGGCCTTGTACCCGGCGGGATACTCTTTCGCGTTCTCCAGCGTCTGACCGGAGCGGTAGATCTCGCGCGTATGGGAATGGCTCTTGCCGTTGCGGTACTCCCGGGTGGTTTCCGAGGCCACCAGGCAGGCGGTAAGACCGTTGCCCTTCACTTCCTTGCGGGTAAGCAGCTCGAAGGAACCTTCCACGGTGTCGCCCTGGTTAAAGGCCGTACCGGGCAGGGAGATAGTGATGCTGCCTTTGAGGTACCGCGCTATAAAATAACCGGCTATCGCGGCCACCGCCGCGGCTATACCGAACATTACCAGCAGTTGAACATTATCCGACGGCATAATCACCTCCGCTCCGGTTTTCCGGCCCCGCCCCGCTCGGGCCCGGGGTTATTTTACAAAACAAGACCGCCCGGCTTCTCCGGCGACTAGAATATATTGAATTAGATATACTATACCCTTATCAAAGAACGTATGCAGGAAAAACCACCTCCGGACCCGGGGCCCGCGCCTAAAAAGCCGGGGCGCGCTTTGCAGCCCTTGCCGACGGCGCTGCTGGCGGCCGCCATCTGCCTGGGCCTGGTTTTCTTCGGCCACAGGTCCGCGCCCGATACGAAGAGCCCGGCCGTGGGCGGAGCCGCCGCCGGAGCGCCCGCCGCGCAGGCCGTCCCCGCCGTCCCGCCCCCGGTCCCCGCCCCGGCGCTGGTGCCGCTCGGCAGAAGCCTGGAAGGGATGACCACCCGCTACGGCAAAGGCATGAAGCCCACCTGGGTAGAGCCCATACTCTCGGGCCCTCTTGAGGGCGGTACCGTCCGGAAATTCGTGACCGGCTCCGCCACCGACGATCTCTCGGCCTTTAACGGCGCGGTGTACCGCCGGGTAATGTCCTTTCGGCTGGCCGAAATGCTGGAATCAGTGGAAGGAACGCACGCAAATTTTTCCGGGCTGGTCTTCATCTACGCCCTTTACCCCAGCGCCTTCGACGAGCAGCAGGAAAGCGGGAAGATCTCGCCGGAGGTCCAGGCGCTGGCGGACGGTTACGGCGCGAAATGCGGCGCCCTGGCCGAGCCGGGCAGCCCCCCGCAGGAACACCGCGAGACGCACAGCGGCTACGTTTTTTCCTGCTCGAACAAGGACACCACCCGCCTGATCTACGGCGTCTGCTCCGAAGGCCTGCTTGCCGCCGAAGCGGCCGCCGGGAACTAGGCCCCCGCCGTTACGGCTGCCGCGAAATTTCGCTGTAGACCTCGTTAACGGGGAGCTGCAGGGTTTTAACGCCCAGCAGGCCGAACAGCGGGTGCTCCAGGTTAAGAATAATGAAGATGGTAACGGACGTAGCCGCCGCGAAACTAAGGCGGTGCAGCCAGCTCCGGCCGCTTTTGTCGGCCAGGCGGTGGCCCGCCATTGTCGCCGACAGCAGGGCCATCGCGTAGAGCAGCACGTAAATGGCCCCGGGCGGATGTATCTTAGCCAGGGATTCCCTGGTGCCGGCGTTGTCGAAGGCCTGGTTAAGGCCCCCCAGCACCAGCGGCGCGGCGTGCGGGTAGGTCTCCCGCCGGCAGGTCTCCACCGCCTCCCGCCAAAGCGCGTCCTTGAGCCCGGCGGTATGCGCCACGGCCCTGGCATGGCTTTCAGGCTGCCTGATCACCTTGTATTCTTCCACCCTTGCCCCGGCGTAATCCTGCAGCAGGGCTTTCAACCGGACGCCCGCCGCGGCAGGCAACAGGTCCAGCCTCTTGCTGGCGGTGCCTATCGCGTTGGCCTCCTCTATCGCGGCCAGATCGCGGGCCTCTATCCGGTCGTACGCCCCGGCGAAAGTAAAAGCGATAAGGAGCCCCAGCAGCCCGAAAACCGCGCCGTCGATGGCGCCGGCTCCCGGGGAGTCTTCCAGCTCTCCCTTCTTCAGCGCCAGCCGCCGCCCTACCTCCATGCAGAGCAGCATGCCGGTAAAAAGCGCCAGCGCCTCAAGCGCGCTTAGTATCCCGTAGTATTCACTAGCGAAGTCTGTCAGCATAAGGTTAAAGCCTCCGGTATTTTCGGCCGCTCGCAGTTTGAATATAACAAATTAGCCGTTGCCGGAAAAAGACGGCGTCATTTTGCGTCTTGCGGAGGGAACGCGCAGCGGAAGCCGAAGCTGAGGCTCCAGCTGCCCTGGCTGGACATGGCGCGGAAAGCCGAGCGCAGGCCGTTGCGGACATTGCCCGACCCTCCGCCCCGCAGCACCCGGAGGCTCCCGGACTCAGGGCCCTGCGGATCCTTCGCCGGGCTCGCGCCGTAGTATTTCTCGGCGTAACGGTCGGCCGCCCACTCCCAGACGTTCCCGTGCATGTCGTACAGACCGTACGCGTTCGGCTCCTTCAGCTTTACCGGGTGGTCCTGGGAATTAGAGTTCTCGCTGTACCAGGCGTACTTGTTAAGGTTCTGCTCATCGTCGCCAAAACTGTAGTCCGTGTCCGTGCCGCCGCGCGCCGCTTTCTCCCATTCGGCCTCCGTCGGCAGGCGGCCGCCGGCCCACTTGCAGTAAGCGGCGGCGTCGTTCCAACTGACCCGGACCACAGGGTGGTCCATTTTATTTTCAATGCCCTTCCCGGTCCCCAGCGGGTCTTTCCAGTTCGCGAACTTCTCCTGCTTCATTTTCTTCCCGTCAAAAACCATTACCCCGCCGCCCTTTTCGGCGTCGGTGACGTAGTTCGCGGCCTCGGCGAATTTTTTAAAAGCCCGGTTGGTCACTTCCGTTTTGTGGAGGTTGAAGGCGCCGACATAAACTTTGTGCCGGGGAGATTCATTCGGTTCGCCTTTTCCTTCGGGCGAGCCCATCTGGAACTCTCCGGCGGGGATAAGGACGCTGTCTTTAACGGACCGCCTCATCCAGTACCCCGCAAGCAGCAGTAATACGACCGCGCCGACGGCGGCCGCCATCACGCGCCGGTTGTTGCGCGCGCTTGTATCGCCGGCGGCAGGCGCCGCCCCCGCGGGCTGTTCTATTTTTCCCGATTCCATGCAGGTACCCCCTTTATAAGCAGACTGCCCCCTACTATTTACCTAACGCCTTCTCTATGTCCGGCTCCAGGGACTCGGGCTTGGTGGCGGAGGCGTAGCGGCGTATCACCTTGCCCTCCCTGTCCACCAGGAACTTGGTGAAATTCCATTTTATCGCCTCGCTCCCCAGGAACCCGGTGGCCGCTTTCTTAAGATACACGTAAAGCGGGTCCGCGCCCGGGCCGTTCACCTCTATCTTGCCCATCACGGGGAAGTCCACGCCGTAATTCAGCCTGCAGAAATGCTGTATCTCCTCGTTGGTGCCCGGCTCCTGGTTTTTGAACTGGTTGCACGGAAAGCCTATCACCGCCAGGCCCTTGCCGGAGTATTTCTTATACAGCGCCTCCAGCCCGGCGTACTGCGGCGTGAACCCGCACTTGCTCGCCACGTTCACTACAAGGACCACCTTCCCTTTGAGCCCGGCCAGGGAATAATCCCCGCCCTCGGCGTCCTTCACCGTAAAGTCATAAATATTCTTTTCCATCGCTTTCCCCTTTACTGTCCCGGTTTCGCTTTTTACAGGGGCCTGCGCCGCGCTCGCCGCGGCCGCCAAAGCAAGCCCCAGCAGGAGCGGTCCCGCCGCAGTCAATTTTATTTTCATAGCCTGCCCCCTCGTCTCTTATCCCAGTCCGGTAATTCTACAAAACAAAACCGCCGGGTTTCCCCGGCGGCTCCGCCCGCTATTTCTTCGGCTTCGGGACTTCGCAGATATACCAGTTCTCAAGCTTCTCGCGCGCCCAGGGATTTTTGCGCAGGAAGATGAGGCTGGATTTTATGCTGGGATCGAACTGGAAGCAGCGCAGCGGGATGCGGTTCCACAGCCCTTCCCAGCCGTGCAGCTCGAGCATATAGGTAAGGATGGTTTCCAGCGTAAGGCCGTGCAGCGGGTCTTTTGACTTTTTAACGGGCACGGGCTTGGCGGAGGATTCGGCGATAGCCGCGGCGTAAGCGTTGCCGGAGCAGCACTTGCCCAGCGGGTTCTTCTCCTCGCAATTGCATTTCGGCACGCGGCCGGTTATCTCTTTGACTATGGCGGCCCAGCGCGTAGCCCCGGTCTTGTTGACGGCGGCCACCACCTGGGTTTTAGTGACCCCGGCGCAGTAGCAGGCGTACACGGGCACCGCCGCGGTCTTTAAATGCACGGGGGTGCTCACGTCCTCCTGCCTGAACAGGGCGCCCTTCGGGTGAAAATAAACCGCGTCGCAGTCGGGAGCGGCGCAGAGCAAATACCTGTCCGCGGGCGCCGCATGGCCGGGCTTAAGCAGGTTGCGCACCGTGCTCCCGCGTACTATCTCGCCCGGCTTCCCGCAAAGCGGGCAGGCGATACTGTCGCCGCCCGGCGCGGGCTTGCCGCAGCCGCTCTCCCCGCCTCCGCCTGGTTGTTCGTTCATATATTATCCGCGCCCGAAGGCAGCAGCGACAGCTTGCGCACTATCTTGAATTTTTCCGGAGCCCCGCAGTCGGTGAGCTGCTCGTCGCGGCAGGCGCGGCTCTCTCCCGTCAGCTCATTGTACTGCGTGGCGGAGAGTATCCGGCCGTCCGCCAGGCTAAGCCTTATCACGTCGTCAAAGATTTCTTTTGCCGCGCCGGCGGCGTAAGTGCCGTCCGGCTGCCTGCGCACCTGGTACCAGTTGTTGGCGGTAGCCGCCACCGGGACTCCGAGCCAGGGCGCCGGCGCCTCGGCGCAGCCGTGCGCGGGAGGCACATGCAGAGCTTTGAGCGTGGCGGTACCGGCCTTCCTGTCCACCTCGGTCACCGTCAGGTCGAAGTCAATGCAATCGTAACCTTTCAGCGTGGGGCCGCCGGCCCAGGAATTGGGGCGGCCGTGTTCGACGTAGAGCTGCTCGCCGGCCTTCAACAGCAGCCCTTTGCGCGCGGCAAGCTGCACATCGGCGTAGAACGTCAGCGTATCGGTTATGGGCTCGATGAGCTGGTAAGCCTTTGAGAGATCCGGGATGGAAAGTTTATAACCGGGGTCCAGCGACAGGAACTGCCTCGAAGAGAGCGCGTCCGCGGTCAGGACCGCCGCGGAACCGTCCCTGCTGGTGCCCGTCCACTTCCATTCCTCGTAAAAGACCCCGTCGGCGCCTTTCTTAACCGCGCCTTCGCCGTCGGATATCGTGACAGAGTCCTTCCCCGCCGTTTCAGAATACTCCAGCGTCAGCCGGTATTTAAAAACTTCCCCTTCCGTATAGCTGCGGTGTATCGGCCCCGGCCCCCGCGCGGCCAGGTTTTTCCCGCCCGCTGCGCACCCGGCCAGCAGCAGCCCCGCCGCCAGCGCCGCAAATTCCAGTTTAAAGAACCTAATGGGTCCCATAGTTGTTTTCCTGCCGCCGATTCATTTCAGCCTTCCTGTCCCTGTCCCACAATTCTACAAAACAAGACCGCCGGGCTTCCCCGGCGGCCCTGTACCGGCGCGCAGCGTCCACTGATATAATATCTGGATGGAACCTGACCTGCGGGGGCTGACCCGCGCCGATATCGAGGCGGCGCTGACGGGCCTGGGCGAGAAGCCCGGTAACGCCGGCGCGGTCTTTATGGCGGTGCACCGCCGCGGCGCCACGGACCTGGCGCAGCTGCCCGGCGTGCCGGCGCGCGTCTGCAAGGCGCTGGGCCGCCTGTACACCCTGAAGCCCCTGCCGCTCCCCGAGCGCAAACTGGCGGCCGCCGACGGCACCAGGAAGCTGCTCTTCCGGTTCGCGGGCAACGCCCTGGCCGAATGCGTGGTGCTGCCCGGCAAGGACCAGCAGACCGCGTGCCTCTCCTCGCAGGCCGGCTGCTCCTGCGGCTGCACCTTCTGCGCCACCGGCGCTTTGGGGCTCAAGCGTTCGCTTACGCCGGTCGAGATCGTCGCCCAGTTCGAGGCCTGCCTGCGCGAGGCCGTTGACCTGAAGAGCCTGGTCTTCATGGGTATGGGCGAGCCTTTTCTCAATTGGGAGAACGTCAAGCAGGCGATAAAGATACTCTGCGACAGCCGCGGCCGCCATTTTCAGCAGGTCAAGATGACGGTGTCTACGGTGGGCGTAATACCGGTGATAGAGGAACTGACCGCGTCGGACCTGCGGGTAAGGCTGGCCGTCTCGCTGGTGGCGGCGGACCCGGAACTGCGCGCGCGCCTGGCGCCCATGGAAAAAGTTTACCCGCTCAAACGCGTGCTGGCTGCAGTAAGGAAGTACTGCGCCGCGCGGCAGGCTCACGTCATGCTGGAGTACATCCTGCTCCCCGGCGTGAACGACCGGCCGGCCGACTCCGCGCAGCTTGCCGAATTAATTGAAGGCATCCCCTGCCGCCTCAACCTTATCCCCTACAACCCGCCCGGCGGCCCCGGCGCTGCGACGCCGCGCGTAAAAGAGTTCCAACAGGAGCTCATAGCCGCCGGCGTGCGCGCCTACCTGCGCCAGGAAAAAGGCGCGGACATCTCCGCCGCCTGCGGTCAACTGGCAGCGTACTCTATCTCCCCGAAATAAAACCGCCGGGCTTCTCCGGCGATCCTGCGGGACTGCGACAAATAGTCAAATAGTAAACAGCGTCCCCTACTTCTTCTTTTTATTCTCTTCCCTCTTTCGGCCTTTTACCTTCGTATAATGGACCTGCGTCTCCACCAGTTTTTTCAACAGGTCCATCAGCACTTCATTTTGCCCCTTCAGATTTTCATGGCCGGCTTCCCCGGCCTCGTTGCATAAATGGTAGATGGCCTCTATGGTGGAAACGCAATGCGGCAGCGGCTGCCTTTTGAACGCGAACCGGGAAAGATAATTGCGCGAAAAAGAAAGCCGCGGCAGGGCGCTTACATTCGGGCTCTGGCGCAAAAGCCCCTTGGCCAGGCGCCACGTCCCGTCTATCACGAAGATAAGTAGGGTTTTCCCTTCGGGCAGGCTATCCTTGCCCAGGGTTTTAAAATTCAAAGCCTTTGGGCCGGGGTACAGCACAAAAGGGTTGTAGGAGGGATCCCGGAGCAGGGCGTTAACCCGCTCATCGCGCGTAAAATCGGTCCCGATCAAAAGCTCCGCGTTAGTCAGGCACAATTTCGCGAGCCGGGCCGTCCCCGTTTTCTGTTCGCGGGCTTCCTTGTCATGCATCAGGATGACGAAACGCATTTTAGTGGCGAAGGGTTTTATGCTGTCGCATAAACAGTTCTTCTTCGCCCGGCGGCAGCCATAGCAGTACTCGCGGTGAGCTGGTTGTACCTCTGGTTTAGGATCTGTTCTTTTGAACATGGCGGCGTTAAAGCAATTCTATCAAATAGAAAATAACGAACCGCCGGGCTTCCCCGGCGGCTTCGCCCGCGGCGGGTTCGGCCGCGCCGTTTACTGACTCAGTCGCGGAACAGCCGCGTGTAATTGGCCTCGTCGAGGTAAGGCAGGGGTTTGGCCACCAGGCCGCGTTTGAGCAGCAGGGAAGTGGCCGCGTCCGGGATGGTGGCGCGCAGGCGGTACACGATCTCGGGCAGCCAGCCGTCCTTTATTTTTTCTTTCCCGGTCAGCACGCTGTTTATGAAAGAGACCACGGCGTTGGTGCAGCTGTTGTAAACCACGGAATACATCTCGCCGGTCCTGTCGGCCGTCGCCTGCTCGATGGCGTTGCGCAGCAGCTGCACCTGCCGCTCTCGCGCAAGGGTGAGCGGGTACAGCGAGATGCGGTTGCCGTCGGTGAAGACGTTGGCCTCCACGTAGCCCTCGGCGGAATTGATGTTGTAGTGCACGGCGAACTTGCCGCGCAGCCCGTCCAGGGCGTTCTGGTTCTGCACGCCGGGGATCACGGAATAGGTGTTCAGCGAGATCACCAGCCCCCGCACCGAATTGCCGTCCCCGTCCGTCACGCCGCCGGGCTTGAACTTGAACGCCAGGAAGCCGTGCGTGCCGATGAAGGGGAATTTCTGCATGGTCTTTTTGCCCACGTAGGCCGCTTCCAGGAGCTCCGGCCTTACCAGCACGCTCCCGGGCCAGGCGAACTGGAAAACGCCGTCCGGGCGCTTCAGCCTTCGGCCGTCCGCCGAGTGCCGCACGCCCCAGTTCACGTTCCCCAGCGCGTAGCCCCGGGGGTCTTTGGAAAGGATGTAGGGCTGCCGCTGCACATCCGTGGTGGCGGCCGAGGGCGCGTAAGCCTGCATCGCGTCGAGCGGCAGCACGGTGTCGATGGCCAGCTCGCTGGTATTGTCCGCCTGCCTGATGTACCCTTCCACGCAGAGCTCGGCGGCGCCGGTGTTCCTGAGCCATTTCGGGTGCTTCACCACTTTATAGACCTTGCCGCTCTTCGTGGTGAAAGTGGGAGGCACGCTCCCGAGCCGCAGCGTGCCGGTGATCACGTACCTGGAGGCGAAATCTGAGAGCAGCTCTTTTGTTTCGCCCGCGGTGTCCGCGGCAAAGAGCTCGTCCCACTGGGCGGGGGTCAGGGAATCGGCAAGGCCGGCGTCCTGCGCGGCTATGGCCGGCGCGAGGAATTTTTCAGGCGCGGCGCTTAGCCGGGGGATGTCTAGGTTCAGATTTTTGATGCCGCCGGCTGACAGCGAATTGAGGTTGAAGAGTTCCGCCGCGGCGGCGCTTAAGGGGTTCAGCAAAAACAGGAGGGCCGCAAGTACCGCTTTAGAGTTCGCTTTGAGCATGCATTCTCCGCTGGCCAGGTTAAATTCCGTCAGGATAGTTTAACAGCCGCGGCCGCGTGCGCCAAGTGCTGGAGTGCCCAAACGCGTATAGGTATTATGCAGAAAACCGGCACCGCCTGTGCCCGGATTAGTTCTCCTTTATACTGCCGGCCAGCGAAAGCATTAGCTCCGCATCGGCCCCGGTGAACATGTACATTACTTTTTTGCCCCTGACGAACAGCTGCTTGATAGGCTTAGGCGCGGTAATGTCTATCATGAACCCGGTCAGCGGCAGGGCCACGTCTTTAGCGGCGGCGGTCTCTTTATTGCCTTCCAGCGTGAAGAGCACCACCTTCTTCATCTCGTCCATGCCGACGGGCTTGCCCTGGTGCATGGGCGGGGGCGTAACCTCCAGCCGGACCATGCCCAGCTCTTTATATTTGGATTCATCGGCGGTAGGCTGGGCGCCCTTGAGGAAGAAATAGACCAGTTCCGTCTCGCCCTCCATACTCGCCTGCGCGTCGTGAGTGCCCGGGAATTCCAGCAGGTAGCCGGTATTGCCGATAAAACCGCTTTTGCCCTCGGGCGCCGCGGCTCCGGCGGTACTGGCGGCGGGCATATGCAGCCCGGCCCCGGCAACCCCTTCCACGCCCGCCATATCCCTGCGCAAATGCAGGTATGCGGCCACGCCGATCCCGACGAAAATACAAACTACCGCAAATACTTTCGCCATAAAACTCCTTATTCACCGCCGCCCGCAACGGCCATGCGTACCATCGTAATTCTACAAAAGAAAACCGCCGGGCTTCCCCGGCGGTTTCGCTCCAACACCCAGCCAAGCCCGTCATTTGACCACTTTGAAGTTGAACATCGGGGTGCCCAGCGCGCCCCAGAGGCGCAGCCACACCGGCAGCAGCATCTCCGTGCCGCGCGCCGCGGTGATATCCCCCAGGTCCACGATGTTCTTCCAGCCGTACCAGGCGCGCAATATGCCGGTAACGCGCTCTTTAGCGCCCGCGTCGTTGCCGCAGACGAAAATAGCGTGGTCCCCGCCGGCCAGCTGCTCGGGGTCCACCTGCAGGTACGCGTTCATGGTGTTGAAGGTCTTCACCACCTTGCTTTCCGGCAGCGCGCGCTGCAGCTGCTCGCCGAGCGAGTCGGTATTGCAC
Organism: Elusimicrobia bacterium GWF2_62_30; assembly: GCA_001799995.1. GTDB lineage: Bacteria > Elusimicrobiota > Elusimicrobia > Elusimicrobiales > UBA9959 > UBA9959. Next base: position 13,558 of record MGUK01000063.1, read on the forward strand.
ACCGAGAGCGTAGGCGGCATGCCCTTGGAGAAGTCCAGCGGGTTGGCTATATCCACAAGCACCTTGCCGGCCAGCGCCTCCCGGCAGGCCGAGAGCACCTTTACGGCCGCCTGGCCGCTCAGCGCGTCGTACACCAGCTCGCCGTGCTCCGCCGCCTGCGCGAAAGTGCCCAGCTTGACCTTGGGCCGCTCCTTAAGCCATTGCGCGAACGGAGGATTGCCCATGGCGTCCTGCTCCTCGCGCGCCAGCGTGGCGGCGGGATCGCCGGTGCCCACCATAACGGCGTGCCCCAGCGCGGCAAGTTTGGCCGCGTGCGCGCGCCCCACCATGCCGGTCCCCATTATCGCTATCTTAACAGGAATGTTGTTCATAAAGCCTCCTCTCCACCGACCGAGCATTATATTTAACACGAAAATAACGCCGGGGGAAATTGCCCAATCCCACCTGCCACTGACTAAATTCCACTTTTCTCCGGCAATTCAGCGTTCTGTCCTAAAAACACCCACGCTGTGAGCGACCCCCGCAAAAGATAGCTGTGACCTTTTTTCGGACTTTTTGTATTATAGATGGGCAAAGGCGGGGAAAAGTATAAGAGAGTTTTGAGGCGGCAAAAGAACGGATACGGATAAAAGGAATACACAATGCTTTCATTATCGGGCTTGATGACCGAAAAAAAAGGATTTAGCGCGCTGGTAATGGGCAACCACGCCCTGGCCCGCGCCATGGCCGAAGCCGGAACCGCCGTAGTAACCAGCTACCCCGGCTCGCCCACGCCCGAGATAGCCGACGCCCTGCTCGCTCCGGAGGAAAAGGCCCGGCCCTGTCATTTCGAATTCGCCGTGAATGAAAAGGTCGCCCTGGAGATCGCCGCCGGCGCCTCCCTCAACGGCCACCCTTCGGCCGTCTTCTTTAAATCCGTAGGGCTCAACGTCGCCGCCGATTCCCTGGTGCAGCTCGCCCTCATGGAACTCCTCGGCGGCATGGTCGTCGTCCTCGGCGACGATCCCGGCGCCAACTCCTCGCAGAACGAGCAGGACAACCGCTGGTTCGCCCGCCTGGCCTATATTCCCGTCTTCGAGCCCGCCTCCCCCGCCGAAATCTATGTGATGTACAAAGAGGCCGCCGCCCTGGCCCGCGCCCGCCGCGCCCCGGTCTTCCTGCGCCTTACCACCCATGTCTGCCACGCCCGGGAAACCGTAAAATTCGGCGCCCTGCCGCCGCGGCCGGACTGGACGCCGCGTTTCGACGCCGCCAACGGGCCTTATGTCCCGATTACCACCACCGTCTTCCCGCTTAAGCAGCGCGCGCTTGAAAAACTGGAGGCCTGGGCCGTTTATGGCGAAACAAGCGCGCTTAACGCCGCGCACAATGCCCCTGCCGCCGGGAAAAAACGTTTAGGCGCCATTGCCGCCGGCCTGCCGGCGCTCTGCCTGCTTGAAACCCTGCGCGCCGCCGCGGCCCCGGTAGACCTGCTGAAGCTGGGCCTCACCTATCCCCTGCCGGGAAAACTCATCGCGGACTTCCTGCGCGCGCACGACGAGGTCTATATCCTCGAGGAACTCGACCGCGTCATGGAGACGGAAATAAAAGCCCTGGCCTTCGACGGGGGGCTCGGCTGCCGCATCCATTCCCGGCGCGGCCATGCCGAGCTGATGGGCGAAATGACGCCCGAGCGCGCCCGGGCCTCCCTTGCCGCTGCCTGGCCCGCCCTTTTCCCCGCGCCAGAAAAGCGGTCCTTTCCCGCGCCCGCCCCGCGCGCCCCGCAGATGTGCCCGGGCTGCGGCCACCGCTCCGCTTTCCACGCCATCAAGAACGCCCTGCCTCCCGGCGCCATAACCGTAGGCGATATAGGCTGCCATTCCCTGGGCTTCCTGCCGCCCTACAAAATGGGAGAGGTGCTGTTCTCCATGGGGCATTCCGTCTCTACCGCCTCCGGCCTGGCGCTGAACAATGCCAGCCGCAAAGTTGTCGCCTTCGTGGGCGACTCCACCTTCTTCCACGCCGGGATGCCCGGCCTGGTGAACGCGGCGTCGCGCGACAGCGACCTCACCCTGGTGCTGCTCGATAACGGCACCACGGCCATGACAGGCCACCAACCCCGCCCCGGCAACGGCGAGATCGGCGAACGCCTGGCGCTGTTCGGGATACTGGAGAAATTAGGGGTTAAATTCCTGCGCGAATGCGACGCCTACGACCAGCCCAAGCTGGCCGACCACCTGAAAGAGGCCATGGCCCGCAAGGGCTTCGCGGTAATAATAGCCCGCCACCCCTGCATGCTGAAATTCATGCGCGACCGGCGCAGGAACAGTCCCGGCCTTAAGACCCAGCCAGTGCACGTGGCGCAAGGCAGCTGCGCGCGGCATTATATCTGCGCGGCCGAGTTCGCCTGCCCTTCGTTCATAAGGCATGCGGATGGCTCCGTTACGGTCAACACCGAACTCTGCATCGGGGACGGTTCCTGCATGCAGACCTGCCCGTCGCAGGCGATAGGGAGGAAAAAATAATGGCGTTCAATATTTATCTCTGCGGCGTGGGCGGGCAGGGCATAGGTTTGCTGGCGGCGGCGCTCGCCCAGGCGGCCGCCAGGTCCGGCCTGGAAGTCCGCTCCTGCGATACCCACGGCCTGGCCCAGCGCGGCGGCGTGGTTTCCTCGCATATAAGACTCGGCGCGGACGCCCTGACCCCGCTGGTCCCGGAGGGCGGGGCCGACCTCGTCCTGGCGCTTGAGCGCCTGGAGGCCCTGCGCGGCGCGGCGCAGTACCTGAAGAAAGGCGGCAAAGTTATCTATTACGACACGGCCTACCAGCCGGTGAGCGTGCGCTCGGGGGCTGCGCAGTACCCTTCCGGCGAAGAGGTCGCAAAGCAGGTGGGCGCGATGGGCGGCGAAGTCTCCGTGGTCGCCGTCGCGGATATCCGGGACCCGCGCATGCAGAATTCAGCCCTGCTCGGCCGCCTGGCCGCGCTGCAGACGATACCCGGCCTGGGCGCGGAAACGATAGAGGAAGTCCTTAAGGAAATAGTCCCGCCCGCGGCCCTGGAAGAAAACCTGAGGATCTTCCGCTCGGTCTAGCTGGTGAAACTTTTTGGGGCGCCGGCGCATCTAAGTTCTGAGAGCTCAATTCCGCAAAAAAGAGGCTGCATGAACATAGATCTTGAAACCATAAAACCCTACCTGCTTCCGGCGGCCGCGGCCGCCTTCCTGCTGCTGCGCCATTTCAGGTTCAAACTAGCCGGCAAAAAACTGCCGGCGCTGGCGGCGGCGGGCGCGGTGTTCGTGGACGTGCGCACGCCGGCGGAGTTCGCCGCCTGCAACCGGCCGGGCAGCATCAACATCCCCCTTGATGAGATAGCGAAACAGGCCAAAAAACTGGATAAGGCCAAACCGGTGATACTCTGCTGCGCCTCCGGCGCCCGCAGCGGCGTCGCCGCCGGCATACTCAAAAGCATGGGCTTCCGGCAGGTCACCAACGCCGGTCCCTGGCAGAACACCCTTTAAGCCGCGCCGCGGCAAAACAAAACCGCCGGGCTCCCCGGCGGCCTGACTGAAGTTCAAGCGATTATCGATAACCAGCAAATAGTCATCGGCGTGCCTGGGTCCTTTGTTGCGGATCTAAGGGCCTTATGGACATGCCGGCGGCCGGTATATGTATGTAGACTATATTAACGGCAGATCAATAACCGCGGGGGAATGAGGAAGATCATGAAAAATATTATAGGTGCCATATTAATGCTGGGGATATGCGGGGGCACATTGGTGGCCAAAGATTCTCCCTCCGCGCTTGAAACTTTCAACGCTCTTGCCGCCGATCATGGCGCCGTAGCCGCTGCCCTTCCGGCCGCAAGGCCCACGCCGGTTTTTACCGATAACAAGAAGGGTTTCTCCCGCCAGTTCAATCCCATAATGGAAGCCTGCCGCGGGGAGAGGTCCTGCTTTATGGCCCTGGACGGCGTAGACCGCCAGCTTTGCGAAACCTATAAAGAAGATAAGTCCTGCTTTATGGCCCTGGACGGCGCCGACCGCGGCTGGTGCCAGGTCATGAAGGAAGGGAAATCCTGTTTCATGGCCCTGGACGGGGCGGACGAGGACCTGTGTGAGCAGGGCCGCTACCCCCGCAAACACCTGTTCTGGGCCCGCTGCGGCAACATAGACATCGACCACGGGCAGTCCAATCCCGTGATGCAGGCCTGCCGCGGAGAAAGGTCCTGCTTTATGGCTTTAGACGGACTCGACCAGAAGTTTTGCCAGGCCTATAAAGAAAATAAATCCTGCTTTATGGCCCTGGACGGCGCCGACCGCGGCTGGTGCGAAGTCCTGAAGGAAGGGAAATCCTGCTTCATGGCCCTGGACGGCGCGGACAGGGAACGCTGCGAGAGAGGGCATTTCCCCGGCGACCATTTATTCTG
>MGUK01000064.1 GCA_001799995.1 Elusimicrobia bacterium GWF2_62_30
CCTGTTCGGCGCCGGCGCCATTGCGGTGGTGCTGGCGGCTGCGCCTTACCGCAATTTCGACCTCGACCGTTTCTTCGCGCCCAAGGAGCTGGTGCTGCACGCGGTCACGCTCGCGCTGGTGCTCCTGGGCCTGCGGCGGGTGAAGGCGCTGGAATTCGACCGTATCGACCTGCTGCTCGCGGTATACCTGTCGCTCAGCTTAGTGAGCGCGCTGTTCGCCGGAGATCATTGGCTCTCCGCGCGCGCTCTGGCGCTCACGCTCTCGGGCGCGGGCTTGTTCTGGGCCGCGCGCGCCGCCGCGGCTGCCGGCGGGCGCAGCACGCTCCTTGCTGTCGCCGCCGCGGCGGCGGTGCTGGGCGCCGCAGCCTCGCTCGCGCAGGCGTATGGATTTACCAGCGGTCTCTTCAGCCTCCACCGCGTCCCCGGCGGTACCTTGGGCAACCGCAATTTCATGGCGCACCTCGCCGTTATCTGCGCGCCGGCGCTCATCCTGGCGGCGCTCAAAGCGCGCCGCTCCTGGACCGCGGCCTTAGGCGCCGCTGGGCTGGCCCTCCTCTCCGCCGCGCTGGTGCTTTCGCGCACGCGCGCCGCCTACCTGGGCCTGGCCGCCGGCACGGTGCTCATCGCCTATGGGGTCTGGCGCACGCGCGGCCGCTGGAACGACCCCCACACAACGCTCCGGCTGAAATTCCTCGCCCTCGCCGCCGCTTTGGGCATCCTCGGCGCGCTGCTTCTGCCGAACAAGCTGCACTGGAAGAGCGACTCCCCGTATCTCGACACGGTTACCGGGATGGTGAATTACAAAAAGGGGAGCGGGCAAGGGCGCCTAATCCAGTACGGCAGGACTTTGCGCATAGCGGCCGCGCACCCGCTGCTCGGCGTCGGGCCGGGCAACTGGGCGGTGGCTTACCCCAAGTCCGTCAAGGAGTACGACCGCTCTATCGACTACCATAGCGGGACGACCATAAACCCGTGGCCGAGCAGCGACTGGATGGCGCTGCTCTCCGAGCGCGGGTTGCCGGCGCTGGCCGCGCTGCTGCTGGCGCTCTTCTGGCTGCTGGCGGACGCCTGGCGGCGGGCAGGCCGGGCCGCCGGCCTCTACGACTACCTGGAAAGCCTGGCGCTGGCGGGGACGCTGGCGGTGACCGCGGTGGTGGCTTGCTTCGACGCCGTGCTGCTGCTCCCCGCCGCCTCGTTCCTGGTCTGGACTCTTTTGGGCGCGCTCGCGCCGGCTTCGCCGGCGCTGCTGGCGGTAACGCTCACGCCGCTCCTGCGCCGGAGGCTGGCGCTGGCGGCGGCGCTTATCGGCGCCGCGGCGGTGCTGCGCAGTTCGGGGCAGGTTGCCGCTATGGCGCTGTACAGCGGCGCGCGTTCGCTGGCGCAGGTTACGACAGCCTCGCGCTTCGATCCCGGCAACGCCAGGATCCGCTCACGGCTGAAAGCCCTTCAAAAAAGGCGCGGCGCGCCTCCCGCCATTACGCAACGGGAATTACACCGGCCGCCGGCCGGCGGGGGGGACGCAGAGCCGCTGTCTCCGGACCCCCAGGCGCCGGCCATAGACGGCGACGAGGATGTCAGCCTGGAGAACTAGTGAACAAGGGAAACGGAATGACCGAAGGTGACAGAACAAAAGATCTCGCCGGGCTGCTGGGCAGGCTGGTCGTCGGCGGCCTATTCGTTTATGCCGGGGCGCTCAAGGCCGCGGCTCCGGCCGAAGAGTTCGCAAGGGCCATAGAGTCTTACCGCGTGATAGGGCCTGTCCCGGCCCTGCTTGCCGCCTGCGTCGTTCCCTGGGTGGAGATCTGCGCCGGGGCGCTCCTGGCGGCCGGACTTTTTACGCGGTACTCGGGCCTGTTCACTGCGGCCATGCTGTTCTTCTTCGAAGTTCTGCTCGGCCAGGCCTGGCTGCGTAATCTGCCGGTAACCCATTGCGGCTGTTTCGGGGCCCAAGGCAGCAGTTCCCTGCCCCGGGAATTCGCGCAGAACCTTGTGCTCCTGGGCCTGTTATGGCCCGGGCTCAAACTGGGGGGAAGGCTTACCGCGGATGCCGTGAGAGCGCGCCATCCCTCGCGTAAATTCGCCTGGGCGGCCGTGCTGGCGGTCTGCCTGCCTGCGCTCGCGCTTCCTTTTCTTATGGCGCCCGGCGGAGCGCGCAAAGCGGAACTGCCGCCCGCTGTCGTAAACCATGAGCCCGCTCCTCCTGCTGCGCGTAAAGGCGCGCCTGCCAAGCCCCGGGTGAAAAATGCACAGGCGAGATCGCAGGCGACCGGGCTTTTCGAGGTAAATCCCGGCTATGGTCAGGGCCGCGACGCGGCGCGGGATATCAAAACCGCGCTTGCCCTGGCGCGCGGGGAAAACAAGCGCGTCTTGGTAAAGGTGGGCGGCTATTGGTGCGAATGGTGCCGCAGGCTGGACCGGTTCATTGGCGAGAACGGAGCCCTGGCGGCGTACCTGGGCGATAATTTCGTGATAGTGAATGTTTATTACGATTTTTCAGGGGTTCTGCCTCCAGCCATTGCCGGCTACCCTAAGCCCGCCGGCAGCCCGCATATTTATATCCTGGGCCCGGACGGCGCCGTTCTCGAATCAAAGGATACCGTACCTCTTGAGGCGGGTTCCGGCTATGACCTGGAAAAATTCATGGCCTTCCTGGCCCAGTGGGGACGGAAAAGCCGGTGAAACAGGTAAAGGATTTATTGTAGGCGGTGCGGCGGCAGGCCGGGAGCGGGCGGCGGGGAAAAACTCCCGGCCGCCTTTTTTATTCTAAAGGAAGCTGCACCGGCGGAGTAAGGAAGGGGAGATGCGAGGCGAAGTTCTCGGCGAAACCCGGCTTGTAGCTGGTTATCCTCACGCTCTCGCGGATGTCCTTGTCGAAGATCCGCTCTTCAGTTTCCCTGGCGTAACTTTCATCCAGCACGATCAGGTTCAGCTCGTCGTTGTATTTCAGGCTCTGCGCGTCCAGGTTCGAAGAGCCCAGCGTGGTCCAGACATGGTCCATCACGGCCACTTTAAGGTGCTCCATGCGCGTCTGGTACTCGTAGATCTCCACGCCGGCCTTTATCAGCTTCGGGTAATGGCTGCGGAAGGCTTTCAGCGTCAGCATGTGATTGTTCTTGGCGGGTACGATGAGCTGCACCCGCAAGTCCGGCCGCGCCGGGTCGGCAGCGGCGGTGACCAGGGCTTTGATGATGTCCTTGTCCGTGAAATACGGGTCCTCTATGCGGATGCTCTGCCTGGCGGTCTTGATGGCCAGCAGGTACGCTTTCTTGATGTTCTGGCTGCTGTCCCCGCCGCGGTGGGTCAGCACGTAGGTGCGGGCGCCGTTGCGCACGGGCTCTATCGAAGGGAAGCCGGACAGGACCTGCCCCGCCAGGGCTTCCCAGTCGTCTTGGAAGGCCTGGTGCAGCGCCTTGGTGGCCGGCCCGGTCACGCGCGTAAGCTGGTCGTGCCAGTCGCGCCGGTAACTCATCCCGATATTCATCCCGCCGGTGTACGCGGTCATCCCGCCTTCGCCGTCGTCCATCACTAAAACTTTGCGGTGGTCGGCGTGCATAGGCCTGAACGACCCCACTTTTACTTCTATGCCGGCGGCGCGCATGGAGTCTATCAGCTTGTTCATCTTGCCGGCCGGGTTGAAAATATAAGCCCCGCAGAAATCCAGCGTTACGCGCACCCGCACGCCCTCTTTGGCCCGGGCGGCCAGGAGGTCGCGCATCTCGGTGCCGTATTCGTCCGGGCTCCAGATGAACATCTTTATATGGATGAAGTAGCCGGCTTTGGCTATGTCACCGGCCAGGGCGGAGAAGGCCTGGTCGCCGTCCACCAGCAGCTCCAGGCGGTTGGTGCCGGCGTTGCGCATGCCGCCGGGGATGCTGGAGCCCAGTTGCCTGAAGTAGTCGTTCCAGCCGGCAGGGGGCTGGTAGCCGGCCGGCTGCGGCACTGCGGGAACGGGGGGTATGGTGACGGGGCTGATGCTGGCGGCGGGAATATTGCCGAAAGCGGTGGTTATGCTCTGGTCGAGGGAGGCCTGTGTTCCGGCCCAGGCGTACCGGGGGAAAATTGCGGGGACAAGCAGCAGGAGAAGGGACTGGCGGCCGAGGATGCGGGAAAGGGATATTTTCATGTGTGTCCGTTTAAAATGCTCCTGTGCTGATAGTCTACCATGCCGCGGGGAGTTGCGCTTGGGCCATTAAGCCCTGCCGGGCAGGTTTTTGGGCCTACTCCGCGCGTTGCTTAAAAGCAGTACTTTAGGGCCCCGGCGGGAGAGGGTTGAGTCCTTACTATAAATACACTAAAATCAGGTATGGGGAAAACTACGGACAAGGTGCAGTTCTCGCAGCTGGTGGATATGTTCAGCCCGGCCGCGGTACTGGAAGAAGTAAAGAACATCTTCATAAATTCCTACCCGATAGGGGAGTTCGAAGCCGTCAGGAAATGCTTCGCCGATTTCATCCGCCTGTACGACGGGAAGTATCCCGGCTACAGGGCCTGCAGCACGCATTACCATGACAAGATGCATATCACCGACGCGCTGCTGGCCATGGCCAGGCTTATGGACGGCCATAACACCGGGCATAAAAAGATCCCCGTCCGCCTGGCAAAGCTCGGCTTGATAGCCACTATCTTCCACGACGCTGGCTTCATCAAGAGCGTACGCGACGTAAAAGGCACCGGGGCCAAGTATACCCTGACCCACGTAGAGCGCAGCATACGCTTTATAAAAAACTATTTTAAAAAGAACGGCTTTGCCGCCGGGGACGCCCGGACCGCGGACAATATTATACTCTGCACCGACATGACGATGCCGCTCGGGAAGATCCGGTTCTCCGGCCCCGGAGAAAAGAAGGTGGCGCTGATGCTCGGGGCGGCCGACCTGCTGGGGCAGATGGCCTCCAGGTGCTACCTGGAACGCCTCCACGTGCTCTACCGGGAGTTCCGTGAGGGGCACGTAAAAGGCTACGCCTCCGAGCTGGAGATGCTGCGCAAAACGCTGGATTTCTCCAAGTTCATAGAAAAGCGCCTGGCGGTCACGCTGCAAGGGGTGGACCGGTACGCGCGCGCCCATTTCAAAAAAAGATACCGCATCAACAAGGACTTCTACCGTGAGTCCATGCAGAAACAATTCGCCTATCTTGAAGACACCGTGTTAAAACACCCCGATAAATACCGCGCCTTCCTGCACCGCGCAAGCTAAGCGCCCGCCGGGAGCGGACTAAAGGAGAACGATGGATTGGTTCCTGGGGCCTTTTAAAAAGTTCTACGACATTTCCGGCCGGGCCGGCCGCGCCGAGTTCTGGCCTTTCGCCGCCGCCAACGCGGTCCTTATCCTGGCCCTGGAGGCGCTGGATCAAGCGCTTTACGGCGCCAACGCGTACGCCTTCTCGGCGGGCTATATCGTGCTGGTGTTCGTCCCTTTTTTTTCGCTGGTCTTCCGGCGGCTGCGCGACGCGGGGCGCAGCCTTTATTGGATCTTCCTGCTGCTGAACGTTATAGGCTGGGTCATCCTGCTGGCCCTGCTGGCTGGCCCGAGCGCGCCCGCGCCGGCGGCGGCTCCCGAGGAAGAGGCCGACCCCTCCGACAGCCTGGTTAAGACGCTGGCCGCTCTTTTCTGCTACGGCGTCACCTTATACTGGATCTATTCCTTAGCGCTGGAAATGGAGCGCTGCGGCAGCCCGGCCTGGCTGCAGTACGCGGTCGTCGCCGTCCCGTTCCTTTACCTGGTCTCGCGCCTTTACACCGAAAGAAAACGCCCCTGGCCCGACGGCAGCGGGATAATACTTTCCGCCTATGTCGCGGCCATTCTGCTGACAGCGATATCCTATCCCTACTTCAGCGGCCTGATACGCAAGTCCACCGCCGGCGCCACGGCGGCAAAACTGCAGGAAATGCGCGCCAGCCTGGAGGAGAACGTCAAAGCTAATAACATGGTCTACCCGGCTGATATCTCAGCGGTCATCCCGGCGCCTCCGGAGCTGAAACTGCCGCTGTCAGGGCATCCGCCTTCCAAAGAGATCCGGGTGGCGGCGTTCACGGACATACAGGACAGCGGCCGCTGGCTTTACGACGGCACTGCCATCCGCATAGACTGCACTCATCCGGACCCCAAAGGTGTTTCCTGGAGCACCTACTAAGAGCGGCCTTATTTTTTGCGGTACCCGGGCTCGGGCGCCTTCGCGGCCGGGCTTAAATATACGTGGACACTGTCCCGCAGGTGTGGTAGAATAAATCCTGTTAAGGGTCCGGAGCAGCTCCGGAGGTTTGGAATGGTCGGGCCGCCATTCCGGGAGATCCCGGGGCGGCCTGTTTTATTGCTTCCCCCGGCGTCCCCGCCTGCTGGAGACTTTATTATGAAAATAACTTTCAGACTGATCCTTTCGCTTATAGTGGTTGTGGTAACGGTGGCCATCATCTCCGCCTGGTTCCATGTGCGCCAGGAGCGGGAGAAGCTTTACGAAGAAGTGCGCTCGCAATCCGCGCTGCTGGCGGAAAGTTTCAAGGAAAGCGTAAGGCATAACCTGGAAACCGGGAACAGCTCCGGCCTGCAGAAGCTGGCCGATAAGTTCCAGAACCAGAAGCAGCTGGAAGGCGTGGCGGTCTATGACTCTTCCGGCACCCTTATCTCCGGGTCTTCCTCCCTGGCCCCGGACCTGCTCTCCCGCGCCACCGAGATAAACGCCCTTATAGAGGCCGGCTCGGGCGCGGACAGGATCTACGCCGTCGGCGAGAAGAAGATCTTCCTGCACCCGCTTAAGATCACCTTTGATGGCGCTAAAACCGCGCGTATTGTGCTGTTCACCGATATCTCCTATATAGACTACGACCTCTTCAAGATCTGGCGGCGCACGCTTTTGCGGCTGCTGGCGCAGATGGTGATGATCTCGCTGGTCACGCTCCTGATAATCAGGTGGAACCTGGTCGACCCTATCACCCAGATGGCCGAGTGGATGAAGGGCCTGCGCATCGGCGACGAGCGCGGCAGCGCGCCCCCGTTCAAGGGCGATATCTTCGCGCCGATAGCCAGGGAGGCGACCACGCTGGCCACCAACCTGCAGGCGGCCAGGCGCGCCGCGCAGAACGAGGCCCGGCTGCGGCAGAAAGGGGAATCCCTCTGGACGCCGGAGCGGCTTAAAGAGCACATCAGGGTAAAGATGGACGGCAGGCCGCTCTTCGTGGTGTCCAACCGCGAGCCTTATATGCATCTGCGGGAGGGCAAGGAGATAAAGGCCATAGTCCCGGCGGGCGGCCTCGTGACCGCGCTGGACCCGATCCTGAAGGCGGCCGGGGGAACCTGGATCGCCCACGGCAGCGGCGACGCCGACTTCGAGGTTACGGACGAGCACAACCGCATCAAAGTCCCGCCGGAGGAGCCGGCCTATAACCTGCGCCGCATAGCCCTCACCAAGGAGGAGGAGGACGGCTATTACTATGGCTTTTCCAACGAAGGGATATGGCCGCTGTGCCACATCGCGCATATACGCCCCATCTTCCGCAAAGAGGACTGGGAGCATTACTACGCGGTGAACAAGAAATTCGCCGAGACGGTGCTGGAAGAGATAGCGGACGTTAAGGAACCCTGCGTGCTGATACAGGATTACCATTTCACGCTGCTGCCGGGTATGATAAAGGCCGTACGGCCCGACGCGCGCGTGGCGGTGTTCTGGCATATCCCCTGGCCCAACCCCGAAACCTTCGGCATCTGCCCCTGGCAGAGGGAGCTGGTGATGGGCCTGCTCGGCGCGGACCTGATAGGCTTCCAGACCCAGTTCTACTGCAATAACTTCCTCGACACCGTCGACCGCACCATAGAGTCGCGCATAGACTGGGAGCATTTCTCGGTGCAGAAGGAAGGCCACGTCACGCTGGTGAAGCCTTTCCCTATTAGCGTGGATTTCACCCAGCCGGACCGCGAGAGCAAGAAGCTGTCTGAAAAACCGGATGCTGCCGCGGTCCTCAAAGAGCTCGGCATCAAGGCCGAAAAGATAGGCCTGGGCGTGGACCGCATAGACTACACCAAGGGCATGCTGGAAAGGGTGAAGGCGGTGGAGCGCTTCCTGGAGAAGTACCCTGACTACGTTAAAAAGTTCACTTTCATACAGCTGGGCGCGCCCAGCCGCACGCATATCCCGCAGTACCACCGGTTCCTCGCCGAGCTGCACGCCGAGGTGGACCGGATAAACTGGAAGTTCAAAGCCAAGGACTGGAAGGCCATAGTCTTCCTGGAGAAGCACCACGACCATAAGGAGATCACCAAGTACTACAAGATCGCCGACACCTGCCTGGTGACGTCCCTTCACGACGGGATGAACCTGGTGGCCAAGGAGTTCGTGGCTGCCAGCGACGACCACCGGGGTGTGCTCATCCTCAGCCGCTTCGCCGGGGCGTCGCGGGAACTCAAGGACGCGCTGATCGTGAATCCCTATGATATTGAGCAGATGGCCGACGCTATCTACTATTCCCTCACCATGCCTAAAGCGGAAGTGGAGGAACGGATGACGCGCATGCGCCAGGACCTGCATGAGAATAACATCTACAAGTGGGCGGCCAACCTTACCGAGGAACTGATGCGGCTCAGGATGGACGATTTCAGGCTGACAGGCGTATAAATGAAGGACTTCTGGAAGAATTCCTCCGCCGTCTCGGCCCGCCTCGCCGCCGCGCGCGGGCTGCTGGTGACGCTGGATTTCGACGGGACGCTGGCCGCCCTGGCGGAAACTCCCGGGCAGGCCCGCCTGAAGCCCGAATTCAAAACCGCCCTGAAGGCCCTGGCCGCGGCCCCCGGGGTTTCTGTGTTCATCCTCAGCGGCAGGGCGCTGGCAAGCGTGCGCGGGCTAGTGGGGCTGCGGGACCTTTACTACGGGGGCAACCACGGCATCGAGCTTGTCGGCCCCGGGTTAGCCTGGCGGGACGCCGCCGCCGTGAAGGCGCGCGGCCAGGTGGCGGGCATAGCCGCCGAGATCCAGGAGCGGTTCCCGCCGGGAACGGGCGTGCTGGTGGAGAACAAAGTGTTTTCGGCCAGCGTGCATTACCGCAATCTCAAGGCCGCCTACAGGCGCGGCTTTTTAAGCCGGATGAAGGCGCTTACTTCCGCCCGCAGCAAAACTCTTTCCTGGCGCAGCGGCCATAAAGTTTTCGAGCTGCTGCCCCGCGGCGCCGCCCATAAAGGGCATGCGGTGGAGCTGCTGCGCAAGCGGCTGGGCCGCCCTTTCTGCGCGGCCGTGGGCGACGACCTGACGGACGAAGACATGTTCAAGGCCCTCGCCGGCAGCGGGGTCACCGTAAGGGTGGGAAGAAAGCGGGCGTCGAAGGCCGGGTATTTCCTGTCAGGCCAGGCTGAAGTGCTGCGGCTGCTGCGGTTCTTTACCGCCGCGAGAGGGGGGATGAAATGGGAACAAAAGCAAAAGAAGCGTTCCGGTTCTGCACGCGCCTGACGCTGGCGGAAGTTACCGGGCGCAGGGCCGCCAACATCCAGGAACTGCTGGAGGGGATAAGGTCGGCGGATGACGCCGTCATCTATTATCACACCCACCGGTTCATAAAGCAGTCCCACCACCTGGTGCCCGAAGGCGCCAACGACTTCGCCTACTGGGTAGCCAATACGGTGCAGGCCGACCGCCTGGGCGAGGAACTGACCTCCATAGACATCGTGCAGTACCATTCGCTGGCCGATATCCGGGACGCTTTCGTGAAGATGCTCGAGCGGGGTATCGCGGAAAACCCGGGGCCGGCCCGCACGGTGGCGCCGGGCAGGGAATTCCACTTTATGCGGTCCATAAGGTTTTCCGTGCCTACCGAGTGTGCCGCCGTGGATTACAGGTCCTTTCTCGACTGCCTCAGGACCGTCAGCGTCTCAAGCCTGTACCTGCATGTCTTCGAAGCGCGCCTGCGGCCGCCCTACGGCGTGGACGACTTCTCGCACTGGTTCAGGCTGAATTTCGGCGACGAGAACGTCGGCAGGGAGATCTCCCGCCTGGACCCTTATTCCTATACGCTGGAAGGCCTAAGGCAAAGGATAATCCAGATAATAGAAAAACGCGTGCAGGAGGGCTCCAATGCCTAAAATAGACGAATACGCGCCCGCCGCCGGCCGCAGCGCCATCGAGGAGCTGAAGATCATAGCTTCCCGGCTTAAAGGCAAGACCATCCTCAACGTGAATTCCACCGCCGTGGGCGGCGGCGTGGCGGAGATCCTCAGCCGCATGCTGCCGATGATGACGGAACTGGGCATAAAGCCGCGCTGGGAGCTGGTGAAGGGCGGCGAGGATTTTTACGCGGTCACAAAAAAATTCCATAACGCCCTGCACGGCACCCCGCAGCGGCTGACCGCGGCCGACTTCCAGCTTTACCGCGACACGATGAAGGCCAACCTGGACACCCTGAACCTGGACGCCGAGGTGGCCCTGATGCACGACCCGCAGCCGGCCGGGCTGATAGACAAGAAGCCCGCCGGCGCGAAATGGGTCTGGCGCTGCCATATCGACCTCTCCAACCGCCAGGACGACGTCTGGAATTTCCTGCACGGTTACGTTTCGCGCTACGACGCCGCGGTGATCTCCGCGCCGTCGTTCTCCCAGGCGCTCCCGGTCAAACAGTTCCAGGTGCCGCCGTCCATCGACCCGCTGGCCGACAAGAACAAAGACCTGACCGACGCCGAGGTTGCCGCCATAATGAGCCGGCTGGAGATCCCCACCGACAAGCCGCTGATAAGCCAGGTCTCGCGGTTCGACCGGCTCAAAGACCCCCTTGGCGTGATAGAGGCCTTCAAGAAGATACAGCCTTATGTTACGGCCCGCCTGCTGCTGGTGGGCGGCAGCGCCGACGACGACCCGGAGGGCGCCGAGGTGCTGGCCGAAGCCCGCACGGCGGCGGAGGGCAACCCCGACATAATGGTGCTCTGCCTGGCCCCTACCAGCAATATCGAGATCAACGCCATCCAGCGCGCCTCGGCGATAATACTGCAGAAATCCCTGAAAGAAGGCTTCGGCCTTACCGTGTCGGAGGCCCTGTGGAAGGGCAAGCCGGTCATAGCCGGGGCCGTGGGGGGGATACCGCTGCAGATAACCCATAAATATTCCGGCATCCTGACGCGCACCATAGAGGGCACCGCCTACTGGATGAAGCGCCTCCTGCATGAGCCGGCCTATGCCAGGAAGCTGGGCGAGAACGGGCGCGAGCATGTGCGCGAGAACTTCCTGTTGACCCGCCACCTGCGCGATTACCTGCTGCTCGCCCTGTACCTGGAAAGCGGCCGGCAGGAATTCATACACCTTTAGTCGACAGCCCGCCGGGCCCATACCCTGCCATGACCAGGTTTACCGCGGGCGGGATTTTTGCGATAATCAGTTTATGAGCGTATCATCCCATCTTACCCCCGATCCCGAGCGCCGGCTCCGGCTCATCCACGGCAATATTTACGATTCGCTCAAATGGACGGACCGGAAGCTGGCCGCCGTGGCCCTGCTGGCCATGCTTGAGATGTCGGCCATAGGCTTGGCCGTACCCGGCGGGACGCTGGCCCGGCTGGCGCTGCTTGCGCTGTGCCTGGCGGCGCTGGTGAGTGCGGTGGCCGGGTCCCCGTTCATAGAAACTTTAAAGCCCGTTCCCCTGCTGGACCAGCGCGGCGATAAGCCCCGGCCTGGCGACACGCTTGTTAGCGAATACGACGTGGCGCGCTATTCCCAGGCGGAACTTACCGCTCTGCTTGACCGGTACCTGGGCGGGGGCGTGACGGGCACGCCGTATTACGAGGACATAGTAGGGCAGATAGTGATAGGCGCGCGCGTAGCCACGCGCAAACGCCGCCTTTTCGCCGCCGCCTGTACGCTGGCTATACTGGCCCAGCTCTGCCTGGCTATCCGCCTGGCGGCTGGGCTGACGCTGCCATGAAGCCTTTCAAATTTTCCAGGAAGAACCGCGAATATATAAAGTGGGACAAGAACCACAAGGAAGTCCGCATCACCCACAAGGCAAAAGTGGCGCCTGAAGCGCAGGCGCAGATAGAGGTTGAGGCGGAGGACGCCGTGGCGCAGGGCGTGTACGCCGACCTGGCCGTGGTGACGCACGGCGATACGGAATTCCTGCTGGATTTTATTTTTCTTACCCCCGGCCGGCCCGAAGCCCGGGTGGTGAAGCGCATAATTTCGGGTGCTATCCACACCAAACGCTTCTGCGCCGCCCTGGCCGACAATCTCAAAAAATACGAGGCCCGCTTCGGCCCGATAAAGGAATAAGGAATCGGGCATGGACCCCACAATGGTACTCGTGATCACTGTCGCTTTTATCGGCGGCGTTATCGTCCTTATCTTTTTAACCATGCGGTCCCAGCAGAAGGCCCAGGCCCGTTTTTTCGACAAGCTGGGCGGCCTGGGCTCTTCCGGTTCCGGCACCCGGCGCGAACTGTCTTACTCCGGCCGCCGCATCATCACCGGATTCCATCCCGGCTCCAAGAACACCCCGCCCCGCTTCAGCCTGCGGGCGGAGGTCGCTTCACCCGGGAACTTCTCGCTGACGCCCCAGGGCTCCGGCGAGGCTTTAATGCAGAAGCTGGGCCTTGAGACGGACGTGGAGACGGGGGATCCCCAGTTCGACGCGCGCTACGATATAGATTCGGACGACAATGATTTCGCCGCGGCGTATTTCGCCTCCGCCAAAAAGAGGGAAGCGGTGTACGCGCTTTTCGCCCTGGGCTGTTCCGCTATACGGCTGGAGGAAGCAGGGCTGCGCGCGGACTGGGTGCCTTTCGCGATAAAGGCGGACACCTCCACCGAATTCGTAGGCAGTGCCCTGCCCCACCTCGCCGCCCTGTGCGAAGACCTGCCCGCCCCGCCGCCGGTGCGGTCCGCTGGCGGCGTAAGGCAGAAAACTTTCCACCTGGCAGCAGGCGCGTTCCTGTTCCTGACCATCGCCCTCTTCATGGTCTTCTCTTTTTTCTCCTCCAGGCTCAACCCGCTGGACATCTGGGAGCTTTTCAAAGCTTCCCTGCGCTACAGCGTGCCGGCCTACCTGTCTTTCGTCCTGCTAATAGCCGCGGTGCTGAAGGGGAAATCCTGGTTCCTTGCCGGCCTGCTGCAGTGCGCCGGGATCGGCCTGTTCCTGTTCCCGTTGGCGGGCTATTGGGGCATGGCCTGGCTTAACGTCTCCCGCGACCAAAACACGCCGGCCGTTCACCGGGTGCAGGTGACGGGAAAAAGTTCCCACCGGGGCAAGAATTCCACCACTTATTACGTGCGGTTAAATTCCTGGCGGCATCCCGGCGGTTCGGAGAGGCTTACCGTGAGCCATGCCGTTTTCCAGCAGACCGTACCGGGGCAAAGCCTTGCCCTGGTCGAGACCAAGCCCGGCCATTTAGGCTATGAATTCGTGACAAAGTTAGACATCCGCTTCTCTCCGCCCGGAGGGCAGGCTCCGTAACCGCGGCGGCCCGGAGTAAAACAGGGCCCCTCCCGCCCAAATATGCGATAATTACCCACAGGTGAGGTGCCGCGGGATGGAACTTTCCAAAGATCAGCAGTGCGCTCTGGACGAGCTTATGTCCTGGTATAAAGACCCGGACAAGGCGCCGTTCATTACGCTGGGCGGCTATGCCGGCACCGGCAAGACCACGCTGATGGGCGTGTTCAAGAAAGAGCTGCTCACCATCGATAACCACGCGCGCATAGCTTTCTGCAGCTACACCGGCCGCGCAGCGCAGAATTTAAAGAACAAGCTTAAAGAAGCCGGCGCCTATTCGGCGCGCGACAGCGTCAGCACCATCCACGGCCTTATCTACACGCCGCTCGAGAACGGCCACGGCCATATCACGGGCTGGGAGCGCAAAGACCTGCTGGAGCGCGACCTGATAGTGGTGGACGAGGCCTCGATGGTGGACGGCGCCATCTGGAAGGACCTGATGTCCTACAATATCCCCATCGTCGCCGTGGGCGACCACGGGCAGCTCCCGCCCATCTCCGGCAGCTTCAATCTGATGCACGCGCCCGACGTGCTGCTCACCGAGATTCACCGGCAGGCCAGGGACAACCCCATCATAAAGATGTCTGAATTCGCCCGCCGGACCGGGCGCGTGCCGCCGCAGCATTACGGCCCCGGCATAGTGAAGTACCTCAACGAAGACTGCGACGCGCAGGAAAAGACCGGGGAGCTCCTGGAGAGCTTCAAGCCCGACACCCTGGTGCTCTGCGGCTACAATTCCACGCGCGTTAAGATAAACAAATTCGTGCGGGCGGCGCTGGGCTACGAGAAGCCCACGCCCGAGCGCGGCGACAGGGTGATCTGCCTGCGCAACAACCATAAGAAAGCCATCTGCAACGGCATGCTGGGCACGCTGGTAGAGATCGAGGCGGACAACAAGGACTGGTACAGCGTAGAGATAAAGATGGACGACCGCGACAAGCTCTATTCCGGCCTGATCTATGCGCCGCAGTTCGGCGCTGACACCCCTTTTAATTTCACCAAGGACCGCAAACACACCCTGGTCGGCGACCTGTTCGATTTCGGCTACGCGCTGACCGTGCATAAGGCGCAGGGCAGCCAGGCCAAGAAAGTGGTGATGTTCGAAGAGCGCTTTTCGCGCATGGACGACGAGATGTGGCGGCGCTGGCTGTATACGGGCGTAACCCGCGCCGAGGAAGAGCTGTACCTTTTCGGTTCGTAAACTCTTTTTTTTAAAGGAATTTCCTACAATATACCCATGCAAACCCTCACCGCCGTTTTCAGCCCCGCCGTAATGGCCTATTATCTTTCTATTTTCCTCGCGCTGGCGCTGCTTTACCGCGCCGTGCCCGCCGCGCGCCAACGCCTGCGCCTGACGGCCTTCCTGGCGGTCTGTTCCATAGCCGGCATCACCGCCGCCGAGTTCTTCGGCGGGATAAGCGCCGGCGGCCTGGCCAAGGTCATAGTTATCTTGTCGCGCCTTTTGGCCGCCATCTCCGCCGTAAACGTGGCGGGGGTGCTGGTCTTCTCCGTGGCGCTGCCCAAGGTGCATTCCGGCATGTCCAAGTTCCTGGAGGACCTGATCCTGGCCGGCGGTTACGTGGCGGCCGGGTTCGTGGTCATCTCCGCCTCGGGCGCCAACTTGAGCGGCATCCTGGCCACCTCCGCGGTGGTCACCGGCGTGGTGGCTTTTTCGCTGCAGGACACCCTGGGTAATGTAATAGGCGGCATGGTGCTGCACCTGGAGGATAGCTTCAAGCCCGGCGACTGGGTGGGTATAGAGAAGTACGAGGGCGTGGTGCGCGAGATCCGCTGGCGCCAGACCACGCTGGAGACGCTGGACGGCGACCTGGTGGTGGTGCCGAACATCATCCTGATGAAAAGCCCGGTCACCGTGCTGGGCCGGGCGCAGGATAATACCCGCTTCCGCGCCGTGCCCTTTAATGTTTACTACGACCAGGCCCCCGGCGAGGTCATCAAGGCCGTGGAACAGTCTTTTAAGGACGATAGGCCGGCCAGCGTGGCGGCAAAGCCGGAGCCGTACTGCGCCATAAAAGATTTTCAGCCCAACTGCATAGCTTACGAGGTGCGTTATTATCTCAGCGACCTGTCCGTGCCGGGCCGCACCGATTCCGCCGTGCGGGCCAAGGTCTATTACGCGCTTTCCCGCGCCGGCATAAAGCTGTCCACGCCCATCAGGTCGGTGGTGGTGAGCGAGGGCGCCCAGGCTGTGGCCGAAAAGAGCGGCAAAGAAGAGCTGGCCAGGCGCCTGCGCGCGCTGAAAGGCGCCGAGGTGCTGCAGCCGCTTAACGACGATGAGCGCGGGGTGATAGCCGGCAGGCTAAAACCCACGCCGTTCTCCGGCGGGGAAATAATAACCCGGCAGGGCACCGTGGCCGACTGGCTGTATATAATTTACGAGGGCCGCGCGGAGATCCGCCTGTACTCCGATGGCTCCGACGCGTTTAAAGTGGTGAAGACCCTGGGCCCGGGCGACGTGCTGGGCGAGATGGGCCTGTTCACCGGCGAGGCCCGCTCGGCCACCGCCGTGGCCGCGGGTGAAGTGCGCTGCTACCGGCTGGACCGGGACGGCTTTGCCGGCGTGCTGGCCAACCGCCCGGAGATAGTGGAAGCCATAGCGCTGATGCTGGCCAAAAGGCGCGTGGAGCTGGCCGCCGCCCGCGAGAAGCTGGCCGGCGAAAGCGCTCTGCTCGGCCTCAAGACTGAGCAGCAGAACCTGCTTTCCAAAATAAAGGATTTCTTCAGTATCTGACGCGGCTTCAGCGGCGGACGACGTGTTCGAACTTCTCGCCGCTGAACTTGTGCGCCACCACCCGGTAGGACACGCCGTTCTCGTCGGAGCCCCAGAGCGATTCCACGATCTTGAGCT
The DNA here is from genome assembly GCA_001799995.1 of Elusimicrobia bacterium GWF2_62_30. GTDB lineage: Bacteria > Elusimicrobiota > Elusimicrobia > Elusimicrobiales > UBA9959 > UBA9959. The sequence continues at coordinate 16,316 of MGUK01000064.1, forward strand.
TGTCGGAACCGGCCCAGGCGCCGAATTCCGGCATGGACAGCACTTGTATTACCGCGTCCAGCGTCAGCGGCTTGCGCTCGCCGGGAGTCAGCCCCACCATAAGGTTAGCCTGTTCGGGCGCGCGGACGAAATATATATCTTCGGCATGGGCCGGGTAGGCCAGCACCTTGCTCTCCCAGGCCGTGCGCAGCACGCGCAGGTTCACCAGGTATTCCTCCCCCGTGGTGCCGCCTTCGGGGATGAACTTGCGCAGGAACAGCTGCTGCACGCGGTTGAGCACGCGGGCCTCGGTCAGCATGGCCACT
>MGUK01000065.1 GCA_001799995.1 Elusimicrobia bacterium GWF2_62_30
CGCGTGGCCTCCAAGATGCTTTCCTACATGATCCGCGCCATCGTGCTGCAGCGCCAGATGGGCGGCAACCTGACCAAGGTCTTCGAGCGCATCGTCGTCGACATCCGCGAGGAGTCCAAGCTGGAGGAAAAGACGAAAGCCATGACCGCCCAGCAGAAGATCCAGTCCATCGTCGTCGGCATCATGCCGTGGATCATGGTCAGCGTCATGTTCATGTTCCAGCCCGAAACGATGATAAAGTTCTACAGCGCGCCGCTCGGCATGGCCACCGGCGTCTTCTGCATAATCTGGGTCGGTATCGGCATGAAAGTGGTGTCGAGCCTGGGCAAGATAAGGGTGTAAGATCATATGCCTGACCAGATAATGAACATTTTCCTGATAATTATCTCCGTCGTGGGGTCCTTCGCGACCTTTACGGCGGTGCAGCGCTTCTTCGCGCCGCGCGAGGTCATCCACTCGCCCATGGGCGATATCAGCGACATGGAAGAGAAGGAGTTCTCGGTCTTCGCCAAGCTCGAGGGCAGCCCTCTTTTTTGGGACAAGGTGGACCTGTTCTTCGCCAAAAAACTGGGCATGGAAAAGAAGCTGGAGGAGACCTACACGCTGCTCGGGCGCCCGTCGGGGACCGACCCGCTGAAGATGCTGCACCTCAAGCTGATAGCCGCGGCCGCCCTGCCGGCCATCTTCTTCGTGATGAGCGGTTCCTTCTTCGTGATAATCTTCGCGCCGCTCGGGTTCGCGCTGCCCGACGCGGCCATGTATTCCGGGCGCATCCGCAACCGCCAGGAGGATATAATCCGCAACTTCCCCACCTTCGTGGACCTCGGCGCGCTGATGATCGAATCCGGCCTGGACTACATGACGGCTTTCGACCGCATCGTGAAGATCGCCCCCATAAAGACCGGCCTGGAGATAGAGATAGAGCGCACCATCAACGAGGTGCAGCTGGGGTATTCCCGCCGCGACGCGCTGCGCCGCCTGGCCACCCGCACCGGCCTGCAGGAAGTGCGGTCCTTCGTGGGCCTTATCGTGCAGTCGGACGAGCTCGGCACCAGCCTGGTGGAACTGCTGCGCAACTATTCCGCGGACATGCGCTTCCGCCGCCTGAACAAGGCCGAGAAGCTGGCCGCGCAGGCCTCCACCAAGATGCTCATCCCGCTCTTCATCTTTATTTTCCCGACGGTGTTCATCCTGATGCTCGCGCCCATGGTCAGCGACCTGGTAATGGGAGGCATGCCGTTCTAACGAAGGGGCCTTTTATGAAAAATACGATTTTAATATTGACCATGACGGCGGCGCTCTGCGCCCCGGCCCTGGCCCAGGAACGGAGCAAGGTCAGGAGCGAGGAATCCCTTTTTCTGGACCTCCAGAAGACGGGCCTGGGGTCGCTGAGCGAGTTCGAGGAGAAAAAGAAGTTCTTCGAAACGGTGAAGCTGGAGAAGCAGAAGATCCAGGCCACCATGCTCAACAGCGTCTACGAGAACGCTTTCGCTTATTACCGGTCCGGCAATTACGAGGACGCCAAGGACCTGGCCGCCAAGATCCTTAACATCGATCCCAACCACAGCGACGCGCAGATGCTGATGGAGGCCTCCAACCAGCTGCGCGGCAGCCAGCGCCCCTCCATGAGCGAGAAGCTGATGCTGGAAGACCGTTTCAGGAGCGCGCTTTCGCTCTATACCGAGGGCAGGATCCTCGAGGCGTACCGGAAGATGGAGGAGGTGGTCAAGCTCTCCCCCAACAATATCAAGGCCAAATACTGGTACACCAAGATGAAGGACGACCTGAAGGATTACTACTTCCAGAGGGGCGTCGACTCCTACAAGGCCAGGGACCTGAAGGAGTCGCTCGATAATTTTTACAACGCGCTGCTGATAAGGCCGAAGGACGGAGGCATCGTCGAGTGGATAACCCGCATCGAGGACGAACTGCGCCAGCAGAAGGCCAACGACCAGCTTAAGCGCTCCCTGGAGCTTTACGCGCAGGGCAAGCTCAAGGACGCCTACGACGGGCTGCGCCGCGCGCTGGAGATCCAGCCCGGGGATTCCAAGGCCAACAAGCTGCTGGTCGAAGTGAAGGGCGAGATAGAGACCGGCTACATCAACTCCGGTAAAAAACTTTACACCACGCGCAAATACAACGAGGCCATCTCCGAATGGGGCAAAGCCAGGCCCTACACCTCCAACCCCGGCTACCTCGACAAGCTGGTGATGCGCGCGCGCGAGCAGATGCGGCTGGAATCCGAAGAGAGGCGCCGCCGTTCCGAGGAAGCCGCCCGCCGCGCCAGGGAAGAAGAAGCCAGGCGCGCCAGGGAAGCCGAGGACCAGAAGAAGGCCGAGGAAGAGGCCGCCCGCAAAGGCGTAACGGTGGAGGAGATCACCAAGAAGCCCGAGAAGGGGATAAGCGCCGAGAGCAGGGCGCAGGCGCAGCAGCATTACCTGGAGGGCCTGAAATACTTCCAGAACTCCAATTATGAAAAGGCCCGCAGCGAATGGACCGTGGCCAGGCAGCTGGACCCGGAGAACGCGGACGCCGCGTCGGGCCTGAAGCGCATAGAACAGATACTGGCCGGCGGGCAGTAGGCCCCGCGCGGACGCAGGAAGGCTGAAACGGGGGAGAGCCCTTTTTCAGCCTTCTTTGCGTCCGGGGCCGGAAAAGTTTTAACATTTAGTTAACTTAAGTTTAACAGCGCTTGTTGTAGAATATACCCGTCAGAACTTTTTACAGCGCGGCGCGAGGTCCCCTGTTATGCGGCTTTCGATGAAGTGGCTTTTCTGGTTTATAGGCGTGGGCATCTACGTGATGTTCCTCGGCGGCGTGTTCTATTACAACCTGTTCAAGTGGACCTTCGACGAAAAGCTCAAGCAGGATGTGATCGAGACCGTGAAGGTCTACGCGCCGACGATGCGCAACGGCCTGCTCAACAGCCCCAAGGCCATCTCGTTCGAGGAATACGACATCATGATGTCGCTGGCCAAGGACGAGCGCATCACCTCCATGCTCTACCTCAGCCGCCAGGGCACGATCCGCTGGCACAAGGAATCGCGCTTCATGGGCATGACCTGGGACGATTACCGCGCGCAGGTGCCGCCTCCCACTGACGCTATAGCCCAGGCGTACACCTCCAAGATGCCCAAGGTCCGGCAGGTGAGCGGGGAGCCGTTCTACGAGATAGCCATCCCGTTCTCGGTGCGCGGCGACATCATCGGCATAATCGACCTGCTGGTCTCCCGGGCCGGCGCCGAGGTGCTGATCGGTTCGGCCATGCGCAAGTACGTTTTCGGCGCGCTCGGGGTGCTCTTCCTGCTGGGGCTGCCGCTGTATTTCTTCCTGCACCACTACATCCTTTCGCCCATGGACCTGCTGCGCGACAGCGTGGAGGGCGTCTCCCTCAAGAACTTCGAACTGCGCTTCGCCGACCGCTCCGACGAGATAGGCGAAGTGGCGGCCGCCATCAACAGGCTGATGGGCAAGATGAAGGTGGAGATAGAGGGCATTTCCAACCGCGACCGCACCTACAAGGAGGCGGAACAGCGCTGGTGGCGCTCCCTGCTGAGCATCATCGTCCCGTCCACCAATTACGTGATAGTGGTCGACGAGAATAACAGCATCCTTTACGCCAATTTCGAGCTGGCCCAGGGCGCGGACCCCAAGAACGTGCACCTCCTCGACGTGGTGGACAGCCAGCAGCAGACCCTGCTGCGGCTGGTGGGGCAGGCCTTCGAGATGCCCGACAGCCCGGTGGAGGGGGAGGCCGTCTTCAAGAACCAGAACTTCAACGTGAAGGTGCTTCACGTGGGCCAGACCGCCGATACCAACAGGACCCTGATCCTCTTTTTCCCCAAGCCCGTCATAGGGTAACCCCAGTTCCCTCTCCCGGTCGTCTTCCCGCGGCCTGCGCGCGGCGCCCGTCCTCGGGCGTAAATTCCCCTATAAAATTATGTATTATATTAACGGGCGCGTTCGCGGCCCGGCCGCCGGGTAACGGCAGGAATTGCCGTTTTCCGCGGGATAGCGGTTTTACATGGAGGGAACATGAAATTAGAGGTACGCAGCATAAGCATCAGTTCTATTGTCACGTCGTCGGTGCCGCTGGTCGTTTTCTTTCTCGCTCTGCTCGGCGGAGTGGTCACTTTCATGGTGGTGCCCAACCTGCAGCTGGCCCCGATGAGTTTCGCCCAGAAAATGCTGAGCGTCTTCCTGTACTCCCTGCTCTACGTCGTGATAACCACGGCGGTAATGGTGTTCGCGTCTTTCATCTATAACCTGTTCTCCGGCGTGCTCGGGCTGCGCGGGGTGACCATCGAGATAGAAGAGATCCCGGAACACGAATAAGTCCGGACAATAGCGCGGTGCCGCGGACCGGGCCGGTTCCCGCGTTTAGTCCGGCGCCCGGTCCCCGCGTTATTTTTAGGAGCTAATGTGAAAATAAACATCATCTTTGCATCAAAGGACCTTTCACGGGCCTCCCTCATCCTCGAGATGCTTTCCCGGCAGGGTTACGCCGTAGCCACGGCGCACCGCTCCCGGGAGGTCATGGGGATGCTCGCGGAGAAGTCCTTCGACATGGTCATGGTCGGGCAGAACCTCGCCGACGAGGAAGGCCTTACCTTCCTCAAGAACCTGCGGGCCAAGAACAAGAATATCCCGGTGATAGCGATGCTCGAATCCCCGGATACCATGCTGGACCACATGCCCTCCGGCATAACCATCCAGACCCTGATGCCGCACGGGCCGGCCGGCCGCGACACGCCGAAGATCTCCTACAAACTGGCGTTCTTCCAGCTGGGCGCCGACGAATGCCTGTCCTACAACCAGGACCTGCACGAGAGCGTGGCCCGCGTGCGGGCCGTGGTGCGCCGCACCGTCAGCGTGCAGCAGGACGAAGTGCTGAAGATGGCCGAGATCGAGCTGAACATGTCGAGCTACACCGTGACCATCGGCGGCAAGGAGATCACCGTCACGGCCAAGGAATTCGACCTGCTCTACGTCTTCCTCAGCTCCCCTAACCGCGTGCTTTCGCGGCCGTACCTGATAGAGCGCGTCTGGGGCTATAACTATTTCGGTTCGCCCCGCACCGTGGACGTGCACGTGCGCAGGCTCAGGGCCAAGATGGGCAAGGCTGCCCGCTACGTGCACACCGTGCCCTGCGTAGGCTATAAACTGGTCCCTGCTGCCAAGCAGTAGAGGAACAAGAACAAAACCCAGGAGAAAAAATATGGCGGCACAGAAGATACTTGTAATCGACGACGACAATCACCTGCGCGAAAGCCTGGCCGAGGTGCTGGAGCTCGAGGGGTTCACCTGCTACCAGGCCGGCAACGCCAAGCACGGCATCGACCTGGCCAAGAAGCACCTGCCCGAGGTCGTGATCATGGACATCCAGCTTCCCGATTCCTCCGGCTTCCAGATCTGCCAGGAGCTGCGCAAGATGTCCAAGGACTTCATCCTGATCATGATGACCGGCAGGTTCCTGTCGGCCGAGGAAAAGGCCCAGGGCTTTACGCTCGGGGCCGACGAATACCTGACAAAGCCTTTTGATATCCAGGAGCTTTCCATCCGCATCCGCCAGCTCCTGACGAGGAAGGGAAAATGAACAAGCTGCTACTGGCGCTGCTCCTCTGTGTTCCTTTCTGCTCCGCGCAGGCCGCGGGCCCGGCCGAGGCGAAAGCCTCCTCCGGCGGCAAACTTGAACTGTATTTCGAAGCGATGGACAACCAGGGCTGGCAGTGGATGTTCCTGGCCGACGTCGTGCGCAAGCGCCTGGACGGCGCCGAGCTGAAAGTGTACCCGCTGGTCGTCAAGGCCGCGGACGGGACTTTTTCCGCCAAGCGCGGCGAGATAGAGATCGCGGAGGCCACCCGGATAGCGGTCTTCAACAAGTTCTACCCCGGCAAAACGCTGCTGTTCCTGCAGGCGCGCTCGCTGAGCACCGCCCCGGAAGGCTGGAAGGACGCCGCCCTTTTCTGCGGCGTGAACCCCGACGAGTTCGAACGCCATGTCTCCTCTGACGGGGCGGCGGCGCTCGCCGACGCGTACGCCAAAACCTCCAGGGCCGGCATCACGGAGACCACGCTGCTGCTGGACGGGCGGCGCTATGAAGGCTCCCCGCGCCTTATGCCGCTGTACAACGCGGTCAACGCGGCCCTGCCCGCCGCGCGCCGCGTCCCGCTGCCCGCCGGCTACAAGCCCGCGCCCAAGGCGCCCCCGCCCGGTTTCTGGGTGGTGCTGGGCCAGGGCATGAAGAAGAACGACGGCCTGGTCAACGTTTTTGACAAATATTTCGAGGACATAAAGGCGGTCACGCTCGATTACGGCGACGCGGAGCGCTCCAAGCGCTTCCCCTGGCTGGAATTCGTCCCCGCCTACGTGCTGGACTCCACCGCGGAGAGCAGGGTCCGCCTGGACAACGAGATAAAGGCCGGCCTTTTCAAGCAGAAGGACGGCTACCTGGTCTACGAGGACCGGCAGCGCAGCGGGCTGTACGCCGGCAGGCCCGCCAAGCCCAATACCCTGGAGCTTTTCGTGATGAGCCAGTGCCCTTACGGCGTGCTGGCCGAGAACGCAGTGCTGGACGCCATGCAGAACAAGCTGTTCCCCGAGGGGCTCAACCTGGAGATCCACTTCATCGGCGACGCCAAGCCGAACGCCGCCGGGGGCTACGACTTCTCCAGCCTGCACGGGCAGGCCGAGTGGGAAGAGAACGCCCGCCAGATCTACGTGGCCAGGAAGTTCCCGGACAAGTTCAAAGCCTACCTGCTGGAACGCAACAAGGATATCAACTCCCCGGATTGGCAGAAGGCGGCCAAAGCCGCCGGCGTGGACGCGGAGAAGATCACGGCCGGGTTTGAAGAAGCCAAGAAGCTGCTCGCGGAGGATTTCAAGATAACCGACGCGCTGGGCATCTCCACTTCGCCTTCGTTCATCGTCAACGGCAAAGAATTCATGGTCGGCATGGGCGAACTCGCCAAGGTTCCCGGCTTCGAGAAGCTGCCGGAGCCCGGCCAGCCGTCGGCCGGCTGCGCCGGCAAGTAAGGCCGCCGGCGTAATATATCCGTAACAGTTATAAGAGATAATATAAGCGGGCGGTGAACCGTAAGGACGGGCCGCCCGCTGTGCCGCCGGGCCGTATCGGCGGCGGATCTAATATGACAGAAGCCCCGAAAAAACGCGGAAGACTCTTCTACAAGTTCCTGTTGATCTTCCTTATCGTTTCCCTGGTTCCGCTCGGCATAGTGGGCTATTACCTCGTCAACCTCGGCCAGGCCACGCTCAACAGCGCCATCTCCCGCGACCAGGAGGCCCTGGCCGTCGGCTTCGCCGATACCGTCTCCAGCTATATCATCAATTTCCGCAACGTCCTTTTCGACGCGGCCCACCTGGAAGATTTCGCCTCGATGAACATCCCCAAGCAGCAGGGCCTGGTGAACCACATCATGCAGCTGCACGCGGCGTTCCTCGAGATCTCGGTCATCGACGCCTCCGGGCAGGAGACGGTGCGCATCGGGCGCTTCCTGCACGAGACCAAGATGCGCGATTTCTCCAACGACGCGCTGTTCACCAAGGTGATGCGCGCCGGCGAGGTGGTGGGGGGGCTGGAGAAATACATGGGCTCCTACCCGGCCATCACCATGGGCGTGCAGGTGGTCAACCCGGTCACCAACCAGCCCATGGGGGCGTTGCTGGCCAAGATGAGCCTGACGGCCCTTTCCAGCCTGCTGAAGACCGGCTTCCCGGAGACCACGCAGACGCAGGCGGCGATCATAGATTCCAACGGCTTTCTGATAGCCCATTCCAACTCGAAGGAAATTTACAAGCCCGACGCGAAACTGCCCGACGACGTGCTGCGCATCCTGCTGCAGAACGACGCCAAGACCGGCGGGGGCGAGATCATCCTCGAGACCACCGGCGAGAAGGTGCTGGGGGCTTTCGCCGAAGTGTCGGAGCTGGGCTGGGTGGTCTACATCCAGCGGTCGGTCTCCGTGGCCTACCAGGCCTCGGAGGACATGCTGCACCGGACGCTCCGCATGATGGCCATAGTCAGCCTTTTCGTGCTCTTCCTGGGCTACGCGGTATCGCTGGTCATCACGCAGCCCATCCAGTCGCTGCGGGAAGCGGCGATCAAGCTCGGCGAGGGGGACTTCGACTACCTGCCGGACATGAGCATGCCTAACGACGAGATAGGCGAGCTGGCGCACACTTTCATGCAGATGAGCGAATCGCTCCGGGTCAAGACGGCGGAGATCATGTCGGCCAAGACCGAACTGGAAAGGCTTAACCGCAGCCTGGAGCACCGCGTGGAGTCGCGCACGCGCGAACTCAAGTCGGCCCAGGACGAGCTGATCAAGAAGGAAAGGCTGGCGGCCATCGGGCAGATGTCTTCCGTGGTAGGCCACGAGATCCGCAACCCCCTCGCCGTCATCAATAACTCCATTTATTTCATAAAGACCAAGCTGACCGCGGCCGCCGCCACGGCTACGGTCCCGATGGAGCCGAAGATCATGAAGCATATCTCGATCATAGAATCCGAGATACGCCAGGCCAACGGCATCATCGACGAGATCCTCGGTTTCGCCCGCACGCGCGAGCTCAACCCGAAGATCACCAACCTCAATTCCTACCTGGAAGACCTTACCATGTCCTTCCCGGTGCCGCCGCACATCGAACTGGTAAAGCATTTCGCGTCCGAGAACCCGATAGTGAACATCGACACCGACGAAATGGCGCAGGCGATCAGGAACCTGATAAAGAACGGCATAGAAGTGATGCCCGAGCAGGGCAAGGTGTACGTCCGCAGCGAGCTGGTGGACGCCGGCACGGTGCGCATCGACGTGGAGGACACGGGCTGCGGCATGCCCAAGGAGACCGCGGAAAAGATCTTCGCTCCGTTCTTCACCACCAAGGCGCGCGGCACGGGCCTGGGCCTGGCCGTCGTCAAGAAGGTGGCCGACCGCCACAAGGGGAAAGTGGAAGTGACCAGCGTGGTGGGCAAGGGCACCTGTTTCAAACTGTACATCCCGGTGGTGACCAACCCTCCGCCTCCCCCGAACTAGCGGCCTTTTCGCGCGGTAAGATGAAAGCAGCCATACACCAACCACAATACTGGCCCGGTCTCCGGTTTTTCGCGAAGATGCGCTCCGCCGATCTCTTCATCTATCTCGACGACGTGCAGTACGAGAAGCGCGAGTTCCAGAACCGCAACCGCATCCGCACCGCGCGCGGCTGGCAGTACCTGACCGCCCCCGTGCTCTCCAAGGGGCGTTTCTCCCAGAAGATCAGCGAGGTGGAACTGGATAACTCCACGGCCTGGCGGCAGGAACACCTGCTCGCGCTGAAGACCAATTATTCCCGCGCGCCGTTCTTCCGGGAATATTTCCCGGAGCTGGAAAAGCTTTATGCCGGGGAGTACCGGCTGCTCGCGGAAGTTTCGATGGCGACCGCCGGCTTCATCGCAAAAAAGCTGGGGCTGAACGTGCCGGCAAAGCTTTCTTCCTCCTTTAAGGTGGAGGAAACCTCCAGCGTGAGGCTGGTCAGCCTCTGCGCGGCCGCCGGCGCCGGGGAGTATCTTTCCGGCTCGGGCGCGCGGGCCTACCTGGACGCGGCGGCCTTCAGCCGCGCGGGCATAAAGCTTCTGTGGCAGGAATTTACCCCCAGGGAATACCCGCAGGCGTTCCCGGGTTTTGAAAAGGACATGTCCGCGCTGGACCTGCTTTTGAATTGCGGTCCGCGCTCCGTGGAATGGTTATAACCCTATGAATCCCGACATCGCTTCGGCCCTGGCCGAAATGGACAAGATAAACGTTTCCCGCCTAGAGCACCCGGGCCCGCTGGCGCTGGAGCCTGCTTCCTGCCGCTTCCTGGCCGCGTTCATCCGCGCCACCGGCGCGCGCAAGGTCCTGGAATTCGGTTCCGGTTTCTCTTCGCTGATGATAGCCCGCGAGCTGGGCGAGCAGGAGGGGAGCTACCTGCTGTCCATAGACAATTCACCGCAGTATTCGCGCCTGGCGAAGGACAGCGTGGAAAGCTCGGAGTCGCGCGCCAAAACGGAGTTCCGGGTGGCCCCGCTGCGGCCCAAATTCTACGGCATGCGGCTGCTGCTGTCCTACAGCCTGCCTAAAGGCCTGCTGGAAGCGCTCGGCCCCTTCGACCTGGTGCTGATAGACCCGCCGCACCACCAGTACGGCCGGGAATCGGTGTTCTACGACGCCTTCCCGGCGCTGGCGCCGGGCGGCTACGTGATCCTGGACGACGCCAACCGCGAAGAGGCCGAAAAGAAATACCTGAGCAGCTGGGACGCCGCTTACGGGGACGCTATAAACCCGGTAGTGCTGGAAGGGATAGGCAAAGGGCTGGCGGTTATAGAAAAACTGGAAGACGTGCCGCGGTGGCCGCTCCCCGCCGGGGAGTCCGTCCTGGCTACGCTGGAAACCCTGCGCAACGCGGGCCGCCTGCTTTTCGGGAGAAAAGAATAGCGGCCCGTCTTTACCGTCCGACCCCGGCCGTTAGTACACCCTGACCGGGGTTATCCTCTTATTAACTTCAAAAGTGACGCCCGCAGTCTTGCGGAGTTCCAGTTCGGCCTGGCCGGGCTCGCGCGGCGTTTCCGGGGCGGCCGCCAGCAGCGGCAAGGCGGCCGCGGTATTGGGCACGGTGGCCTCGAACTGTTCCCACGGGGTCAGGGGCCAGCCCCAGCCGGTCTCGTAGCGGTTCTCAGTGGGGTTAAGCCCCGCCAGCTCGTAAACATATTCGGTATAGCCCACGCAGTCGAATTCCTTCGGACCTTTCTGGGAAAAATGCGAGTCGCTGTACTTCAGCCCCTGCTTGCCCAGCTCCAGGGCCAGCGCCACGATGCGCTCGCGCTGCGCGGCGGAGGGCCGCGCCTTGCTCGTCCTGTTGCCGTAATACGGGAACTTGAAGTGATGGGTGAAATTTTTCCAGAGGTTGATGTTGCGCACTCCGGGGGGAATGAAACCGTCGGGCACGCAGTCCCCGATAAGCACGTAGATCCTGCCGTCCTTCGTCTCGGTCCCCGTGAAGATGCCGGCGTGGCCTACCGGGAGGTCCGTGGTGCCCCAACTGCCTATAGTGCCGACGATGCCGCCGGTATAGATGAGGTCGCCTTTTTCGATGCCGGCGCTCTTTGACGGGGCGAGGCCGGGGACGGAGGCCTCCTGGCCCATTTCCTCCAGCATTTCGAAAGCCGCGGCCCGTACCGCTTCGCTCTCCTTGTCAGAGGCGGCCACGTTCCTGATATATTCCACGGAGCGGGCGCTTACCGCCTGCTTGCCCAGGCCTATGACCAGGTTCACCTTCAGGACGTCGTCGGCTTCGGAATAGAATTTCTCCAGCGCCTCGCCCACTTTCGGGGAGCCTATCTCGCCCAGGGCCCAGATGGAATTTATGGCCTTGAGGCGCAGGCGCACATTGTCTTCGTAAGGCCCTTTCCTGCCGGCGGAGTAGAGGTACGCCGCCACGTTGGAGGTAAGCGCGTCCACGGCCCCCGTGTTCCTGGTCTCGGCGGCTACGCGGGCGGCGCAGGCCTGCACTACCGGGTCGGGGTCCATAACGGCGTCGGCTATCCCGAAGGAAACGTTTTCGTCGGTACTGGCGGAAAGAGCCGCGAGCGCGGCGCAGCGGTAATCGGCGGTTTTGTTCGTGTCTTTGGCTTCGAAGAGCAGCGTTCTGGCGGCCACCGGGCTGGACGCGGCCAGGGTCCTGAGCTTTTCGGCCTTGCGTGGATTTTTCAGGTCCGAACGTATAGATCTGGTATCGTCCCCGGCTATGGACCGGGATGCGCAAAAAGAAAGTAAAAGCGCGATGAAGAGTTTGCCCGTGCCTTTCAACATTCAAGCCTCCTGTATGGCTGTATATATTCTCGCAGGAACGGGCCGAAGCGGCAAGGCGCTAAGGGCCCGGCCCGCGCCGCTAAATAGCCGGCGGGCCTGGGCCTTTGGGGCTGGGCCCTGCGGGCCCAGTAGCTCAGGGAAGCTGTTTTTTGAGGATCAGCAGGGGCACTTCCGCAGGGGCCAGCCAGCGCAGGGGCGGACCCCAGCTCCCGGCGCCGGAGGTGACGTAGAAAGCACTGCCGTTTATCCGGTAAAGCCCGTAGAAGTACCTGTAAAAAAGCCTGGTCAGCAGGTTGAAAGGGAAGATCTGCCCCCGGTGGGTATGGCCTGAAAGTCCCAGGTAATTCCCGGTTCCCGCCATGGCCTGGTAGTAAAGCGGCTGGTGGGTCATGATGACGGTGAACTTGCCGTCCTTGTGCTTTTTCAGCAGGGCCGTCGCGTCCGCCTCTGAAAGGTTCTCGGTGTGGATGTCGCCGAAGCCGACGAGCCGGAGCTTCTTGAGGTCCGCGCTCTCGTTGTGCAGGGGCTTTATGCCGAAAGCCCTGTAGCAGCCCATGGCTTCTTCCAGCCCGTAGTAATATTCGTGGTTGCCGGGGACGCCGTAGATCCCGTCGGGGCTTTTTATTTCCGCGGTCTCCCTGCCTACCGCGTCCTGGCAGGTCAGGCCGGGGTCTATGAAGTCGCCGGTGACAAGCACCAGGTCGGGGCGCGCCGCGTTCAGCTCGTGCACTATCTTGCCGAACTGCCGCAGCTTCCTGGCGGAATCTATGTGCATGTCGGAGATCTGCGCTATCCGGTACCCCTCCAGCTCGGGGGGGAGGTCCTTGAACGGTACGGAGATCTCCTTTATGGGCGGGATTTTGAAGCCGCCGTAAAAAGCCGAGGCCAGCACCAGGCAAAGGGCGGCCAGGGTCAGCTGCGCGAGGCGCCTGTCCTCAAGCAGGTGGTAGCGGCGGGTGAAGAACCCGGCCAGGTCCGAGCAGGCGAACACGAAGGCCGCGATAAGGATCACGCCCATCCAGGCGTAGCCGGCGGTATAGAGCGGCTCCAGCAGCGGGCTGTGGTAATGGCGCTTGAGGTACATCGTGAACGGGGAGAAAAAGGCCAGCAGCAGGAGGGCCGAGCGCAGCCAGGCCGCGGCCTGGGGGGGAAAATAGAATTTCAACAGCCAGCGGGCCGCGTAAAAATGCAGGCTGAGGTAAAAGACTATGAGCGTGAGGAAAACCGGCAGGAAGTGATGTTGTTTCATGAAGTCCGACGGTGGTGCTTAATAGGTGCTCCAGATATTGCCGCCGCTGTCGTTGTGGTTGCAGTTCACCGCGATATGGCCCCAGTCGGCGTCCGTCCTGGCGTTGGCGTAAGCCCAGCCGCCGGTATCCGAGATAAAGAGCGCTTCGGAAGCCGGCGTGACGATCTTAACGGAATTGCGGTGCGGGGTGAGCGGGATCTTCACCACCGGGATCTCGGCGATATATTTGGCGTTCAAGATCAGCGAGGAAAGATCGTCGGCGGGATAAAGGCCCTCGTTGTCGGAATAGTAGACGTTTATGGCCGTGCGCATAGTGGCCAGTCCGCCCTTGGTGTAGCCTTCCCTGGATTTATCTATCAGCGAGGCGAATTTCGGTATGGCGATGGCGGCCAGCACCCCGATAATGGCCACTACTATCATCAGCTCGATAAGGGTGAATGCTTTCTTTTCGCGTGTCATGCGTTCTCCCGCGCCGCCCCGCTTTCTTTTCCAGCCCTATATTATACTACGGAAAAAGTCCCCGCCCTTGTCGTCCACCAGCACGAAAGCGGGGAAAGCCTCCACGTCTATGGCCCAGACGGCCTCCATGCCCAGTTCCTGGTAGTCGAGAACTTCCACTTTCTTTATGTTCTTTTCGGCCAGCAGGGCCGCGGGGCCGCCGGGAGAGCCCAGGTAGAAGCCGCCGTATTTTTTACAGGCGTCCGTTACCGCCTGGGATCGGTTGCCCTTGGCTATCATGACCAGGGACGCGCCCCTGGCCTGCAGCAGGTCCACGTAGGAGTCCATGCGCCCGGCGGTGGTGGGACCGAACGCGCCTGAGGGCTTGCCGTCCGGTTTCTTGGCCGGCCCGGCGTAATAGACCGGGTGTTTCTTAAGGTATTCCGGCAGTTCTTTGCCGGCGTCCAGCAGCTCTTTGAATTTGGCGTGGGCCAGGTCGCGCGCCACCACTATGCGCCCGCTCAGGGCCAGGCGCGTGCCCACCGGCTGTTTAGAAAGGTCAGCCAGGATCTCCTTCATGGGCCGGTTCAGGTCCACGTTCACACAGGCGGAGCAGGAGGAGAATTCCGACCTGACGGCGGCCGGGATTAGGTCCGCGGGGTTGCGGTCCAGCTCCTCCAGCCATAATCCGTCCTTATCTATGCGGGCCAGGATATTGCGGTCGGCCGAGCAGGAAACGCCCAGGCCGATAGGCGCGGAGGCGCCGTGGCGCGGCAGGCGCACCACGCGCACGTCGTGCGCGAAGCTGACGCCGCCGAACTGGGCCCCGTAGCCCAGCTTGCGCGCCGCTTCCATCAGCTCTTTTTCCAGTTCCTTGTCCCTGAAAGCCAGTGAACCGCCGTCGGGGGCCCCGGGCAGGTAGTCCAGGTAGCCGGCGGAGGCCAACTTCACTGTCTTCAGGCACATCTCGGCCGAAGTGCCGCCTATCACGAAGGCGATATGGTACGGCGGGCAGGCCGCGGTGCCCAGGGACTTCATTTTTTCCACCAGGAAGGGCTTGAGCTTCTGCGGGGAAAGAGTGGCTTTGGTCTCCTGGTAGAGCATCGTCTTGTTGGCCGAGCCGCCGCCCTTGGTCACGAAAAGGAAGTCGTACGCCAGGCCCGGCTTGGCGTAGATGTCTATCTGCGCGGGGAGGTTGTCGCCGGAGTTCTTCTCCTTATACATGTCCAGCGCCAGCGTCTGCGAATAGCGCAGGTTCTCGCCGGTATAGGTTTCCCAGATCCCCCGGCTCAGCAGCTCTTCGTCGTCGGCGCCGGTGCGGACCTGTTCGCCTTTTTTCGCCACCACGGTGGCGGTGCCGGTATCCTGGCAGAAGGGGAGTTCGAACCGCGCGGAGATGGCCGCGTTCTCCAGCAGGCACCAGGCCACGAACCTGTCGTTGGCGGAGGCTGCCGGGTCCTTGAAAACGGCGGCGACTTTTTCGTTATGGGCCCGGCGCAGCAGGAAGGAAACTTCTTTTACGGCCTCGCGGGCCAGCCGCGTCAGGGCGGCGGGCTCGACTTCCAGTATTTCCGTCTTGCCGTCCCGGCGTACGCTCACGCCTTCTTTCGAAAGCAGGCGGAACTTGGCCGCGGGGGCTCCATGCCCGAAGACGGGCGTATATTTGAACTGGGGGGAATCGTTGGTCATGGCAGCCTCGGCGTACCGTCAGTAAAGTTTTACCCCGCAGTCGGCGCAGATCACCCTTTCGGGGAAGATCTCCAGCAGCACGGCGGGGCTCTTGTTCATGTACTTCTCTATTATTTCCAGCTTCAGCAGGTCGTCCTCCTCCTTGGAGGAAAAGGCGTTCTTCGAGGCAATGCGGTTCTGCACGGCGTCGTAGACCAGCACCTGCAGCTCCCGGTCCGTGGTGAACTGGAAGCTTTTCTCCGCCCCGGGCTGGATGAAATACTGCTTGCGGTCCTTTTCCGTCATGCCTTCGCCGAACTGCTTGGCGGTAAAGGTGAACCAGTCGCGCCCCTTGTGGTAGGTGAGCTGGGGCAGGTAATAGGTGGCCCAGATGCTGGAGCCGCTGAGGTTCCTTACCGTGCCGTCGAAAACGATGCGGGCGCTTTCGGGGAAGAAGGTGAGTTCCACGTCCACCCCGGCTACCGGCTTGCCGTTGCCGCCGACCACGGTGGCGCTGCGCTTCACTTTGAAGATCTTGCCGAAGCGCTTCTGCAGGTAGGAGCGGATCGCGTCCGCTTCCCTTATGGGCGTCTTCGGGCCGGAAGCTTCCGGCCCCGGGGCCGGCTTCACCGGGGGCAGCGCCTCCAGCTTTTTCAGGATCTCCTTGTCGGAATAGTCGGTGAGCGAGAAGTGCAGGCCGCCGTTCTCGTCGAGGATGTCGGGGGTGGCTTTTATGGTGACCTTGGGCGTCTTGCCTGAGACGTACTTGGCGGAGATGGTCAGCTGTTCCGGCACTACCTTAGTGGTCCTGCCGTTTCGGGCCAGCTCGGCTTCCATGGCCTTTACGTCGTTGGTGAGCACGGTCTGGTCGGCGCCGTAGCCGCTGTACTTCATCAGCTTCATGCGGTTGAACTCGGCTACCTGGGACTCCAGGTAGGCCAGGCGCTCGGGGGCTGTTCTGGGCAGTACGATCTTGAAGGAGGGGACCAGCTCGTAGTACTCGCCCAGCGTCTCGTTGTGATAGACGATGGCGTCGAGGTAGGCCGGCTTGCTCAGCTTGTCCGGCCGCGGCAGCGACGAGCAAGCCGACAGCGCCAGAACTGCCGGCACAAGGTATTTCCCGTATCGTGAGATGTTCATCGTTTTGCGGATTCAAGTCGGAAGAATCAGCCGCGTCGCGGGAAACGCGGGGACCGGAACGCAAACCGCGCTCGGCACACCGTGCCTCGCTCATCCTCCGGCCTCGGCGCTATGCAAGCCTCGGCCTCCGGAAGGGTTTGCTAACCCGGTCCCCGCGTTTCCCGCTCGGCTTTACAACTGCGCCGGCACCACTACTTCTGGCCAGCTGCCGGAGCCCCCGCTCCGCAAGGTTCCGCAATTCAGCGCTTGGAGAGCAGGTTGGCCAGCAGGAACTCGCGGTTCATGCGGGCTATGTTGGCCACCTTCACGTCCTTGGGGCAGACGGCCTCGCACTCGTACTCGTTAGTGCAGTTGCCGAAGCCTTCCTTGTCCATGGCCGCCACCATGCTGAGCGCGCGCACCGAGCGCTCCGGGGCGCCCTGCGGCAGCAGCGCCAGCTGCGAGATCTTCGCGCCCGTAAACAGCATGGCCGCCCCGTTGGGGCAGGAGGCCACGCAGGCCCCGCAGCCTATGCAGGCGGCGGCGTCCATCGCCTCTTCCGCCTTGTCCTTCTCTATCGGGATAGCGTTGGCGTCGGGGGCCGCGCCGGTATTGATCGAAACGTAGCCGCCGGCCGCGATGATACGGTCCAGCGAAGAGCGGTCCACCGCCAGGTCCTTGAGCACCGGGAAAGCCTTAACGCGCCACGGCTCCACGGTGATCACGTCCCCGTCGCGGAAGCGGCGCATGTGCAGCTGGCAGACGGTGGAATGCTCGTCCGGGCCGTGCACGTCGCCGTTTATCACCAGCCCGCAGCTGCCGCAGATGCCCTCGCGGCAGTCGCTTTCGAAAGTTATCGGGGTGTCGCCTTTCTTGAGCAGGCCGTCGTTAAGGATGTCGAGCATTTCCAGAAAGGACATATCCGGGGAAACGTCCGTTACCTTGTACGACACCATCTTGCCCGGTTCCTGGGGGCCGGCCTGGCGCCAGACGCGCACGGTTACGCTGAAGTGTTTGGGATGGTTCATGATATTTTCCTATTTGTAGCTGCGTTCCGCCATCTTGATATGCTCGAACGCCAGCGTTTCCTTGTGCAGGGCCGCCGCCTTGCCTTCGCCCTGGAATTCCCAGACCGAGGCGTGGGAGAAATGCTCGTCGTCGCGCTTGGCCTCGCCTTCGGCCGTGCAGGACTCCTCGCGGAAATGCCCGCCGCAGGATTCCTTGCGCTCCAGCGCGTCCATCACGAACAGCTCCGCGAACTCCAGGAAGTCCGCCACCTTCATGGCCTTCTCCAGCGTCTGGTTGAGGTCCTTTTCGCCGCCGGCCACGCAGACTTCCTTCCAGAATTCCTCGCGGATCTCGGGGATCTTCTTGAGCGCTTTCTTCAGGGCCGCTTCGGTGCGGGCCATGCCCACTTCGTTCCACATCACGTTGCCCAGCTGGCGGTGCAGCTCGGACGGGGTCTTCTTGCCCTTTATAGACATCAGCTTGTTGATGCGGTCCTGTATCTGCTTCTTGGAGTCCGCGAACTCCTTGTCGGAGGCGGTGACCGGCTCGAACTTGGTGGAGGCCAGGTAGCCGCTGACGGTGGAGGGGGCTATGAAGAAGCCGTCCGCCAGGCCCTGCATCAGCGCGCTGGCGCCCAGGCGGTTGGCCCCGTGGTCCGAGAAGTTGGCCTCGCCCATGGCGAACAGGCCCGGGATCGTGGTCATCAGGTTGTAGTCCACCCAGAGGCCGCCCATGGTGTAATGCGGCGCGGGGTAGATGCGCATCGGCTTCTTGTAGCCGTTCTCGTCGGTGATCTG
>MGUK01000066.1 GCA_001799995.1 Elusimicrobia bacterium GWF2_62_30
CCCTCTCGGCCAGCGCCTCGTTGACGCGGGCTTTCTCAATTTCCAGCGCTTTTACGCGATCCCCGTAGCGGGCCTCAAATTCTTTCTCAAGCTCGGCTCTGCGGCCCTCGTATTCTGCCCGTATGACAGCGGCGTTCTCGCCTATCCTGGCTTCAAAACCCGCGGAGAGGACCTTCCGCTCCTCGGCGGCGGCGCGGCGCAGGCCGTCCAGCGAGGCGTCAAGTTCCGCGGCCCTGGAATAGGAAACTTTAAGCTGCGCTTCCCGTTCGGCCAGCGCCTCGTTGACACGGGCTTTCTCTATCTCCAGCGCCTTTACCCGGTCGCCGTAGCGGCTCTCGAATTCCTTTTCGAGCTCGGCCTTGCGGCCCTCGTATTCCGCGCGGATGGTCGCGGTGCGCTGCTCGGCTAACGCTCCGCTCTCGGCGGAGATCCTGGCCAGTTCGTTCTTGAAATTCTCCCTTTCGAGCGCTGACGCCTTGGCGGCTTCCTCCAGTTTGTCCGTCAGCACGGCCAGTTTATCCTCGTAATTGCGGCGCTTTTCCTCGAAGGCGGCCTCGAGCGAGGCCAGGCGGGCTTCGTAAATGGCCGCCTTGGCGTCGAATTCCGCGGCGATCTTCTTCTTTTCGTCCAGCAGGGCGGCGTCCCGGAGGCGCAGCTCATCGGTAAGTCTATTTATAGTCTCATTATAGGACAGCTTCTCCGCTTCGAACCCCGAAAGCTTTTCGCGGAAGGAGGCCTCCCCGGAGCGGAGCTTCTCCATCAGCTCCTGGTGATGCTCTTCGCGGGACGAGGCGAGCATGGTCTCGAGCTTCTTGACGTTCTGCGCGGCGGCCGCGAGCGCGGCCTCCCGTATCTCCCTTTCCGCAGCCAGCAGTTCCTTCTCGCCGGCCAGCGCGCGGCGCTCGGAATCCAGCCGCGCCTGGAACTCGCGTTCGAATCCGGCGCGCCCGGCGGCCAGGGCCGCGACGAGCTCGCTCTTCTTGTCGGCGTAGTCCCGCTCCGCCAGCGAAATCCTTTCGCCGGCCGCGCGGTCCGCGTCGGCCAGCCTGCGGCCGAACTCGGCCTCCAGCTGCGCCTTTTCTTTTTCCCAGTCCGAGGCGCGCTTTTCCAGCCGGGAGGAAAGTTCCCGCACCATCTCTTCTTTGGCGGCCTTTTCCCGTTCCAGCTCCAGCAGCTGCGCGCGGAAAGCGGCTTCCTGTTCGCCTATCATCTTCAGGAGCTCGTTATGATGCGCCTCCTGCTGCTCCGCGAAATTATTCTCTATCTCCTTAATACGCGCCTGGGCGGTCTGGAACTGCTCGTCGCGCACCCGCTGCTCTTCAAGGAGCCGCGAGCGTTCGGTCTTCCAGGAGGTCTCCAGCGACAGCACCTGCGCCTCGTGGTCGGAATCGGCCGAGCGGAGCTTCTCCTCGAAGCCCGCTTCCAGCATATTCTTGAGTTTGCGGTAATTCTCCTCCGCTTCGCGCTTCTGGGAAAGGTACTGCGTCTCCAGTTCGGCGCGGCGGCTCTCCAGCTTGTGGTCCTTGTCGCGGGTGGAAGCTTCCAGCGCGGAGATCCTGGCGGTAAGCTCGGTCTCCTTGGAGCGGAAAGAGGCCTGCAGGGCGGTTATGCGCGACTGGTAGTCGGTTTCCAGGCCGGCGCGGAGGCCGTCGTATTTTACCTGCGCCTCGGCCAGGCGGCCCGCGTACTGGCTCTCGGTCTCGAGCAGGCGCGCGTTCCAGCGCTCTATCACGGCGCGCTGGTTATGGTCCAGCTCTTCGAATTTCTCCTGGTATTCGTTCTCCAGGCTCCTGCGCAGGGTGTCGAGCTTGGCTTCCTTCTTGAGCAGCTGCTGAATGTCGAGCTTGCCTTCGCCCAGCAGGGACATGGTGGCTTCCAGCTTGGTGTAAAAGTCCTCTTTTTCCTCGAGTGTTTTCGAGCGGGAGTCTACGGCGTCCCTCAGGGTCGCCTCTTTGAGCTGGAGGCTGCGCGAGGTTTCCTCGGCCAGCGCCAGGTTCTTCTTGAGGTCGCTCTTCTCTTTTTCGATGTTGTTGAGCCGCTCCAGCGCCCAGCGCAGGGTCATCCGGGCCGTGTCCAGGCTGGTCACATCGTTCACCAGCTGCTCTATCTCGCCATATTCGTTTGCCATAGTTTGTCCTCGAAAACACTATATATCAAGTGTAATACACCCCCCCACTCAAGTCAATAAAGGGAATGTTGAATGATTATTAACAGATTGTTGCGGGCGGGGCGGCCCGGGCCGCCGCGCCAAGAAAAGGCTTTTTCCGGAGCGGGAGATTTTATAGGATTAACAGGATGTTCAAAAAGACCCTGTGGCTGATAGCGGCCTGCGCCTGCGGGCTTGCCCTGTGGCGCTTCGGCTACCCGGCTACCCTGCGCTACTTCTTCAAGGTGGGCGGCACCATAACCATGGGTCCGGAGCTGAACGCCTCCTACCTGCCCGCCAACAGCATGCTGCTGATCGTGGCCAAGAACGACGGCGGCGTTCCCGTGGCCGTAAAGAAGATCATAAATCCCGTTTTCCCCCTCAAGTTCGAAATAACCTCGGCGAACCTCATCATGCCCGACCTGCTCACCCGGAAGGTCTTGCTGGAGGCGTTCCTCAACGGGCACGGGCGGGTGGGGGTATTCAAAAAAGGCGATCTTAAAGGAGAATGCGAAGGCCCGGTGGAAGTATTCCGCAAGGACCTCGCTATAAACCTGTATGCCCCTTGACCCCGCAGAAAACCCCGCCGGCCCCGGGCGCAAGCGCAGGATACTGGTAGTCGACGACGACGCCATCCTGCTGGAACTGGCGGGGGACATCCTCGGCGACGAGTTCGAGGTGCTGAAGGCCGTGGACGGCCAGGACGGCTGGGAGAAAGCCCAGGCCTTCCTGCCCGACCTGGTGATAAGCGACCTGATGATGCCGCGCATGCACGGCTACGAACTCTGCGAACTGCTCAAAGGCCCTAAAGGCGTGCCGGGAGTGCGCGTGCTCATCGCCTCCTCCAAGCCCTTTTCCACGGACAAGGCCCAGGCCGAAGCTTCCGGCGCCGACGCTTACCTGGTAAAACCGTATACGCCCTCCGCCTTTATCGAGAAGGTCCGCGCCCTGCTTTCCGCGGGCGCGCCCGAAGCCGCGCGGCCGCCCCAGCCCCCGCCGCCGCCGCGGCTTGCGCCCCAGGCGCCGCCAGCGGGGCAGTTCGCTCCGCCCCCGCCGGCGCCGCATGGCGCCCTGCCGCTCTATGTGCGCTTCTGGGGCACGCGCGGCTCCTGCCCGGCGCCCGGCGCGGCCACCGCCCGCTACGGCGGCAATACCGCCTGCACCGAGGTGCGCGTCGGGGACATGCCGCTGATCCTGGACTGCGGCAGCGGCATGCGCGACCTCGGCAATGCCCTGGTCAAAGAATTCGGGGAGCGCCCCATAAACGGGCACATCTTCGTCGGGCATACGCACTGGGACCACATCCAGGGCTTCCCGTTCTTCGCCCCTTTATACAACCCGCGCAACTCCTTCACGCTGTACAGCGTGCACGGGGCGCACGGCACCCTGGAAAGCGTTTTCCGGGGGTCCATGGCTTCGGATTATTTCCCGATCCCGCTGGCCAGCCTGGCCAGCAGGCTGCGCTTTGTGGAAATGTCAGGCCCGGTGGACCTCGGGGCCGCCAAAGTTTCCTTCACGCATCTCAACCACCCCGGCATCTGCATAGGCTTCCGCATAGATTCGCAGGGCCGCGCCGTCACCTACCTGAGCGACCATGAAAGCTTTACCCGCCTCAACGGCGAGAGCGACACCTCCGGCAGGAACGAGGCCCGCATCTCCGAATTCGCGCGCGGCAGCGACCTGCTGATCCGCGAGGCGCAGTATACCGAGGAAGAATATTCCCGGCGCAAGGGGTGGGGGCACAGCACTTTCGACGACGCCGTGGCCGGCGCTTTGAGCACCGGCGCCCGGCGCCTGGCCGTCTTCCACCACGACCCGGACCATAACGACGAGATGATGGACGCCCACGTGAAATACTGCCGGGACCTCGCGAGCAGGGGGGGCGGGACCCTGGACTGCTTCGCGGCGCGCGACGGCCTGCGCATCGATCTCTGACGGGCTCAAAAAAAAGAGCGCCCGCTGTTAAGCGGGCGCTCTTTTTTTATGTCCGGGCGGTCAGCCGTTCCTGGCGGGGCTCCTGCCGTTGGACAGCATGAACAGCCAGACCAGCTTGTCGGTGGAACGCATCAGCGCGTCCCAGTTCTTTGGCAGTTTCGGCATTTTCTCGTCTTTTATGACGCGCCGGTCCTGCTCGTATTTTTTGGTAATCTCCTCCCAAGTCATGTTCCCCCCCTATGATCCCGTTTCTGCGCAAAAAAACGTTCTTCAACGCCGTGCCGCAGCTGCTATTGTATTTACGGTGCTCCCCCTGCGTATATTATAGCACGCCAATGACCGCAGCCAAGGGTATTTAGCCGCCCCGGCAATAGGCCCTTGGACCTACTACAGCCAGAGGCGCGAAAAACCCATATAGATCAGGATGCCGCCCAGGAGCAGGAGCAGGAAACCCCAGTTCTTGCGGTGCAGGGCCACGTAGGAGTCGTTGAGGAAGGTCTCTTTGATAAGGCGGTTGATGCGCTCTATGATCCCGGGCTTGTAAATATAGCCGAGCCCCAGCAGGATAAAAAGCAGGCCGAAGAAAACTTTAAGGTACGGGCTTATCTCCGTCATTGTTATAGCGGTTCATCGCTCTTTCAAGACCCGCCTCGAACGCCGCGTTCAAGGCCTCGAAAGCCGTGTCCAGGAACCCCGGCAGCCGCTCCCCCTCTTCTTTCGTGAATCTAGATAATACAAAATTCTTGCCCGGGATCTGGGCCGGCCTGGGCCCTATGCCCAGCCGCATCCGGGGCACCCCGGCGCCCAGCACGGAGATCACCGACGCCATGCCGTTATGCGAGCCGGCCGAACCATCCTTGCGCAGCCGGAGCTTGCCGAAAGGCAGCGCCAGGTCGTCGTAACAGGTTATGATCCGCGCGGGAGGTATCTTGTAAAAGGCGGAAAAGCCCAGCGCAGCCTCGCCTGAAAGGTTCATATAGGTCTGCGGCTTGAGCAGGACGACCTTCCTGCCGGAGACCTCGGCCTCCAGGTACAGCCCCTTCCCTTTCCAGTCCCGCCAGCGCCCTCCGGGCGCGAGGCGCCCGGCCGCCAGGTCGGCCAGCATGAAGCCGATATTGTGCCGGGTGCGCTCGTACTCGCCGCCGGGATTGCCCAGCAGCACGGCCAGTGAGATATGGTCTTCCATAAAAGCAAGGAGCAGAAGCCGAACACCCTTTGCGGACGTCCGACTTCTGCTCCGGCAGGGTCCAGTTTACTTCTTGGACTCTGGTTTCTTCGCGTCGGGCTTGGCGGCTCCGGGCTTGGCGGCGCCATCCTTGGCGGCGCCCTCCTCGCCATCTTCCTTCTTGCCCTTGGCTATAACTTCGGGCTCGGCGGCTCCGGCAGCGCCCACGGCTCCGGCGACGGCGCCGGCGGCGGGGGTCTCCACCTTCTCTTCCTTCGGAGCGGTCACGCTGACCACGATCTGTTCCGGGGCGTCGAGCAGTTCGAACTTGGCGCACTTCACGTCTTTGACGCGCAGCGACTGGCCGATATGCAGTTCGGTAATATCGAGTTCGATATCCTTGGGGATATCGTTGGGCAGACACAGCACGTGCAGCTCGCGCATCGTGTGTTCCACGAGGCCGGTCTGCACCTTCACGCCGTAGGACTCGCCCACGATCTTCACGGGCACCGCCACCTTGATCTTCTCGGTGAGCGAGATGCGCAGGAAGTCGATATGCGTCCACACGTCGGTGACGGGGTGGCGCTGGCGCTCTTTGATCACGACGGTGTCTTCGCCGCCGGGATGCTTGATGGTAAGGATGCTGTTCGCGCCGCGCTTGAGCACGAGGGCGAATTCCTTCGCGTCCACGGTCACGTTGACGGGCTTCTTCTCCTGGCCGTAGATGACCGCGGGAATGCGGCCGCCCGCGCGGAAGGCGCTGAGTTTACCGCGCACTCCGGGGTTGTCCCGGTTTTCCGCTGAAATTATGTTCTGTTGCATACTGCTTATTCCTCCTGAAACGGCGTCACTCACTTGAAGAGTTCGCTTATCGACTCTCCCATATGATTGCGCTTTATAGCCTCCGCAAGCAGTGAAGCCACGGACACTATCTTGATTTTAGCACTTTTTGAGGCGTTTACGGGAACTGTATCGGTCAGGATCATCTCTTCTATAGGGGATTTGTCTATCCGCTCGATGGCGTCCCGGGAGAGCACGCCGTGCGTGGCGGCCGCGATTATCTTCGAGGCCCCGTGCTCTTTTATGGAGTTGGCCACCATCGTCAGGGTGCCGGCCGTGTCCACCAGGTCGTCGAAAATAAAGCAGGTCTTGCCCTTCACGTCGCCGATGATATTGTAGACCACGGCCTCGTTGGGGCGCGGGCGGCGCTTGTCGATGATGACCAGGCCCATGTCCAGGCGCTTGGCGAAGGAGCGCGCGCGCTCCACACTGCCCACGTCGGGCGAGACCACCACCGTGTTCTCGAAATTGCGGCCCCGGATATAGTCCAGCACCACCGGCCGGGCGTAGAGATGGTCGAGCGGGATGTCGAAGAAGCCCTGTATCTGAGCGGCGTGCAGGTCGATGGTGATGACGCGGTTGGCGCCGGCTTCGGTGATAAGGTTGGCCACCAGCTTGGCCGTGATGGCCACGCGCGGGGCGGGCTTGCGGTCGGCGCGGGCGTAGCCGTAATAGGGGAGCACGGCCGTGATGCGGCCGGCGGAGGCGCGGCGCAGCGCGTCCAGCATGATAAGGAGCTCCATGAGGTTGTCATTAACGGGCGGGCAGGTGGGCTGAATGACGTAGCAGTCCTCGCCGCGCACGTTCTCGAGGATATGCGCGTCGATCTCGCCGTCGGCGAACTTGGACACCCTGGTCTCCGAAAGCGGGACGCCGAGGATATCGCAGATCTTCTTGGCCAGCGCCGGGTTGGCGTTGCCGCTGAATACCTTGAAGGTGCCCCGCTTCTTCATCTCAGAAGTCATTTTGCCCTCTTTTTAAGCTGTTTGACCACCTGCCGGGCGCGCGCTATGGCCAGCGTACCGCCCGGGACGTCCTCCGTTATCGTGGAACCGGCGGCCGTATAAGCCCCCGCCCCGATGTTCACCGGGGCCACCAGATTGGTATTGGAGCCGATGAACGCGCCGGCCCCTATCGTCGTCTTGTTCTTGTGCACCCCGTCGTAATTGCAGGTGATGGTCCCCGCGCCGATATTGACCTTCTCCCCCATTTCCGTATCGCCCACGTAGCTGTGGTGGTGCATCTTCGAGCCGCGGCCGATAACGGATTTCTTCACCTCGGCGAAGTTGCCGATCTCGGCGGACGGACCGATGTCGGAAAGCGGGCGCAGGCGGGCGAACGGCCCCACCACGGCGCCGGCGCGCACGCGGCTGGACTCCAGCGCGCACGAGTATTTAACTACCACTCCGTCGTCGATGCGGCAGTTGTCTATCACTCCGTACGGCCCTATTTTGCAGCCGCGGCCTATGGAGGAAACCCCGGTGATGAAGACGCCAGGATAGATCACGGTGTCGCGCCCGATGGAGGTTATCTCTTCTATATAAGTGTTGGAAGGGTCCACCACGGTCACGCCGGCGGCCATCAGGTCGGCGGCCTTGCGCTTGTTGAGCATGGTGTAGGCGGCGGCCAGGTCGCCGCGGGAATTTATGCCGGTCATCTCGGTGGGGTCGGCCAGCTTGAAGGCGGAGGTGGTCCCGCCGGAGGCGATGATGTTCTCCAGGGCGTCGGTCAGGTAGAACTCGCCCTTGGAGCCTTTTTTCTTAAGGCCGCTCACGGCTTTTTCCAGCGCCTTCACGCGGAAGAAATAGGTGCCGGAATTAACTTCGGTGATGTTCTTTTCCCAGGTGTCGGCGTCGGCCGCTTCCACGATGGCGGCCACGTTGCCGGCGTGGTTGCGCTTCACGCGGCCATAGGCGCCGGGTTCGGGCAGGTCCGCGGTCATCACCAGGCAGTCGGGGGAGTTCTTGCAGTAGTAGCCGAACATCTTCTTTACGGTCTCGGCCCTGAACATGGGCGCGTCGCCGCACAGCACCAGCACGTGGTCGTGCACGCGGATCTGCGGCATGGCTTCCTGCACGGCGCGGCCGCTGCCCTTCAGCAGCTTCTGCCGGACGAAAACTATTTTTTCGAAGATCGCGGCGCCCAGTCTTTTGGTCAGTTCTGCCTCCACGAGCTCGGCGCGGTGGCCCGTGACGATGATTATCTTCTCGGGCCCCAGCACGGCTATCTTGCGGATAGCCCGTTCTATCAAAGACATGTCGCCAAGGTAATGCAGCACCTTGGGCAGGTCGGATTGCATCCTGGTGCCGAGGCCGGCCGCCAGTACCACCGCCGCGAAACTTTTGTTGTTTGGCATAATTTTTTAAATAAACCTGAAACCGGTAACGGAAGGACTACCCGTAAATTCTACAAAATAATAAGGGAGCAAGACATATAACAGCGCATTACGCTGTATTTGGCGGCCGGCGTCCTGGGCCTGGGCCGCGGACGCTACTTTTTAAGCAGGTAGAGCTTGCCGTCGGCAATACGGTAGTACATCGGCAGGACCTTCACCTTCGGGTATTTGAAGTTCAGCCGGCGCGCCTCGGCCACCACGAAATCTATCTCGTTGCCGATCTCGAAAATAGGCGCGTAGGTCACGAAATAGTCCATGGCCTTCCTGCGGCTCCAGCCGGCGTTCTTCATAAGGCCTTTTATGAACGCCTCTTTCTTGGAGAAAAGGTTGGACATCCCGCAATTGTCGTGCGCTATCATCACCACGTGCCGCACGTCCCCTATGCCCACGGCGAAGGAGACCTTGAACTCGCTGTAGCGGATGTTCCCGCCGCCGGTCCTAATGATATAGGCGAAATTATCAGGGAGCCGCAGCTGCTTGCGGTTGTCCATGCACATGCAGACCAAGAGCCCGGCCTTGTCATATTTTTTAAAGTCCCGGTCCAGGTTGTGATACTGCAGCAGGTCGGCGAAAGGCGTGCCGCGCAGGTGCTTCGGGATATCAGAAACGCTGCGCACGGCTTTCAGGCGGGGGTCGGTCATTTCAAGCTCCTTTTTGCGGCTATGAGAGTGTCCTTTTCGGCGCGGGAAAGCTTCTTTATAGCCGCCTCCAGGATGGAAGCCGCCGAACGGTCCTTTTTGCGCCTCTTCCAGGCCAGCACCACCGGCCCGAAAGCCGCCGTATACTTGGCCCCCCGCCCCGCATTATGCGCCGCCAGCCTGGCCTTCAGGTCGTTAGTGATCCCCGTATATAAGGAACCATTCGCGCACCTTACAATATACACGGTCCATGCTTTGCTTTTCATATTTTAAGGAAGCGGCAGGCAAATAGTAGGAGCGGGTGACGGCGGACCCGGTGAGGAAGGCCGTCTCGGAGGCCGAGCCTTGCGTAAGCGGCGAGGCCGAGAGTCGAGGTGCGCGCACGGTGTGCGCGACGCCGTGCCTGACGAACCGGTCCGCCGGCAGGACCCGCGAACCTGCAAGTCTGCCGTTACCTTAATCTGGCTCCCGGGCATGGATTCGAACCATGTCAAACCGCGTCAAAGGCGGTTGTGCTACCGTTACACCACCCGGGAATAAAAAAGAAGGACAAAACAAAGGCTTAAGGCGGAACCGCCCCCCCTCAACCCTTTGCCTATCCTTCTACGCCCTGCCGAAAACGGAATTAGAAGCCTTCAGCATCGCCCGACGCGGCCACCGGGCCCGCCTTGGCGGCTTCGATCTCGTATTCCTTAAGGATCAGCTTCTCCAGCTTGCCGCGGAACTCGTTATGGATGGGATGCGCGATATCTTTGTATGTCCCGTCCTTGATCTTGCGCGACGGCATGCACACGATAAGCCCCGTGTTGCCGTTCACCACTTTCATATTATGCACCACAAAAGCGTTGTCGAAAGTGACCGTCGCGAACGCTTTCAGCCTGGCCTCGCTCCTGAGATGTATCTTAACTTCGGTAATTTCCATGATGCCCCCCTATGATTGCGCCTCCCCAAGGCACGCGGCCGAACCCTCCGGCCGCGATTTCCGCACTACCTGGTCTTAGCGCGCATGCAGTCCACGCTAAATAACTTGCGCTGTACTTACTGGAATTCTAGCAAAATTTAGCCAAAAAAATCATGTAACTCCGGTTACGCGCCGCCGCCGCCGCTACCGCTTTGGCCCTTTTCAAGCCGCGCACCAGGGCGAACACCGTGGCCCCGGAACCCGACATCAGCACCGAGTCAGCCCCTGCCGCAGCCAGCCTGGCGCGCGCCAGCCGCACGGCCGGCTCCACCGGGAGCACGGCGTCCTCCAGCCGGTTGAAAACGCAGCCGGGGTCGAAGGCCCCTTTCTCCAGCGCCCGCACCAGCCTGCGGAAAACCCCCAGCCAGGCCTTTACCTCCGGCCCGGGAGCCGGCTTGAGGCGGCCATAGACCCCGCCGGTATATACCGGGACGCCCGGATACACCAGCACCGCGTACGGCGCGCGGCCTTTGAAATTTATGGGTTTGAGCTTTTCCCCGCGGCCGGTGCCGGCGGCCATGGGCACGTCCAGCAGAAAGAACGGCACATCGGAGCCGAGCCCCGCCGCGATACGCATGAGCCTGCGCATATTGGCTGAGCGGTCGACGCCGTACAGCCTGCAAAGGCCCCGGAGGGCGGCGGCGGCGTCGGAAGAACCGCCGCCCAGGCCCGCCCCGGCCGGCAGCGCCTTACGCAGCGTTATTTCCACGGCTGGCGCCAGGCCGAACTCCGCGAAGAAGGCCGCGGCCGCCTTATAAACGATGTTGTCGGAGGGCGCTTTCAGCCCGGGAATGGCGCGGCCTGCCGTTTTAAGCCTGATGCCTGGCGCCGCGGTCTTTTTAAGGGAAAGCGTGTCGTGGGCGGAAACCCGCGCGAACACGGTGGCCAGGTCATGGTAGCCGTCCGGCCGGCGGCCGGCGACCTCGAGAAAAAGATTTATTTTGGCGTGAGCCTTTACCTTCACCATATTACTCTGGCAGCTCTGGCGAGTTCACGGCGCTGAAGTTCATCTGGTCCCGGTCGAGCGTGAAGAGCACCGAGACAAAGGGCATTTTGAACTCGAGGGTCTGCGCGAACAGGTACATGCCTTTCAGAAAATAGCCGCCGGGCAGGAATTTCAGCTTCTTTTCCTTCAGCGGAGTGATCTTTTCCGGCCAGGCCAGTTCCGTATTAAGGCACACCTCGCCCGCGCCGCCAGTCAGGCAATCCGACTGCCAGCCTTTTTCCAGCGCGCCGCCGGCCAGCCAGTCGCCGGAGAACCAGCCGCGCAGTTCGCCCGTGATCAGCCCCGCCCAGTAGGCGAAAGCGTCCGGGTCTATGTCCTTGAGCGCCACGGGGTCCAGCTCGGCGCCGGCCGCGCCGGCCCGGGCCTTCCAGAGCGGCATCATCAGCGGCCCCATCACCGTAAGGTTGAACTTGTCCGGCGGGGAAAAATGCAGGATCGCGTCGAATTTCACCGTTTTCCCGCGCAGCTTCGCCTGGATCTTGGCGAAAGCAGAGAACTCCAGCCCGGCCGGGCTGAACTCCCTGAGGTAGGCCGTTTCCAGGGCGGAAGCCTCGGCGGCGGGGATGGTTTTCTGCAGCGTCTTAAGCCTGGAATAAAGCCTGTCGCGCTTGGCCGGCTTCTCCAGCAGCCAGGCGGTCTTGAAAGCCCGCCACGCGGTCTTGCTGTCACCGGCCGCGGCGTAGATCTCGCCGGCATGCTCCCAGATAACGCTGTCGTCCGAAATGACCTTGAGGGCCTTTAATATCGCGGCGCGGGCCTCGGGCAGGCTGCCGCGCTTGAACTGCACCCAGGCCATGGAATCCAGGTAGGCGCCGTTGGCCGGCTCCAGTGAAAGAGCCTTGGCGATAAATCCCTGGGACTCCTCAAGCTTCAACCCGCGGTCGGCCAGGGCGTAGCCCAGGTAATTGAGGATATTGGCGTTGTCCGGGTCGGCGGCCAGCAGCTGGCGAAACTGCGCCTCCGCCGCGGCGATATCGTTGCGGCGTTCGCAGATGATGGCGTACTGCATGCGGGCCTCGACGTACTTCGGGACCTTCGCGATTATCTCTTTGAGCAGCTGCAGGGCTTTTTCGGTGCGGCCGGTATCGTCGTAGCCGAGCGCGAGGAAATACGCCACCTCGGTATTGTCGGGCCATTTTTTGGCGGCGGCCTCCAGCATCTCCACGGCCTTGAGGTAGCGGCCGCTCTGCGTATAATAGTAGCCCAGCCGCAGGACTATGCCCGGGTCTTCCTTGAGCGCCCGCGACCCTTCTAGATAGGAAGCAGCCGCGGCGAAATCCCGGCGGTTCTCGCTGATTACGGAAAGCCAGAAGGACGAGGTGGGGTCGGTCTTGTCCAGGTCCCAGGCCCTGCGGAAATATTTCTCCGCCTCGGGGATATTGGAAACGGCGGGTGAAGCGTAGATCTCTCCGACGTGATCCAGCAGCTCTATATTGCGGGTCTCCAGGGCCAGCAGGCCCTCGCATTCCGCCAGCGCCGCGGTGGTGTCGCCCTTCAGCTCGTAATAATCGGCCAGCATAAAGCGCGGCTGGAGGTAGAAGGAATCGGCCTCTTTGGAAAGCAGCAGGTTCTTTTCCACTTCCGGCGAAGGCCCCTTCATATTGTGCAGCACCGCTATCTGGTAATAGATCTCCGGCGCGTCCTCGGGCTTGAGCGCCAGGTAGCGGTTCAGGTAAGCTATGGACTTGGCCTGGTCCTTGGAGCTCCAGAGGCTGGCCAGCTGGTACAGCGCCTCGTAATTGGCGGGGTCCAGGCCGGCCGCCAGTTCATAGGCCAGGCGCGCCTCCTCGGTGGCGCCTTTGGCCCATTTCACGTTGCCGTAAAGCACCCAGTTCTCGGCGCTGGAGGAATCCACCTTCACTATGTAGTCCGCCCAGCCCGCGGCCTCTTCCATCTTGCCCACGTGGATGGCCAGGTTCAGCGCCTGCTTGTAGACGAAGACCTCCTGCGGGTCCAGCTGTATGGTGCGGCGGTATTCCTGCAGGGCGGCGTCGTAGTTGCCTTTGCGCTCTTCGGCCATGCCGTTCATGAAATGCAGGTACGCTTCCTTATTGGCGGCGGCCGCCGGCAGGACGGCGAAGCAGGTCCAGAGCAATAAAAGTGAAATGGTCTTTTTCAGCATAGGTCCTTACACGCCCGGAACGGTCTTGCGCAGCAGCAGGGCGTCGTCAGTGTTATTATAGAATTTTGGCCTTTTACCCACCACCGCGAAGCCGTGCCGCTGGTAAAGGGCTATGGCGGCGGCGTTGTGCTCGTTCACTTCCAGGTCTATCTCGCGGCAGAGGCTCTTGGCCGCGTATTCCAGCAGTTTGCCGATAAGCGCCGTGGCCGTGCCGCGCCGCAGGAAGGCCTTGCCCACGGCCAGGGTATTGAGCTGCACCTGGGGGCGCAGGATCCAGAAATTGATGAAGCCGGCCGCCCGGCCGTCCGCCTCCGCCGCCAGCGTAACGGAATTGCGGTTATTCTCCTCCGCCTCGAAGCCTTTCACGCCCCAGGCCGGGTAGCCTGGATGCTCCGCCTCTATCGCGGCGAAGGCGGGATAGTCCTCTTTCTTCGCCCTGCGTATCAGCATAAAAAGCTCATCAGGAACCGGCCTTCTGGCTGTTCTCCATTTCGTATTTGGCCGGCTTAAGGTAAAGGGGCTTGAGGGTTTTATTGCGGCAGGCCAGGGCCGTTTTTATTATATAGGCCGGCACTATCCTGGAGATCGCGCCGGGCGCGCGCACGGCCGCCGCCGGGGCTAGCCCGTAAATTTCCGGGGCCTCTTCCGAGTCGGCGACCACATAAAGGGGCCCGGGCTGGGCGGCCAGCATTTTAGCCAGTTCCTCCGCCTTGAGCCAGACCGGTTCGCCCTCGGGACGGGGCAGTTTCAGCCTGCCGCCCGCCCTGAAGAGCTGGCAAAAATATTCATCTTTAAAGGCGTGCACCAGCGCGGCCAGCCTGGCCCCGCCCGCCTGTCCGGATTTCCCGGCCCAGGCGCGGAAATGCGGGTTGTCCGCGGCCTGCAGCGCCAGTATCTCAAAAAGAGTTGCGGTATAAACCTCGGCCCCGGCCAGGGCCTTGAGCGCCCCGGCCAGCGTCAGGGAAATGCGTATGCCGGTGAAACGCCCCGGGCCGCGCGCCGCGCAGACCATGCCCACGTCGCGCAGGCCGCCGCCGGCTTTGGCCAGCAGGGCGCGCAGGGCGGTGAACAGCACCCGCTCCTGGTTATAAACCTTTTTCTGCAGGCCGGAGCAATGCCCGCCGCGCGCCGCGGCCAGCTTCAGCCGGGAGCCGGAAGTGCAGATGCCCAGCGTTATTTTTTCAGCCATGCTTCCTTTAATGCCGTTAAAAGTCCGTGCGCGGACGCCGGCCCGGAGGCCGTTATCACCCTGCGGTCGCCGCCAGCCAGTTTGAATTCAAATTTCAGGGGCTCCAGCCCGGCGAAGATCCTGCCTGCCTCGCCCGGCCATTCCACCAGCGTTATGCCGTCGGCGCGGCCCAGGTATTCGTCCAGCCCGATATTCTCCATATCCGCCTCGCCGGCGCGGAACAGGTCGAAATGGTACAGCTTCAGGCGCCCCCGGTAGGAGCGCATCAGGTTGAAGCTGGCGCTGACCGGGAGCCGCCTGGCGCCCAGGGCCGCAGCCAGCTCGCGCACGAAGAACGTCTTGCCGGCGCCGATGGGGCCCTCGAGAAAAACGGCGGTCCCGCCCTGCACGAGGGCGGCGAAAAGCGCGGCCAGGCGCGCCGTGTCCTCCGGGCAGGAACTTTTAAAAATGTTCGTAACTTCCGACTTTGCCATTGTAATTTTCCACTTCCACGCCGCGCCCTTTTTCCACGCGGCCTACCACTACCGCCCCGGGCAGCAGCCTTTTTATCCTGCCCAGCAGCCGTGTAGCTGCGGTAAAGACCAGGCCGTAGTCCTCGCCGCCGCCTATAACATAGCCGCGCCAATCGGTTTTCCTGTAAGCGCACCAGGCCCGCAGCGGCGCGGAGCAGGCACCCTCGCCGGGGCTGAGGATCACGCGGCAGCGCGACAGGCGCGCTAGTATCTCCGCGCTGCGCAGCAGGCCGTCGGAATTGTCCAGCATGGCCGTGGCCAGCGCGCCGCGGCCGATAGTCCTGCCCGCCGCCAGTTGCGGCTCCGGCCGCCAGAACGAGCGCACCAGCGCCGCGAACTTTTTCTTCTCCGCCGTGCGCCCTCTTTTCAGCACTTCCAGTCCCGCCGCGGCCTCGCCCAGCGGGCCGATGTTAAGCAGCAGGTCCCCGGGCAGCGCGCCGTAACGGGTGACAAGCTTTGTCCGCCCTGCCTCGCCCCAGGCGGTAATATAAAAATGGTTCTCGCGCGCCCCGGCCAGGTTGCCGCCGGCCACAGAGATGCCGAAGCGCAGGGCCTCCGCCTTCAGGGCGCTCACGAAGCGCTTTATAAAAACCGGCGGGGTATCTTTGCGCAGGCCCGAACCGACCACGCAGGAAACCGGCCTGACGTCGCCCATGGAGGCCAGGTCGCTCAAGTTCATGCGCAGCAGCTTGGCGGCGATGTCTTCCGGCGCGGCGAAGGCTGCCAGGTAATGGGTGCCCTCCACCATCTCGTCGGTGGTTATCACCAGGTCGCGGCCCGGCGTATGGCGCAGCACGGCGCAGTCGTCCCCGGGGCCCAGCAGCAGCCGGCGGTCGCCGGGGAAGCGGAAAGCTTTCTCTATGTGCGCTATCACCGCGCTCTCGCCGTGCGTTTTCTTTTTCATTTTACGCCTAGCCCGCGCAGCGCGACCGGCAGCTCTTCTATGAGCTCCGAAGCCAGGACCCCGCGCTCGGTAGATCTTTTTGCCGCCAG
>MGUK01000067.1 GCA_001799995.1 Elusimicrobia bacterium GWF2_62_30
GCGTAAGCGGCGAGGGAGGAGGATGAGCGACGGGCACGGTGTGCCCTAGCGCGTTTTGCGTTCCGGTCCCCGCGGCAGTTCCCGGCCACCTCACGGGGTTCGGGCCTGCCCTCCAATTAGGTTAATCGCCCTGGCGGGGGTCGTCGATGCGGCCCAGGAAGAGGATGAGGCCGGTGCGGGAATCCTCGATGAGGAAAAGGAACGGGCGGTCCGCCCTGAAGACCTTCGCCCTGGAGGGACGGGCGGAGCTCCTCACGGCGCTTATGCCGGTGGCCGCGGCGGCTTCGGTGCCTTCCTCGTTAACTTCCACGAAAGCCTTTTGCGCCGCGGCCTGCACGTAAAAAGTGGTGGTCCCGTCCATGCCGGAAAAATCGGCGCCCTGGGAGAAGGCCTGCGGCATGCCCATACCTGAAAGCGCCGTATTGAGAGCCCAGAAAGAACTGAATTTGAACTTGGGAAGGGAAACGATAACCTTG
Organism: Elusimicrobia bacterium GWF2_62_30; assembly: GCA_001799995.1. Taxonomy (GTDB): domain Bacteria; phylum Elusimicrobiota; class Elusimicrobia; order Elusimicrobiales; family UBA9959; genus UBA9959. Next base: position 477 of record MGUK01000067.1, read on the forward strand.
TCGCGCCCCAGCCCTTCGCGGACGGCCGCCAACAGCTCCGGAGTCAGGGCCTTCCCGGCGTCTACGGCGCTCTTGCCCTCGCGCGGCAGCAGCACCAGCATACGCAGCGTGCCGCCCAGGTAGTTAAGCCCGACGGCCTGCAGGTCGGCGTCCTCGTAATAGCCGGCCTTCATCGGCCCGGCGGAGTCCATCATCTGCACCTTCACCTTCTCGCCGCCGGCCAGCGTGAAGTCCTGCTCGGAGGTGTTCTCCGCCTTGAAAGGAACGGTCCATTTCCCCTTGAAGTAGACGGCGTTGGCCAGCACCAGCCTGGTCAGCTGGTTTATGGAAGAGCTGTCGAACAGCCCCGTGATCTTGCCGCCGGTCTTCTTCCTGACCCAGGAGTTAATATCGTTGGCGGCCTTGGCGGGCGCGGTGCGGAAATTGGCGGTTTCGGCCGAAGCGCCGTAATACAGCTTGAGGGCGGCTTCGTATTCCGGCAGGAAGCTGAAGCCGAACTGGTACCACACCGAGTTGGCCTGCCTGAACTCCGACCCCTTGGTCGCCTTGCGCATCTCCCGGCGCAGCAGCGAGATCTCGCCGCGCGCGGCCGCGCTATCGGCGTAAAAATCGAAGACGCCGCGCATCTCCTCGGCGGTCTTGTTGCGCGCGCCCTCGTAGAGCATCGCGAAAGCGCAATACATGCTGTACGGCGAGAAGAAGATATTCCCCGCCGTTTCCTGCGCCCTGGCGTTGAACTTGAAAGCGACGGCGTTGGCCCTGCCCGCCGCCTCCTGGCCCTTAGTCGGCGGTTTGGGCGCCAGCTCGGCGTAAGCCGCGCCGGAAAAGAAGAGCGCGGCGAAGAAAATAAATATCTTTTTCATGAACATCTCCATCAGACCTTGTTACTTCCTGCTGTAGCGCCCGCTTTTCATGCTATCGAAATAGGCCACGTCCTCTTTGGAGAGGAACCTGGGGGTAAGCTTCAGCGCTTTCATGCAGTCCATTATATAGAACAGCGCCGTAAGCACCTCGTTGACGGCCTCCGGTTCGGACCTGCCTTCGAGCCCGTCAGGCCCGCAGTACAGGGCCTGGTCCGGAGACAGCACGTTCTTTAGCATGAAATCCCGCCCGTAAGCGGCGAGGCGTTCAGAATTATGAGCCGTGAGCACGCCTGAGACCGGCACCTCCGGGTACGGCGGGAGCGAAAGGCCGCGGCGGATGGTCTCGTTGACTTTTTCGTTCAGTTCCAGCGCGCCCTCCACCCCGGCATGCGCCACGGCCAGGCCGTGGTTGGCCAGGAAGAAGATCTGCGGGCCGGAAGCCCTGGCCCTGTCGTTGATGGCGCTGCAGAGCTGCGGGCCCGGGGATTTATAAGGGATGAATTCCGCGCCCGGGAACAGTTCCCTGCCCAGAGCGTGCCCCTCTTCGCTCATGTTGAGGATATTGGCGTACACGGAATGGGTGTGGATAACCACGGTGTTGAGCAGCGCGTGGAAGCCGGCCTCTATCGACGGCTTTGCGGCCTTCTGGTCCTTTACCGGCAGGGCCTGGGAGCAGAGATAGTCGTAGAAATCCGCCTCTTCGCCGGGCCCGGCGGCTATCTTCCTGCGGATATTGCCGTAATTCACCAGGACGTAGCCGCGCCCGGCCGAAACGTCCTTAAGCCGGCAGCCGGAAGCCTTTATCAGCATGCGCTCGCTGCCCAGCTTTACGGAAACGTTGCCGCCGCCGCCCTGCGTGTAGTCGGGGCGGCAGCCGGCCCCGCGCGCCGCGCGGGCCAGCAGTTCGGGCGCTTTATCCAGGGCGGGGTCGAAGGACATTACCCCCCCTCCCCTTTCTTCGCCCTCGGGTGCGCCTTGTCGTACACTTCCTTGAGGCGTTCGAGGGAGACGTGGGTATAGATCTCGGTGGTCTGCAGGTTCTTGTGGCCCAGCATCTCCTGCACGGATTTCAGGTCGCAGCCGTGGTCAAGCAAATGCGTGGCGAAGGAATGCCGCACCGAATGCGGGTTCACGGGCCGGGCGAACCGCGCGCGGCGCGCCATCTTCTTGAAGATCAGCGCCACGCCGGCGTCGGAGAGGCGGGTGTTCTTGTGGTTCAAAAAAAGCGGCAGGCCGTGCGCCAGCGGCTTGGGCCTGGTATCGAGGTACGCGCGCAGCGCGGTCAGGGCTTTGTCCCCCGCCGGCACCAGGCGCTCCCGCGAGCCCTTGCCCAACACGCGCACGAAGCCCGAAAAGAAATCCACGTCGCCGATGTTCAGGCCGGCGGCCTCCGAGCGGCGCAGCCCGCTGGAATAGATCAGCTCGAACAGCGCGAAGTCGCGCTTGGAGAAGAAATAGTTCTTTTCGCGCGCGTCCACTTCGCCGGGGCTGTTGTAATCCTGCAGCTTCCCCACCTCCCCCTCGGTCAGGAAACGAGGGAGGCGTTTCTCGCGCTTGGGCAGGGTGATAAGGTCGAAGGGGTCGTTCTCCAGCGTGCCGTTGGCCAGCAGGTAATGGATGAAGGCGCGCACCGACGAGATATTGCGCAGCAGGGTGTTGCGGGCGACCCGGCGCTCGCTCACCGAGGCGATGTAGCCGCGCATCAGCGCGCGGTCCAGCGCCTTGGGCGCGTCCGCCTTATTGGCCGCCGCGAAAATAAGGAATTCTTTCAGGTCGGCCTGGTAGGCCTTCAGGGTGTGACGGGAAAAATTACGCTGCGCCCTGAGGTGCAGCAGGAACTGTTCCAGGAGCCTGTCCATCATAAGCGGTTGCGGCCGCGGGGCGGCTCACTTCTTGGCGGCGATTATCTTCTCGGCGTCTTCCGGCGTGACGGGGTCGATGTTGCGGCACTTCGGGAACCCGGAGCAGGCCAGGAAATAGCCGCGCGCGCTCTTGCGCAGCAGCATGGCGTTCTTGTTGCACTTGTCGCAGATCTTCTCGGTCTTGATCGGCGCGAAATAATCCTGCTTCTTGCCGTCCTTGTCCAGCGGCTGCTTGCCCTTGCACTTGGGGAAGCGCGAGCACGACAGGTACTTGCCGAAGCGGCTCTCGCGCTGCACCATGGGGCTGAGGCAGAGCGGGCATTTCTCGTCGGTCTTGATCACGTTGGGGTGCGAGCGCACCATGTCGCGCTCGGCCGTGGCCAGGTCCTTGGAGAAAGGGCCGTAGAAATCGCGCATCATCTTCACCCAGTCCATGGTGCCTTCGGCCACGTCGTCGAGCTTGTCCTCGATGGAGGCGGTGTAGGAGATCTCCATGATCTCCTTGAAGAAATCCTTCAGCTTCTCGGTGACCAGGGCGCCCAGCTCCGTGATCAGGAGCTTGCGGTCCTTCTCCCGGTTGATGTAGCCGCGCTCCACGATGTTCTTGATGATGGCGGCGTACGTGGAGGGACGGCCGATGCCGTGCTTTTCCAGCGTCTTGATGATGCTGGCCTCGTTGTAGTTGGGCGGCGAGCTGGTCTTGTGGGACTTGGTAGCCACGTCCTTGAGCGTGACCACGTCGCCTTCCTTGAGCGGCGGCAGCGCCATGGAGCCTTCCTCGTCCTCGCCGGCCACTTCCTCTTCCTTCTCTTCCATGTAGATCTTGAGGTAGCCTTCGAACTTCACCGTGCGCCCGCTGGTGCGCAGCACCGCGCGGCCCTTGTCGTCCGCGAACTCCACGGAGAGCGAGTCGAAGATGGCCTCTTCCATCTGGCTGGCCATGAAGCGGCGCCAGATCAGGTCGTAGAGCTTGGCCTGGTCGGAGTTGAGGAACTTGGTCAACTCCTCGGGGCGCTTGTAGGCGGAAGTCGGGTGGATGGCCTCATGGGCTTCCTGCGCGCCTTTCACCTTTTTCAGGTAAGCCGGCGGCTTGGCCGGGCAGAAATCCTTGCCGTAGATCTCGGTGATGAACTTGGCGGCCTCTTTCTGCATGTCGGCGCTCACGTTGAACGAGTCCGTACGCATGTAGGTGATAAGACCGGAGCGCTCGCCTTCCAGTTCGACGCCTTCGTAAAGGCTCTGCGCCACCTTCATGGTGCGGTCCGACGAGAAGCCGAGCTTGTTGTAGGCGTCCTGCTGCAGCGTGCTGGTGATGAACGGCGGCTTGGGCTTCTGGCGCACGGCCTTGGCGTCCACCTTGGACACGGTCAGCTTGGAATTGCGCAGGTGCGTGCCGGCCTCTACGGTGTCCTCCACCTTCTTGAAGACGGAGGTCTTGTAGCGGTAATCTTCCGCGAACAGCTTGAGCAGCACGGTAGCCTCCACGGTGGCGCCTTCCCAGCGCACCAGCTTGGAGTCGAAATCCTTGTAGCCGCTCTGGTCGCCCTCGGGCATCACCTTGGCGAGCTTCGTGTAAAGGGTGTAATAGTCCTCTTCCTTGAAGGCGGCTATTTCCTTGGCGCGCTCGGCGATGAGGCGCACGGCCACGCTCTGAACGCGTCCGGCGGACAGGCCGCTCTTTATCTTGCTCCACAGGAGCGGCGAAAGTTTGTAGCCCACCAGGCGGTCGATGATGCGGCGCGCCTGCTGCGCGTTGACCAGCGCCATGTCCAGGTCGCGCGGGGTCTTGAGCGCCTCTTCGATGGCGGTCTTGGTTATTTCATGGAAGCTGATGCGCTTGAAAGGCACGCCCGCGCCCTTGAGCATCTCCATCAGGTGCCAGCTTATGGCTTCACCCTCGCGGTCAGGGTCGGTAGCCAGGTAAACGGTATCGGCGTTCTTGGCCAGGGCATTAAGCTCGGCCAGTATTTTCTTGGCCCTTTCCACGGGCACATACTTGGCGGCGAAATCGCCTTTGTCGTCCACACCCAGTTCGTCCTTGGGCAGGTCGCGCACATGGCCGAAGGAGCTTTTGACTATATAGCCGTCATCCAGGAAGCGGCTTATGGTTTTCTCTTTAGTCGGAGACTCGACTATGACAAGGGAGCGTTTGGTTTTAGGTTTGGGATTGGGTTTGGGTTTGATCTTTTCGGCCATATTGATATCTATATTAATACATTTAAGGCGTTGAGGGCCAGCAAAAACCTAAATAGCGATCGAATAGCGGCCCCCGCGGGAGACCACCAGGGAGGAGACTTCCAGCTCGAAAAGGGCGGCGGCCGCGCGCTGTACCGGCCAGGAAAGCTGCATGGTCAGCTCGTCAGTATTAAGGCCGTTCTCCAGGGCCTTGATAGCCCCGTAAGCCTTGCCGGCGTCCGGGGAAAGTTCCTTAAGCTTGCGCGCGGACCCGTCCTCTTTCGGCTTGGGGGCCTTCAGGTCCAGGCCGTAAAGGGAATCGGCGGGGAAGCAGGCCACTATATCCTGCCCGCTCTCCGCAGGATAGGCGCCGTCCTTTATAAGGGAATTGGGGCCTTTGCTCATGGGCGAATCCACCTGGCCCGGCACGGCCAGCACTTCGCGCCCGTGGTCCAGCGCGAACCGCGCCGTGATCAGGGCGCCGGACTCGAACCCGCCCTCTACCACCACCGTGGCCAGCGACAGGCCGGAAATAACGCGGTTGCGCCGCGGGAAATTTACCGGCAGCGGCGTGGCGGCCATGGGGAACTCGGACAGCACGGCGCCGCCGGAGTCGGCTATCTGCCGGGCCAGCTTCCTGTTCTCCATCGGATAGATATTGTCGAGGCCGGAACCGAGCGCGGCCCAGGTCACCCCGCCCTCCGCCAGGGCGGCCTGGTGGGAAGCGGTGTCTATGCCCCGGGCCAGCCCGCTGACCACGGCCACCCCCATGGAGGACAGCTCGCGCGCGAGCCGGGCCGCGGTGCGCAGGCCGTAAGGAGTGGCCTTGCGGGTGCCCACAATGGCCGCGGCGGGCATATTCTCTATTTTCCCCAGCACGTAAAGCGCCAGGGGAGGGTCGTAAATGGTCTTCAGCAGGGCAGGATAGTCCGCGTCCAGCGCCGTCAACACGGCAACCCCGGCCTTGGCCGCCAGCTTCAGTTCTTTTTCCGGGTCCGCCGCGGCGGTCTCGCGCGCCAGGCGCAGCGCGGTCTCGAAGGAAACCCCGCCCTCCCCGGCTATCTCGGCCGGCGGCCGCCTGAGCAGCTCTGCCGCCCCGCCGTAGAGGCCGATCAGCCGCAGCAGCCAGTCGCTTTTAAAGCAGGCGAAGAAGTTAAGACGCACCCTCGCCAGTTTTTCTTCCTGCAGGTCCCCCGCCATCTCTCCCCCTTATTGCGCCGGTTCAGCGCCGTAGGCTGAACTTCACCGACAGCCCCTTGCTGAGCGTGCTCGACGCGTCCACGATACGGGCGCGCACTTTGCGGCCGTCCACGCTTATCACTTCCACTATACCGGCCGGTTGTATCTCCTTGCCGATGCGCTTGCCGCGCGCGTCGAAAGCCGTCGACCCTTTCCGGTAAACGGACAGGAAATCGCCTTTCCTGGCCGGTTCCGGCGAAGACATGGTGATGACCACGATCTCGCCGCTGAAAGACAGGCTGTCCTCCATGGCGCCGCCGGCATTCTTCTCTTTCGCGGAGATGACGCCGTCTTCGCGCCAGCTGTCCGGCACCACTTTCGTAAAGGAAGACCATTCCTTCTGGTCTACGGGCAGTTCGGTGGAAAGATCGTTGCGCGCGTAGGCCTTCAGGTCGGCGCTCATCAGGTTGGCGGCGGAGACGGGCTTGATAGTGGCCGGCTTGGGCAGCTCTTCCGGTTCGGCCGCCGCCGGCACCGGTTCCCCGGCAGTCTCCACGTCGGTTACGGAAAGGTCCGCGTCGGCCACCGTATCGCCGCCGGTAATTTCCGTTCCTGTATTTTTTTTAGGCGAGACCTCTTCGGTTATGTCCGGGATCAGCAGTTCTTCCGTGGGGTAGATCCGGTCCGGGTTCTCCACCACGCCGAGATTGGCGTTATATATTTTTCCCCATTTGTAAGGGTCCTTGTAATACTTCCCGGAAAGGTCCCAGAGGGTGTCCCCGCCGGAAACGAGGTGTTTCTTTTCTACGGAGAAACCGCCGGAACCGGCAGAGGGCGAGGCGGGCTTGGCTGCGACGGCAGCTTTGGCCGCGGCGGGCTTGGCCGGCTGCAGTTCGAACTTTTCCGGGTATTCCGTCACCTCCACGGGCTTTACCGCGGCGGCGGGCTTCGGCGCCGCGGCGGCTTTCGTTGCCGTGGCCTTCTTAGCCGCGGGCGCGGGGAGGGCCGGCTTCACGGCGGCGGTTTTCGTAACTGCGGCCGCGGCCTGTTCTTTTTTTACCGCGGCGGGCGCTTTTGCGGGCGCGGCGGGCTGCGCCGCTTTTTTAGCTTCGGCGGGATTGTCGGTTTTCTGCGATTCATCGGCCCACTCGTCGAGAGGCTCGAATTCCAGCAGCTTGGGCTGGTCCTCGGCCAGGGCAGCCGCGGAAACGGACACAAGGACTATCGCCGCAAGAATGAGTTTCTTCATTTAAAAGCCTCCGTAAATTACACAGCTAGATCCCGGCCAGCACCTCTGATTTATCGAGCATGCGGTACTGCACCGCCTCTATCACGTGCTCCCGCTTTATGCCGCGGGAACCCTCCAGGTCGGCTATGGTCCTGGAGACCTTCAGGATCTTGTCGAGAGACCGCGCCGAGAAGCCCAGCTTGTCCATGGCGGTCTCCAGCACCGAAGAGGCCCCGTCCGGCAGCGCACAATGGCGGCGCAGCTCGGCCCCGCCCATGAACGCGTTGGCCCTTACGCCGCCGTCGCCCAGGCGCGAGCGCTGCAGGCTTATGGCCTTTTCCACCCGCGCCGCTATCGCGGCGGACGGCTCGCCCTTGGGCACCGCTTCCCAGTCAGTATACTTAATAGGGGAAAGCTGCACGTGCAGGTCGATGCGGTCCATGATCGGCCCGGAGACGCGGGCCCTGTACTTGTGCACCTGCAGCGGGGTGCACGAGCATTCCCGCGTGGGATGCCCGAGATAGCCGCAGGGGCAGGGGTTCATGGCCGCCACCAGCATGAAACGGGCCGGGTACACCACGCTGTCCCTTACCCGCGAGACGGTGACGCGGCTTGCCTCCAGCGGTTCCCGCAGGGCTTCGATGGCCGCCCGGGAGAATTCAGGGAACTCGTCGAGAAAAAGTACGCCGTTATGCGCGAGCGAAATTTCGCCGGGGCGCGGGGTTGAGCCGCCGCCTATCAGCGCCGCGTCCGAGATGGTGTGATGCGGCTCCCGGAACGGCCTCTCGCCCACCAGCCGGCCCGGGCGGCCCAGCCCGCTTACCGAATACAGCTTGGTGGTCTCCAGTGATTCGTCGAAGCTCATCGCCGGCAGCAGGGAGCCGAAACGCCTGGCCAGCATGCTTTTGCCGGAACCGGGCGGCCCGACCATGATAACGTTGTGGAAGCCGGCGGCGGCTATCTCGAGGGCGCGCTTGGCGAAGGCCTGGCCTTTGACCTCGCAGAAATCGGGAGAGGCCGCCGCTGTTTCCGGCCTCGGGCCCGGGACGCAGGGTTTAAGCTCGCCCTCTCCGGCCAGCCAGCGGGCCACCTGCGCCAGGCTGGAAGCCGCCAGGCATTCCACCCCGGAAACGGCCGCCTCCGCCGAATTGCCCTCGGGCAGCACGGCCTTCCTGCCCGTGCCCTTCAAAGCCAGCAGCATGGGCAGGACCCCGGCCACCGGGCGCAGCGAGCCGTCCAGGGCCAGCTCGCCTATAAAAAAAGAATCCTCCAGGCGCGCCGGAGGTTTTTTGCCCAGCTTGCCGGAAGCGGCCAGCACGCCAAGGGCTATGGGCAGGTCGAAATGAGTGCCGGCCTTGCGGATCTCGGCGGGGGCCAGGTTGACCGTTATGCGCTTGGACGGGAATTCGTAGCCGGAGTTGCGCACGGCCGCCACCACCCGGTCCTTCGCCTCTTTCACGGCGGCGTCGGGCAGGCCCACCACGCAGTAAGCCGGCAGCCCGGAGGCTATGTAGACCTCGGCGTTGACCGGGAACCCGTCTATCCCTTTCAGGGCCAGTGTGTATACTTTGGCCAGCATAAATAGAAAGCTGCGGCTATTTCGTGGTGAACACTATCTCCTGCGGCGAAACTCCCTCCAGCGCGAGCCCCAGCAGCGGGTCCCCCCGCAGCGCGGCGCTGGCCAGTTCCTGCGTGTCGAAGCGGTTAGGCACTACGGAGAATACCGCTTCGCCGTTCAAATAGCTTTCAAGGCGCAGCGCCTTGATCTCAAGCCCCGACAGGTGGCTTTTCAGTTTTTCGAGGGAGTCGATCCCGTTCAGCCCCCATACCTTTATCCTGACGGTAGCCTCGGCCTTCAGCAGGCGTTCCGCTTTCAGCGCGGTCTCTTTGGCCAGCAGTTCCCCGGCGGCGGCCAGGGCTTTGGAGAAAGAGGCGGCCTCGGACGAATCTATGGCGCTGCCCTGCTTGGCAACAGCGAACAGCTCCTTGCCCGCGCGGACGTCGTAAACTTTCACGGAAGCGTCGGCGCGCGACGGGAAGAAGCCCATGTTCATGCCGCCCCCGGAAGCGGAAGCCTCGGCCTTGGCCGACAGCAGCAGGTCGGCGCCCGCCTCGGAGGCCGCCTTAAGCAGCGCTTCGTCCCCGGCGTCGGCCGGGCTGTTCAGGGTGAACGGGAAATCCTCTATGTCGAGGACGGAGTTCTTGGAGATCGCGTTCCTGAAAGCGGAGGAGAAGACCGAACCTTTTCCGGTTTCCCGGGAAACCAGCGCCGCCCGCGGCTTGAAGCCCTGCGCCCCGGTAAGGCTGAGGCCGCCCAGCGCCGAAGCGATCTTGTCCATGTAAACCCAGACCTTGACGCTCTCGCGGTACAGCGTTCCGTCCGAACCCTCCGAAACCACCTTGTACTTGGCGACGTAAAGCTGCGGGGTCTTAAGCAGGCCGGCCTCGAGCGCGGCGTAATTTTCCGCCCTGGAAGAATCGTCCATGAACAGCTCGGCTATCCTGCGCACGGCGTTCTTCTGCGCGTCCAGGGAGGCCGCGGCGCGCGTGGCGCCCAGGTCCTTTACGTTATAAGCCGCCGAGCCTTCCGCCACCAGCATCTCGGGGACCGGCGCCAGCCGCGCGCGGCCCGTATTGTGGCTGCAGGCCCCGAAAGCCAGGCAGACCGACAGGCACAGGATGGTTTTTAATTCTTTCATGTTAATGACTCCCCTGAAACTCTCGTTCTTACGCCGCCCGCCGGGGCGTTATTTTTCCTTGGAGACCGGCAGCGCGAAACAGAATTTAGCGCCCTTGCCCGGCCTGGACTCAACCCAGATCTTGCCGCCGTGCTTTTCCACCACCGACTTGGAGATGGCCAGCCCCAGGCCCGTACCCGGCACCTGGTTTATACTGGCCCGGCCCCTGTAAAATTTGTCGAAGACCATCTTCTGCTCTTCCATCGGTATGCCCGGGCCGTTGTCCTCGACGCAGATCACTATCGCCTCGCCCTTGTCGGTGCCGCTGACGTTCACCCTGGCGCCGGAACCGGCGTACTTGATGGCGTTGATGAGGAGGTTGTCTATGACCTGGCCGATCCAGCGGGTGTCGGCCTGCACGGCCGGCAGGTCTTTATCCAGCTCGTTGAAAAGGGAGACCTTCTTCTCGCGGGCCTTCAGCTGCATCGTCGAGACGGCGCTGCGCACCAGTTCCTTCAGGTCGGCCTTCTGGAACTCCATCTCCACCTTGCCGTTGAGCCTCGAAAGGTCCAGCAGGTTGGAGATCAGGTGCGTGAGCCGGTTCACGGACTGGTCCACGACGGCCAGGAAATTAAGCTGCTGCTCGTTGAGCGGCCCCACCTCGCCGCTGAGGATGACCGAAACGAAGCCTTTTATGGTGGTGAGGGGCGTCTTCAGCTCGTGGCTGACGGTGGAGAGGAATTCGTCCTTGAGCTTATTGAGCTGCGCCAGCTCCTGGGCTTTCTTGGAGATGTTCTCGTAAAGCGTGACCATCTCTATTATTATCGCCAGCTCGTCGGCGATGATGGTGAGGAACTCCAGCTGGTCCGGAGTGAAGAAATCGGCGCGGCGGCTGCCGACGCGCAGCACGCCTATGATGCGGTCGCGCAGGCAGATCGGCACGATCATCAGCGAATGGATGTCCCAGAGCTTGGCGTAGCGGGCGAGCACGTCGGGGTCGTTCTGGGCGTCGGCGGTGATAAAAGGCTTGCGGGTGAGGAAGGTGCGCACCGAGGAGGACGCCTGGTTGCTCACCGGGATGCTGTAGAGCATGCGGTCGGCGTCGGTGATGCCGTAGGAGCCGGGGCTTACCACCAGCTCGTTCTTGCCTTCGTCGAAGAGCAGGGACGCCACGACGTCGGCCTCCACCATCTTGGCGACGATATTGAGGATGGCCGCGCAGCCGTTCTGCGCGTCTTCGCCGGGGCCGGTCACCTTGGTGACCACCTCGTAAAGGGCCTTGCGCTCCCGGGCGCGCTGGATCAGGCGGGAGCCGGCCACGTCCAGCTCCTTCACGACGGCGTTCACTTCGTTCTTGAGGTTGTCCGTCTCCTTGCGGAGCGCGAACACCTGGTCGGAAACCTTCGAGATCGAGCTGAGCTGCGAGGCGATGAAGCGCAGGTAGGGCTGCACCGCGTCGAACTGCGCCGGGTTGGCGGCGCCGAAAACTATCATCCTTTCCGCGGCCCCGCCCGCCGGCTGGAACGGGCACATCAGGGCGGACTTGATATCGAACACGGAGAACAGCTCCGCCACCGCCTGGTAATCCCCGACGCGCACTTCGTCGAAGCGCAGCAGCTCGCCCTCTGTGGAACTCCGGTCCAGGGCGCTCCACTTATAGGAAGTGAGCAGTTTCGGCTCCATCTTGAAGCTCTTGAGGTAATTCGTAAGCTTCCATTCGCCTTTGCCCTTTTCGAAGACCAGCATGGAGCTGTCCGGGAAGACTTTATGCAGCTTTATCAGGTAATAGTTGGTGAGGTCGCCGTAATGTTCGGTCTGTTCCGGGGCGTAGGCCCGCTCGAGCGTTTCCCGCACGAACGAGGTGAAATCCCCGAAAGCTTTCTGGGAGGCCCGCTGGCCGGTCTCCATGGGCAGCACGCATTTGAACTTAAGGTACCAGTAGGCGCCGAACGCCCCGGTAGCTCCTATCGCCGTCGCCGCGATCAGTTCTGTTACCATTCGTTACACCAGGTCCATGAGCGCCTTGTTATAGTACGCCTGAGATTTGAGATACGCCAGGGGAAGCCAGGCGCTCTTTACCAGGAAGCTGTCGAGTATCTTGAAAGACAGGTGCTTGAACTCCGCTTCCTGCGCGCCGATGGCGGAGGATTTGTTGGGGCCCAGGATCAGCACCCCGTTGACGTTCTGCTGGCTGGCGAAATTGCCGATATTGAAAGGCGTGCCGTAGATCTCGTCCGAGTTGTACTCCTGCATGAAGACCTGCTTCCACTCGGTATTCATGCCCAGCTCTTTGGCCCGCTCGTGCAGCATGTAAAGGGCGTATTGCGCCTCGTTCTTGAGCCCGCGCGGGTAGAACATCCCCCACTTGAACCAGGCGTCGCCGGAGGACGGCTGCCACGAGGACGCGGCGGAAAGTTCGGAATCGGACGGCGGCGCCGGGGCCACCTCTTTCGAGCCGAGCAGCATCTCGACCAGCGCCGCATGCATGGGATTGCCCATGGCGCCGCCCACGAATTTCTCCAGCTTTTTCATCCCCTCGAGGGTTTTCACGGCTTCCCCGAAAGGCATCAGGTTCTGGCCGAAGGTAGTCCCGAGCTCGCCTTCGGACAGGTTGACCTCCATGCCCTGGACCAGCTGGTTCAGGATCACCTTGTAGGTCTGCTGCTGCGGCATTTTCAGGTCCACCATCCAGCCCTGGGTGAACTGGAAGCCGACGGCTTCCTCGAGGCCGGCCAGCGACTTGGGCGGGAACACCGAAGTGACCACCACCTGCTTGTTCTTGGAGACGAAATCGTTCAGCCATTTCGAGATGTACTTCTTGTTGGCTTCGGAGATCATCAGCAGGTGCACGTCGTCTATGATCAGCGCCTTGATGCGCGAGAACATCTCGTCGAGCTTGGCGATGCCGCCTTCCTTGAGGGCCAGTTCCACGCCCTTGGAGAACTTGATCCCGTCGGTGACGAAGATATTGCTCTGGCCGATGGAGGCGGAAAGCCCGTTGGAAACGGCGTTCACGAAATGGGTCTTGCCGGTGCCGGGCACGCCGAACAGCAGCAACGGGTTGTAGATGGACCCCGGGTTCTCCACCACGGCCATGGCGGCGGCGTGCGCGAACCGGTTATGCGAACCGGCCACCAGGGTCTGGAAGGTGTAGGTGGGGATGAGCGGAAGTTCCATGGACCACTTGGCCTTGATCTTGGACGCCGACTGAGCGACCGGGACCGGGGCCGCGGCCACGGGAGCGGCTTCCGGCGCCGCGTCATCCTTCTTAAGACGCGTGGTCGCCGAGGGCACGAAATTCATGCGGGGCTGGGTCGTGCCGGGATGCGCGGAGGGGGCGGCCGCCTGGGGGGCCGGCTTGGGGGCCTCCGCCGCGGGTTTAGGCTGCTCGGGGGCGGGCTGCGGCGCGGGAGCCGGCGCTGGCTTCTGGGCGACCGGCGCGGGCTGGGGAGCGGGCGCGGGTTCCGGAGCGGGCGCGGGCTGGGGAGCCGGCGCGGGTTCCGGAGCGGGCGCGGGTACGGGCTTGAAGGCCGCGGGGACTTCACGCTGCACCTCCGGCGTCGCCGCCTGCCTGGGCGCCGGTTCGATATTGAGCTTCGGCTTGGGCAGTTCAAAAGGCGCCGGCTCGTCCTGGAAGGCCGCGGCGGCCGCCGGCTCCTGCTCCTGTTCCTGCTGTATGGCACCCAGCTCGGCGGTGACCGCCTTCAGCTTGGCCATCACGTCCATTTCCAGCTTGGAAAGGTAGATGATAAAATCGAATTTGCCGGAGGTCTTTTCGGGCCTGGAACAGAGGCCGCCCAGCTTCTTCACTATCAGGAAAATATCCTTCATCTCCCCTTTTATCAGGAGCTTGTGCCTGCCCGGGTTCTTCTCGTTAGGTGCCGGGGCTATTTCCCATTTTTTTATCATATGTAGCGGCTCAGCGCAGTATCAGCTCCAGGAGCAGGTCCAGCACGGCCGAGTGGCTGAAGCTGGTCGAGTCGAAATGCTTGAAATACACTCCGGAAGAAGCGAAAACGTTCTCTATCTCATAGACCTTGTCCTGGGGCACGGCGCCGACACAGATAAGGCCCTTCGCGCCGGAATCGTTCACGGTCTGCGCCACGAAGTTGGGGTTCATGTCCTGTTCGAACACCTTGACCCCCGTTCTCTTGATGAACATGGGGCTGGTCTGCGAACGCAGGCAGACGGTATCGAGCTCCATGAGCAGGCTTGCGCACAGGGCGGCGTCTTCCGGGGCATAAAGGAAATACAGGGACCGGATGCGCTCTTCCGGCAGGCCGGGGGGCGGCTCGCTCTGCGACAGGCCGGCGAGGTCGCCAGCCTTGGCCCGGGAAGTGGTGCCGGGGGAGCTGGAACTCACGTCGAACACCATGGTCTTGTCCCCGTCCGCTTCGGCGGACGGAGGCGGGGCCGCCAGCATGGTCTTTTCGCTGTCGTCGGAGTCGGTCGCGACCGAGACACGCGGCTCGAGCGAAAGACCGGGCTGCGTCATGTCCGCGGACAGGCTTGGCGCGGCCGAAAGCGGACCGTCGGCGGGCCGCATCTGCAGGGTGCTCTCCGCGGCCGGGGAAACGGAAAGTTCTATCCCCCCGGAAGCGGGGGCTTCGGGAACCGAAAGCACGGGCTCCGGAGAAGTTCCGACTGAAAGCTCCGGCGCGGGCTCAACGGCGGCCTGGGGCTCGATGGAAAGCTCCGCGGCGGGCTCGACCACGGCCTGGGGCTCTACGGAAAGCTCCGCGGCGGGCTCGACTACGGCCTGGGGCTCGATGGAAAGCTCCGCGGCGGGCTCGTTAATGGCGGCCTGAACGGCCTCCGGCTCAAGTCTTAAAGTCCCTTCGGCAGCGGCGGCGGGTATTTCGGCGAAAAGCCCTTCCGGGACGGCTTCTTCCTGCGGAGCGGCCTCCGGCGCGGGTTCCAGCCGCAAAGTTTCATCTGAGGCGGGCAGCCCGGAAGGCTGTTCCTGCGCCGGGATTTCCCCCTGGCCCGGAGTGAGTTCCGGGTTTTCCTCTTTAGGAGAGTTCAGGTCCATACTACCTCCGGGAGCCGCGGCTGCAAGCTGTTTCTCAAATTCGGCAAGTTCGTCCACAGAAGGATCCGCTTCCGGCGCTGTCGTTTCCGCCGGCTGGCCGGCAGGGGCCTGGCCCCTCTCCTCCCCGGCTTCCGCCGTCATTTCCGGCAGGTTCATCAGCGCGTCTATATCGGGAATAGCGGAGTCGTCTACGCTTTTGGGGCCGAAGCCCGCGGTCGGGAACCCCAGGGAGCTTTCCGGCGCGGGCGCCTCCAGGCTGAAATCATCTGTGGGCAGCAGGGTAAGTTTCTCTTCTGCGGGAACAGGGACCTCAAGGCTGGCTTCCGCCAGGTTGTCTTCCGGTTCG
>MGUK01000068.1:0-15543 GCA_001799995.1 Elusimicrobia bacterium GWF2_62_30
TGGCCGAGAGCGTCTGCGCCAGGGTTTTGACCGTGAGCGTTTTGGCCAGGCCAGGCACGCCTTCCACCAGCACGTGCCCGTTGGCGATAAGGCCCACCAGGAGGCCGTTCACAAGGTCGTCCTGGCCCACCACTACCTTGGCCATCTCCTTGCGCATGTCCTGTATGAATAGCGAATCCTTGGCGATCCTCTGGTTAAGCTTCGATATTTCGGAGTCCATAGTTCTATGCCTCTTTGTTTTCCGGCGAAGCGCGGTTAATCCAGCTTCACTGCGGGAAGTTTCTCCTTTTTCGCTTTCAGTTCTTCGAGCTGCTGCTTCTTGAGCGCTTCGATGTCCTTGCGGATCTTGTCCACGGCCTGCAGCGCCTTGAAGCGGACCTCTTCGTCGTAATCCTTAAGGGCGTGGTCCAGGGCCGGGATGGCTTCCTTCGTGCTGTAACTGCCTATAGCCTCAACGGCCTTGATGCGGGTTTCCTTGTCGTAATCCTTCAGCGCTTCCATAAGCAGCGCCAGGCTGGCCCTGTTCTTATCGCGCTGTATTATCTCTATGAGCTGCTGTTTCGTGGCCCCTTCCGTCTCGGTGGAGAACATGTTCTTTATGATGTTGGCGGCTTCCTCGTCCTGCAGCTGCCAGAGCAGTTCGGCGGAAGCCACGCGCACCTTCTCGTTGGAATCGCTGGTAAGGGCGCGCAGCGTCTGTATGGTCTGCGCCGAGAATTTGAGCGCGGTGCTCTTTTCCTGGCTGGCCGGCAGGACGGGTTCCTCGGTCTTTATCTGCTCCGTCATGGCGAGGCGTTCCTTCTCGGCGTTAATGACCTCCTGCTTGCGCTGGTTCACCAGGTAGAATATGCCGCCGACGAAAATAGCCAGCATCAGAATCCATTTCATGAGAATGTCCTTTGTATCTTGCTGAACGTTAGAGAGATCTTGCCGCCCGAGAGCCCGGCGTGAGCCACCTGCAGGTCGCTCATCTTTTTCCAGCCGGCCGCCCCGTCCGCGGGCTCGCTGGAGAAGACGACCCGCCCCTTTTCCCGGCGCCAGGCGACGCGCCCGAATTCCCAGCCCGGCGCGAGGAGCGCGGTCTTCCAGTTCTTGAGCGGGTAATGGCAGAGGACGGTGAGGGAAGCTGGCGAGGCCAGGAACATGTTTAGGCCCCGGCACGGCCCCTCCCTGTCCGGGTAGCGGTCCTTGCAGGAGACCCAGACGGTGTAGATCTCGTCGAGGGCCATTTCGAGGGCCTTCTGCGGCGAGCCGTAGGCGTCCAGCATCTTCACCACCTGCCAGAAAAGCACTTCTGAATCGTTGCTGCCTTTTACCCGGGCGGCGTATTTGCCCAGCAGGCTTTTGATCTCGTCTTTTATGAACAGCGTGCCGTTGTGGCAGAAGAGGAGCCCGTCCGCGGAAAAGGGCTGCGTGTTCTCCGGCCTGAGCAGGCGGCCTTTAGGCAGCCCCAGGGGGTTGGACGCGTCGCGCAGGTGGGACACGACCACCCTGGAGACGGCCTGCTGCGCCGCTTTGGTGAAAGCTTTCTTTTCGAGCCGGGCGGCGCGCGGGCTCTTTATTACCGAGGCGGAGCCGCGTCCGCCGAAACAGGCCACGCCCCAGCCGTCGTCCTGGAAACGGCCGGCGACGGCGTCAGCCTGCGCCAGCAGGCTGCGCGGATTTCCCGCCAGGAGCCCGGCCTGGGAGCGGGGCGCGGACGAGAGGATGGCTGTCATTCTGCACATACTGATATTTAAACAATTTTGAGCACCACATTCAAATCTAATTATAAGACAATATACCCGCCAAGTTGATATAATAAAAAGACGGTTCCGGCCGGCGTTTTACCGGCCGATCATACAGGCGGGCGAGGGTTCCTATGGAAAACGAAGATCTGGTATTTAAACCCGGAGAAATTTCCGACGAAAGCCCCGTACAGAGATCCGGGCTTCCGGTCGACCTGGGGCTGGGCCTGGAAGAAGGGCCTTTTATCGCCGGGTTCAACGAACGGTTCCTGGCTTACTTCATCGACTGCCTGCCGTTCCTGCTGCTTTCGGCCGTCACCTTCAAGCTCGCGGTCAAAGGCGGGCTGGTAGCCTCCAACTTCGCGGGAGAGATGACGGTCAAGCTGCTCTGGATCGCCGTCTATATCCTTTACCAGGGCGTCCTCTCCTCCGGCGGCAGGGCTACCCTCGGCAAGCGCATAATGGGGCTGCGGGTGGTGGATGCCGACGGGCAGCCGCTTTCTCTGGGCCGCGGTTTTGCGCGCGCTTTTTCCTATTTCCTCAGTTCCGGCACCATGAACCTGGGCTTTATCCTGGCCCTGTTCACCCAGGAGAACCGGGCGCTCCACGACTATCTCGCGGGCAGCCGCGTGGTCAGCCTTAAAGAGCGCGGTGACCTCGCCAACGGCGTCATCCTTACCATGTCCTGGGCGCTGCTGGCTTTCTTCGTCGGGTCCTGGATCAACAATACCGTGCTGAAAGTTTCCGTGCCGGAGAAAAAGCAGATTTACGCCGCGTACCGCACCATCTCGAAACTGGCTACGCTTGAAAATATCTACATGCGGTCCACCGGCCATTACACGAATAACCTGAAAAGCCTCGCCAGCCTTACCCGGAACGTCGAGGCGGTTAAATCGGAGCTGGACCGGAACCTGGACGGCGGAAAGGTGATGCTCGTCTCCGACGGGCGGAAGTTCAGGATAGTGGCCAAGGCCAGGAACTGGCGCAAGACGGAAGTGGAGGTCAAATCCACCGTGACGCTGCCGCCCGAGGCCGCCTTGCAGTAAAAGCCGGAAAGCCCCGCCCGGCAGCAAAAAGAACCCCGCCGTGAAGCGGGGTTCTTTTTTTGCCCCTTGCGGGGCCGGGGCGCGGCTCCGCGGTTATTCCCTGCGGCTCCGTTCCGTGCCGCTCTGGCAGACTATGCAGTAGCGGGCCGAAGGCAGGGCCTTTATCCGCTTTTTCTCTATGATCTTCTTGCAGTGCTCGCACAGGCCATAGGTGCCCTTGTCCATTTTTCTCAGGGCCGCTTCTATGTCCCTGAGGATCTGCCTTTCGTTGTCGGACAGTTCGAAGAGGATCTCCTTGTCCAGGCTCTGCGTGGCCTGATCGATGGAATCGCCGCCATCGGGTTCCAGCATGTCCAGGTTCTTCTTGTCTTCCACGTTCTTGGAGATGTCCGTCTTCATCTGGTTGAGCGTGGCGTAAATAGACGAGACTTCCTGTTTGGTAAGCGCTTCTTTTGCCCCGGAAACCTCTTTCTTAACCTGGGGTTTTGCCGCCTCGGGCTTTTTCGCCGCGGGCTTCTTCGCCGCGGGCTTCTTCGCCGCGGGCTTCTTCGCCGCCGGCTTTTTCGCCGCGGGCTTCTTCGCCGTTTTGAGTTGCTTTTTCATTTTTGTGTGCTCCTAATTCTGGGAAGTGGTGAAAAACATCGGGCGGGCTTCGGTAATAAGCCCGCGGGAGGCGCGTATCCTGTCCTTGTAGTACTTCGGCAGGGAAAAGGCCCCGGTTATTGAATTCCCGTCCAGAAATCTCAGCGGGCGCTTCAGCCCGGCGGCCGCCCTGTCCAGCGCCGCTGCTTTGAACTTAAGCGGGTCCGCGGCGGAGTCGGTGCAGTAGAGGAAGCTCCACGGCATGTCGTAGGACGGGATATAGGCGGTATAGCTGCGCACCGTCCTGAAGACGCGCCGCAGGGTGTTGAAGAGCGCCGGGTGCAGGGCGAACTGCAGCGGGGTGCCGGGCCCGGCGTGGGTGGTGAAGATGCCGCCCGGCTTGAGCGTCTTTTTCAGCCGCCGGTAAAATTCCAGGGTGTAGAGGCTGAAAGCCGGGCCGCCCTCTATCGGGCTGGGGAGGTCTGCATAGACCAGGTCGAAGCGGAGGTCGGTGTTCTCCACCAGTTTCTTCGCGTCCTGGGCCAGCAGCCGCAGCCGGGGATCGTCGAAAGCTCCCCTGTGCCAGGCCCCGAGGTGTTCGCGCGCGAAGCGCAGTATGTTGAAATCGATATCGGCCATTACGACGCTCTCTATCTTGCGCGAGTTGAGGAGCTCGCGGGCGGTGGCGCCTTCCCCCCCGCCAAGGATCAGGGCGGAGCGCGGGGCCGGGTGCGAGAGCAGGGCCGGGCAGACGAGGGATTCGTGGTAGAAATATTCGTCGAAACGGCTCGACTGCGTCTCGCCGTCTATGACCAGCACTTCCCCGAAGGCGCTGGTCTTTATCAGCGCGGCTTTCTGGAAGGCCGTGTCGGACCTCTCCAGAAGTTTTACCGCCTTGTGCGCGTGCAGTTCGCCGGGGGTGAAGAATTCCACGAACCATTCGCCTTCCGGCAGAATGTCGCGGGAGTTCTTTATCCAGTCGGGCCTGCGGGGTTTCTTGGTCATCGGGCCGCGGAGTCCTTTGCTATGAAGCCCCGCTCCATCGTTACCACGCTGAAACGGGAGGCTTTAAAGAGTTTTTTTATGGCGTTGAGGGCTTTCCAGGGCTTGATGCTTTCGCCGCAGGTGAAGAGGTCCGCGGAAGCGTAGCGGTGTTCCGGCCAGGTGTGGATGGCGAAGTGCGACTGCGCGATGACCACTACCCCGGAAACGCCGTAAGGCTTGAAACTGTGGAAGATGGAATCTATAACCGTGGCGCCCGCGCCGCGCGCGGCCTTGAGCATCACTTCCTGCACCTGGGCTACGGAAGAGAGGGCGGTTGGGCTGCAGCCGTAGAGTTCAAGGATAAGGTGGTGGCCAAGGGCTTTCATATGTGTTCTCTTCCCGGTCCCGGAGCGCGCCGCAACGCGGCTTCCGGCCGGCAGAAGTCTAACAATCTATATTATTTGCCGTGGGGTGTCAATGCGGGATGTTACTTGAAGGAGATGCCTTTCATCTTGGTGAAGATGGAGCGGTCCCTGCGCTGGAAGATCGGGCTCCTGAAGGGGAAGTCGAAGGTGAGCGAGATCCTGTGGGTGGTGCCGAGCTCTCCCATGGGGACGAAAGCGTAGTCCAGGGTGAAGAAGTGCAGCGTGGCGCCGAGGCCCATGGACAGGCCGTTGATCTGGTCGTGCATCTGCTGCAGGTCGATGCCGGCCCGTACGCAGAAGCGGGTAAGTTCGTTGGGGGTCAGTGCGAGTTCTCCGCCCAGGACGAAGTTGGGCTTGTTGCCTTTGGGCATCACCACGTCCGCGGCCACGAGCATGTTCCGGAAAGGGCTGGCCGCGCCGCCCAGCTTGAAGGTAAGGGGCAGCGGATTGGATTCTTCGTCGAACTTCAGCCCCCCGCCCATATTGGTGGCCGTCACGGCCAGGCGGTACGGGATGTCCCCGAAATTGTAGGTCATGACGCCCAGGTCCGCGGCGTAGGCGCTGGCGGTGTCGTAAATGGTGGACTTTATGTATTTTCCGGACACGCCGATGGAGACGTCGATGTCCTTGTCGGAGAACTCGAGGATGGCCTTGCTGTAGGAAAGCGTGAAGACCTGGTCCTGCGGCGTGAACGACCCTGTGTTGTTGCCGGAAATGTCGGTGCGCGGGATGGACCCGATATCGGTCATGAGCGCGGAGATGCCTATTACCGAGTCGTAGGAGAGGCGGTGCGCGTAGGCCGCGTACTGGTAGTTGATATCGTCCACGTACTGGGCGCGCATGAAGATAGCGGAGAGCTTGGGGATCTGCACCAGGCCGGCCGGGTTCCAGTAAATGCCGGAGGCGTCTTCGCTTATGGCGGAATAAGCCCCGCCCATGCCGGAAGCCCTTGCCCCTACCGGCAGGTTAAGGAAGTCCGCGGCGGTGGTGCCGGCGGCCCTGGAGGAGAAATAGCGCGGGTCGTCGCCGGCCTGCGCCGGGCTGGGGCAGACGAGCGCCAGCGCGGCGGCCGAGGCCGCCAGCAGGAACGCCGTTTTTTGACCCTTGGAGTTCATATTATCTTTCCACCGCTATCTTGAGGATCTTCTTCCCCGCCGGGGAATCCACAGCCGCCAGGTAGATGCCGCTCGCTACCCTGTAGCCGGCTTCATTGACACCCTTCCAGATTATCATGCCGCTGCTGCCGCCCGAGCCCTCCCAGACCTTGGCGCCGGAGAGCGTATAGATGCGCACCTTGGTGTTGGCGGGCAGGTTGCGTATCGTGACGAAACCGTTGCCGCGGTTGATGTAGAAAGGATTGGGATAGACGACCACGTCGCTGAGGTCGGTGGAGGTCGGGACCACCATAAGCTGGAAAAGGCTGAAGTGGTTGAGCGTGGCCGTTATGCGCCTGGGCCCCGTCTCCAGCCTGGTTTCAAGGGGCAGGCAGTCGCCGTTATCGGGGTTGTAGCGGGCCAGCACGAGGTTGGCCGCGTTCAGAGTGACCCCGGAGGTGGATTCGGCCTGCGTGTAATTGAACGTCAGCGTTACCGGCGCTTCCGGCTGCGCCTTGTTGGTGCTGAACAGCTCCAGCGAGATGGTGGGGAGCAGCCGCGGCGTATGGGTATCGCAGCGGTTGATGTTGGACGAGGAGATGGCCAGCGCGGTGGTGGTCGGGAACGCGTCCGCCGGTACGGACAGCGTCACTATCCTGCCGTTGGGAAGGGTGCCGGTTATCGTGCTGGTCCGGGAAGGGTCGCTGGTGCCGGCTACGGAGCCTGCAGGCGCGCTGTCCGGCCCCGCCAGGGTATAGGTTTCCGCGGGACTTGTCTGTGATGGGCCCGTGACCACGCCCTCGCCGTTGCGCGCGGTGACGTCGAAATAATAGGTGGTGGAAGTCAGCAGGCCGTTTATTTCCTTGGAAGTCCCTGTGTAGGCTTCCCCGAACGTAACGTGGGTGGAGAAGCCCTGCTCGAATGAGGTCTGCGGGGGTGAGATTATGGGAGGATGCGTGCTGCCGCGTATCTGGTAGATAGTGGCGGCGGAGTTGTTGTTGGCGTTCCAGGTAAGAGTGATCCCCGACATGGAAATCACGGGCACGGAAACGCTCTTGGGCGACGCGGCCTTGGTGTATTTCGAACCAAGGGACAGTTGGA
The DNA here is from genome assembly GCA_001799995.1 of Elusimicrobia bacterium GWF2_62_30. Classification (GTDB taxonomy): domain Bacteria; phylum Elusimicrobiota; class Elusimicrobia; order Elusimicrobiales; family UBA9959; genus UBA9959. The sequence goes on from MGUK01000068.1 coordinate 6,960, forward strand.
GGCCGGCTTCAGGATAGGCGTCCTGGTTCCTTACCGTCAAGCGCACGTAATAGAGCTTGTTCGGGGTCAGGTCCTTGAAGGTGACGGAAGAAGTGACCACCGAGCTGGAGACCAGATCCGTGAAACCGCTGTCGGAAGCCAGGTCAATGTTGTAGACCGTGAAGGAGGAATTGCCGTTAAGGATCCAGCCGGCCGTCAGGGTGGTGGTAGTGACGCTGAGCGGCGTCAGGCCGAGGGACGGGATCCTGGCCAGCGTGTGGACGGGCTGGGAGTAGGACATCGGGCCTTTGGCCTCGCCGTAGCCTATATCGTTCTTGGCGGCTTCGACCGAGATCCGGTAAGGTTCGTTGGGATGCAGGAACAGGCCGCCGGAGTCCTTGTACTGTATATATGAATTGACGGTGGTCGAATCCAGCCAGATTAGGTTGGCGGTAGAGGCTCCTATGGCGTAGACGTTATAGAAGTCCGCTCCGGCGGATTCTTCCCAGCCCCAGTTTATGGAATCGTCGCCCGCGGCGGAGCCCAGCAAGTTATCCACGCTGGACACGGTGACAGTGGACGGATGGGGCGTGTTGTATGCGCTTATGACGTTAGGGACGTTCGGCCACCTCCCGTTGGTGGCCCGTACCCGGAAATAATACCTGACATTGGGCAGCCGGTCGTTAATGACGGCGGCCGTGCTGGTCAGGTTGCTTTCGAAGGGATAATAGGTTTCGATGGCGTCAGGGTTGGTGAAATCTACGCCGGAAGACACGGAGACCTCGTAGACCGTGATGTCGGAATTGCCGTTAGGGTTCCAGGTGAGGTTCACATGGTCGAACCCGGCTTCGGTGACCGTAACGTCCGTGGGTTGGGAGGGCAGCGTGTAATAAGTGTCTGAATGCATCAGGTTCCCGCTGCCGCCGAGATTGTAGCCGCCTACCTTTATGGAGACTTCGCTGTTGGAGCCCAGGCCGGTCTGGGCGAAGGTGCCGGTGCCCGCGTAGGCCGCGGTGCCGAGGAAAACGCTGTTGCTGGCGGCGAAAACGTTGTAGCCGTTCACGGTGCCGGTAAGGTTGGGGTCGCCTGCGTTGGTCCAGGACCAGGTAATGGAACTGTAGTAGACGCCCGTGGTGGTCGGGGCCGTGACATAGCCCTCCGGGCGGGGAATGGTCACCTGTACTACGCGGCCGTTGGAATACTGGCCGTTGGCGGCGTCCCTGGCGAAGTAGTAGCCCCAGGGCAGTTCATTGTCCCCGGCCGGCAGTTGGACGGTGATGGAAGAGAGGGTGTTCTCCCAGGCGGTATTGGCGCCGGGAGTGAAGCTGTTGTATATGGCCGTGGACATATCTATAAGGAAACCGCTGGGGGCGTCAATGGCCTGTAAATAGATGCGCGGGTTGTGATGGGAAGAATTGGCGGAGCCCGGGCCGCCGCCGGCCGCTTCCGTCACGCCGTGGAAATTACTGGTATCGCTTATAAGGGTCATGAGCTGGCCCCTGTTGAGGTAGTCTACCACTGTGGTTGTGGAAATACGCGGGTTCCTTACCCGCGGGCTCATACCCTGTTCATCCGGGAAAGCGGCTTGGTAGACTTTCTGGACCGTGTTGAGATATTGCGTCCCGTCCCAGCCGCCCATCACGTGCACGTAGCCGTTCAGGTCGAGCACGGCCGTATGGTTGGCCCGGCTGAGGGTTTCTCCGTAAGAGGCCGCCACATCTATATCCGTGCAGATTATTTCAGCCTTTTTGTGCGTCCCGCCGGCCGTTTCGCCGCCGGTCAGCAGCACCTTGCCCGTGGTAAGCAGGGTGGCCCTGTGGTTGGCGCGTTCTAAAATAGGGTTGTCATCAGCGTCGACCGCGTCGATCATGGTCCAGGCGCCGGCCGTGCTGTACAGCCCCAGCCTGTTGGTGGCGCCGAAGCCGGAGCTGCCTCCGGAAACCAGGACACGACCGTCCTTTAAAAGCGTCGCGGTATGCGAATAGCGGCCTTCTCCCGCGGGAAGCGAGGTCCCTGCGGCCCAGGCTCTTGAGGAGGGCGTATACACGCGCGTCGTGCGCAGCGCCGTGCCGTCTATGCCCACGCCGCCGATCAACAATACCCTGCCGTCCTTGCGCAGTGTGGCTGTGTGCTGGGCCCGTCCTGTGGTCATGTTGCCGGCCGGCTCCCAGCTTGTGGAGGTGGTTATGAACAACTCGGCCGTGGCCGAATACGTGCTTATGGAGGAACCGCCCGCTATAAGTACGTTACCGTCCGGGAGCAGCGTTGCGGTATGGTTCAGGCGCGGATCAGACATGCTCTGGGTGGACACGCACCGCTTGGTGGCCGGGTAATAGATCTCCGCCGTATCCACGGCGGCCGTTCCCGTGCCGGTGCTGCCCCCCGTAAGCAGGACAGTGCCGTTGGGAAGAAGGGTGGCGGTGTGGCGCGCGCGCTTTGAATTCATGGAGCCGACGTATTCCCATTTGCGCGTTATCGGGTCCTGCAGCTCGCAGGTGTCGGACGCGGTAATTCCGTCGGAACCGCCGCAGGTAAGTATGGAGCTGTCCGTTAAAAGGGTGCTGGTGTGATAGGCGCGGCTCTCGTTCATCGGCGTTTCCAGGGTCCAGCCGCCATCGTTGCCGGGGTCCGGTATCGTTACAATGGTTTGTATCGCCGTCGAGGGCTTGAAAATCGGGTTCAGCCTTCTGCAGTCGGTGTCCGGGGTTTCTTCGCAGTTCTCTCCGCCCGCCAGGAATTCGTCACCGGTCGGGGTTATGGAATAGGTGTGGTTGAACACCGGCCACGCCCCGTCGTAGGGGTTTGTAGAGGCCAGCCAGGTGAAGGTACTCGACTGGAACCCCAGGTTAGTGGAGAAGATCATGTCGCGCACTACGAAGCTGGAAGTATCCACGATATAAGCCGCGCCGGCGTTGTCGCTGTAAAGAGAGGCGTAAGTGGAGGTGAAATAGATAGTGAGGGCTAAGCCTTCCACCAGGTCTTTGGCGAATTTAACGTCGGAGGAGGTGATGTTCGTATCGCTGGAATTGGTGATCTCTCCTCTAACGGTATTGTCGAATCTGATCCACTGCGTCAGCGTGCCGTCGCTGCCTACAACCATGGGATATCCCGGCGTCGGAATAACGCCCGACCCGCTGGTCAGCAATATTGAGTACCCTCCGTCATCGGCGGTAATGGTCCCGGCTGACAGGCTGGCCCTGCCCGCCAGGCTCCCGGTGGCGAACGCCTTGTTCACCTCTATTCTGACCCTCAGCCAGATGTAACCGGCGGCAAAAGTCCCGCTGGATTCCACCGGGATGGTAGCGGGAGTGAGGGTTATCGTGCCCGCCGTAGCAAAAAGGGTGGGACTGTCGTCCGTCACGTCGGCAGGAGTGAATACCGCCGTGCCCACCGGCTCCCGGAGGGTCGTGTCATAATCATACTGCCCTGCTACTAAGGAGTCGTTCGTGACACGGCCTATGGGATCGCCGTCGAGCCTGGCGACGCCCGAAGAGAGGAGGGCAGAGAAGCCTTCGAGGCTGAAAGAAGCGTCGGAGCCGGCGGGCGGGCCCGAGAAGAAGATGTCCCCGGACACCACGCGTCCAGATACCGGCCTCGCCAGTTCTATTTCCATCGGCAGGTTTATCGTACTGGCGGGCAGCACGTTCGCGGTCGTTTCGCCCGTGGGAGTCATAACCAGGTTCGAGCCCGGGCCGCACAGCGGCTGAGCGGTGAAAAATGTGGGGATAAAGTTGCCCCTGCCGCCGTCAAAGGCGGCACGGCCCGACGCGGCCAGGGCCGAGGCGTGATAGCTGGTGCGGTAGGGCATTACGGCATAAGATGCGCCGTTTATCGGCACCCGGCCGCCGTTAGGGTCGAAAAGTTCCGCGCTGCCCAGGTAGCCGTGGCTGCCAGCGTCCTGGTAGATAACTCCCGGGTCTAATCTGTTTTTGTAATACCAGCTTTCGTTGGTATCCATCTGGTACTTATTCAAGCCGTTGAAGCCGCCGGCTATCATCACATTGCCGGTGTTCAAAGTGGTTATGGTATGATAGGCCCTGCCGTCCAGCAGGGCGGTGACGGGGGTCCAGTTGTTGTTCTCCACATCGTAAATTTCGTTGGCGGGCAGGTAGTCGCCCGAGGAGTTTATTCCCCCCGAGACGAAAATATTCCCGGTTTTAAGCGCCGCGGCCGCGTGGTTCATCCTGGCGGTAACCAGGGAGGCCACGCCTGCGGACTCGAATGCGCCGAGCGCGCCGCTGTTCCGGTTAAACCTCTCGCAGGTAGCGGTAACGGCGGGAGCGTCGGTGTAGCCGCCGCAGAGAAGTGCGTCCCCGGCAAAAGGGCCTTTGTTGACGAGGTTGGCTGTATGCGCCGCGCGGCCGCCCAAGGACATGCTTATAGGGCCTTCCCAGGACTTGCTCTGGTTGTTGTAAAGGTAAGCGTCGTCCAGAGCCGTGCCGCTGTTGTTGAAGCCCCCCGCCACCAGTACTTTGCCGTTGCCCAGGAGCGTGGCCGTGTGGGAGGAGCGGGCCGTTATCGGGGAAATAGGGAATGAAGTGGCTGCGGAGGTATAATAGATCTCCGCGGTCCCTATGGTGGTGCCGGAGTCGTTCCTGCCGCCTACCACCAGGAAATTCCCGTCAGGCAGAAGGGTAATGGTGTTGGAATGGCGGGCGGTGCTCAACTGCAGCGCGGAAGCGCCCGGCGTTAAGTATGCCAGCGCCAGCAGAAATAAGGAGAGCACCTTTCTGAAATTCATATTATAGCCCGTGATAGTTTAGCATCAGCCTGTTACAGGAATGTTAACTAATTTTTAACTCTTCTTTCCCCCCCGGTCCGCCAGGCGGCCGCGTTAGCGGACGTCCGCAACCACTATCAGGGAGTCTCCCGTAGGAGCCTTCGGCTTGGAAGCGTCCAGTTTCTTCACGCCGTCGACCGTAAAATGGTAGGGGTAGGTGCCGGGCAGGATATAGACCTCAGCCTTCCAGACGCCTTCCTTTTTCGTCATCCTTACGTCTTTCCAGGCGGTGAAGCTGCCGGACAGGTAGACGGTCTTGGCTTTTGAGTCCTTGTATTCGAACGGGGTCTTTAAGGCCTTGTTCTTTTCCGGCTCGGTTTTTTTAGCTTCGGCCTGTTCAGGGGCGGCGGCGGCCTCTTTGGGGGCTTCTTCCTCGTCTTCCGACCGGGGTACCGGCGGCGGGGTGTGCGCGACCGAGCTTATGTCGAGGGTGTCGCCGGAGAGATAAAGGGAGATGCGGCCGTAAAGGGAATACCCGGAAAAGAGCAGCAAGCACAGGCTCAGGAGAGCCGCAACCGCCCAGAAAGTCTTCGATTTTCTCATCAGTAAATCTGTCGCACTATGCGCTGCAGTTATCAAGATTGTAAAGCGAGCGTCAGCGAGCTAAATAAGGAACTCCATCGTATTCTTCAAGCGAGCGTCGCGAGCTAAATAAGGAACTCCACCTGAATAAACTCTTGAGCGGGCGACACGCGAGCGTTAGCGAGCTTCCCTATAAGGAAGGATTCCCATCGCCCGGAACCACGTTCCTGAAGCTGATCCTTATACCTGAACAACAGGTTTTACCCCATTGCAAAAATTGGAGCGGGCGATGGGAATCGAACCCACGTCTAAAGCTTGGGAAGCTCTCGTTCTACCATTGAACTACGCCCGCACTGCCCTTCAGAGATCGGTACTAATGTATTACCCGTAAATTCTACTTAAAAGGCAATTACTTTTCAATATTAATATTAAGGCTTCACCAGGTTAAGGAATTCGGCCCTGACGCGGCTGTCGGTCTGGAACATGCCCAGCATGGAGCTGGTGACGGCAAAAGCGGTCTCGTTCTTTACCCCCCGCATGTTCACGCAGAGGTGCTGCGCCTCTATCACCACTCCCACTCCGCGGGGCTTCAGCTTTTTGAACAGCGTCTCGGCTACCTGCGCCGTCAGCCGCTCCTGCACCTGCAGGCGGCGCGCGAAAGTCTCCACCAGGCGCGGGATCTTGGAAAGTCCCACTATATGCCTGCCCGGGATATACGCCACGTGCGCTTTGCCGAAGAACGGCAGCATGTGGTGCTCGCATAAGGAATAGAAAGAGATATCTTTCACTATGACCATCTCGCGGGAATAAGCTTTGAAGAAAGCCCCGTTGAAGATCTTGTCGAGGTCCGCCGAATAACCGGAGGTTATTTCGCGCCAGGCCCTGGCCACGCGCAGCGGGGTTTTTTTCAGCCCTTCCCTGTGCGGGTCCTCCCCGATCGCTTTGAGTATCTGCAAAGTTGTGGCTTCAAGAGGGTCTTTCATCTTTTAATTTTACAAAAAAAATCCCCCGCAGTCTGCGGGGGATTTCCAGGCGCCTCTTTTTAAAGCGGATCGGCGGGTGATCAATTCCCGTTCCTTACTTCGAAGCTATGTACAGCCACTTGCTGGTGGCGCTGAGGTCGCGGGACGCGCCGCGCAACTTTTTCGCGTCGGAAGCGAGCGCCGCCATGGCTTTCTGCTCGGCCAGCAGCTGCGTCAGCTTTTTGCCGCCCTTCTTGCCTTTCTTCGAGGAAACGGCGTCGCGCATGGAGGCTTTTTTATTGCCGGCGGACAGCTGCGCCACCAGCGTGGTTATCTTGGCGGCCTTGCGGTCCACTTTGCGGCTGTAGCTGAAGATGGCGTTGGTATAGCTGGCCAGGTTCGTGTCGGGGCGGATATTGGAGAACTCGGTCTTGTTGAGGGCGGACACCTCGCCCAGGCTGGTGGCTACCAGTTTGAGGTTCAGGCCCAGGGCTGAGATCTCATGCCCGCTCAGGGGCTTGCGGGAGTCCAGCCTCTCGAGGGCTTCATCGAGATACTCGTCCTGGCGGACGAGCTTGAAAAGTATGTTCTTTACGTTCTTGCCGGGATCTTCGGCGGCCTGGGGGACAGGGTTCTGTTTCACGACCATGGTCTTGACCGGCCCGGCGGCAAAAGCCATGCTTATCCCGGAGATTATAACCAGGGCGGCTGAAAGCGGTATTTTGATTTTCATAAACCTGTCTCCTTGACCTGTATAAATTATAACTCCTGCCGGGTCCTGGAACCCGGGCCTACGGACTTCCTTATTAAAAGTAAAAGACCCACCTCGAAGTGGGCCTAAAGACCTAGGTGGTGTCAGGCACTGGTGCCTGACACTGGTTAACATAATGCTGGTCAGCGCATGCCTTTTACGGCTTTCAGGGCCTGTTCGCGGTTCTTTACCTTGCCCTCGAACTGGAGCATCTGCACTTTCTCCAGTATTTCCCCCACCCTCGGGCCTTCCGGTATTTTCAGGGATTTGAGCACGTCGTTGCCGTCCACCAGGCGCGTGGCTTGCAGCTTCAGGCTCTTTTTGAGGTAGACCTTCATGAGCTGGTGCAGGGTCTGCATGAAGCGCAGGGTCTTCTTGGGAGAGTTGTAGGGCAGCCCGGCCGGCATCGGGAAGGGCGGCAGCTGGAGCTTGGCGCGGATCTTCTTGAGCATCGCGGCGGTGATGTAGCTGGAATGATCGGCCCAGGAAAGGACCAGCAGCGGCACGGTGTCCTTGCCCATGGTCCGGAAGAACCGGAACATGGCGCGGTCGGAGATGTGGTCGTTGGCGGCGAGGTTGCCCGGCCGCAGGTGGGTGCCGATTATTTTCGTTACCACGCGGATGTCCTCGCGGGAGAAGCGCAGGCGCTCCATTATCTTTTCGGTCATCACGGCGCCGTATTCCTCGTGGCCGAAGAAGCGCAGGCGGCCTTTTATCATGCCGGCCTTGGGCGGCTTGGCCACGTCGTGCAGCAGCGCGGCGAACTTCATCACCCGCGGGTCCGGCAGCAGCGAGCTTATCTTTTTATGGTCGGGGAAATAGGCCTTGAACTCCGTGAACAGGTGGTCCAGGCGCTCCACCACGCAGAGGGTGTGCTTGAGCACGCCGCCCTTGCCGTAGTAGACCACGGCGCATTTTTCCTGCGCGGCCAGTTCGGGGAAGACGGCGCAGAGCAGCCCGGCCTTGTGCATCAGGGCCAGCCATTCGTGCGAACGCGGGCTTTCGAAAAGGCGCAGCAGCTCCTCGCGTACGCGTTCGGGCGACGGAGAACTTATAAGTTTTGCCTGGGCCTTGATCTCTTTGAGCAGCCCCGGCGGCAGGGCGAAATCCAGGGCCGAGGCTATGCGGAAGGCGCGCAGCAGGCGCAGCGGGTCTTCGCGGAAAGCCCGGGGTGAGGCGGGGACCAGCCGGCCCGCGGCCGCGTCCCTGAGCCCGCCGCAGGGATCTACCAGGGCCTTCTTATCGGGGCGCAGGGTGAAATCCCCGGCGCGGCCGGCGCGCAGCGGCGTTGTTTTCTGCAGCCGCAGGGCCATGGCGTTTATTGTGAAATCCCGGCGCCTCAGGTCCGCGTCCAGCGTGCCGCCCTGGAACGGGGCGATGTCGAGCTGGAAAACCGGGGTCTTGCGCGCCGTAAGGCGCCAGACGTCGTTCTCTTCGTCGAGCGGGAAGCAGGAGGCGTCAAGGGCGCGGGCGAGCTTCGCCGTCTTCTGCCGGAAATCGGCGGAGGGCGGTACGGCCAGGTCTATATCTTTGAAAGCGCGTTTGAGGACGGCGTCCCTGACGGCCCCGCCTACGAGGTACGCTTCGGGG
>MGUK01000068.1:15563-17102 GCA_001799995.1 Elusimicrobia bacterium GWF2_62_30
AACGGAATAATATGAACATTTGGAGGCCCATATTTGAGGCGGATGCAAGGCGCGACGAACGATCATACCGGTGGTCTGTAAGTGAGGAGCAACGCGGCAGCCGGTTCAAAGATGGGCCTCCCCCGGGGGGCTGTGCCGCTTTTGGGCTGCGCCTTTGCGGCATTCCGCTAAAGTACGTGTAGTACATGTCGCTCCATGCCGCTTCGGCTCGCTCCAAAATCGGCTCAGCCAAATGTTCATATTATTCCGTTACAAGCCCTTACTGTCCGCGCGCCGCGGGTCAGGCGGCTGAGGCGGTCTTTTCGCTCTTGCCGGAAGTAATGCCCTTTTTCTCGAGTTCCTGCCGGAGCAGCTCGCGCTTGAGCACTTTCTGCATCGCGTTCTTGGGCAGGGCTTTTACTATCTCCACCTCGCGGGGGCGCTTGTAGCCGTCGAGGTTGGCCTTGATGTACTGCATCACTTCGGACTTCTCCAGCTGCGTGTCCGGCCGGGCCACGCAGAAGCATTTCATCGTCTCGTTGCCGGAGCCGTCGGGGATGCCTATCACGGCGTTCTCCAGCACCTTGGGGTGCGCGTTGATGATGTGCTCTATCTGCGCCGGGAAAACTTTCAGGCCTTTCACTATGACCATGTCCTTCTTGCGGTCGCGGATGAACAGGAAGCCGTCCTCGTCGAGCACGCCGATGTCTCCGGTCTTGAGCCAGCCGTCCTGGGTGAAGAGCTCTTTGGTGGCCTGGTCGTTGCCGTGGTAGCCGCGGGTAATGTTGGGCCCCTTGACGCAGATCTCCCCCTCCTCGCCGTGGGAAAGGTGCTTGCCGGCGTCGTCCATGATCTTGATGTGCACGCCCGGGATGGCCTTGCCCACCGAGCCGTGCTTGCGCGCCTTCGGCGGGACTATGGTCAGCACGGGGCTGGTCTCGGTCAGGCCGTAGCCTTCCAGGATATGCACGCCGAACGATTCGAAGAAATGCCCGGTGATGGTGCGGTTGAGCGGGGCCGCGCCGGACAGGCAGAGCCGCACCCGGCGCAGGCTCCAGAACTTGAGGAAGAACTTCTTGAGGCCCTTGGCCTCCTTGGCCAGCACGCCGTAGATCTGCGGCACGGCTATCATTATCGAAACCCCTTCGCGGCCCATGGCCTGCAGCCAGGGCTTGGGCGGGGTGATGCTCTTCACGATCATCGTCTTGCAGCCCACCAGGATGGGGGCTATCACGTTGCCGGTCCAGGAGAAGGTGTGGAACATAGGCAGCAGCGCCATGAACACGTCCTTGCGGGTGGGCTCGATGACCGTGATGGCGGACTTGGCGTTCTCCACCATGTTGTGATGCGTCAGCAGCACGCCCTTGGGGTGGCCCGTGGTGCCGGAGGTGTAAAGGATGGACACGATATCGTGTTCGTCGGCCACGGTCTTCTGGGTCTGGGGGTGGTAATGCGCTTTCTTGAGGTAATGCCAGAAATCGGTCACGCCGTCTATGCCGGTGAAATCCGCGGAGACCAGGAATTTCAGGGCGGGCATCTGGCTCTTTATCCCGGTGTAAT
>MGUK01000069.1 GCA_001799995.1 Elusimicrobia bacterium GWF2_62_30
GTGGGGTTCATGATGAACTTGCCGTCGAGCTTGCCGATGCGCACGGCGGACACGGGGCCGTTCCACGGGATGTCGGAGATCATCAGGGCCGCGGAGGCCGAGTTGATGGACACCACGTCGGCGTCGTTGATGCCGTCGTAGGACATCACCATGTTGACCACCTGCGTCTCGGTGTTGAAATAATCCGGGAACAGGGGGCGCACGGCGCGGTCCGTCAGGCGGGAAGCGAGCACTTCTTTCTCGCGGGCTTTGCCCTCGCGTTTGAAGAAGCCGCCGGGGATCTTGCCGGCCGCGTAGGTGCGCTCTTTGTAGTCGCAGCTGAGCGGCACGAACTGGGGCGGGGTATCCTTGGGCTTGTTGGCCTGCACCGCGGTGGAGAGCACCATGGTGTCCCCGATGCGGATGATCACGGCGCCGCCGGACTGCTTGGCGATGGCCCCGGTCTCGAACGAAATGGACTTATCCCCCACCTGTTCTTCCAGGCGGAGCGGTTTCGGGTAATTTGTCATTTGTTATTTCCTTAAGCCTAATGCTTTGATGACCTTCTTGTACTCTTCCCGGTTGTTGCGTTCCAGGTAGGTAAGAAGGCTTTTGCGCTGTGAAACGAGCGAGACAAGGCCGCGCTGCGAGGCGTGGTCCTTGGGATTGGTGGTCTGGTGCTTGGCAAGGTACTGGATCCGCTCGGTGAGCAGGGCTACCTGTACCGAAGTCGAGCCGGTATCGTTGGGTTTAGGGGAGAATTTCTCCGCGGTTTCTCTGATTTTGTTCTTGGTTAATGCCATTGTTTTATCTCTCTTTGACTTTAGTATATTTCCTGTAGTTGCTTTATTATATTAATTACCTTCCATACTAGTCAACGAAAAGCCCCCCGCTTCCGGGGGGCTTTCGCGATAAAAGCGCTTGTTTTACAGCCGTTATTTCACGTACCAGTAGCTGCCGGAGGAGGTGCGCAGCAGCTTCAGTTTGCCCCCCTCCTCACCCAAGTCCTCGCATACTTTCGATTTTTCCTCGTGCTTGAGGCTGCGCTTGAAGATGCGGCTGGTGATGGCTACATCGTAACAGGCCTGCCAGCCCCGGCTGCCTTTGGAGACGTTCAGGCCGGAGATGTCGTACTTTATCTCGTCATAGAGCCGGAAGTTGTTGCGCAGGTTCTCTTCGAGGTCGGACAGCTCCGTGCCGTCCCCGGCCGTCCAGTCGCCCGAGACCAGCGCCATCACCTGCGAGGCGTTGCGGCCCTCGTAGGCGGCCTTGAACCTGTCGTAGAAGGCCTTCACCTCGTCGCGGTTGCCGGCCATGTAGTCGATGGTGAAGTAGTCGTCCGCGGCGGGCCAGGCCATAGCCGGCTTACCGCCGGCCATGACAGGCTGCACCTTTATGCAGTAGCGCTGGCCGGACCTGGGCCGGAACGAGTAGCTGAACTGCGGCCCCGGCGGCAGGTCTATGTCGAAGGCCTTACAGTCCAGCGAAAGCTTCAGCGAGGCCAGCTGCCCGACGGCCGCGGGCTGGAGGGTGCCGGTGATCTTCATCTCGCCGCCGGCGAGGTCGGCGTCGCTCCACTCGTACGAGTAGGAGGCCTGCTGGGCGACGCCTTTGCCGTTAACGGCCAGCGAGCCGACGGGACTGGCCAGCTGGAACTTTTCCGCCGACAGCTTGTCCTGGGCGTCGGTCAGCGTCCGGTAGGCCTGCCAGACCGTGGCGGAACACTTCCACTTCTTGCAGTTCAGCGCGGTGCGGGCGTTGAGCAGGTCTTCCGGCTCCCTCTCCATTAGCACCGGCGCGGCCATGTAGCGCTTGAAGATCTCCACGCTGTTCTGCTCCGTCGCCTTTATCTCCTCTACCTCTTTGGCGTAGGTGTCCAGCGTCTGCTGCATAACTTCGGCGGACAGCGTGTATTCCGTACCGTAAAAAAGCATTATCAGCTGCGCCGGGCGGACATAGGCCTCCAGCTTTTTAGCCACGGCCCCGGCACGGTTGAAGACCTTCATCAGCGCGCCGGCGTCGGCGGTCATCTCCCTGATCTTGTCGGCCGCCGGGGTGACCTTCTTGAGTATGTCCTGCAGGGTCTTCAGGCGGGCCTCCAGGCCAAGCTCCTTCAGGGCGGCCACCCTTTCAGAAAAATCCTTCAGGATCGATTCATGCGTCGCCACGGTCTCGTAGAAGGGATACTTCTCCGCGTCCCAGACCCGGATGCTCCCCTGCTTGTAAGGCATGGTCTCGCGCGGGTCCCCGCCGCTTATCTTTGGCGACAGCAGCGTCAGGGCGCCGCTGAAAAAGCTCGTGAAAAGGCTATGGAAATTTGCGACGTTGGTGTAATAGAACTGCCCGTCGAAAGTTTCAAGATCTACCGCTTTTCCGTCTTTGGACTGTGCCTTGAACTGGCTCTCGGCCTGGGCGGCCAGCGGCGCCGCCAGCGCGATGAAGGCATTGTTCAACTCCAGCTGGCCCTGGGCCTCGCGGCTCCGCGCCGTGTTGTCGGAGATCGCGCGGCGCAGGTTTACTATGCGTCCGCCCCCGATAACGCTGGTATCCGCTTCCGCGGCCTGCTGCGCCCGCGCGCTTGCCCCTGAGAGGTTCTGGAGCAGGTTGGAATCCAGCCCGGCCCCGGCGTATTCGGCCAGGTTGTAGTTGGACGCCAGCTTGTCGGCGTAGGCCGCGTAATCGGCGGCCAGTTTCTGGTCGTAGCTCGCGGCGAAATCCTGGAATTCTTTCGTCTTCGCCTCCACTTCCGTTATGAGCGAGGCCAGGTAGCCTATGCGGGCTTTGCATTCGTTTATCCGTTCCGCCGCCTTCTTAACATCGATCAGGGACAAGTTCAGGTTGCAGCTGTTGTCCTTGTCGGCGCGGCCCATCTTCTCTCCCAGGGTTTTGAACATCTCGCCCAGTTTGTCCGAAGGCTTCGGCGCGGCCGTCATCTGCTTGCGCATCGTTTCGAGTTCCGCGGACAGCTTTTCGCCAAGGCCCTTCAGGTTCTCCTTCACCTGTATCTGGTCGGCCTGGAAGCGTTTATAGGCCTGCCAGCAGGGATCGCCGTTGCCATCTTTCTGGCAATTGGCGTAGCCCGCTTCCGCGCCGATGGAAATATTCTGTTCCATTTCGCGGTAGACGGAGGCGGCCATATCGCCGAAAACCAGCTTATTCGACGCGTCGGCCAGCGCCGAGGAGTACGCGGAGAAATCCGGCGGGGTCTTGCCTTCCTCTTCCCGCCCGGCGTTGAGCAGGCGCAGGGAATTGCCAAGGGGACCGCTGCCCGGCTGCGCAAGCACCTGGACGGTGACCTTGGTTTCCTTTTTTTCGGCGGGCTTGTCCTGCGCGGGAGTAGCAGGTTTCACGGCGCTATTGCCGGCGTCGGGTTTCGCTGCCCCGGGTTTTACCGCCTCGGGTTCTTTCTTCTTTTCCGCGGCCGGCTTCTGGCCGGCTTTCCGCGCGGCCTCCCTCACGGCGGCGGCGTAATCGGCGTCCTTTACGAAGCGCCGCACATTTGCCGGGCTGGCCTGCTGTCCGGCGGCTTCCAGGTTGGCCTGCGCCACCTCGACGTCGCCTTTGGCCTGCGCCCGCATGATCTTGAACTTTTTAACTACCAGCTTTTGCGCGTTCGCCCTGTTGGCGGCGGCCTGCTCGGCTCTGTACAGCAGGCGGAAGGCCTGGAGGAAAGCGTTATGGAACTTCTCCTCCTCCGCTTTGCGGTCGTCGTATTTTACGGCGCGGTCGCTGCCTCCCCCGTCCACGAACTCGGAGATGAATTTGTTGTAGTTCGCCCTCAGCTCCCTGGTCGTTTTGGAGGGCTTCAGCACTTCTTCCGTGAAATACTGGAAATGCAGGTCCTTGTAGAAGGTCAGCATATATTCGGTGTAGGCGTACACGGCGTCGTTAGCCAGCAGCAGCAGGCCGATGGGCCCGGCGGCTTCCGGCACCAGGCGCTCCAGCAGCTTCATGCCTATGTCCTTGCCTACGGACTTCGGGTCGTAATCTTCCATTATCTGCTGCACCACCGCTTCCGGGGTGCCGTTGGCCACGTTGGTCAGCAGGTCCTTCCAGTATTCGGTATCCTTGAAATCCTTGTCTATCGTCTTTTCGAGGCGCTCCTGCAGCACCTCCAGTATGCAGTCGGTCAGCGCGTTGCCTGCGGAGGCCGGCACCGGGCCCGCGATAAAAAGTGAGCAGAGCGCTAACGAAAATATTTTCTTCATAAGATCCCCCGCAAATAAAAAGGGGCCGTTCCCGGCCCCTTTCATGCAGCTTAATACTTTTTGACCTTGAAACTTACGTTCTCGCTGGTCGAGGTCGGTTTCGCCGAAACCATCTCAACGCAGTAGAAGTCCGGGGTCAGTTGGAAACAGTAGGAATAGCCCGCCCCGGAATCGCTCACTACTCCGACGGCGGCGTAGCCGGCCGGGTCCTTTACTTCGCCGCCTGACAGCGCGGCGAGCGTATCCATGAAAGTCCGCTCATTCGCGGAAAAACCCATCAGGTAAGGAATTGTCTCGTCGTAGAACCAGATGTCCGCCCCGCCTCCCCCGGCGCTGCAGGTCTTCGCGCCCGAGGCAAAAGTGTATTTTGGCCACGTGCCGGCGGCGCAGTTGATGGTTACCAGCGTGCCGCCGTCGCCGATGTTGCCGCTGTCGTCCAGTACCAGCGCGGCCGAGGTGTTGCCCTGCACCACGCCGGTGGCCACGTTCTCGGCATCGGACAGGCCGAACATCAGCGGCTGTTTCATGCTGTAAAGGGAGAGCTTCCCTTCGTTGGAGTCGAAGACGAACTCGGTCGAGCCGGTATCCTGGGTGCTGGCACCGGTCTTGTTCACGAAGACCATGCGATTGTAGGTTACCGAAACGAAAATGCGGCCCTGCGCTCCGGACGCCACGTTGTTGAGCGTATAGCGCAGTGAGATGTTGCTCAGGGCGTCGAAATCGCGCTTCACGGCGCGTTCCAGGATGGCCTTGTCCCCGGCGAAGTTCTCCCCGACGTAGCCCATGAACCGGGCGAGGTTCTCCTTGCTGTAGGCGTCGAACATGGCGTCCAGGGTCTCTTTGACCTTGGCCTGCACGCTCTCTTCTGAAAGGGTCAGCTCCTTGCGGGTCTCCTCCACCTTGTTGGTCTTGCCGGCAGTGTCCGTAATCTCCAGCAGCATCGCGTAAGTTCTGCCCGTTTCCGGCTTGAAGGCGTATTCGAAGGTCCCGTTGTCCGCGAACTTTACGTCGGACCAGGTACCCTTGTTGTCGAGGCTGATCCGTACGGAGCCTACGGCGCTTTTGCCCGTGGAGGCCCTGCCGGTAATTTTAACCAGCCCGTCGCTCCCGAGCGTTTCCCGGAAGATCTTGAACTTGGGGCCGGTCTCGTCCGCCGAGAGGCGGTTGATGTAGAGGTACTTAAGCCCCACTTCGTCCTTGGACTTGCCGAAGATCCACCACTTGGCGTCGGCGGCGCCGGCCAGTGCCAGCACCGCGGTAAGGATCAGGATTATTTTTTTCATGATTTATCTCCCTAAAGTTAAAAAGCTTAGAACGACACGTTCAGGCCCGCGGTTACGCTCTTCTCACGGAAGTTGCGGGAAGCGGTGGAGAAGGCGTAGTCGTTGAACCCGGCGCGCAGGAACAGCGTGGAGTCGTTGAACTTCGCCAGCAGCTTCGGGCGCCAGTAGGCGCCGAGCGAAGCGAAGAACTTGGCGGAGTTATCGGTGTTGACCGCGGATTTCTGAAGGATGTTCTGGCCGAAGCGCAGGTCGCCGGTCAGCTTGACTTCGGGCGCGTCAACGCCCAGGCCGAGAGAATATTCATAAAGCTTGTCGGTCTCGTCTGCCAGTTCGTCCTTGGAATACCAGGTGCCGAGATTAACCGAGGGTTTCAGGACCAGGGCTCCCGTCTCATGGCGGGAGTTGAGCGCGGTGTTGAAGTTTACCTCGTTGGCGTCGCGCACGCCCGTCTTCGTATTGTACATCGTGTAGCCCAGGTTGGAGTCCGAGTCCAGGCCGGCGAAGCGGTCCCTGTAGTTCAGGTTGAGGTAGTGGTCGAAGGCGCTGGTGCCGCCGCCGTATTTGCGGTCGAATTTATAGGAGAGGTCCGCGAAAGAATCCGGCCGGGAGGCGAAAGGCTTCTTTATAGCGGCCGAGAGCTCGGGCTTCCAGTTGCGCGTGGTGCCCGCCGTCTTGTTCCCGTCGAGGTTGTTGCGGTACCAGAGCAGGCCCGAGGTGAAGGTGACCTGCTTGGTGTATTTGTAGCGCCACTTGGTCTTGAATTTCCTGCGGTCGGGCGTAGCGGCCCCGAGCGCCGAATAGAAGTCCGTCCCGACGTTCTCGTATTCCAACGATACCCGGCTGGGGTCGGCGTCGCCGACCAGTTCTACGCGGGTGGCGCCGCTCCTGTAGGTTGAGCCGGCCGCCCCGGCCGAAGGGGACAGGTCGCTGTCGGAAAGGGACTGTTCCCCGGACATGGTCAGCCCGGGCATGGGAACGTAGTTGAAGTCGAAGGTGTAGTTCTTCGCGTCGTAAAGGGGATCCGAGGCCGCCAGCCGGCCCGTGTCCCTGGCCGAGACGGCGCTGAGGCCGGCCCAGAGGTCGGAGCCGAGGTCCTGCTTTACGCGCAGGCCGGCACCCCTGCGGGTCACCGTGCGGGCAGCCGGGTCTTTCCAGACGGACTCCCAGCGCGGGTACGCCCAGCCGAATACCGCGGTGACCTCGGGCAGCTTCGCCCCTTCCTTGAGGAAGCGGTAAGAGCCGCCTTTCAGCGAGGTTCCCAGCGCGTACTGGGAAAACGATTCGAACACGTCGCCAACGGCGACGGTGTGGGTGTTGTTGGTGGCGCGGCCCTGCAGGCCGGAGAGGGAAACGCGTTTGACGTCGTTGCGGTCGTCGTCGGTGGCCTTGGCGCCGACGGTATAGTTATAGTTCCAGGCCCCTTTCGCGCCGCTGCCGTAAAGGTTCAGCACTTCCAGGTAGTTGAAGCCGCGGCTCAGCGACGAGGCCGCGCCGCCGGGGCCGTCCACGTCGTTCTGGGAGAACGACAGTTCGTTGGACGCGTGGAATTCGGACTGGGCTGCCGCGGGAGCGACAGCAGAAAGAACGCATAAGAACGCGGCAAAAAGTTTCATCCCTTTATCCCCTTGCTTGACAGCAATATTAGCCTACTGTGTAAAGGTTATCAAAAAAACCGTGCGCTTTCAATTTGCCGGGCCGGCCTCCGGATTAAAAAAGCCGGCTTAATTTGTTATTATTAATAGCACTGGATCATTACCTTTAAAGTTGACGATGGAGCAGAAAATTATGAACCGCAAACGGATATACGCCAACAAGATAGCCGCCTTCCTGAACAAGGAGCCCCGCGATTTCAACCGCGCCGACCTGGTCAAGTACATCAAGGCGAACGACATCAAAATGGTTAATTTCCGCTACGCCGCCGGAGACGGCCGACTGAAAACGCTGAATTTTATCATTAACGACGAGAAATATCTGGACCGCATCCTGTCCGCCGGCGAGCGCGTGGACGGCTCCAGCTTATTCAAGAGCATAGACGCGGCCTCCAGCGACCTTTACGTGATGCCCCGCTACCGCACGGCCTTCGTCAATCCTTTTTCCCAGGTCCCGGCCATCGACATCCTCTGCTCTTTTTATACCGCTGACGGCAAACCTTTCGCCGGCGCTCCGGCCGAGGTGCTGCGCCGGTCTGAAGAGGAATTTAAAAAAATCTCCGGCTTTGATTTCCACGCGATGGGCGAACTTGAATATTATGTGATCTCTCCCAAGAACCTGCTTTACCCCACCGCCACGCAGAAGGGCTACCATGAGTCCTACCCGTTCTCTAAATGGGAAGGCCTGCGCGCCGAAGCCATGGCGGCCATAGCCGAGGCGGGCGGCCGGATAAAATACGGCCATTCCGAGGTCGGCTTCATCCGCGCCGAGGATTCCGAGATGGCGCAGCAGGAAATAGAATTCCTGCCGGTGCCGGCTTCCGAAGCCGCGGACCAGCTGGCGGTGGCCAAGTGGATGCTTTCCGGCATAGGCCACAAATACGGCGTGGTCATCTCCTTCGCGCCCAAGATCTCCATCGGGCACGCCGGGTCGGGCCTGCACGTGCATACCTGCCTGATGAAGAACGGCAGGAACGCCATGATAGACAAGGGCGGCCTTTCCGCTCCCGCGCGCAAGCTGATCGCCGGGTTCCTGGAGCAGGCAGCCCCTATGACGGCTTTCGGCAACACGGTCCCCACTTCCTATTTCAGGCTGGTGCCGCACCAGGAAGCCCCGATAAACGTCTGCTGGGCTTACCGCAACCGCTCCGCGCTGGTCCGCATCCCGCTCGGCTGGCTGAACGCTTCCGGCATGGTGAAGGACGCGAATCCCGGTTCGGCCGCGCCCAAGGTGGACTCCACCCAGACCGTGGAGTTCCGCTCCGCCGACGGTTCCGCGAACCTGCATTTCCTGATGGCGGGCCTCTGCGTGGCGGCCCGCCGCGGTTTCGAACGCGCCGACGCGCTGGTTTTCGCCGACAGGCATTTTGTGGACAAGAACATCTACCATAAGGATAACGCCGGCATCATCGACAAACTTCCCAAGCTCCCCGCCTCGTGCTGGGCCTCGGCCGACGCGCTGGAAAAGGCCCGGGGCGTATTCGAGGCCCGCGGCGTGTTCACGCCGCAGGTCATCGACGGGGTCATCAAGCGCCTGCGGTCCTACGACGACCGCAGCCTGAGCGAGCGCCTCTACGGCAAAGAGGAAGAGATAAAGAACCTGGTGGAAGAATACCTCTACTGCTGACCGCGCGCATGTACAGCCCCTCGGAAAGCAGACGGCCTTTTTTCCTTACCGCGTCCCTGGTCGCGGCCGCGCTGCTTTCCGCGGCCCTCTGGCTGGCGGACCTGAGCTATTCCCCCAAAGCCGTTCCCTACCAGCGCCCCGTGCGCGTCTCCTCCGGCGGCGTGCGCGGCACCCTCGACGCCGTTCTTAAAGCGGAGGGCCTGGATAATTCCGCCAGGCACCGTATCTCAACGCTGCTCCGGGGAAAGCTGGACCCGCGCCGGCTGCGGCCGCAGGATACCTACACCGTGGCCTTCTCGACCTGGGGAAAGATGCTTTCCCTTTCCATTACGAAGGACCTTAAACAATATTTTATTTCCCCGGCGGCGGGCGGCGCGCTGCAGCTTGCGGTCCTCCCCGTGGGGACCAGCAGCGCTTCCAAGCTGGCTTCGGGCGTGATAAAAACCTCGCTGTGGGAAGCGATGAGCGCGGAAGGCGTCCCCCCCGCCGTCATTTTGGATTACGCCGATATTTTTTCCTGGTCGGTGGATTTCCTGACGGAGGTCCGCGGCGGGGACCGCTGGGTGCTGGCCTGGACGCAGGATTCGGACCCGTCCGGCCGCCTGGTCTCGCAGCGCATAACCGCCGCCCGGTACGAGGGCGCCGAGACCGGCCGCAATACGGCGGCCTGGCACGCCGGGAATTATTACGACGAAAAAGGAGATTCCCTGCGCAGCATGTTCCTGCGCGCGCCGCTGCATTACCGCCGCATCTCCTCTTATTTCAGCAACCGGCGCTACCACCCCGTGCTCAAGTACTTCCGTCCCCACCACGGCATAGATTACGCCGCGCCGAAGGGCACGCCCGTTTCCGCGGTGGCCGACGGCACGGTGACTTTCGCGGGTTGGAAGGGCGGCAACGGGAACCTGGTGGTGCTGCGTCACGCGGCCGGTTATGAGACCACGTACGGGCACCTGTCCCGCTATGCCCGGGGGATAAAAAAAGGCCGCCGGGTCGGGCAGGGCGACGTGATCGCTTATGTGGGAAGCACCGGGCTGTCCAGCGGCCCCCACCTGGATTTCCGCATCAAGCTAAACGGCAAGCCGCTGAATTTCATTAAAATAAAATACCGCTCGGCCAGCGGCGTGAGCGGTAATGCGAAGGCGGCCGTGCAGGCCGCCATTAAAAACCTGCCCTGATCAGCGCAGGAACTTCCACAGGTCCACGGCCATCGGGATCATCTCCACCGCGATAAGCAGGATGATTATTATTTCCAGCCAGTGGCTGCGGCGGGTGTTGATCTCGCCGTGGAGTATCTGGCTGATCTGCGCCAGCGTCTCCATCTTGCGGGAGATGCTGTTGCGCCAGTCGTCGAAGTGGAACTCCAGGGCGGAGGCCCTGAACGCCACGGCCAGGTAGGGGTCGCCCACGGTCTTGAGCGAATTCTCGACGCGGCCCAGGAATTCCGAGAATTCCATGTACTTGCGGCTGGCGTCCTCAGCGATATCCGAGTAGAAATTGCGAAAAATGTGTATCACGCTCTCCTGCTTGGTCTCCATCGTGTCGTAGAGTTCCTGGAGGTTCCGGCTGAGCATCTCGTCGTAATAGCGGAACTCGAGCAGGTGCGTCAGCGAGAACTCTATCACGTCCGCCACGTCGCGCTGCCCGTCCGGCTCTATCAGCAGGGCGGAGTTCCAGTCTATGATCGCCAGGTCGGAGCTGGAATACTGTATCGCGCTGTCGAGGATGAAGTTCCTGGATTCCTCGCCGAGGCGTTCCTTGTCTTCGGCCAGTATCAGCGCGGAAACGTCCGCCCTCTTTATGAATTCCCGCGGGTTTTCCAGGCCGTCGGCCTTCTCGATGATATAGGTTATATAATCCTCGAAGATGTCCCACTCCGCCGGGGCGCCTATGGCTGGCATCACCTGCTTCTTAAGCGCGTTCTTGCGCGAGATAGCGAGCAGGTCCACTTCATCCGAAGCTTCCAGTTCCGAGGCCGTCTTGATTAGTGTCTCCCAGGCGGTGCCCGGCGCGATCCGCATCTCGAGGGTTATGGAAATAACGCCGTAGTTCCACAGCCGGGCGAACACGTGCACCGGGGCGCCGCCCGAAGGGAGGCCCAGTATTCCCTCTCCCAGGTCGGTCTTGAGGGGAGACTCCTTTATGATTATGGCTTTGCGGGTGTCCGTGGAGAATTTGAGCCTGGGGTTTTTCCCGGCCTCGGCCAGCAGCTGTTCCGCCCGGGTAAGCGAGATCTCCCCGCCGACGTCGAAGACGCGGTGGATCAGTATGCAGCCCTTTTCTATGCTGATGCCCACTTGATCCGTCCTTGCCGGGCTATTTCGCTGCCAGCAGCGAATCTATGATCGCGGTCATTTCCGGGTAGAAAGAGTCCGTGAAGCCGGGCCAGACCTTTTTAGGTTCATGTTCCTTGTCCAGCAGGTAGATGAACGGCACGCCCTGCGCCTTGTACTGGCGGTAGAGGTCCCTGCCGCCGTAAACCATGGGGAAAGTGGTGCCGAGGTCGGCCGCGAAATTCTTCGGGGCCTGCGGATCGTCCTGGATGCAGACGCCTATCACGGTAATTTTCGGTTTGTAGGCCTGGTAGATCTTCTCCAGGTACGGGGCGGCCTTGCGGCAGTACGGGCAGGTTTCGGTGAAGAACATTACCATCACCGGTTTGCCGGCGTGATCGGCCAGGTCTATTTCCCCCCCGGCTACCGAGGGCAGCTTGAAGTAGCTGTGCCTTTTTACGTAGGAGCCGGCGGGCGGCGCCTTTTCGGTCTTAACGACCGCGGTAATGGTATTGGTGGACACTTCGGCGGGAGCCGCTGCGGAGGTTTCCTTACCCTTGCAGGCCAGGCAGCCGGCCAGCGTCCCGATCAGGGCCAGCCTGAGAATGAATTTGCGTCGCATTGTTGCCTCCATCTGATCCACTACGCTGCCGGGGCCGGAAACCGCTCCGAAACTCCAAGCATATCCCTATTCTATTACTTTTCGCAGCTCGTCCAAAATAAAATTCGCGGCGCAGGCCCGGATCTGCCGGCGGGAGTGACGGAACCTGCGTTCAAAGAGCCTGGTCTTCCCCCTTCCGGCCACCGCGAAATGGACAAGGCCTACCGGCTTACCGGGGGTTCCCCCGTCAGGGCCGGCGATACCGGTGACGGCGAAACCGTAGTCGCTCCCGAATCTCCCGGCGGCGCCCCGCGCCATTTCGGCCGCGCACTGCGGCGACACGGCGCCGTATTTTTTTATGGTGGAGCCCCTTACTCCGAGAATAGCCATTTTCGCGAAATTGGAATAGGTGACGGCCGCGCCCAGGAAATAAAGGGAACTGCCGGGTACGTCCGTGAGCAGTTCTGAAACCAGGCCGCCGGTGCAGGACTCGGCCCCGGAAATGGTCCTCCCCGCGGCGCTGAACGCCTTGCCGACGGCGGAGGCGAGGGTGTCCTCTCCGAAGCCGTAAAGCTTTTCCTTCAGGAGCCGCACGCAGGCGGCCCGGACCTTTGTGAGCAGTCCCGTTCCCGACGGCGCCGAAGCGATGAACTCCACGGTATAAGGTCCGGCCAGTATCGTGAAAGAGGCTTCGGGGTATTTTTTTATTACAGGCCGGAGCAGCGCCTCGGCCTGCGGCTCCCCCAGTCCCGCTATTTTAAACTTAACGGAGTCCACCCGCCGCGCCCCGGGAAAGGCTTTGCGTATTTCGGAGGCCAGGAAGCTCTCGAACATCGGCTCCCATTCCGAGCGCGGCCCCGGGAGCAGTATCATTATTTTCCGGCCTTCTCGCAGTATTTCTCCGAAAGCGGAGCCGTTGCGGTTCTCGATGGCTTTCGCCCCGCCGACCAGCAGGCACTGGTCCGCCAGGTTCGGCGGCAGCACGCGCAGGGAGTACGCTGCCGAGAGCAGCTTCTCGCAGGTCTTAGAATAGGTGAGCCGCCGGTGCAGCGCCCGCGCAGCGGCCTGACGGGTCTGGTCGTCGAAAGTAGGGCCGAGCCCCCCGCAGACCAGCACCAGGTCGGCGCGCTTCAGCGCGTCCGACATGCAGGCGGCGATATCCGCGGCGCCGTCTCCCGGGCACTGCTCCCTGGTAATGCCGAACCCCAGCGCGGAAAGGCGCTCGTGGAACAGGGGCACGTACAGGTTGAGCTTGCCGTTGAGCAGTTCGGAGCCCGTGCAGATTATTTCGGCTTTAAGCTGGCGCATACGGACCTACAGGGTACAAAATATGGTATCCGGCCCGCAAAAGCGGCCGGACCAAGCCCGGTCCTGTGTTTGACAGGAATGACGCGTTTTGACTACTCTAACTCACATGAGCGATCTTGAACATTCCGGCGCAGCCGGGGAAGCGTCCCTCGTCCCCGGGGCCGTTTCCCGGGCGGCCGAACCTCCCCGGGCTAAAAAGATACCTTTCAAGCTTGAAAAGCACGGGCAGGCGCGCCAGGACGATTATTACTGGCTGAAGGACCGCGAAAACCCCGAAGTGACGGCTTACCTGAAAGCCGAGAACGACTATACTGAGGCCATGCTCAAGCCGGCGGCGCAGCTGCGGGAAAAGCTGTTCGCCGAAATGAAAGGCCGGATAAAGCAGGACGATTCCACCGTCCCGTTCAAATACGGCGGATATTTTTATTACATGACCTTCAAGGCGGGCAGGGAATACCCGGTGTACGCCCGTAAAAAAGGTTCCACAGCCGCTCCGGAGGAAGTGCTGCTCGACGTCAACGAGCTGGCCGCGGGGAAGTCTTTCTGCCAGGTGTTGTTCCCCTCCATACGCCCGGACCACAAGATGCTGGCTTACGCCATGGATACCGGCGGCAGGCGCTTCTTCGACGTGTATTTCAAGGACCTGGAAACGGGACAGGTCCGCGGGGAAAAGATCGTGAAGACCGCGGGGAACCTGGCCTGGGCCAACGATAACCGCACGCTGTTCTACGTCAGGCAGGACCCGGAGACCCTGCGCTGGGAGCGCGTGTTCGCGCACGAGCTGGGCGGCGCCGGCGACCGGGAAGTGTATTTTGAGGCCGATGATACTTTCGAGCTCGGCATTTCCAGGTCGGCCACGGATAAATATATCTTCATCCGTACCGGCGCGACCCTTTCCACGGAATACCTGCTTATCGACGCCGATAACCCGGGCGCCGCGCCGAGGGTGTTCTCCCCACGCCGCCGGGAACTGGAGTACGAAGTAGAGGACGGAGGCGCGAAGTTCTATATCCTTAATAACGACGGCGCGCGCAATTTTAAACTTTCGGAGTGCCCCGCCGGCGACACCTCGAAAGCGGCCTGGACCGACCTCGTTCCCCACCGCGACGACACCTTGCTGGAGGACATGCAGGTCTTCGCGGACCGGCTTATCCTTAAGGAGCTGCGCGGCGCTCTCGGGCGCTTCCACGTTTTCAGCCGTGCCGGCGGCCCGGACAGCTATATAAATTTCGACGAGCCGGCCTACCAGGCGGAGTTCGGCGATAATTACGAGTATAACTCGGACAAGCTGCGCCTGACCTACGAATCCCTTACCACCCCGGACTCGGTTTACGACGCCGACCTCAAGACCGGCGCGCTCGTCCTGCTCAAGCGCCGGGAGGTCCTCGGCGGCTTCAAGCCGGAGGCTTATAAGGAAGAACGGCTGTGGTTCACCGCCCGGGACGGGGAGAAGGTGCCGGTTTCGGTGGTGTATAAAAAAGGGCTGGACCTCAAGAGCGGCAAAAACCCGCTGCATATCTACTCTTACGGCGCCTACGGGTGCAGCTCCGATCCCTGCTTCAGCCCGGTGCGGCTTTCGCTGCTGGACAGGGGCTTTATCTGCGCCATCCCCCATATCCGCGGCGGTTCGGAGCTGGGCAGGCGCTGGTACGAGGACGGCAGGCAGTTGAAGAAGAAGAACACCTTCCACGACTTCATAGACGCCACCCGGTTCCTTATCGCGGAGGGCTACACTTCGGCCGGCCACGTTTACGCCGAGGGCGGGTCCGCCGGGGGCCTGCTGATGGGCGCGGTCGCCAACATGGCCCCCGAACTATATAAGGGGATGCTGGCCGAAGTCCCGTTCGTAGACGTATTGACCACCATGCTGGACCCGGACATCCCGCTGACCACCGGCGAGTATGACGAATGGGGCAACCCTGATGTCAGGGAATGTTACGACTACCTCCTGTCCTATTCCCCGTACGACAACGTGGCGGGGAAAGCCTACCCGAACATGCTGATAACCGCGGGGCTGAACGATTCCCAGGTGCAGTACTGGGAACCGGCCAAGTGGACGGCCAGGCTGCGGGAGATGAAAACCGGCGATAACCTTATACTCCTTAAGACCGATATGGACACCGGGCACGGGGGCAAGTCCGGCCGCTTCGAGTCCCTTAAGCTGACCGCCCTGGAATACGCCTTCCTGCTGCGGTTGGAGGGGCTGCAGGGTTAGCGGGTCCCTCCCCCGGGACCCATTGCCCCCGCGCCCTTCCTTTTAGTATTATAAGTGGAAGCCCCCCAAAGGGCGCACAAAACCGCATCCGCGGGACACACAGTCAACAGGAGCCAACATAATATGCCCAAGACGGCCATTAAATCCAAAGCAAAAGCAGCTAATTCCGTTAAAATTTCCAAGAAAGTAACTTACTTCTTCGGCGGCGGCAAGGCCGAAGGCAAAGCGTCCATGAAGAACCTGCTGGGCGGCAAGGGCGCTAACCTGGCCGAGATGGCCGGCCACCCCGACCTGCGCCTGCCCGTTCCCCCGGGCTTCACGCTGACCACCGAAATTTGCACCTATTACTGGGCCAACAAGCGCTCCTACCCC